>NZ_JBQFQE010000001.1:0-620765 GCF_056536725.1 Ruegeria sp. CJ3
TCATCTTCCACTCCTCGGTGGTGACGATGAGCGACAAACACTCTCTTAGCAAATGACCCTATTTGGACCCATAAGGGCTGACGTCAGACAGTGGGTACCATTATTAGAGACGAACTGCCGGGGTCGCCTGCATTGAGCAACCCTATCAAAAGCCGCACCTTATCTTTCGCGGAGAGGTTTTGCATAATTTCTTCAATGAAACTAAACGCAATAGTCAATCTGGGGTCGCTCATGACAATCTCGCAAACATTAAGCAGTCTAGGAACAGGTAGCACAAATCCAGCGGTCGGGGTATACTTTCGTTGCGATCAAAGCATCTTGTACGCGAACTACCACTATTTCGAAGCCGCTCAGTAGCGTGGGTGCTTTTTTGAAATAGCCTAAGGGTTGGGCAAATCATGTGCCGTGAGGCTCAACGTTTTCGTTTTTTGGAGCCACTGAACATTTTTAAGACCTCAGAGATCATGCCTGAAAAAAGGCTGCGTAGCTTCAGAAGGCCACCGGAAAATGAACACCGGATTTTTGGTAAATCAAACGCAGCACGCGCTAGAAGGATCGTGGCCGCAAGCGAGGAAAACAGTGCCAGTGCCCAAAGTAAGAGTGTCACATTAAAGAAAACTAACGGTAGGTTATGAAAAAGTATTGATCGCCCTGCTTCGACTCTGGGAGTTGTTTCCAAAGTCATGCCGTCTAAAGGGTTGACGAAGACATTAGAATTCAAGGGTAGCCGAAAAATATCTTGAAAAATCAATCCGACCAAAACGGTTGCGAATAGAGGAGAGAATATCATTGCAACTTTGAGGGTCATGTGTGGGATGTTCCAAATTGCAACTGGACCCAGTAGCAGACCCTTAGAGGCAACATACGCAGGTTCCGAAAATTTGACTTGATACGCGCGCACTGTAATGCTGTTGACGAGGTATAGCACCACCAAAATGGCTATGAATGGAATAGCTAGTGTTCGAACATCCTGTTCCAGAAACTTGGAACTACTTCTGGAATTAAAGAATGTGAGTTTTGCTTGTTCTCGATCCCAAGCGTCAGCGAATTCTTGTTGTGAAAGAGGTTCGGCGTTATTATGAGTATCGATAACTTCTTTACCTACTCTTGCTTTGAATACTGGCGTAAGAAGTGAAACAATATCAATCTTGAATTCGTCATGCATCCGTTCATCTGAATAATAGGCTAAGTTTGAGTCTGCGGGAGTTAATTCGAAAGAGTCATTTCGACAGTATTCGGTTAGATCGCAGTAATTGAATGGTTTACCGAATAAATCAGGAAAGGACGGGACGAAGTTATCCAGTTCAGTGAACCAAATTTTGTTAAAATACACCTCTTTGACCGTAAGCCTATCAGTATTGTTTTCTGGCGCATAAACCAATGTAGAGGGAAAAACGCGATAAACTGGATCGCCCAAGCAGTCTGAATTGGGCTCGACTATCCACTCGATTTTATCGTGCATTCTACTTTCGATTCCAGTACGCGGATGCATCAGTAGATTGCAAATGTTTCCAGTTGGAAAATCGGCTACACTTATAATGAAGAAATATCCATGTTGGGGAGCAAGATCGGATATGTCGCGATCAAAGTACTCATCAAATAGCTCTAATTTCATTGTACTGCCAAAGTACCACTCTCTGAAATGAGCTTCAGTCGCCACGTCTTCTTCTTTTAAACGATTAAATGCGCGAATGATGCTCATAGTATTAAATGACGCTTGTATAGCGACCCGCTCTTTGAATGCGTCTTTGACTTCCAAATAAACTGTAAAAATCGCAAGGCATGCAATCCATAGGATTACAATATCTCGGCCTATTGTTCGAATAAGCTCTCTAAGACCGGATGATGGCTCGGTGCTCGGCACTGACAATTCCTTTTGAATGCGTCTAGCTTAAGACAGAGAGCGGAGTGGTCAACCGTTCAAAGCTCCGAGTTTGGAGGAGGATTTTGATTGGTTCCTCGATAAGTTAGAAAACGCGCGCAGATTCGCTCCTGACACTCGCGCAAATGACTACTCAAATGGGCTCGTGTCACGTAGTTGAAGGAGATATGGGTGTTGGCATGGTCCATCAGCATCGTTACCGACTGAAAGTCCACGCCAGCCTCCAGCGCATGTGTTCGATAAGTATGGCGCATCTGGTGCGGCGCATAGGGAAATGACTTTAACCGAACCATCTGCTCGATGTGACCCGACTTAGAGGTTGCTGAGGGAAAAATGAATTGGCTCTCAAGCGGCTTCGTCAGTTCGCGCACCTCACCGAGCTCTTGGATCATGAATCTCGGCAAGGGTAGGTGAAATCTACGTCCTGACTTGGCTCGGGGAATGAACAACACCTCTTCGTCCTCTAGGTGTTCCCACCTCACCGAGCGTGCGTTCGTAGAGCGAAGACCCGTGGTCAACATCAGTAGCCAGCAGGCGCGACGAACACGGTCTTCCATCGCATCCAATCCGCGCCAGAGCTGAGGCAACTCATCAGGGCCAACTGCCCAGTCACGCGCTTGCTCCTTGTTCATTCGCACGCCGCGCGTGACTGGGTTCGGTGGAAGATCTTGGGGCCGGGCGACGTCGTTCAACAGCAGCTTGAGCACTCGCATGGCACCGTTCGCGGAGTAGGGGCCGGAATTCTTGGTCAACCGCTCGTGAAGAGACCTAACGGCTTCGCGGTCGATTCGATCTGCTGGCAGCTTGCGGAGACCGCCGAGTGGACCGTCGACCTTCTGACGGTACCATGCGGCCGTTCGTTCACTCAGGTCGGGCCGTCCTTCTAAGTACCGCTCAAGGGCCTCCTGAATGGTCGGCACAGCCACCTTCTTGGTCCTCGGGTCAAGTGCCGCGTCGCAGCGCCAGCCGTAGCTCAGCAGAGCGCTCTCTGGCGCTGCGCAGCGATAACTCGTCCGTCCTGCCGATCATGACGGACACGTAGCGGTCGGTACCGTCGTTGATGCGCCCGACGTGCTTGTAGGAGAGGCCGTGCTTGCCCACGACTAGGCGCAGACCCTTCGCCTCGCTGTCATAGATCTGTGTGCCGGCTGGATGTTCTTCCGATAGCCGCGACACTGTCGTCTGCGTGAGTTTCGTGGTCATCTTTGGTCGCCTCCGTAGGCCATGTTTCAGGCCATGTTTCGGTTAGGTCCCGAGAGGTCTCAGGACGTGCTACGAGACGATGATGTCTTGTTTTCTTGGCTTCGCGGACCCTCAATAGGTGCTATTGGGCCATAAAATATCTCGGAATCAGTAACTTAAAATCCGAAGGCCTAAGTGCCGTGTGGGTTCGAGTCCCACCGCCCGCACCAATTTTTTGATGATCGGATCAAGCCGGGAAACCCAGCTGTTTGATCAGCGCCCAGATATCCGCGTTCGCAGCTGAGAGCTGGGCTACGACGTCCTCGATTTCTTTCATGGCCTGTTCGTCGACCGTGTCTTCCCGGCCTAGTTTGATGTCCGTTTTGCGATCCGCAATCCGCATCAGAATGGTTTTAGGGTTCCCGCTTTCCTGATCAAACGAGTAGATGCAGTGGTTGTATTTGTTCCGGATCGACGAGAGCCGCGACAATCGCTGTGTGTGTTGCAGAATCGGGTCCCGGATCGCTGCAGGGCGTCCTTCCATCTTGGCCAGGCGCTCGACAAGGTCGATGCGGGCGCGGGTGGTGTTGAGCGTCAGGAAGATAATGACGGCCACGTCTTTGCTGGCCCCCGTCAGCCCCGCAATAAGATGGATGAGCAGACTTTCGGTGTTGGTCCACATATAGTTGAGCCGGCCCACCAGAAGGATGAGCCGGTCAAACCGGGTTTCGAAGGCTTCATCCAACGGAGGCGCTGCGCGCTTCGGGGGACGCGACCTCGAAGTAGAAATGGGCCGCAGCGGTTCGGTTGCTGACGTCAAGCTTGCCCGACACGTTGTGCATGTGGAGTTTGACCGTGTGCTCGGTTATTCCCAGCTTGGATGCGATTGTCTTATTGCTTTTGCCTTGCGAGACCAGCCGCAGAACCTGCTTTTCTCGACGCGTCAGTTTGGAGTAGAGCATCAGCTTTTCGGGCGAATGGGTCCTGACGGCGGTCTGTTTTTGTGCCGTCTCGGTCACGGCTGTCTGCGTTGCGGGCAGGCAGTCCGCAAGGAAGCAGGGCAGGTGCAACTCTTCGTGCATCAGCAGGCGTAGAATGGCGCGCCAGACGTCAGGGGCCACATTCATCGGCAGATATCCGATATCGCCAAACTGCGCCCGATCCCAGTGTTCGAACAGAAACCGGGCCGAGCTTTGCTTGCGATAGGCGAAAGCTAGGCAGCCGGCTTGGGCCAGGTTGGTATAGGCGGTCGGTCGGCTGAGCAGATCCTCGATCATCATCTGATCGACCACGATGATGCGCTCTGCCGCGGCGCTCGGGTCGGCCTCGGCCAACAGGGCATCGAGGCTTTCGAAGCGTTTGGCGTTTACGCCGAATTCGGTTTGGACGGTTCTGAGGGTCTGGTTCGAATAAAACAATTCCTTGCCAATAAAAATGATCGACAATTCTTCTGCATATTCAATTTGACCATGGGTGTCGTCTTGCAATGGAATATTCACTGTCGCTATTCCTCACTAATACTGGCACCACCTTCTGAGGTCTTAATAGAGTACAGAGGTAGGCGGTGCGAAACGGTAACTTAATCATTCAAATTAGAAGACTATCATAGCTGAAAGTATGTGTTTCAGCAATAGAACGCCACAATTCTGGCTTTGAGTTATAGAACATTCGGTTAGGTCTTTGAAGTTTTTGGTGCTTTTAAGAGTATGAAATTGCTTAACTAAATCTACCTCGATCTAAGGTGATGGCGGTTTTTGGGCGTCCGGCCCAACCTTAAGGCAATTGGCAAAAAAACCCACTTTTTAACAAAGAGTTGCCACATTTAATGCTTTCGACCAGCTATGCACACCCCCGCATCGCTGCAACCATGATCGAGCTTCAATTGGCGAAGTGATCTTGAACCTGACATGACCGCAGCCCGCGTATTTTAGCGAAATTTCTGTGGTGATGGAATCGGCTAAGCCGAGAAAGGGGGGCTGACCAGACAGAAGACCAGAACTGCCGCATAAGCGTCCGTTTTGACGCTTTGTGCGTAATATCTGTTTTTAACCGCGCCTGTCACCGCTTTGTAGATGAATGGCGGTCCGGTGCTTCAGTAAAAGTGGAATTTATTATGGTACGCAGAAATGCTCCGATCACAGACGTCCAAGAAGTTATCGATGACCAGGATCCTGTCGTAGACGCACCTGAGTTGGAAGAAGAGGTCGTTCTGGACGTTGAGGACATCAACGCGCAGCAGCAGCAACAGCAGCAACAGCAGCAGCAAGGTGACAATTCCAACACCAACGGCGGCAACGACAGCAACACCAATGGCGGCGACGACCGCAACGTCAACGGTGGTGATGACCGCAACATCAATAACAGCAACGACAGCAACACCAACGGTGGTGACGACAGCAACGACAACTCGAACACCAACACTGTGAACTTCAACTTTGGTGAAGGTGAATGGGTACCGCGCGACAACGACAAGGTTGACGTCGACATCAACGATGTCGATGGCGATGTTGGTGATGTGATCACGGCTGGCGACGATCTGGACTACGATCCGGGTGACGATATCAACATCGATATCTCACTGGATGGTCCCGGCAACGACTTTGCTTCAATCAACAGTCAGTATGCTAGCCTGAACGACGGTGACACGCTGAACGGCGCGACCGTTTCGAATACTGGTAGCTTCTCGCAGAGCGGTGATGCAAACGGCGGTCACGCCTATGCGGAAGATGGTATCGACGTCAATACGGACGGTGGTGCCTCGGGCAATGGCGGAACCAGCCATGGCGGTGCTGCATCAGGATCGACCCATGGTAGCACCTCGCTGGCGTTTGGCGGGCATTCCGGCAGCGCGGATGCCGCCGCGAACGGCGGTGGCGGAGCGGCTTCGGGTGCTGCGAGCAACTCAAGCTTTGGTATGGGCCTGTCAGGCGCGCATGCTGACGGTGACAGCACCGGCGGCAATGGCGGCAGCGCGACGGGTGCGTCGACCGCAAGCAACACGGGTTCGTCCAATGCAAACGGCGCGGGCACCGGCGGTGAAGGCGGAGACGCAGGATCGTTTGGTCTGGGTCTGGGTCTGGGTCTGTCGGGATCGAATGCTGAAGGTAACGCCAATGGTGGCGATCAGGCTTCGGGCGCGCTGGGTGCGGGTCTTGGTCTGGCCGGTACTGATGCGTCAACCGGCAATGCAGACGGCGGTAACGGCGATGCGGACAATACCGGTTCGTCGGACAACGCCAGCTCTGGTGGTAACCAGGCAGACGGCACGACCGGTGGCACCAATCTGGGTCTGGGTCTGGCCGGCGCAGGCGCGCTGGGTGCCAATGATGCCGATGGTGGCAGCGGTTCCGGCGGTAGCGGTTCCGGTGGCAGCGGCTCGGGCGGCAGCGGTTCCGGTGGCAGCGGCTCTGGTGGCAGCGGTTCCGGTGGCAGCGGCTCTGGCGGTAGCGGCACTGGTGGTAGCGCCGATGGCGGCGACGGAATCGGTGGCAACACCGGCACTGAAGAAGCTGGCTTCCCGTTCCTGAGACTGGACCCGGTTGAGGAAGAAGAGGAAGTTGCCGAAGAAGGTGGCGGCGGTAATGCGAACGGTGACGGCGGAGACGGCGGAACCGGTGGCGCAGGTACTGGCGGCATGGGCTCTGGCGGCATGGGTACAGGTGGCACCGGCACAGGTGGTACTGGTACTGGTGGTACGGGTACCGGTGGTACGGGTACTGGCGGCAGCGGCTCCGGTGGTGCCGGTGGCGGCTTCGTCGACACCGATGCGGCAGCACAGGGCGTTGGAGACCAGACAGCTGGTGCAGCTGATGTCGATCAGACATCCGGCGACATCAACGGTACGACCAACAACGACCAGGACACCGATGGTTCCGGTGGAATGGGCGGCAGCAACTCGACCAACGGCGCGGCTTCGGGCGCGGGTTCGGGTTCGGGTACTGCTGACGGCGCCGGTGGCGCAGGTGGTACGACCTCGCCGACGTCCAGCTCGGCCGGAAGCGGTGCGGGTGCTGTGGATGCGACCAACACGGCTGGTGCCGGTGGTGCAGGCCAGGTCTGGTCAACTGCGGAAACCGACGGATCGGCTGACAGCCTGGCCGAAGCGATTGCAGGTTACGGTGGTGCGGCGGCGTCGGATAACGACGCGACCTCGACCGGAAGTGGCAGCGCGACGGGTTCGGCGATGTCCGGTGCAGGTGGTGCCGGTGGTGCCGGAACCGCAGCTGGTGGAACCAGCGGCGCGGTCATGGGCAGCTCGACCGGTGGCGAAACCAATGGTGCGATGAACACCGGCGGTGAAGCATCGGGTGCCAACTCTGGCGCAGGTGGTGCAGGCGGGAACGCCGGTACCTGGGGTTCGGACAACGGTGGCGACGGTATCGTCAACGGCGAGTCCTATGCCTCGGCAGCCGCTGTGGTCGATACTTCGGCCTTCAACCAGTCGATCGTCATGGGTGCCAACGTGCTTGGTAACTCGGTCGATACGACCATGGTTGGTGGTTCGATGACATCGTCCTACTCGAGCGACGACACCGACGTATAAGTCAACCTTTCGGGGGCCGAATTAGCGGCCCCCGTTCCAATGAAAACGCCGGGGCCGCGATCCAGTGGCCCCGGCCCAGCAAATCCCGAACCGGAAATTTCTGGCCGGTAAGGGGGTAAGGGATCATCGAAATGTCATTCGATAGTGTTACCGAAAAGATTGCACACTTTATTGGAACCTTTGATCTTACGATTGAGCAAGCCCGTCTGAGGGATCAGTACGAAGAGTTCACCGCCCTGCGCCGCAAGGCAGAGCTGGATGAATTGGAAGATCCCACCAAAATCCAGATCAAGGCCGATCTGGATCTGGATCCGGGCAAGTACGGTCCGCTATCTTATCTGTTTGACACCCCCCCCGCCACTCCTGGACTTCCACCCGCACCCGACGGTCCGCCTATTCCGACGGTCGTCGCACTTGGGCCGCCTCCGGCCCTTGGTCCGCCGCTGCCTGACGGTGATCTGGCAGAGGCCGCCCAGAATGTAATTATCCTTGAACCTCAGATCGTGACTGAGCTGATCGGATCGGCTGTGACTTATACGTTCCAGTCGATCTATCTGCGTGACAACGATGTGGTTGGCGAAGGCGACTTCCGCGATACAGGGCAACTGATGGCACAGGCCGAGGCTGCGGCGCAGGTTGCGACCTCGATGCATGGGCTGTCGGCCCCGTCCTTCAATATCTCTGACTACCTGTCGGTCGAATATGTCGAGGCAATGGCCCAAGAGATGCTTTCCCCGATCCAGGTCGAGGTCGAGGGCGCAACCGTTTACCAGTTCCACGGCGAGGACGCGATGGGCGTGATCGTCAATGGTGAGTACGTAGATGAAGCCCCAGTCTGGGACGATCTTCTGCCGGAACACCATCAGACCGAAGAAGAGGACGACGAAGAGGCCGGCCCCGATCCGCTGCCCGCAGAATGGGATCAGGACGACGGCCCGGAATATGCAGATGGCCACACCGTGATCGCCGGCGGCAATCTGGCAATCAACGAAGTGTCCGCGACCGTTGCCTGGGTCGACGCCCCCTACATCGCGGTTGGTGGCAAGTCGATCGAGCTGACGATGGTCAGTCAGGTCGCGGTTGTGTCGGACATGGATGAAGGCACCCATGGCGGTTCGGGCACCAACGTGGTCCAGTCGTCGTCGATCGAGGTCGAAGGAAACGCCGCCCATTGGATAGGCGAGGGCGGCGAGGACGCGCCGGGTCTTGTGCATGTCGACTGGATTCACGGCGACCTGATCGTGGCGAATTTCGTCAAGCAGACCATCGACGCGACGGATATCGACCATATCGAAACCGAGATTTCGGCGTCGACCACGCTTTATGCGCTGGGCGATAACGAAATGGTGGACGTCACCAGCATTCTGCAACTGGGTAGCTACTACGATCTGGTGATGATCGACGGTGACATGATCACCGTTGACACCTTCATGCAGACATTGGTCCTGCTGGATGATGACATCGTCACCGGCGGCCTGCATCAGCCGATTGACGGCTCGGACGAGAATCTGGTGATGAATCAGGTGTCTCTGACCACGGAAGGCGAAGACACGCACGAAGCCATGCAGGCACCGATGGCCGAGGCCATGGCGCTGGGTGAATCGGACATGGAGGCGCTGGAAGATGCGCTGATGAACGATCCCATGTTTGCCGGCATGGAGCAGATGCGCGTTCTAAAGGTCGATGGGTCGCTGTTGCAGGTGAATGTGGTCGAGCAATCGACGATACTCGCGGATCAGGATGATGTTCACCTGCATGGCCCCAACGCGGACGAGACCGAGGTGATCGCGGGCAGCAATGCGCTGCTGAATGCGGCAAACGTGACCAAGGCCGGTGTGGACTCGGTCGTCATGGCGCAGGACGGGTCTTATTCGGATCTGCTGCTGCACCAGGCCAGCCTGATTGATATGCCGACCAACGAGGAGATCGCCGAGATGACCAACGAGGCGATTGCGGCCCTGATGGACGAGATCGGAATGCCCGGTCACGGCGATGGCATCGGTCCAGCAGGCAATGATTTGACACCAAGTGAAGCGATGAGTGCCTCTGACGGCCTGCAGACCATGCTGGCCTGATTTTCCTGTTTGTTACGAGTGACCCGAGGGTTAATTTATGTCGATCGTTTTTTCGTCGCGCCGAACCCGCTTTGCCAGTCCGTTGGATCGGCATGGAGGCGGGCGTCCCTTGCCCCTGAACGACAAAGATCAGGGAGTGAAACCCAAGCAGGATGATGCCGCCGCGCTATTGTCACGGCTGCGTTTGACCAAGGAGATGCGCTTGCCGAACTCTCAGCCCAGCCCCGCAGCGGCCGCTTTGGCTGACGAAGAGGCAGAGAAAGGTCAAAAAGGCCGGGAGTCGCAGCCAGCGCCCCCCCAAGAACAATCACAATCGGACCACACCGGTGAGAGGCACGCACAGCAGACAGATCCCAAGTCACAACCGCGCGCTGGCTCTCCCCTTCGGCGCGCGTCGTCGCGGCCCGCGCAAGATCAGGATCCGGTGGGCAGCGACAATGGGGTGGCCGATGCTGAAACCCCGGATCGTGAATGCGCCGCTCAGTCGACTGCGCGCATGACCCCCTCTGCGCCGACTGGCGGCAAAGACCGCATGGGCACCACGATCGAGGCCAAGGCGAACGAACCGTTGATGCGCTCGGAGACGGGCGGTGGCGACGGCAAGGGGCCACCCCAAACCTTCCACAAACGCACCCCGCCCGAGGATTTTCAGAAAACGCTGCGCACCTCGCTGCGCGCGATCTGGCGCAATCTGGCCTTTGTGCTGGTGCTGACCTGCGCCACCAACATCCTGATCCTGGCGATCCCGATCTATCTGTTCCAGATCAGCGACCGGGTGCTGACCAGCCGCTCGCTGGATACGCTGATCATGCTGACCGCGATCGTTGCGGGGGCGGTGATCTTTCAATCGGCCTTCGACGCGGTGCGCCGTTTTATGCTGATGCGCACGGCGGTCGAGGTAGCGGCCCGTCTGGGTGCCCCGGTTCTGAGCGCGGCAGCTCATGCCTCGCTGCACGGCAATGGGCGCGAGTATCAGACGCTGGGCGATTTGCAGCAGGTGCGGGGCTTTTTGGTCTCGGGCACACTGATTTCCTTCCTCGATGTGCCTTTTGCACCGCTGTTCATCCTGATGATCTTTCTGGTGCATCCGCAGCTTGGCATGATCGTTGTGACCACTGCGCTGATCCTGATGGTGATTGCGCTGGTGAACCAGAAACTCACAGCAAAACCCTTTGCCAAGGCTAATCAGGCCCAGTCGCTGGCCAATCAGCATCTGGATTCGATGTCGCGCAACAGCCAGATCATCAACGCATTGGCGATGATTCCCGAGGCCGTGCGTATCTGGGGTCGAGATACCGCGCAATCGCTGACATGGCAGGTCAAGGCACAGGATCGCAACGTGATCTTCGCCGCCATATCGCGCGCGGTGCGTCTGCTGACCCAGATCGGCATTCTGGGGTGGGGCGCCTATCTGGCCCTGCAGGGCGAGATCACCGGTGGCATGGTCATCGCGGCCTCGATCATCGCGGGTCGTGCTTTTGCCCCAATCGAAGGATCGATCGAGGGGTGGAACACCTTCCTGCTGACCCGTGGAGCTTTTGGTCGGATTAAGGCGTTGCTGTCGAGCTCGGCTCTGCAATACGAGAAACTGCGCCTGCCGCGCCCCGAAGGGCGGTTGGATGTGGAACGCCTGCTTTACGTGCCCGGCGGCACCAAGCGGGTGGTTCTGAACGGGATCACCTTTGCTCTGAACCCAGGCGAGACGCTGGCCATCATCGGCAATTCCGGTGCGGGCAAGACAACGCTGGGCAAAACGCTGGTGGGTTCGATCCTGCCAACCTCGGGCAGCGTGCGGCTGGACCTGATGGACATCCGCAACTGGGACCCGCGCCAGTTTGGTGAAAGCATCGGATACCTGCCGCAGGACGTGCAGCTGTTCCCCGGTACGATCAAGGACAATATCGGCCGGATGCGTGCGGATGCGACCGACGAACAAATCCACGACGCCGCCGTGCTGGCCGACGTCCACAACATGATCGCGACACTCCCGCAGGGGTATGAGACGGTGGTGGCCGCAGATGGCTCACCGCTGTCGGGCGGTCAGAAACAACGCATCGCGCTGGCGCGCGCCTTCTTTGGCAACCCGCGGATGGTGGTTCTGGATGAGCCGAACTCGAACCTTGATGTGGCGGGCGATAAGGCGCTGGCACGGGCGATTGAGCAGGCCAAGGAAAGCAAAATCACCGTGGTCGTGATCACGCAAAAGCCGACCCTGCTGAACGTGGTCGACAAGATCATGCTGCTGACCGACGGACGTGTGGCGCTGTTTGGTCAGCGCGAACAGGTCCTGCAACAGCTGAACGGCCCGCGACAGCAGCCGCCTGAAATTCAGGGCAATGGGGGATAAGCCATGAACGAGCTTGTAGTACACAAGGATGATCCCGGCCTGTGGTATGCCGAGGTTCCGCGCTCGATCACCAAGTTCATCGTGATCGGTCTGGTCATGCTGATTGTCTGTTTTGGCGGCTTCGGTGTCTGGTCCTTCCGCGCCCCACTGGCGGCGGCGGTCATCGCACAGGGCAGCTTTGTCGCCACTGGCCGCAACAAGATCGTGCAGCACCTTGAGGGCGGGATCATCGAAAACATCCTCGTCGCGGAAGGTGAGGCGGTTCAGGCCGGTCAGATCATGATGACGCTGGATCAGACCTCGGCCGAGGCCAACGAGCGTGAGTTGTTCATCCGCAAGATTCGCCTTCAGGCCATGACCGAACGGTTGCTGGCCGAACATAGCGAAAAGGAACAGCTGGTATTCTCGACCGCGTTGCAGGACGCCTCTGATGATGTTGAGGTGATGACCATCCTCGATAACCAAAAACTGAGCTTTGACGTATCGCGTAAGACGCTGCTGAACGACATCGCCCTGTTGCAGCGGAACATGGAGGCGTTGAGAATCCGCGCCACGGGGTTTGAAGCACAACTGACCAGCATGCAGCGCCGCTCGGACATCCTGCAGGAGGAATACGACACCAAGAACGCGCTGTTCGAGAAGGGTCTGGTGCGCAAGGGCGATCTGAACACGATCCGCCGGGTGCAGGCCGAGGCCGAGGGTCAGTTGGCCCGGCTGCAGGCTGAAACGGCCGAGGTCAACCAGATGCTGCTGAAATACGAAGAACAGATACTGCGCACCCGGTCCGCGTATCGTGAGGCCGCTCTGGACGAACTTGGCGTGATCGAGGCCGATCTGGAAAGTGTTCGCGAAAAGGCTCGTCAGGCCCGCAGCGTTCTGGACCGCGCCGTCGTACGCGCACCTGTGACTGGCACGGTGGTGCGCCTGCATCACCACACGCCGGGCGGTGTGATCGAAACCGGCGAACAAATCGCCGAGATCCTGCCCGCCGATGCGCCGCTGATCATCGAGGCACAAATCCCGCGGACCGAGATCGACAGCGTGGTGACCGGGCAAATGGCAACTGTACGTTTGGTGGCGCTCAACCAGCGGACCACCCCGGTGCTTGAGGGCGAGGTGTACTACGTCTCGGCTGACTCGCTGGTCGAGGATTCCGCCGGTATGCCGCAAGAGGTCTATCTGGCCCGTATCTCGCTGACCACGGATGAGATGAGCCGTGTGCGGGGCTTCGTGCCCACGCCGGGGATGCCTGCCGAGATCATGATCCAGACCGAGGAACGCACCTTTGCCGCCTATATCGCAAAGCCCGTGGTCGACAGCATGTCGCGCGCGTTCCGGGAACATTAATGTGACGGTCCACATCCTGTAACCGCTACATCTTCCAAATTCCGCATGTTAGCCTTCTGCAGATTCAATCTGCAGAAGGGGGCTTGGATGCCTTTGACAGTCAAAGAGATGATGGCGGCCGCCAACGCCGTGGTCGAACGAATTGATGCGGGCAGGGCGCAGGAGCTGCTGGCGCAGGGGGCACTGCTGCTGGATATTCGGGACGCGCCCGAGCTGGAAAAGACGGGCCGGGCAGTGGGGTCGCATCACATCCCGCGCGGTATGCTGGAATTCCGGGCTGACCCTGACCTGCAATCCTATGACCCTGAATTGCGCAAGGATCGCGTTATTATCCTGCACTGCGCGTCAGGTGGCCGGGCGGCGCTGGCCGGAAAGCTGCTGAAGGATATGGGCTATCAGCGGGTCTATAACATGGGTGGATTTTCGGATTGGGTAAACGGCGGCGGTGATACCGTCGAACCGGTTGATCCGGGGATGTAGGCCTTTGATCTGACACAGGTCAAAGCGGGTTATATGCGATTCCTGTAATGTGATGGCCGAGTGTTACCAAACAGGACAGCCGGCCATGATACGCCTTGCAGCCATGCTATATTCACTGATCGCCACCGCCCTTGCCGGAACCGCCGTGATCGCCGTTCTGGCGGCAGGGATGGTTAGCGCGATGGCCATCATCTATGCCGCCGTTGCAGGGGCGATCGTCGCGGCACCCGCGTCATGGCTGGTGGCCAAGCGGCTCTACCAAGGCGCGTGATCAGACGTTCAGGAAGGTCCTGACGGCAGCTTCGAATTCACGGGGTTTTTCGGCGTGCAGCCAATG
This sequence comes from Ruegeria sp. CJ3, assembly GCF_056536725.1. Lineage (NCBI taxonomy): Bacteria > Pseudomonadati > Pseudomonadota > Alphaproteobacteria > Rhodobacterales > Roseobacteraceae > Ruegeria > Ruegeria sp. CJ3. The sequence continues at coordinate 14,194 of NZ_JBQFQE010000001.1, forward strand.
CCCCGCGCCGGGGATTTTGGCGAATCTGGCAGCGGGAAAAAGGGCGCGAATCCGGTCGCGATGCTCGGGCAGGACATAATCTGACGCGGCACCGGACAGGAACAGCGTGGGGCCGTCCCAATGGCCCGACATCTCGGGAAATCCCATGATCTTTGGCATTTCATCGGCCAGGACATCCAGATTCAGCCGCCAGCGCCCACCTTCGACGTCCAGCGACTGCGTGAAAAAGCTCTGCAGCGATTTTTCGACGCCTAGGTCAGCCAGTTGTGCCTCGGCGTCCGAGCGGCGCTGGACGTGCGACATATCCACCGCGCGCATCGCCTCGATGAAGGGCATCTGGCTGTGCCCATAGGTGACCGGCGCGATATCCGCGACGACGAGTTTGCGCACCAGGTCACCATGTTCCAGCGCCAACACCATCGAGGCCTTACCGCCCATGGAATGACCCACCACGTCTGCCAGGCCTCCGACGTTGTCGATGACTTCGGCCAAATCTTGCGCCAGTTGCGGATAGCCATGCTGATCGTTCCAGAAACTGTAGGCATGATTGCGCATGTCGACTGCGATCACCTGTCTTTCGTCAGACAACCGCCGCGCGATGACGCCCCAGTTCCGGGCCGAGCCATACAGGCCATGGGCAATCAGCAGGGGCGGGTGGTCGGTCGGGTCGCCATGGATGATCGTATTCAGCATATCCCTGTGATACGCGTCGCCGGGCGGAACAACCAGCCCCATTGTCGCCCGCGCGGCAGAGGGCTAGATTATCCCGTCAGGAGGCGCAGATGACGCAGGAAATCGATATCCAGACGCAGATTTCGCAGACCATCCGGTTGCTGCGCAAAAAGCTTGGGGTGAAGGACAAAACGCTGATCGCCTCGGTCAAGCGCGCCAAGCGACGCTTGCCGCGCAAGGTCTATAAACAGGCCATGGTGCTAGCCCGTGCCGAGCAGATGGCCGAACACCCAAAGCTGCGGATGGTTCTGGATATGCCGAAGCTTGAGAAAGCGTCTGACGAGGTTCAGACCCATCTGAACGGGATCAATCTGGCCGACAGACGCTTGGGCTGGTTTCTGAGCTTTCTGGGTTCGCTGGCTTTGGGGCTGATCGCGCTGGCAGCGCTGGCGGTCGTCTTGCTGCGCTGGCGTGGTTTTATCTGAGTCCGGCTTGTCTCACCAGAAGAACGGTGCCTCATGTGGCCCAGCCTATGTTGAGAATGTTGAAACGAGAGCTCCGCAAGTTCCGTACCATCACCCCCCCGGTCTCGGGAGGTGGGCATCAGATGATTTGAGTCAGATGGCAGCTTTGAGCCCAAACTGCTCATCAGTCGATCGTGTAGCATTCTACAAGATGGGCTGAAAGCAATCCAATAGTCGGCACTCCCTGACACCAAGCCTACGGACATTGGAAGATAAACACCTGAACAGCGTTTTTTAGAAAGAAGTTCACTTTCCCGGCAGCCTGACCGTCGACTTCATGAAGCAAAGCGCATTCTTCCAAAGAGGGATACCTTTCGGCAACAATATAGCGACCCGGAACTGCAGGCTTCACGTCACCACCCGGTACAGTTTCAGGAAGGTACGTTGCATCGACCCAACTACTATCCGGATACATCTGAAGCCTTCTGTCCACGAAGACCGCTTGATCGGATGAGAAAATCTCAGTCACTACAGGAACAGTCCTATTTTCAACGTAGGACGTTCTTTCAATCACCCATTTTGCGTAAGGATAGGATGATGCCAGTATTACCACTAGAAGAAAACTAATAAAAATACCGGTTAGCTTGAAACCACGCAGCTTGTCCGGAAGCATTCGCCTATAGTCAACTGAAAGCATATCTAAGACCAGAACAAGAACAAGTACGTTAAGAAATACAAGATTAGTCATGTTCGCGAAGGGCTTTGTTGAAAAGTAGGCCAGGATAAATATCGAGGTTATGAGGAAAGCAATTGCAATAGGAGAGGCCCTAAATCTCAAAACCCAGAGGGTGAAAGCAATCAGGACAAGAGCTTGCCAGAATGAGAGCGTCCGGAGCAAAACAGCCTGTCCAAAAGGAACGCTTAAGCTCTTATTGTCGTAGTATTGGGAAGCGTACTCTATCAGATCGATGATTTCAGCAGGAGATCTCAAGGGAAGGTACAGGGCGAGCGTAAGCACGACTACCAGTGAGCCGATCATGATTGACGCCTTGAATGCTTCCCTCAAGCCGAAGCAGCCAAAAACAGCGAGAACTGGAAACATTGAAAACGCGATATAATGAAGCTTGGTTGCGGCGAGAAGCGAGAGGATGATCGCTATTGCTGAAGCGTTGATTAGTGTTATTGCGCCGCGCGACAAGAGGCGATCAGTGGTAAGAACGAGGGCAAGCAATAGAGCTACCGAGATAATCTCAGGCTGAATGGTTGCAGAAAATTTGAAGAGGAATGGTTGAAGCGCAAAACAAGCCACTATCGCAATACTAAGGACAGCATTCTGTGTTTTTTTAAGTGAAAGCGCGTAAGCAAGTACTAGCGAGATCACAAGGAATATAATCGAATTCAACCTCCCCGCATACATCAGAACTTCTGATCTGTAATGATTGTAGAAAAGCGCCGCTCTACCACCTTCTGATGCCAAGCTTGGCTGTACGTTATCGAGAAAGAAGGGGCTAAGAAAAACCTCGGTCACGAGTATACAGTAGAAAATCACTGGACCGTAAAATATTCGAAGCGGCACATCACCTGTAAATGCCAAGTCCACCCAAAGTAACACGTGCCCTTCGTCTATCGAATTATAATATGGAATATTATAAAAAGCTACAATTGATGAAAGAGCCACAAAAATCACAATGAGCATGATGATGAGCAAAAATGGCCAATGGCACAGTCTAGTCGTCACGGTTCCAATATCTCCTAGAGCTTAAAAGCTACGCGGTGAGCTTTATGCTCTCTATCTTTAAGAACAACCTTGAGTTGAGTGTGATCATATTGCGTACACTGGGTGCTTGTTGTTGCGTCGCGGGCGTTTCGCCCTAAGGGACGATGCCTTCCGACGCGGGCGGATTGTACCCAATGCTCAGCGCGTCCTGAATTTGTTGTCGTGGATGCATCCTTGCTTGAGCGGGATTTTCTCCTCCTTCAGGCTGCACTAGATTTCGCCACTCGGAAGTGCGTCGTGGATCCGGGCGTTGAAGCTTTGGCCGCAACAGTGTTTCCAGGGTGCCTCTGATTTTTCGTAAGCTGTCTTGGCTGCAACCGCCGCTGTTTATTCCCGCACCTTCTGAGCGATCAACCCCGTGCCATTGTCGAACCTGATGTAGCCTAGCGTGCCGCGCAGGAGGATCAGATTCGTCAACGCATCAAGACATATCTGTCGAGTTGAGTTTGCTATTCACACGAACCACGAGCGTCCCACTTCTATGCCCAATCTCCCGTCTCGTAAACAGCATAATGTCACGATTCTAGGGGGCTAGAAGAGGATTGGTAGGCAAAGGGCCCGAAGCAATCATTGGCCAGTGGATACACAATGGCGGTAAAGCACCGCCAGCGCTCTGCTGGATCGGTTTGTCCCGCATCGTGGTCATTGATCCGCCTGTCAGAAAAACAAGACGCCTCTCAAAGAACTCCTCGGACGAAACCCTTCGATGAAACCCGCAACCAAAGCCGCGGGTTTCTATCTCAGCGTTTTGGCTCAGAGGTTTGGATACAGCGGGAAGCGGGCGCAAAGGGCGGCGACTTCGGCCTTCACCTTCGCCTCGACCTCAGCGTTGCCGTCTTCACCATTGGCGGCCAGACCGTCCACAACCTCGATGATCCAATCCGCGATCTGGCGGAATTCGGCCTCGCCAAAGCCACGGGTGGTTCCGGCGGGCGAACCCAGACGGATGCCGCTGGTGATGGTCGGCTTTTCCGGATCAAACGGAACGCCGTTCTTGTTGCAGGTGATATGGGCGCGGCCCAAGGCCTTCTCGGTCGCGTTGCCCTTGACGCCCTTGGGACGCAGGTCAACCAGAACCACATGGGTGTCGGTGCCGTGGGTCACGGTGTCCAGACCACCTTTGATCAGCTGATCCGACAGCGCCTGCGCGTTGATCACGACCTGCTTGATATAATCCTTGAACGCGGGCTGCAGCGCCTCGCCAAAGGCCACGGCCTTACCAGCGATCACATGCATCAGCGGGCCGCCCTGAATGCCGGGGAAAATGGCCGAGTTCACCTTCTTGGCGATATCTTCGTCGTTGGTCAGGATCATGCCGCCGCGCGGACCACGCAGGGTCTTGTGCGTGGTGGTGGTGGCCACATGCGCGTGCGGGAAGGGCGAGGGGTGTTCGCCTGCCGCAACCAGACCGGCGAAGTGCGCCATGTCGACATGCAGGTAGGCCCCAACCATGTCAGCGATTTCACGCATACGCGCGAAATCGATCTGACGCGGGATGGCGGAACCACCTGCGATGATCAGCTTGGGGTTATGCTCTTTCGCCAGCGCCTCAACCTGATCATAGTCCAGCATGTTATCCTGCTGGCGCACACCGTATTGCACCGCGTTGAACCACTTGCCCGACTGGTTCGGACGCGCGCCGTGGGTCAGGTGGCCACCGGCGTCGAGGCTCATGCCCAGAATGGTGTCGCCGGGCTGGATCAGTGCCTGGAACACGCCTTGGTTCGCCTGAGAGCCCGAGTTCGGCTGCACATTGGCAAAGCCACAGCCAAACAGCTCTTTCGCGCGGTCGATGGCCAGATTTTCGGCGATGTCGACGAACTGGCAACCGCCATAGTAGCGGCGACCCGGATAGCCCTCGGCATATTTGTTGGTCATGACCGAGCCCTGCGCTTCCATCACGGCGGCAGAGACGATGTTCTCGGACGCGATCAGCTCGATCTCGTCGCGCTGACGGCCCAGCTCGGATGTGATCGAGCCAAACAGCTCGGGGTCACGATCAGCAAGGGACTGGGTGAAGAAACCGGTGTCACGAAGGTTGGCGTTCATGTGCGCTCCGCATGGCTGGGGTGTATCTGGTGGATTTCCTATCGGAAACCGATTGCCGGAGAAAGGCTGTAAAGCGACGAATTGGCCCGCTGCGGCGTCAACTCTGGTCTAACGTGGAAAGGTGTGTTTGTTTCGGAACCAAATGTGCAACACCGGAAACCGCATCAGATGACCAAGAGAATCGCTTTTCTGGCCAGCCACGCCCAGGTGGCGCAAACCGCGCGGGATGCTCTGGTGGCCCGTTATGGAAATGTGGCGCCGCGCGACGCCGAGGTGGTGGTCGCACTGGGCGGTGACGGTTTCATGCTGCATACGCTGCAGGGGGTTCAACATCTCGGCACGCCGGTTTACGGGATGAACCGTGGAACGATCGGTTTTTTGATGAACGAGTATTCGGAAACCGACCTGATGACGCGGCTGGCTGAGGCCGAGGAAGAGGTGATCAACCCCCTCAGCATGACCGCGATGGATCAGTCGGGCCAACAGCACACAGCACTGGCCATCAACGAGGTATCGCTGCTGCGCGCTGGCCCGCAGGCCGCGCGCCTCAGGATCAGCATTGACGGACGGGTCCGCATGGCCGAACTGGTCTGCGATGGCGCGCTGCTGTCCACCCCAGCGGGGTCGACGGCCTATAACTACTCCGCGCATGGCCCGATTGTGCCCATCGGCGCGGATGTTCTAGCACTGACGCCGATCGCTGCCTTCCGCCCCCGCCGCTGGCGTGGGGCGCTGTTGCCGAAGATGGCCCAGGTCAGGTTCGAGGTGATTGAGCCCGACAAGCGCCCCGTCATCGTCGCGGCCGATTCCGTATCCTTTCCCGGCGTCGACTGGGTCGAGATCAGGTCGGAACCCAGCGTACAGCACCGCATTTTGTTCGACCCCGGTCACGGCTTGGAAGAAAGGCTGATCTCCGAACAGTTCACGTAAACGTGAGTATCTCGAGAGAATTCCCCTCATTTGTGTGAACCAGTTCACAGGAGCGCGCGCAACCATTTGTTAACTTCAAATAGCCCGGAGAACACGCCCAGGTGGAAGTGAGTGGCCATCTAACGGTGTTTTCGAATGATTGCGCAGTTTGTGCGCTGGCGAGGGTGGGTGGTGCTACGCTCGTCATCAAATATCCGGGCATATTTTAGTATGCGGACCCCGGGCACAAAACCCCGGGGTCTATTTTTGCACCTATGTGCCTGATGCCATCTTATCCCACAGGATCGGAGCCATCTGGCCGACCCGTTCCTCAATCGCTGCGGCAGCATCGACCGCCATATCTTCACGCCAGCGCCGGGCGGTGATCTGGATGTTGATCGGCTGCGGACCGTTTGGCAGATCAGTCAGCCGCGCCGGAACACTGGCGGCAGGTAGCCCGAGGAAATTCATCGCATAGGAATAGACCGCACAGCCCAGCACCTCGTGCACACCTTCTGGCCCTTCGGTATCGCGGTCCGGCTTGAAGAACGGCTGCGGCAGGAAAGGGGACAGGACCAGCGGGTATTCCTGCAGGAACAGCGACCATTCGCGGGCATAATGGCTGCGTTGCGCCAGCGCTTGAATCAATTCGTGACCGGTGATTGGCGGGAACTCCTGAAAATATACCTCAAAGATATCCTGTATTGTCTGCGAACCAGCCGCCTCGATATCATCTTTCATCATCGTCAGCACTTCGCCCATCAGCGCGCGATAGCCCAGCCGCCCGCATTCGAACACATCCGGCGGGTCAATCTCGGTCACCAGATAACCGGCATCGGCCAAAGCCTCCCGCGCCGCATCCAGCGCCTTGTCCACATCAGGATGCAGGTCGTATCCAAACGTATTTTTTGTAAACGCCACCTTGATGGGGCCGTCCAACGTCGCCCCGCGCCATGGCATCGGAACGTGAAACGGATCGCGCGGATCAGCCGCGACCAGGGATGGCATCGACAGATGCAGATCGGCGGTCGACCGGGTGATCAGCCCCTGAACCGACATCGACTGCGCCAGCAATCCCCGCTCGACCTTCTGACTCGGGTTCCACGCCGGCACACGCCCCAACCCCGGCTTGACCGTGACCGCGCCGTTGGCTGCTGCCGGAAACCTCAGACTGCCGCCGATGTCATTGCCGTGAGCTAACGCACCGATCCCGGCCATGACAGCAGCCCCAGCCCCACCGGATGATCCGCCCGGCGAGATATGACGCCCCCAGGGGTTATGCGTCCGCCCATAGAGGATATTGTCCGTATCGGCCCGAAACGAGAACTCGGGCGTGTTCGTGCGCCCGATCACAACGGCACCCGCCTGTTGCAGGTTCGAAACCACCGGCGCGTCATCGGGCGCAATCGCGTCCTGCAGCGCAACAACACCATTGGTGGTCGCATGATCCTTTTGGTCTACATTGACCTTGATCGTGACCGGCACCCCATGCAATGGCCCTATCTCAACGCCGTCCGCGCGCGCCGAATCCAGCGCCCGGGCTCGCTCCAACGCCTCCACGCTCAGGTCCTCGACAATCGCATTCAGAGCCGGGTTCACCTGACCCATCCGATCCAGCGCAGCCTGAACAGCGTCCTCCGCGCTCAGATCGCCCGCGCGAGTCCGCGCGGCCAGTTCTGTCGCACTCAGCCGCCAGATATCCTTGTCCGTCATGTTGATCCTCCCCGCATCAACCTGCGGCGGACAAACCCCAATGACAAGGCCCGCAAACCGGGGATCCTTCATCTGGCCATAAATATCCCGGAGCGCGAGGCAGAGCCTCGCACAGGCGCGTCAGCGCAGGTCGGGCGCGCCGCCAGGCGCACAGCATACTTTACTGGGCGTACCCGATCGTACGCAGTGCCGAGGTGATCTCGTCCAGAATGGCCGGATCGTCGATCGTGGCAGGCATCTTGTATTCCTTGCCATCGGCAATCGACACCATCGTTCCGCGCAGAATCTTACCCGACCGCGTCTTGGGCAACCGATCCACCACAACCGCCTTCTTGAACGCGGCAACGGGGCCGATCTTATCGCGAACCATCTTGACCACATCGGTCACGACATCGTCGTGGTTGCGGTCCGAACCCGCATTAAGGCACAGGAACCCGACCGGCATCTGCCCCTTCAACTGATCCGATACGCCGATCACGGCGCATTCGGCGACATCGGGATGGGCGGCCAGAACTTCTTCCATCCCACCGGTCGACAGACGGTGGCCCGCGACGTTGATCACGTCATCGGTGCGGGCCATGATGTAGAGGTACCCGTCCTCATCGATCATCCCCGCGTCGCCGGTCTCGTAGTAACCGGGGAAATGATCCAGATAAGATTTCCTGAACCGGGCTTCTGCGTTCCAAAGGGTCGGCAAGGTACCCGGGGGCAGCGGCAGCTTGATGGCAATCGCGCCTAACTCTCCAGCTTTGACCTCGTGGCCGCCTTCATCGAGGATGTGCACCTCATAGCCCGGCATCGGTTTCGCGGGCGAGCCCAGCTTGATCGGAAGTTCTTCGATCCCCAGCGGATTTCCGGCGATGGCCCAGCCGGTCTCGGTCTGCCACCAGTGGTCGATCACCGGCACCTTCAGCGCGTCCTGCATCCAGGTGATCGTGTCGGGATCGGCGCGTTCGCCTGCAAGAAACACGGCATTAAGGCCGGACAGGTCGTATTTTGCCAGCAACTCACCCTTGGGATCCTCGCGCTTGACCGCCCGGATGGCGGTGGGCGCGGTGAAGAAGCTTTTGACCTTATGCTCGGAAATCACCCGCCAGAAGGTGCCGGCGTCGGGGGTGCCGACGGGCTTGCCCTCGAACACGATGGTGGTGTTGCCGTGGATCAGAGGGGCGTAGCAGATATAGGAATGCCCCACGACCCAGCCCACATCCGAGGCCGCCCAGAACACATCGCCCGGGTCGGTGTCATAGACGTTTTTCATCGTCCAGTTTAGCGCCACCAGATGACCCGCAGTTGGGCGCACCACACCCTTGGGCGCGCCAGTGGTGCCCGAGGTGTAAAGGATATAGGCCGGATCGTTGCCGTCGACCGGCACACAATCTGCAGGTTCGGTGCCGTACTGGAAACCGTGCCAGTTGACGTCACGCCCTTCGACCAGTTTCGCGACCTCCTGCTCACGCTGGAAGATGACACAGAATTCGGGCTTGTGGTTGGCCAGGTCGATGGCCCCGTCGAGCAGGGGTTTATAGTGCACGACCCGGCCCGGTTCCATCCCGCAGGACGCGGCAATGATCGCCTTGGGCTTGGCGTCGTCGATGCGCACCGCCAACTCGTTGCTGGCAAAGCCGCCGAACACGACAGAATGCACCGCGCCCAGACGGGCGCAGGCCAGCATCGCCTCGAGCGCCTCGGGGATCATTGGCATGTAGATGATGACGCGATCGCCCTTCTCAATGCCTTTGGCCCGCAGCGCGCCAGCCAGATTGGCAACCCGGTTGCGCAGCTCAACATATGAGATTTCGCGTTTTGTATGCGTGATCGGGCTGTCATAGATGATCGCGGTCTGCTCACCACGGCCGTTTTCGACATGGCGGTCAACCGCGTTCCAGCAGGTGTTCACCTTGGCGTCGCGATACCACTCATAAAGCGGGGCATTGTCGTCAAATAGAGCCCTGGTCGGAGGTTTGATCCAGTCAATTCCTTTCGCCGCCGCCATCCAGAAAGCCTCGGGGTCCGATTTCCAGCTTTCGTAAACGTCCTGATACGCCATTGCGGCCTCCTCCTGAAATTCCCTTGGCAGTTTGTTAGGCATCTCAGGGGCACCGGACAAGCAATGCGAATGACGGCGCGTCAGTTTATCGCAAAATCTTTGCAGAATGTTGCGATCTGGGGTGCAAATTTTTGCAAATACCCCGTGTTGGCTGGCATTTGCAGCGCAAAACCCCGTGTTCTGCAAAACTGCAAACTTTCACTGAGACTGGTGACACTTGCGCAGAGAATCAAACCGGGCACCCGAATGGATGCCCGGTCATGTCGTTCGGTGGCTGTGCTCTGATGGCAGGACCTATCCGTAGTGCGCGACCGGAGTCCCGGCGATTGCGGCCATGTTCAGAAGGCCCCGCGCGGTAATGGATGGGGTCACGATATGGGCCTTGTTTCCCATGCCCATCAGGATAGGCCCGACCTCCAATCCGCTGGCTTTCATCTTCAGCACGTTGCGCACGCCGCTGGCCGCATCGGCATGGGCGAAGATCAGAACGTTCGCCGCACCCTGCAGGCGCGAGTTGGGGAAGATGCGCGCCCGCAGTTCCGGGTCCAATGCCACATCCAGATTCATCTCGCCTTCATAGATGAAGTCGCGGGGCTCGGAATTGAGGATGTCCAATGCTGCCCGCAGCCGCTTGCCAGAGCCTTCGGCCTGATTGCCGAACTGCGATTGCGAACAGAACGCGATCTTCGGCTCAAGCCCGAACCGCCGCACGTGGCGGGCCGCCCCGATGGTGGCCTCGGCCAGCTCCGCGGGCGTTGGAAGCTGGCGTACATGAGTGTCAGCAATGAACAGGGGGCCGTCTTCAAGGATCATCAGCGAAAGCGCACCGTGCGGACGCAGATCACCATCGTCCAGAACCTGTTCGATATAGTTGAGATGCCAGCGATATTCGCCAAAGGTGCCGCATATCATACTGTCGGCTTCGCCGCGATGCACCATGATGGCGGCAATCGCCGTGGTGTTGGTGCGCATGATAGCCTTGGCCAGATCGGGCGTCACACCACGGCGTTCCATGAGTTGGTGATAGGAATTCCAATAATCGTAGTATCGCGGGTCGTTATGCGGGTTGACGATTTGAAAGTCCTGACCGGGCCGCACCACCAGCCCCAGCCGTTCGCAGCGCTTTTCGATCACGTCCGGCCGCCCGATCAGGATCGGCGTCTCGGTTGTCTCTTCCAGAATGGCCTGGGCCGCTCGCAGGACACGTTCGTCTTCACCCTCGGCAAAGACGATCCGGCGCGAGGCGGCAGCGGCGGCCTCGAACACGGGCCGCATCAGCAGCGCGGATTTGAACACGGTCTGCTTCAGGCGTTCCCGATAGGCTTCAAGATCGTCGATCGGGTGTTTGGCAACACCGCTTTCCATCGCGGCCTTTGCCACTGCCGAGGACACCACGCCCACAAGGCGGGGGTCGAACGGTTTCGGGATCAGGTAGTCGGGACCAAAGGTCAGCTGCTCGCCTTTATAAGCTGCGGCGGCTTCGGCGCTGGTTGTGGCCCGGGCCATTTCGGCAATGCCGTCGACGCAGGCGATCTGCATGGCATCGTTGATCTCGGTCGCACCGGCGTCCAGCGCGCCCCGGAAGATGAAGGGAAAACACAGAACGTTGTTCACCTGATTGGGGAAATCGCTGCGGCCTGTCGCGATGATTGCGTCCGGTGCAACCTCGCGCGCGGCCTGCGGCAGGATTTCGGGCGTGGGGTTGGCCAGCGCAAAGATGATCGGACGGCTGGCCATCTTCTCAACCATTTCCGGCTTGAGCACATTTGGCCCGCTAAGCCCCAGGAACAGATCGGCCCCGCCGATCACATCGTCCAGCGTGCGCAGGTCGCTTTTCTGCGCGAACTGATCCTTGTGCGGGTTCATATCCTCGGCGCGGCCTTCGTAGACCAGCCCGTGAATGTCGCACAGCCAGATATTCTCGCGCTTGACGCCCAGCTTGACCAACATGCTGAGGCAGGCGATGCCCGCCGCGCCGCCACCGGTCGAGACGATCTTGATATCCTCGAATTTCTTGCCCGCCACATGCAGCGCGTTCTTGGCGGCGGCACCGACGACGATGGCGGTGCCGTGCTGGTCGTCGTGGAAGACGGGGATGTTCATCCGCTCGCGGCAGATCTTCTCGACGATGAAACAGTCGGGTGCCTTGATATCTTCGAGGTTGATCGCGCCGAAGGTAGGTTCCAGCGCGCAGACGATCTCGGCCAGCTTTTCTGGGTCGGGCTGGTCGACCTCGATGTCGAAACAGTCAATGTTCGCGAATTTCTTGAACAAGACCGCCTTGCCTTCCATCACCGGCTTCGAGGCAAGGGCCCCGATATTGCCGAGCCCCAGAACTGCGGTGCCGTTCGAGACGACCGCCACCAGATTTCCGCGCGATGTGTAAAGTCCGGCATTGGCCGGGTCGGCCTTGATTTCAAGGCTGGCCTCTGCCACGCCCGGAGAGTAGGCGCGGGCCAGATCCCGGCCATTGGCCATGGGCTTGGTGGCTTTGATCTCGAGCTTTCCGGGCTTGGGATGGGCGTGATATTCAAGGGCGGCCTGCCGCAGGCTGGGTGTGTCAGACATCGGCGATTCAACTCCGTTTCAGAATTTGTTTGATCGTTAAACCATTTCTTGCGGCTTGGCTACGCTGCGTCAGTTTTGGCTTCACGGACACGTAAGTTGAATTCTGTCACAAAACTTCTACATTGCGAAAATTCTCAAAAAACGAGCAACCAAAGGCGGCAAGGCCCGAGCATGAGCTATAAAGATGATTCTCAAGCGCAACCGGTCTCAGCTGGTTCAGGCCCGTTGATTGCTCGGGTGGGGCTGGGTTTGGCCGTCTTGCTGTTATGTGCAGTGGCGGTCTGGCCCCAGCAGGCATCGGCTTTCAATCAGGAAGGGGGCCTGATCGAAACGCTTTCGGCTGCCGCACTGTTTGCCGCAGGGCTGGCAGCACTCGTCCGCTATCGCGGGGTTACACGCCTATATATCGGCGTTGTCTGTCTGCTGCTGGCGGAACGAGAGCTGGAGGCAGACATTTATGCCGAGGGCAGCTTGCCATTCATGTTGTTGAGCAGTCTGGATACCCTGCTGGATATGACGGTGGTCAGGATTGTTCTGGCGATTGTCGTGATCGGAGGCGCCGTCTGGCATGGTATCCCCAACGGCTGGCGCGCGTTCAGACAGCGGGCTCCGTTCATGTTGATCTTTCTGCTGGCTGGTACCGTTGCGGTGATTGCGCAGCTTCTTGAAGAAGTCAGTGGCTTTTTCGACGCCAGCCTCTCGGCCACGATGGCGACGCGGTTGTTTGTTCTGGAAGAAACGCTCGAGATGTACTTTTCGGTTGGTATTTTGACTGCCGTTCTGATCGGATGGCCGAAAACGAAGACCGAAGAGATGCCAAATGACCCAAACCGAAAGCCAGACCCGCGCTGAGATTCGCCTGCCGACACAGGAACTGCGCGACGATATCCCGTTTTACACCAAGGTTCTGGGGATGCGGATGGACATGATCTATCCCGCCGACGACCCTCGGGTCGGGGTGTTTTCAGGGCATGGATTGCGGCTGCGGATCGAAAAGGACGCGCCCGAGGCCGCAGGGACCTTGCGCATTCTGACCGAGGATCCGGATGAGTTTGCCGATGGTCAGCGCAGCCTGGTTGCGCCGAATGGCACCCGGGTTGAGATTGAGGAGTTGAACCCGCCGATGGTGATGCCCGAGACGGTGCATTCCTATGTGGTGCGCCGCCTCAAGGATCAGGCCCCGTGGATCATCGGGCGGGCGGGAATGCATTATCGCGATCTGGTGCCGGATCGGCTGGGTGGCTCGATCATTGCCAGCCATATCCGCATTCCCGATGGTGGCCCGGTGCCGGATATGGTGCATTTCCACAAGGTCGGGTTTCAGCTGATCTTCTGCATTCATGGCTGGGTCGATGTGGTTTATGAGGACCAAGGCGACAAGATGCGCCTGACCGCCGGGGATTGCTTCATCCAGCCACCCGAAATCCGCCACCGGGTGCTGGAGGCCTCGGACAATGTGCAGGTGATCGAGATCGGAGTGCCCGCTGAGCATGTGACCGAGATCGACCACCAGATGGAACTGCCCACGCCGCATTATCGCCCGGATCGCGAATGGCAGGGGCAACGGTTTGTTTACAATCAGGCCAAGGATGCTGCGTGGGTGCCCTTCCGCCTGCCGGGATACATCTGCCGCGATACGACGATTGCCGAGAACACCAAAGGTGTCGCCGGGGTGCAGGTTGTGCGCCGGGGGCAGGGCGACCCGGAATGGGCCAGCCATGATACGGATATCCACTTTACGTTCGTCATGAACGGTGAGGTGACGTTGGAAGGCGAAGGGCGCGATCCCTTCCGGTTGGAACAGGGCGATGCATTCGTCATTCCGCCGGGTATGCGGACCCGGTTGTCCGATCCATCTGATGACATCGAATTGCTTGAGGTCACGTTGCCCGGCACCTTCAACACCACGCTGGGTTAGAAGCTTGTGGATAACCGCCGTGCGGGGGTTCAAATCCCCCGGCGATTTCCTGTAGGGTGCGGTATTCTGACCAAGTGATCAAAAATCGGGAATCGCCCATGTCTCTGAAAGATGCCGCGCGCGCCGTTCGGGAAAACGCCCATGCGCCTTATTCCAATTTCAAGGTTGGGGCCGCTGTCCGGTCAGGCTCGGGCCAGATGTATGTCGGGTGCAATGTCGAGAACGTAGCTTATCCCGAAGGCACCTGCGCCGAGGCCGGGGCCATCGCCGCCATGGTCGCCGCTGGTGAGACGGAATTGACCGAGGTCTATGTGGTCGCCAGCAGCTCGCAGCCGGTGCCGCCTTGTGGTGGTTGCCGTCAGAAACTGGCCGAATTCGGCAAAGGCGATGTTGTGGTCACGATGGCAACCGTCGACGGTGTTGAGACCCGCACGACTATTGCTGATCTTCTGCCCGGCGCCTTTGGAGCTGCGCATATGGAAGGCAACTGAATGGACGCTCGCTCGATCATTGCCAAGCTGCGCCGGTCCGAGGTGCCCTCGGGCGAGGAACTGCACTGGTTCGCGCAAGGCCTTGCGGATGGGGGCGTCAGCGATGCACAGGCGGGGGCTTTTGCCATGGCCGTCTGCATGGGCGGGCTGGGCGCGCAGGGGCGGGCCGATCTGACCCGTGCCATGCGCGACAGTGGCGAGGTGCTGCACTGGGATCTGGACGGCCCGGTGATCGACAAGCATTCCACCGGCGGCGTCGGGGATTGCGTCAGCCTTGTGCTGGCCCCGGCGCTGGCGGAATGCGGGGCCTATGTGCCGATGATCTCGGGGCGCGGGCTGGGTCATACCGGAGGCACTTTGGACAAGCTTGAGGCTATTCCCGGCGTGACAACCCAGATCGGTCAAAGCCGTCTCGCGCAGGTTCTGAAAGACACGGGGGCCGCGATTGTGGGCGCCACGGGCCAGATCGCGCCAGCAGATAAACGGCTCTATGCGATACGCGACGTGACGGCGACAGTGGAAAGCCTCGATCTGATCACGGCGTCCATCTTGTCCAAGAAACTGGCCGCCAGCCCCGATGCGCTGGTGCTGGACGTCAAGGTGGGCAGCGGTGCGTTCATGAAAACGCTCGAAGATGCGCGCAGGCTGGCCCAGGCACTGACTGAGACGGCCAATGCGGCGGGGTGCAAGACCTCGGCCGTGATAACCGATATGAACCAACCGCTGGCCCCGGCGCTGGGCAACGCACTGGAAGTGGCCGAGGTGATGCAGGTCATGACCAGCGGACAGGATTCGCCCTTGGCCCATATCTCTGCCGAACTGGGCGGCGTGTTGATGGCAGATGCGGGGATGTGCGCCTCGGTCGAAGAGGGCACGGCGCAGATCGCTGAGGTGATCCGCGATGGCCGTGCCGCTGAACGGTTTGGCCGGATGATGGCCGCTGTCGGAGGCCCGGTACATTTCGTCGACACATGGGCGCGGTTCCTGCCCGAGGCCAACGTGATTCAGGAAGTACCTGCACCACACGATGGTTATATCTCGGCCATTGATGGTGAGGCGCTGGGCCTTGCCGTGGTTGCGCTGGGCGGCGGGCGTCAGGTTGAAAGTGATGAGATTGACCCGGCGGTCGGATTGTCTGGCATCTTACGGTTGGGCGAGAAGGTCCAGAAAGGCGCACCGCTGGCCGTGGTCCATGCCGCACGCGAAGACGCAGCGCGGCAGGCGTCGCAGGCGGTGCTGAATGCCGTGACGATCAGCGATACGCCCGTGGACCGACCGCCGCATGTTCATGAAAGGATCAGCGCATGAGCCGCGCTTTCCTTGTGGTGATGGACTCGGTCGGCATCGGGGGCGCACCGGATGCCGATCAGTTCTTCAACGGCACCGCACAGGATACCGGCGCGAACACAGTGGCCCACATCGCGCAGGCCTGCGCCGAGGGGCGCGCCGAGGACGGGCGTTCGGGCCCCTTGCATCTGCCCAATCTCGATGCGCTGGGTCTGGGGGCTGCGGTGCGGCTGGCCTCGGGCGTGGAAGCGCCGGGGTTGAGCGCCACGCCAGCGGGGCTCTGGGGTTGTGCGCGGGAGTATTCGCCGGGCAAGGATACACCGTCGGGCCATTGGGAACTGGCGGGTTTGCCAGTGCCGTGGGATTGGCACTATTTCCCGGATACCAAGCCCGCATTTCCCGATGATCTCAGCCGGGCCGCTGCCGAGGCTGCAGGAACCGACGGAATCCTCGGCAATTGCCACGCATCGGGCACGGCCATCATCGCCGACCTCGGCGC
Organism: Ruegeria sp. CJ3; assembly: GCF_056536725.1. NCBI lineage: Bacteria > Pseudomonadati > Pseudomonadota > Alphaproteobacteria > Rhodobacterales > Roseobacteraceae > Ruegeria > Ruegeria sp. CJ3. The sequence continues at coordinate 30,591 of NZ_JBQFQE010000001.1, forward strand.
CGAGCATATGCGTACCGGCTGGCCGATCTGCTATACCTCTGCCGACAGCGTGTTCCAGATCGCCGCGCATGAGGAGCGCTTTGGCCTCGACCGGTTGTTGGATATGTGCCGAACGCTTGCGCCGCAATTGCATGAGATGAAAGTGGGTCGCGTGATTGCACGGCCCTTCGTGGGATCGGCAGAAGATGGGTTCACCCGCACCACCAACCGCAAGGATTTCGCCATCCTGCCGCCCGCGCCGGTGCTGACGAACTGGGCGCAGGACGCTGGCCATCGCGTTCATGCGGTGGGCAAGATCGGCGACATCTTCTCGATGCAGGGGATCGATACGCTGCGCAAAGGTTCGGATGCAGACCTGATGCGGCACCTGTCTGATCTGGTGGATGAGGCCGAAGAGGGCAGCCTGACCTTCGCCAATTTCGTCGAGTTCGATAGCCTCTATGGTCACCGCCGCGATATCAGCGGCTATGCCCGTGCTCTGGAGTGGTTCGACCGCGAGATCGGGGTGATCCTGCAAAATCTGCGCCCCGGAGACCTGCTGCTGCTGACCGCAGATCACGGCAATGACCCCAGTTGGACCGGGACCGATCACACGCGCGAACAGGTGCCGGTGCTGGTGGCCGGGCACGGCGCGGGCGAGATCGGCCAGATCAATTTTGCCGATGTCGCGGCCAGCATCGCACACCATCTGAACATCCCGGCGCAAGGACCGGGACGGAGCTTTCTATGACCGTTGCCGACCTGCCCAAGATCGAATTGCACCTACATCACGAAGGCGCAGCCCCGCCCGCTTTCATCCGCCAGTTGGCGCATGAAAAGAAGGTGGATCTCAGCGGGATTTTCAAGCCCGATGGCTCCTACGACTTCCGCGACTTCGCTCATTTCCTCAGCGTATATGAGGCCGCCTGCGAGGTGCTGACGTCGCCCGAAGATTTCCGCCGTTTGACGCTGGCGATCCTCGAAGAAAGCGCTGCGAATGGCGTGGTTTATTCCGAGACCTTCCTCAGCCCCGACTTCTGCGGCGGTGGCGATCTGCACGCATGGCGCGATTATCTGACCGCCATTCAGGACGCCGCGGACGAGGCCGAGCGCAAGTTCAACATCACCCTGCGCGGGGTCGTGACCTGCGTGCGCCACTTCGGCCCGGAACAGGCCAAGCGCAGCGCCTTTTGCGCCGCTGAGACAGTTGGCGACTGGATCACAGGCTTTGGCATGGGCGGCAATGAAGGCGTCCATACGCAAGGCGATTTCGCTTGGGCTTTCGATTGCGCCCGAGAGGCCGGGTTGCGGCTGACCACCCATGCCGGAGAATTTGGCGGGCCCGACAGCGTGCGGGACGCCATTCGTGATCTGGGGGTTGAACGGGTTGGCCATGGCGTGCGCGCCTACGAAGACCCGGACCTGATCCGCGAACTGGTCGACCGGGATGTAACGCTTGAGGTCTGTCCGGGCTCGAACGTCGTGCTGGGTCTGTTTCCCGATTTCGCTGCCCATCCGATTGCCAAGCTGCGCGACGCGGGCGTAAAGGTCACGGTCTCAACCGATGACCCGCCATTTTTCCACACCACAATGCGCCGCGAATATGAGATGTTGGCCGCAGCCTTCGGCTGGGAGGCCGAAGACTTCGCCGAATTGAACCAGACTGCTTTGAATGCGGCATTCTGTGATGAAGACACCCGCGCGCGGGTCAAGAAAAGACTGGAGAACTCATGAGCGAACACCTGACCGTCGTCGACCACCCGTTGGTGCAACACAAACTGACGCTCATGCGCGATAAGGGTACGTCGACCGCCAGCTTTCGGCAGTTGCTGCGCGAGATCACGCTGTTGCTGGCCTATGAGGTCACGCGCGAGATGCCGCTGACCACACGCCATATCGAAACCCCGATGGAAGAGATGGACGCACCCATTCTGGCGGGCAAGAAACTGGCGCTGGTGTCGATCCTGCGGGCCGGCAACGGGATGTTGGACGGGGTGCTGGAACTGATCCCCTCGGCGCGCGTGGGTTTTGTCGGCCTTTACCGCGATGAAGAGACGCTGGAGCCGGTGCAGTATTACTTCAAGGCCCCCGAAGGGCTGAAGGATCGGCTGGTCATTGCCGTTGATCCGATGCTGGCCACGGGCAACAGCTCGGCCGCTGCGATTGATCTGCTGAAACAGGCCGGGGCGACAGATATCCGGTTCCTGTGCCTGCTGGCCTCACCCGAAGGCGTTGCGCGGATGAAAGAGGCGCATCCGGATGTGCATATCGTCACGGCGGCGCTGGACCGTGAGCTGAACTCGAAGGGTTACATCATGCCCGGGCTCGGCGATGCCGGAGACCGGATGTTCGGCACCAAATAGGCGCTATTGCCCGCAGATATTCTGCAGCCGGACCCAGTCGCGGTCCGGCAGGACCTGTTCCAGAGTACGCCCCGCCATCGGGTCGGCCTCGATCAGGCCCAGAACGGTCTCGCCAGTGATATCGCGGGCATAGGCGTATGGCGTCGAGGGCAGGGCGGTCTGTGCGAACATCGCCAGCAGGTCACTATCGGCGATTGCGGGGCGGCGTTGGGACAGTACCTCTTCGGTATAGGCATCCACAATGTCCGGCGTCAGTTCGCCGGTGGTCAGCAGGCGGAAGGCGGCGGTGGGGCCGGTCCGATCCAGCAGATCATCAAGCGGATCGCGCTGCACTGCGCGTGCCCGTGCCGCGATCACATAACCTGCCGCGACGGCGGGGTCCTCGTGGTCCTCGACCAACGCCCGGTTCAGCAGGACCGTGCCGCCCGGCAGGCTTAGGCTGTCGGGCAAACCAGCGGGCAGGATCACGATCTGCCGCACGCCCGTCCTGCGCGCCAGCCGGTCCAGCGAGTCCTGTGCATCCGTCGAGGTGCAGGCCTTGCCCGACACCCGCTCGATCCGGTGCAAGATCGTATCGCCGATCTCCTGCCGCTTGATCTCGGGGACGACGGCGACGACATGGCGTTGCAATGCACTGGGCAGCCACAGCAGCAGCAGGACGACAACAGCCACGGCAACTCCGGCGACGCTAAGCCAGCGCAGACGCCCGGGATGTGGACGCGCCCGGTCGATGGCGCGTTGCAGGCGGTCTATGGCCTCGATCATCGTGGTCTCGGTTTCGGGCAGTTCCAGTGTCTCGCCCGGATCGCCATCGGGGTTGAAGATCGCCGGATACGCGCCGGGGTTTTGCCGTTCTAGAGCGGCGAGAGACCAATGTGTCAGCGCCCGGTCGTTGAAATCCGAGATGGTCAGCGTGGCCTCGCCAATAGAGACGACGACCTCGCGCCGCTGCTCGTCGGGCGTGGCGCGCCACAGACCGGTGGCTTCGATCCGCTGGTACTGTTTGAGTGCGGTCATCGGGTAAGGCTGCTCGAATATTGTTTTGCGGCAAGCTTAACATGCTGAATTCCGGCGGCGCAAACCTCTAACCTGTTCGGGGAGGTCAAATTTAGCGCCGACCGTTCGTCGCGGCGCGGGCTGCAGGGATTCGCTGCGGGTCTGTTAATGAAATTGATGGTGATCGTTTCCACAGAGCGGTCAAAGCTGGCTTGGAATGTCGGTTTGTTTGCGAGTTGAGTGCCAAATGCGGCGAAATTGGCCTGATTTGGCCTCAAATGTGGCGAAACTAAGTCCCTGTAAGGCACAACAGTTGGACCCTTCTGTTTGTTTGAAGGTGCCAAAAGGGGGACGGCACGTGTTGGAAGTAGTGAGTGTTTCGGGGTATTCGAAACGTGAAGACAGAGGCCAAGAGGCCTTTTCGGGGAAATCTATGTCAGCGCGCCGCGGTGGTTTGCTGCATGGAACCAAGGTTGCAACCACCGGCGGCTGGAAGCCGGTTGAAACGCTGGTTGCGGGTGATCTGGTGCGGACGCTGGATCATGGATTTCAGGAAGTGCGGCGCGTCTGCGTCGACCGCATCGTGGTGCCCGGGGACGAGCGGCGGGCCGAGCATCTGCCGGTGCTTGTCCCGTCGCGCGCGGCCTATAACGGGCGGCCCGTCTGGCTGATGCCTGAACAGGGCATGGCGCTTGATCAGGGCAAGCTGGGGCTGGGGGTCAAGGGGATCTCGATCGTGCCCGCGCGGATGCTCAGCGGGGTGGGGCGGCTGCAGTCACAGACACCGGCGCAGACCTTTGATGTGACCGCGCTGTTCTTCGATCAGGACGAGGTTGTTTTTATCGAAGGCGGGTTTCAGGCCTATTGCCCCGCGGGTCGGATGGTGGCGGCGCTGGGGCCGGAAAGCGCCTATCAGGTTGCGGATGCCGAGGACGCGGACTTGTTGATCGAAGCGGTTGCAATCAAAGGCGATATTTCACCCTTTGCCAACCCGTTGGGGGCGTTGCCTGCGCCTATTCCGCAGGAACCCATCTTTCCGATCCGCCCCCCGTCGGGGATACGTCGACCGGGGCGACCGGGGCGTCCGAACGCACCGGCCCTGTTTCTGCGGCCTGAATGGATGGCCTGACTTTTTGGGTACAGGCGCATGGTGTCATGCGCCTGTATCAAGTTGTTTACGCGGCCTGCGCTTCGGGATTGAAGCGGCCATAGAAGCTCTGACCTTTCTCGGCCATCTCTCGCAGGAGCGGCGGGCAGGCGAAACGCTCACCATAGGCCTCGGCCAGTTGATCACACCGCTCGGCAGCGTAGGGCGTGCCGATGATGTCCAGCCAGCTGAGCGGGCCACCGGACCACGGCGCAAAGCCCCAGCCAAGAATGGCGCCCACGTCGCCTTCGCGGATGTCTTCCAGAACACCTTCCTCCAGCGCTCGGACTGCTTCGAGAACCTGTGCGAACATCAGACGTTCTTGCACTTCGATCAGATCGGGTTGCTGGGCGGCTAGCGGATACTTGTCTTGCAGGCCTTTCCAGTATTCGACGCGCTTGCCCTTGTCGTCATAGTCGAAGAAGCCCGCATTGGCCTTGCGGCCTAGACGGCCCTGTTCCTCCATCCAGAAGATCAGATCGTCCGACGGGCTTTCGGGATAGGCATCGCCCATCGCCGCCTTGGTTGCGCGTGCAATCTTGGCACCCAGATCAATCGAGGTTTCGTCGGTCAGCTGGATCGGTCCCACCGGGAAGCCCAGCTGACGCGCGGCGTTGTCGATCAGGATGGGGCTGACGCCCTCGGTGATCATGCGCGCACCTTCGTTGATGTAGGGGATGATGCAGCGGTTGGCGTAGAAGAAGCGCGCATCGTTGACCACGATCGGTGTCTTCCGGATCTGGCGCGAGTAGTCCAGCGCCTTAGCGACGGCGCGATCACCGGTTTCCTTGCCCTTGATGATCTCGACCAGGAACATCTTTTCAACGGGTGAGAAGAAGTGGATGCCGATGAACTGTTCGGGCCGCACGCTGGCTTTGGCCAGATCGGTGATCGGCAGGGTCGAGGTGTTCGAGGCAAAGATGCAATCTTCGGGGATGATAGCCTCGACCTTTTTAGTCATCTCGGCTTTGACGCTGGGGTCTTCGAACACCGCCTCGATGATCAGGTCGCAGCTTTTCAGGTGCTCCAGATCAGGGGTGGCGGTGATTTGCGCCAACAGGGCCTCTTTTTTCTCAGGCGTGGCTTTGCCGCGCTTGATGCCTTTGTCCATGTAAGCCTCGGAATAGGCCTTGCCCTTGTCGGCGGCTTCCTGATCGCGGTCGATCAGAACAACCTCCATCCCGGCCTGCGCCGAGACCAGAGCGATACCCGCCCCCATCATGCCCGCGCCCAGAACGCCGATCTTCTTGACCCGCTGATCAGGCACATCCTTGGGCCGCACCGCGCCTTTCTCCAACGCTTCCTTGTTCAGGAACAGCGACCGGATCATGGCGGACGAGGAGGGGTTCATCAGGACATTGGTGAACCACCGCGCCTCGATCCGCAGAGCGGTGTCGAAATCGACCAGCGCGCCTTCGTAGATCGCGCTCAGCAGCGCCTTGGCCGCCGGGAACGCGCCTTGGGTCTTGCCGTTCACCATCGCGCTGGCCCCGACAAAGGTCATGAACCCTGCTGGGTGATAAGGCGCGCCGCCGGGCATCTTGTAGCCCTTGGCGTCCCAAGGCTTGACCAGATCGGCGTCTTTCGCGTTCAGAACCCACTCTTTCGCCGCCGCAACCGGATCATCTGCCACGTCGTCGATCAGCTGCGCACCCTTGGCTTTCTTCGGGTCCATCATCTTGCCTTCCAGCAGCACCGGAGCCGCCGCCATCGCGCCTACCATACGGCTATAGCGCATGGTGCCGCCGCCGCCGGGAAAGATACCGACCATGATTTCCGGCAGGCCGATCTTGGATTTCGGATTGGTGGTCATGACGCGGTGATGGCAGGCCAAGGCGATCTCGGTCCCGATCCCCGCACAAGTGCCGTTGATGGCGCAGGCCACCGGCTTGCCGCCCTTCTTGGTCTTCGGGTCCATCCCCGCCAGTTCCAGCTTGCGCAGGATATGATGGCCGCCCATGACGAAATCGAACAACGCCTGCGCTGGTTCATCGCCTGCTTCCTGGCGAATTGTCGCCAGCGTGTTCAGATCCATGCCGCCCGCAAAGGACCCTTCTTTGCCGCTGGTGATCACGATGCCCTTGACCTCGTCATCTTCCAGCGCCTGATCGATCAACTGGCTGACCAGTTGAAACGCCTCGCGGGTCAGGACGTTCATGGATTTGCCCTGCGCGTCCCAAGTGATGAAGGCGACGCCGTCTGCGTCTTTGCTGAGGGTGAAATCAGTCATTGTCATCTCCAATCTGGTCAGCCGTCAGCGGGCTGCCATCCTTGCGGGTGAAGGCGAAACCCTCGGGGTCGAACTTCACCATCATGTCTATGTCGCTGTAATAGCCGGTCTCGGTCGGGGTCCGGGTGCCCACCACAAGGAATGTCGCGGGCGCATCGGTTCTGTTCACAAGGTGATGGCCGTTGGCCTCACCGGCCGGCCATGCGGCGCAATCGCCGGGTAGCATCTGATGTTCACCATCATCGTCGATCAGGGTGCATTCACCGCTGAGCATGATGGCGAACTCATCCTGCTCCATGTGGTAATGACGCAGCGAGGACAGGCCGTTTGGCTCCAGCCGCACGATGTTGACCCCGAACTGGGTCAGGCCGTTGGCGTCACCCAAGGGTTGCACGTATCGGTCGTCGCCTGCGCGCGCCAGTTTGCCGGGATAACCGGACCCGTTTCGGAACGGGATTTTGGACAGATCAATCTTCGGCATCAGACACGCTCAATAATAGTCGCCGCACCCATTCCGGACGCGATGCAGAGGGTGGCGAGGCCTGTTTCCTTGTCCTGACGCTCCAGCTCATCCAGCAGGGTGCCGATGATCATCGCCCCGGTTGCGCCCAGCGGGTGGCCCATCGCGATCGAGCCGCCGTTGACGTTCACTAGTGCAGGATCAACATCAAACGCCTGCTGGAACCGCAGCACGACCGAGGCGAAGGCTTCGTTCACCTCGAACAGGTCCAGATCGCTGATCTTCATGCCATTGTCAGCGAGGATTTTCTCGGTCACCGGAACCGGACCCGTCAACATGATCGTCGGGTCGGTGCCGATCTTGGCGGTCGCCTTGATGCGGGCGCGCGGCTTCAGGCCGTATTTCTCACCGAATTCCTTGTTGCCGATCAACACAGCCGCAGCACCATCCACAATGCCCGAGCTGTTGCCTGCGTGGTGGATATGGTTGATCCGCTCAAGATGGGGGTATTTCAGCAGCGCCACCTTGTCGAAACCGGGCATCTGCTCACCCATCATCGCGAAGGATGGGTTCAAAGCGCCCAGCGACTGCATGTCGGTACCCGGGCGCATGTATTCATCGCGGTCCAGAATGGTTAGGCCGTTCTGATCCTTGATCGAGATCACCGATTTCTCGAACCGATTGTCTTCCCAGGCCGCCGCAGCGCGTTTCTGGGACTCAACGGCCAGCGCGTCAGCATCATCGCGGCTGAACCCGTATTCGGTGGCAATAATGTCGGCCGAGATACCCTGCGGCACAAAATAGGTCTCCATCGCCAGCGTCGGGTCAACCGCAATCGCGGCACCGTCGCTGCCCATGGCCACGCGGCCCATCATCTCAACACCGCCTGCGATGTAAGCTTCGCCGGCGCCGCCCCTGACTTGGTTCGCGGCGAGGTTCACAGCTTCCATGCCCGAGGCGCAAAACCGGTTGATCGCCAGACCGGGGATCGACTGATCCAGATCCGAGGCCAAAACGGCCGAGCGCGCCAGACAGCCGCCTTGCTCCATCACCTGCGTGACGTTGCCCCAGATCACGTCCTCAACAGCGTGACCTTCCAGATTGTTACGCTCTTTCATTGCGTTCAGTGTCAGGGCGGACAGGCGCACCGAGGTCACCTCGTGCAGGCTGCCATCCTTGCGACCCTTGCCACGCGGTGTGCGCAGGGCGTCGTAGATATAGGCTTCGGTCATGGGTCTTCTCCTCAAGCTCGATCCGACGGGTTGCCGGGCATCAGGTCATAGGGGTGTTTCCAGCCGGGCTGTTCGCTGAGCCGCGTCAGCCAGGCGTCGATATGGGGCCATTCGGTGCGGTCGAAACCGAAGGGTTCGGGATAATACAGATAGCCGCAGCAACTGATGTCGGCATTTGTCACGCCGTCGCCAACGATCCAATCGCGGCCCCCAAGGTGGTTGTTCAGAACGGCATAGGCAGCCTTCAGGCGACCCTGGTTGAAGGCGATGACATCAGCATTGCGGTGTTCTTCAGGCAGGAAGTTGCACAGAAATCGCGTCATTCCGGCCACCGAGCTGAGCTTATGATTGTCCCACAAGACCCAGCGGAAGATTTCATAGTTTTCATCGCGGTCCTTGCCGCCAAACTTACCGGATTTCTCGGTGACATAGGCCTGAATCGCGCCCGATTGGCTGGTGCGGAAGTCGCCGTCAATCAGAACGGGCGCTTCACCCATCTCGTTCACGTCGGCCCGATACTCGGGCGTGCGTGTTGCGCCGTTGAAGAAGTCGACAAAGACCGGCTCCCAATCCAGCCCCGACATCTCAAGCGCCAGCGCGGCTTTGTAGGAGTTTCCGCTTTCTCCGAAACAATGCAATTTGATGGTCATGCGAACGCCCCTCCCGTGGCGCGTGTGGTTAGGCCGGATTTGAGTATTTATCAAAAGATGGAGTTGCTTTCGTAACGTTCAATTGACGACCTTCTGTCTTGATAGTCTTGCTGTACAGGCTGGAGAGCCGATGACCGCAAAAGGTGAAGTCGTCCCTGTCCTGATGGCGAGTGCGCCCGGTGGCGGGACGTATCCCATCTTCATCTTTTCAAAAATACTCCCGCCGGAGGCATCCGCGCATGAAGCCCGCGATACCGGTTGATTTGCGTTCAACGTTCACCTCTTGCGCGCCTCAAGTTCGGAATTGAAGATGCGCAGACGGTGGGTCAGGTTCTCTTGGTTGATCACACTGTTGAAGTTCTCGAACAGAAACGACAGCGCCTCGCCTTCATCCAACCCGGCCTCGCGGGCGAACACCCGCAATTTGCGATAGCCGTCCTCGGTCATGGCGGCGGGGAACCTGCGGGTCAGGCGAAAGCGTTTTGGCATTGTGCCTCCTTCGGAATTGGGCTCGGGTTGCGACGCCCGAGCCCACACTGAGATCAGAAGTTCGCCGCGTCCAGTGCCATCACCGTGTCCGCACCGGTCTGGATGCGGGCCAGATGCATCGCAGTCGCGGGCAGGCGGCGGGCCATGTAGAAGCGCCCGGTGTTGATCTTGGTCTCGTAGAACGCTTTGTCTGAGGCACCGCCGTCCAGAGCGTCCTGAGCGGCCTTGGCCATCTGCGCCCACATCAGGCCCAGGCACACATGGCCGAACATATGCATGAAGTCATAAGAGCCCGACAGAGCGTTGTTGGGGTTCTTCATGCCTTCCTGCATGAAGTACATTCCCGCGGCCTGCAGGTCCTTCGACGCGGTTTTCAGTGGTTCGATAAAGGCCTTGTCATAGCTCTCATCCTTGCCGCTGTTCTCTTTGCAGAAGGTTTTGACCATCTCGAAGAACGCCATGACGTGCTTGCCGCCATCCTGCGCCAGCTTGCGACCCACCAGATCCAGAGCCTGAACGCCGTTTGCGCCCTCATAGATCATCGCGATCCGGGCATCGCGGGTGTATTGCGACATGCCCCATTCTTCGATGTAGCCGTGCCCGCCATAAACCTGCTGCGCCTGAACGGTCATGTCATAGCCTTCATCCGTCAGGAAGCCTTTGATCACCGGCGTCAGCAGCGAGATCAGACCGTCCGCATCGGCATCACCCGACCGGTGCGCCTTGTCGAGCATGTTCGCCCCCCACAGGATGAAGGCGCGCCCGCCTTCGGTGAAGCTTTTCTGATCCATCAGGTTGCGGCGAATGTCGGGGTGTACAATCAGCGGGTCGGCAGGACCGTCGGGGTTTTTCACGCCGGTTACATCGCGGCCCTGCAGGCGGTCCTTGGCATATTCCAGTGCATTCTGATACGCAGCCTCGGCCTGAGACAGCCCCTGCATGCCCACACCCAGACGCGCCTCGTTCATCATGGTGAACATGGCGCGCATGCCCTTGTGCTCCTCGCCCAGCAGCCAGCCGGTCGCCTCGTCATAGTTCATGACGCAGGTCGAGTTGCCGTGGATGCCCATTTTCTCTTCGATCTTGCCGACCGAGACGCCGTTGCGTTCGCCCAGCGAGCCGTCTTCGTTGACGATGAACTTCGGCACGATGAACAGCGAGACACCCTTGATGCCCTCGGGGCCGCCGGGGATTTTCGCCAGCACCAGATGGATGATGTTGTCGGCCATGTCGTGGTCACCGGACGAGATGAAAATCTTCTGGCCCGTGATCTTGTAGCTGCCGTCGCCCTGCGGTTCCGCTTTGGTCCGCATCAGGCCCAGATCGGTGCCGCAATGCGGTTCGGTCAGGTTCATGGTGCCGGTCCATTCACAGCTGACCATGTTGGGAAGATAGGTATTCTTCTGCTCATCCGTGCCATGCGCCAGAATCGCCGAGGCCGCACCATGGGTCAGGCCCTGATACATCACAAATGCCTGGTTCGCGCCCGAGAACATCTCGCCCACGGCCGTCCCGATGACATAGGGCATGTTCTGGCCGCCATATTCCTCGGGCATGTCCAGACCGGGCCAGCCGCCTTCCTTCATCTGCTCGAACGCGTCCTTGAAGCCCGTGGGCGTATACACCACACCGTTTTCCAACCGGCAGCCTTCGGTATCGCCCACCACGTTCAGGGGGTGCAGCACGTTGGTGGCCACCTTGCCGGCCTCTTCCAGCACGGCGCCGGTGAAGTCGGCATCAAGCTCATTGTACCCCGGGATATCGGACTCCGAGACCTTGAGAACGTCATGCAAAATGAACTGAGTATCTTTGGTTGGCGCGGTGTAGACGGGCATGTGAAGCTCCCTTAATTCATATGTCCGAAAGGTCAGGCTTATTCAGCCGCCTTCTTTTCCTGTTTCATCGAGGCGATAACTTTCTCGCCCCAGCGCAACTGCTCTTTCAACTCGTCGATGGCCTGCGTCAGCTCCTCGCGGCGCGACTCCATGTCGGCCAGACGTTCGCAGGCGATCTCATAGGTGCGCGACATCTGCGTCACCTGCTGGTCGCCCACATGGTACAGATCCAGCAGCTGGCGGATTTCTTCCAGGCTGAAGCCAAAGCGCTTGCCGCGCAGGATCAGCTTCAGGCGCGCGCGGTCGCGTTTGGTAAACAACCGTTTCTGACCCTCGCGGATCGGAAACAAAAGCTCTTTGGCCTCGTAAAACCGCAAAGTGCGGGGCGTGACGTCATAGGTCTCGCACATTTCACGTATGGTCATCAGGTCTTCGGTCATGTCGTAAACTCTCATCACTGGCGTCATGAGCACTGAGTTGCGCAGTCGATGAACGTTTTACAACACACAAGTGACGTTTACGTAATCCGGACGCTGCGTCACAATTGGGTTGACGTAACATCCGGTCGCGTAAGGGGCGATTTCAGGTAATTTTCTTGCCGTAGGGGCAGGTGGCTACTTCAGAAGTTCAACCGTCTGGTCGCGCAACTGCTGCAACGCGTCCATCGCCTCATCCAACTGGGTACGCTGCTGGCGCAACTCTTCCATCTGGCGGTCGGCCATCTCGATGAAGGTTGCCATCTGCGCCTGGTTGCCCTGATCTTCATAAATCAGCAGCCACTGGCGAATCTCTTCCAGTGGGAAACCGAACTTGCGGCCGCGCAGGATCAACTTCATCCGGGCGCATTCGCGCGGGCCATAATACCGGGCCCGACCTTCGCGGTCAGGCTGCAGCAATTCGATATATTCGTAATAGCGCAGGGTGCGAGGGGTCACGTCGAACTCGGCGCACATTTCTTTGAATGACAAACGGGTGTCGGACATTCGGGGTCTCCTTGGCTGCAACCTATGGTGTCGCTTCGGCAAGCGCAACAGGCAGGCTTGCCCTTGGTGCAAAGGCAGGCCCATAAAGAGGCAGATACAAGGACAGGACCCAACCCCATGGTCGACAAGACAGCATTAGCGCGGCAATTCATCGAGGCGATTCCGCACGCCAAGGCCCTGGGGCTCGATCTGACCCATATCGGAGAGGGCGAGGCCGAAATCTCGATGCCCTACAACGAACAGCTTATTGGTGATCCTCGCACCGGGGTGATCCATGGTGGCGCTGTGTCGGCCATGCTGGACACCTGTTGCGGTGCGGCTGTGATGAGTCACCCATCTGCCCCCGGCGGCACCGCGACCATCGATCTGCGCATCGACTACATGCGCGCCGCAACGCCGGGGCAGAACATCCGCACCCGCGCCACCTGCTATCACATAACCCGCAACGTGGCCTTTGTGCGCGCAACCGCAACAGACGACGACAGCGACAGGCCTGTTGCCACCGCCTCGGGCGCGTTCACCGTGGAGGGCAACTGACATGGCGCGTCCCCGTCCCGAACCCATGCAGGTGGTCAAGCACCGCCGCGACGCCGCGCTGACCGCGCTGGTCGAAGGCGTGCCGTATATCCGGTTTCTCAACATCACTTTTGACCGACGCGGGGATGAATTGACCGGCGTGTTGAATTTTGACGAAAAACTGATCGGCAATCCATTCTTGCCCGCCATCCACGGGGGCGTAACGGCGGCCTTTCTGGAAGTCACCGCTGTCATCACTCTGAGTTGGGAGCATATGTTCCCAAGGATCGAAAGCGGCGAGATCGGTGCCGAGGACATTCTGACCGACGAAAACATCCGCTTTCCCAAGACCATCGATTTCACTGTCGACTACCTGCGCTCGGGCCTGCCGCGTGATGCCTATGCGCGGGCGTTCATCAACCGGTCTGGACGGCGCTATGCTTCGGTCCGGGTCGAGGCGTGGCAGGACAATCACGCCAAGCTGTTTGCGCAGGGTACGGGGCATTTCCTGATGCCGCAGCCTCCGACAAAGGTCTAAGCGTGGACGCCGCCGCCGCGCCCATCACCCATCGGCGCGTATTGAAAATCGCGCTGCCGATTGTGCTGTCGAACGCAACGGTGCCGATCCTTGGGGCCGTGGATACAGGTGTCGTGGGCCAGATGGGGCAGGCGGCCCCCATCGGCGCGGTCGGCATGGGCGCGGTGATCCTGTCGACGATCTATTGGGTTTTCGGCTTCCTGCGCATGGGCACCACCGGGCTGGCTGCGCAGGCGCGCGGGGCCGGCGATACGGCTGAGACCGGAGCGCTGTTGATGCGTGGCCTGCTGTTGGGTGGCACGGCGGGGCTGTTCTTTATTGCCACTCAGGTCTGGGTGTTCCTCGGGGCCTTTGCCTTGTCCCCCGCCAGCGCCGAAGTCGAGGCGTTGACCCGCGCTTATCTTGAAATCCGCATCTGGGGCGCGCCTGCGACCATTGCCCTTTACGCGGTGACTGGCTGGCTGATCGCAGTCGAGCGCACGCGGGGGGTGTTCATCCTGCAGGTCTGGATGAATGGTCTGAATATCGTGCTGGATTTATGGTTCGTGCTGGGCCTCGGCTGGGGAGTTGAGGGCGTAGCCATAGCGACCCTGATCGCGGAATGGACCGGCCTCGCGCTGGGTTTGTGGCTGTGTGGTGATGCGTTCGGTGGCAATCAATGGCGGGACTGGCCGCGTATTTTCGACGCCAGCCGTCTGCGCCGGATGATGCAAGTGAACGGCGATATCATGGTGCGTTCGGTTCTGCTGACGGGCGCGTTCACCACCTTTCTGTTCGTGGGCTCCGATTTGGGAGACGTGAATCTGGCCGCCAACCAGGTGCTGCTGCAATTCCTTGAGATCACAGCCTTTGCGTTGGACGGTTTCGCCTTCTCGGCTGAGGCGCTGGTCGGCGGCGCGGTCGGTGCGCGCGACCGGCTAAAGGTGCGGCGCGCATCCATCATGGCCTCGCAATGGGGCGTTGGCGGGGCCGCTGCGCTGGGGTTGGTGTTCTATCTGGCGGGGCCTGCGCTGATCGACCTTATGTCGACTTCGCCCGAGGTGCGCACCGCCGCGCGAGACTATCTGTTCTGGGCTGCGCTTGCCCCGGTGGTCGGAGTGGCCAGTTGGATGTTCGACGGCATCTATATCGGGGCCACCTGGACCCGCGCCATGCGCAACGCGATGATCCAGTCGGTTGCGATCTACGTGGCGGCGCTGTTCGTGCTGGTGCCCACGATGGGCAATCACGGGCTCTGGGCCGCGCTGATGGTGTTGAACATCGCGCGCGGCATCACGTTGGGGTGGAGGTACCCGCGGCTGGAGGCGCAGATCGTCTAAAGCAGGTCCAGCAGGTTCTCGGGCGGACGGCCAACTGCGGCTTTGTCGCCTGCAATACCCAGAGGGCGTTCAATCAGGATCGGATGCGCGGCCATCGCCTGAATCAGCGCCTCGTCCGGCGAGGTTTTGGTCAGACCCAGTTCCTTGAATACCTTTTCACCCGTGCGCATCAGGCTGATCGCTGGGATACCCAGCTTGACCAGTACCGCCCTGATCTCATCCGTCGAGGGTGTATCTTCAAGGTATTTGCGCACCTGCGGCTGCACGCCGTTGTCCTGCAACAACGCCAGCCCGGTGCGGGATTTGGAGCAGCGGGGATTATGCCAGTATTCGATCACAGCCAGTCCTCGCGTTTGCAGCCGACCGCCTGCGCGACCGATGAGAACCCATCACGAGCCAGCAGCGCGTCCAGCCCTTTGGCAATGTCGGCGGCCAGAGACAGCCCGCCATAGACCATCGCCGTGTATATCTGCACGGCCCAGGCACCGGCGCAGATCTTGGCATAAGCCTGTTCGGCAGTGCCCACGCCGCCGACGCCGATCAAAGGAACCTCTCCGCCCATCAATTGGCTGAGCTGCGCCAGAACGCGGGTCGATTTCTCAAACAGGGGCGCACCGGAGAGCCCCCCGGCCTGATCCTTCTGCGCGCTGCGCAGGCCGTCGCGCGACAGGGTGGTATTCGTTGCGATCACAGCGTCCACGCCGGTTTCGCGGGCGACATCGGCGATATCCTGTAACTCGGCCTCGGTCAGATCCGGGGCGATCTTCAGGAAAACCGGGATCGGGCGGGGCAGCGCATTGCGGGTTTCGATGACATTGCTCAGCAGGGCGTTCAGCGCGGCCTTGCCTTGCAGTTCACGCAGCTTTTCGGTGTTGGGCGACGACACGTTGACCACGGCAAAATCCAGATGGGCGGCGCAATGATTCAGAACCTTCACGAAATCCCCGGGCCGGTCGTCGCTGTCCTTGTTGGCCCCCAGGTTCAACCCGATCACCGCATCCTTGGGACGGCGTGCCAGCCGCTTGCCGACGACCTCCATGCCGTCATTGTTGAACCCAAAGCGGTTGATGGCGGCGCCGTCCTCGGTCAGGCGGAACAGGCGCGGTTTGGGGTTGCCGGGTTGGGCGCGGGGCGTGACGGCGCCGACCTCGATGAACCCGAACCCGGCGCGCGACAGTGCGCCCAGCGCCTCGGCGTTCTTGTCGAACCCGGCTGCAAGACCCACCGGGTTGGGCAGGTCCAGCCCGGCGATACTGGTTCGCAGCCGCTCAGACGTGACCAGCCCGGCGGTCGGCGCAAGGCCATGCGACAGCGCTTTGATCGATAGTGTGTGTGCGGTTTCGGGATCAAAGCGGTGCAGGGCGCCAAGCCCGACCTTCTCGACCAGTTTCAGCAAAACGAGCTTCCCTTTTCTTGTGGCGCGCACCGGATCAGGCGCGAGGTTTCGACCGCGGCCTGCCGATGTATCACAGCCGCGCGGTAAACGGGATCGGTCACCATTTCCAGAAACGCATGGGCGGTGGGATAGCGGGCAATGAATACCGCATCCCAGGCCTCGTCTCGCGGGCCGATAAGAGTGGTCTGAAAGTCGCCCCGCCACAGGATAGACGCCTTGAGGCGGGCAAGGATCGGTGCTGTCTCGGCACCGTAGTTACGATAGGCCTGCGCTCCGGTCAGCGCGGCATCGGCCAGAGCATGATCTGCAGGATAGAGCGCCTTGGGTCGGAACTTGACCAGATTGAGCATCTCGATCGGATCGTCGCGGTTCAGGTCCTTGAAGGCCTCGAACTGCGCGCGATCCGGGTCGACGAAGCGTGTCATTCCATCTCCTGCGGGAATTGGTGGGTTTGGCCGTCAAAGGGCAGGTCACGAGCCCAGACAACATCGGACATGCGAATCTGGCGATACAGATGCGGGAACAATGCGCCCCCGCGCGAGACCTCCCATTTCAGATCATCGCCCATGGCGTCGGCGTCGCAGGCCAGCAGGGTCAGGCCTTGGGCACCGGCAAAGTGCTTGGCTGCGGTTTCCGCCGCCTGTTCGGCGGTCGAAAAGTGAACATAGCCATCGGACACATCGATGGGCGCACCATCCGACGCCCCGCGCGACTGCAGGGTCGCCCATTCGTCGGCGCGAAAAATCTTGTAAATCAGCATGGCGTCCTGATGCCCCGCGCAGCGGGCAGAATCAAGCCGGATTTCCCCCTTTGACTCTTTGTCGCGCAGGGCGCACCATCGCGCCCGTCAATCACAGGGAGTTACACGATGTTCACCCGTTTTCTGGCCTCGGCCGCGGTTCTGGGCCTGACAGCCGGCATGGCGGCAGCCGAATACAAGCTGACCATTCTGCACACCAACGATCTGCATAGCCGGATCGAGTCCATTAACAAATACGATTCGACCTGCGACGCCGAAGGCGAGGCCGAGGGCAAATGTTTCGGCGGAGTCGCGCGCCTGAAAACTCTGGTGGACGCAAAGCGCGCTGAGTTGGCCGATGAGAATGTGCTGCTTCTGGATGCGGGCGATCCGTTTCAGGGCTCGCTGTTCTATACCACGTATAAAGGTGCTGCAGAGGCCGAGTTCATGGAGGCCATCGGCTATGACGTGATGGCGGTGGGCAACCATGAATTCGACGATGGTCCTGCGGGTTTGGCAGCTTTCATTGATACGGTCAGTTTCCCGGTGATTTCGGGCAATCTGGATCTGTCCTCGTCGGCTGAGTTGAAAGGCAAGGTGGACAACCACGTTGTGTTGGACGTTGGCGGCCAGAAAATAGGCATCATTTCGGCGCTGGCGACGGATACTGTGGAAACCTCCAGCCCCGGCAAAGATGTCGTGTTCCAGGATGAGATCGACAGCCTGAACGCGGATGTCGCCGCTTTGCAGGAAGAAGGCGTGAACATCATCATCGCGCTGAACCATGTGGGCCTGGCCAAAGATATCGAGATCGCCGAGAAAGTGCCGGGCTTGGATCTGGTGGTCGGCGGCCACTCGCACACGTTGCTGTCGAACACGGATGAAGATGCGGCAGGGGCTTACCCGACAATGGTTGGCGACGTACCGGTTGTTCAGGCCTATGCCTATTCGAAATATCTGGGTGAAATCACGCTGACCTTCGACGACGATGGCAACCTGATTTCTGCAGAGGGTGAGCCGATCCTGCTTGACGCCTCAGTCACCCCAGACGCGGATATCGCCGCGCGCGTCGCGGAAATGGGTGCCCCGATTGAAGAGATGAAGCAGCGCGTCGTTGCTAATTCTGGCGCTGCCATCGAGGGGTCTCGGGATATCTGTCGTGTGCAGGAATGTGAGATGGGCAATCTGGTCGCCGACGCAATGCTTGCGCGTGTTGCCGATCAAGGCGCGCAGATCGCGATTGCCAACGCCGGTGGTCTGCGGGCCTCGATCGATGAAGGTGAGGTGACCATGGGCGAAGTGCTGACGGTGCTGCCGTTCCAGAACACGCTTTCGACCTTTGAGATCAGCGGGCAAGGCGTCATCGATGCGTTGGAGAACGGTGTGAGCCAGGTGGAAGAGGTCAAAGGCCGCTTCCCGCAGGTAGCAGGCATGACCTTCACATGGGACCCCTCGGTTGCCCCCAATGAAGGTCGCATCACCGAGGTAATGGTCGCAAAGGATGGCGGTTTTGAACCGATCGATCCGGCAGCGACTTATCTGGTGGTCACCAACAATTATGTCCGCAACGGCGGTGACGGCTATTCCGTTTTTTCGGGCGATGACAAGAACGCCTATGATTTCGGACCCGATCTGGCGGATGTCACTGCCGAATACCTGGCCGAAAATGCGCCGTACAAGCCCTATCTGGATGGCCGTATCAAACAGAAATGATCTGACCTAATTACGTCGAAGGCCGCCCAGTGGGCGGCCTTTTTCGTTCAGTCGAACGCATATTCCGGCCAGAGCGCTGGGTCGAGGCCGTCCAACATCGGCCGCAGGTGGCCAGCCACATCACGCCAGCGCCCGATGGAACCGGTCGAGATTTTCCGGCGCACCTGATCGATACTGGCCGTACGCACTGGGCTGGTGTTCCTCTCGGGATGCAGCATTCGCTGGTCCCATTCGATGCCGCAGAATTCGGCAACCGTTCTGCTGTGGGAGTCGGGATCGGTGACAAGGCCCTCGTAGCTGACGGTCAGGATGCGGTCGGCGAACATCAGGTTCCAGTGCGCCATGTATCGCCGGTACAGATTGGCCGAGTGCGCAATCGCCGCAAGGTTGCAGGCATAGCGCATACCCGGTGCCGGAAAGCGTCGGGTCCACTTCGACAACCCCACATCACGCGGATCCCGCACCATGTTGATCACCCGGGCATCGGGAAAGGCGGACAGAAGGAAGCCGACCTGTTGATAGTTATGTGGCATCTTGTCGACAAAGGCTGTGGCCCCATCGGGCAGGGGCGGCATCAGCTTGCGATAGTGCTGAGCAAATTCCGCAGCAGCAACTGCATCGAAGGGGCTGCCCGACTCGAGGACCGGTCGCGACAGGTCGGCAGCGAGCCTAAGTTCGCCGCATCCGGCGATGTCTGGGGCGACGCTCAGCATCATCTCCATCAGCGTGGTGCCTGAACGGGGCTGGCCGACAACGAAGATAGGCCGGGGGCCCGCAGTTACCTCGGTCGACGCAGGTGACGCGTCTGTGGGGAACAGGTCGCGGATGGCCTGATACATCTTCTCTTCGGTGGCCGGGTCGTAGGGATTGGCCTTGTTCTGGGCCGCGTTGGCGCGTGCAAACTGCGGCAAGGCCGCATCCAGGCCGGCGCTGCGTGCCGTCAGATTTGCCTTTGCAAATTCAAGCACCTGATCGACGTGATCGCTTGTCGCGATTGCCGCGTCGACGGCCTTGGCCAGGTCTGCAATCCGGCTGTCGTCAGCGCCTGATGACAACTGATAGAGGACCGGCGCGCTTTTGGAGTTGGCCTCGAACAGACCCCACAGGATCGCGTCGGCACCATCCTTGTTGCCCGCCTGATGCAGGTCGATGGCCTGCTGCAGGGCGATATCCTCATTCGCCGGTGCCAGCGCATAGGCGCGTGCGATATCTTGCGTGCTTTGTTCGACAAAGCCGATGCGACCATAGGCGCGGCCGCGGGCCGACAGCAGGTCGGCATTGTCGGGATCCTTCTGCAGCTTTTGCGAGGCATGATCGATGATCATCCGCCAGTTCTGCCCCTTAAGCTGGATTTCGTCGATCACGCGCAGCAATTCCCGGTTGTTGGGAAACTGCCGAAGCTTGTGTTCAGCATAAGACAGCGCTCGCGGAATCTGGCCCGTCTGCATCAACGCATTTGCCAGGTTTTCGGCGAATTGCGCATCGCCGGGGCTCATCCGGGCGGCCTCAGCGAAATGTGGAATGGACTGTTTGTACCGCTTCATCTCGGTCAGTACGAAACCCGCAATCGCGTGATAGTCGGCATCCCCCGGGAACTTCTTGATCCCAAGCTGCGCCTTTTTGAGTGCCTGAGGAAACTTGCCCGCCTCCAGATCGTTCAGCGCCTTGTTCTTGAGGGGGTTCACCTGTTTCTGTGCCATCTCAGCCCGATTGCTCCCGATGTCCCTGGATGCCAAATGCCGTTGGTTCATGGCCCAAGCGCAAGTGGTTTGCAACCGATGCTCTGCCGGGCTGCAGCGGTAGGGTGTTCTTCCCTTTCTCCCGCGCACAGGTTAGACCGCTGATATGGCTCTGACATTTTCCGACCTGCCGCAGCTTTACACCCATGGTTTCGACGCGGTTATTGACGTGCGCAGCCCGGCGGAATTTGCCGAGGATCACTTGCCCGGAGCCATTAGCCTGCCTGTTCTGGACAATGAAGAACGCGCGCGGGTGGGTACGATTTACGTTCAGCAAAGCCCGTTTCTGGCGCGCAAACTGGGTGCTGCATTGGTGTTTCGCAACGCCGCAAACCATATCGAAACCAGCCTCAGCCACCACGAAGGCGGCTGGCGGCCTCTGGTCTATTGCTGGCGCGGCGGGCAGAGGTCGGGCTCGTTCACGTGGATGCTGCAGCAGATCGGCTGGCGGGCCGAGGTGGTCGATGGCGGTTATCGCACCTATCGCAGGCTGGTGAACCGGTATCTCTATGAAGATCCGCTGCCGCATCGGCTGGTGGCGCTGGATGGCTACACGGGCACGGCCAAGACCGATCTTCTGTCGCATCTGCAGGGGCAGGGCGTTCAGGTTCTAGATCTTGAGGGGCTGGCCAATCACCGGGGTTCGTTGCTGGGTCAGATGCCGGGTGGCCAACCCAGCCAGAAGGCGTTCGAGTCGGTGCTGGCCCGGGCGCTGTGCGCACTTGATCCTGCCCGTCCTGTTGTGGTGGAGGCCGAATCCTCGAAGATCGGCGGCTTGATCCTGCCACCCAGCCTTTGGGCCGCTATGCGGGCCGCGCCAAGGGTGGTTGTGTCGGCCTCGATCAGCGCGCGAACGACCTATCTGGTGGCGGCCTACGATGACATATTGTCCGACAGCGACCGCCTGCGCGAGCGGCTGTCGCCGTTGCGCCATCATCGCGGGCATGAGGTGGTGGATGGTTGGCTGGCCCTGATCGACGCCGGGGACAAACGGGCGCTGACGCAAGCCTTGATGGAACAGCATTATGACCCGGCCTATGCCAAATCCAGCCGGACCCGGACAGCGGGCATTCTTGCCGAGATCGAAGCCCCAGCGCTTGACGACAAGGGCCTGTCGGCCACAGCTGCGCAGATTGCGCAGGTATTGGATCAGCTTTGAAGCCGCAATCCGTGCTCCCGATCTATATGCCCGATGATGGCGGCGGGATAGCCCGCTGCCTGCAGCGCGGCGCACAGGGTCCCGGCCCGATCTGCCGGGACCGCGGCCAGCAGGCCACCGGCGGTTTGCGGATCATATAGTAAGTCGGCCTTGCCCCCGTCGGGCAGGTCGGGCGTGATCGCGCGGTTGTCGGGATAAAGCGTCGAGCGGATGCCCCGTTGGCTCAACTCCAGCGCGCCCTCCATCACCGGGATCGCACCCAGATCCAGTGTTGCGCCACAGCTTGAGGTCTCGCACATGCCGTGAAGGTGGCCGGCCAGACCAAAGCCGGTGACATCGGTCATGGCGTGAGCATCCTGCAGCAGACGCGACGCGTCCCCTTGCGGCTGCACCATCCGTGCAAGACCCGCGGCGACCCAGGCCCCCTCGGCCTGTCCAGCCATTTCGGCGGCCATCAGGACGCCGCTGCCCAGGGGTTTCGTCAAGATCAGTGCATCGCCGGGCTGTGCGCCGCCCAAGGTGATCGGCTCTGCCTCGCACAGGCCGGTTACGGTGAACCCGATGGTCATCTCATCGCCCAGAGAGCTGTGGCCGCCGACGATCTCGGCCCCGGCGTGGCGCATTGCGTCGCTGGCGGCGGCCATGATTTCAGCCATGGTCCGCTGCTGCAACTCTGCCGACATACGGGGTAGGATGATCGTCGCGGTAGCCGCTTGCGGTTGCGCCCCCATGGCCCAGATATCGCCGAGCGCATGGACGGCGGCGATCCGTGTCATCAGCACCGGGTCGTCGGTGAGGCTGCGCAGATGGTCCGAGGTCACGACCTGCCGCACGCCACCCGTCGTCAGCAAAGCCGCATCATCCCCGGGCAGAGGCGTCACGTCCGGCCTGTCCGGCGCGGGCAAGTCTCGCAACGCAGCCTGCAGCGCGCCGCGCCCGATCTTGGCACCGCAGCCGCCGCACATCGGCTTGTCACCCAACGCCTCGTGCATCCCGGCGGCGCGCAGCCGGGGCAGGGCGGGGGGCTGCATCTGCGGCAAGTCGCGGAAGCGGTTCATGAAACTTTGGTCGATGTGGTTCTTCCATTTCCACATCAGGGGGCCGCTGAACGAGGTGCCCAACCGTTCGGCCAGCGCGGATTTACCGCCCAGCGAGATCAGTTTCAGGTAATCCTTCTGCGGCGAATAGCGGCGCATTCGACCTGCACCCAAGGCGGCCCTGAGATTGTCGAACAAAACCGGGGCCTCACGCACCGCATACACTCCGGCCTTGGGGCGCGGGTTTTCGGCCAGATGAGCGCAGTCTCCGGCGGCGAAAATGACCGGATCGCTGGACTGCAGATAGCCGTTCACGCGGATATAGCCGTCGTGCAGATCCAGACCGCTGTTGGACATCCATTCGTAGGGTCGCGCGCCAGCTGCACCGGTTATGAAATCGGCGGGAATCGTCCGGCTATCGATCAGTTCGATCTGCCCGGCCGAGATTTGCTTGATCGCCGTTTGCTCAAGCACCTCGATCCCGAGGTCCTGCATCGCCTGTCGGATCGTTGCGCTGGCTTTCGGAACTGTCGCAGTCAGGGCCGAGGCACTGTCTATCAAGGTAACCTGCGCCGAGCGCCCCTTGCTGCGCAGGGCGTGCGCCATCGCCATGACCAGTTCGACGCCCGCGACACCGCCGCCGATGACCGCTATCGCTGCCGGGCCGGACCCGGCGAGATAGGTGGCCCATTGCGCCGCAAAGGGACCCAGAGGCTTGGCCGGAACCGCGTGTTCAGCGAAACCCGGCAGGGTGGGCATGTCGGACGTGATGCCCACATTGACCGAGGCCACGTCAAACGCCACCGGCGGGCGACCGGGCACGTGGACCTGACGCGCGTCGGGATCAATGCCGTCAACCGCGCCCAATATGACGCGCGCCCCGGCAAAGCGGGCAAGCCGGACCAGATCGATATCCAGCTCCCACCTGTCATAGTGACCGGCGACAAAACCCGGCAGCATGCCGGAATAAGGCGCGGTGGGGCCGGGATTGATCACCGTGACGCGCGCGCCGGGCAGCGGGTTCATGCCCCATTTGCGCAGCAGCAGCGCGTGGGTGTGGCCTCCGCCTATCAGAACCAGATCGCGGGTCAGGGGCAGCGGAGGTGTGTGCATGGCTTCTCAGTTCGTGCTGTGGTCGGGGACGTCCTCGACCTGCTCGACCGCATGGGTGGCCCAAAGCTCATCCTCGCCCGCGTCCGGCAGATCGCTGGGCTTTTCATGGCGGTGAATGTGCCATTTGGCAATGAACAGGGCTGTGATTGGCGCGGTCAGGAACAGAAACAGCGTGATCAGCAGCTCATGCAGGGAAAGATGCTGTTCGATCAGGACCGAATGGCAGATCGAGGCCAGCAGCACTCCGCCCACGCCCAGCGTGGTCGCCTTGGTCGGCGCGTGCAGGCGCGACATGGGGTCCTTTAGCTTGATCATACCAAACGATCCGACAAAGCCGAAAATGCCCGAGACGATCAGGAAGAAGGCAATCAGCAGTTCAAAGATGGTCTCCATGCCGCCCTCACTCGATGATGTTGCCGCGCAGCATAAAGCGCGCATAGGCCACGGTTGAGACAAAACCCAGCATGGCGATGATCATCGCAGCCTCGAAGAAAATCTCGGTGCCCAGTTTCAGGCCATAAAGGATCATCAGGGCGATAGTATTGATGACCATCGTATCCAGCGCCAGAACGCGGGTTCCCACCCCGTCGGCGGTGATGATCCGCCACAGGCACATCATGATGGCGGCTCCGAAACAGGCAAATCCAAACGAGATGGCATAGGTCATGATCATTCGAAAATCTCCATCAGACGGCGCTCATAGCGGTTTTTGATCTCGTCGCGCACTGCGTCGGGGTCGGGCGCGTCAAGGCAATGGACCAGCAGGTTGTGGCCTTGGGCGGACAGGTCGCAGCTGACCGTGCCGGGGGTCATTGTGATCGTTCCGGCCAGCACGGTGATCGCCTCGGGCGTGCGCAGTTCCAGTGGGACGCAGACCCAGTTCGGACTGCGGTCTGCGTCGCGTTTGAACAGGATGATGCGGGCCACGGTGATGTTGGCCATCACGATATCCCCCAGCACCACCAGCATGTATTCCACCACCATCGGCCAGTTGCGCAGCTTGGGGCGGTCGGGCCAGTATGGCTGGGTGATGAAGGGGATGATGATCCCAAGGATCAGCCCGAACACCAGCGAGTTCAGCGAAGGCCTGTTCGCCAGCAGTATCCACACAATCGTCAGCAGAAAGGTCATATGCGGGTGAGGAAATATCCGGTGCAGCAGCTTCATTACTCTTCCCTTCCCAGAACGGCGGAGATGTAGTCATCCGGAGTGAACAATTGCACGGCGGTCTTGCTGGCATAGTCCAGCGCGGGGCCAGCGAACAACGTCAGCAGGACGAGGCCCAGAACGGTGCCGAAAATGGCGGTGAAGGCCAGCCCGGGCTGAGGTTCGGGGGCTGCCTGCGACCGGGTCCCCTGGTCGTTGTCGGGGCCTGGTTCGGGGGTGTACCGGGCATCGTGGCTTTTCCAGAAGATCAGCGCCCCGGCGCGGGCCAGACCGACAATGGTGACGAACGACCCGATCAGGACCACCGCCCAGATCGCATTGGCATCCGGCGCATCGCGCGAGGCGTCCAGCACCAGCAGCTTGCCGATGAACCCCGACAGTGGCGGCATCCCAGCCAGCGCGATGGCCCCGACAAAAAACAGCGCCGAGATCAGTCCGCTTTGCGGCATCGGGGGTTTGGGCGCGATGGCACCGCCCTGACGTGTCATCACCAGATCGGCCACAAGGAACAGCAGCGCGGTCGCCAGTGTCGAGTGGAAGATGTAATACAGCGCGGCGGCGGTGGCGTCCTCAGTGAACAGCGAAATGGCGATCAGCAATGTCCCCATCGACGCAATGGCGCAGAACGCCACCATGCGCGCGATATGCTGCGCGCCGAGGATGCCGATTGTACCCACGGCCAGCGTCAGCAGGGCGGCGGGTTGCAGCCAGTCGCCGACCAGCCCCTTGGTCACGGCAACATCGGGACCGAAGGCCAGCGTATAGACCCGCAGGATCGAATAGGCTCCCACCTTGGTCATGATTGCAAACAGAGCGGCCACTGGCAGAGGGGCATTGGCATAGCTGGCGGGCAGCCAGAAATGCAGCGGCAGAACGGCGGCCTTGATGCAGAACACCAGCAGCAGCAGCACCGCACCAACCCGCAGCAGGGCGGTATCGTCAGCGGGCAATTCGGCCACCCGCACGGCGATATCGGCCATGTTCAGGGTGCCGGTCACGGCATAGATCGTGCCCAGCGCAAACAGGAACAGGGTCGAGCCCAGCAGGTTATAGGCAACGTATTGCACGCCCGCCTTCAGCCGCACCGCGCCTCCGCCGTGAGTCATCAGACCGTAGGACGCGATCAGCAGTACTTCGAAGAACACGAACAGGTTGAAGGCGTCGCCGGTCAGGAAGGCGCCGCATACGCCCATGAGCTGAAAGTGGAACAGCGCGTGGAAATGCTTGCCCCGGTCATCCCAGCCTGACGCAATGGCATACAGCACAATCGGCAGCGCCAGCAGCGCCGTCAGGGTCACCATCATGGCCGACAACCGGTCCAGCACCAGCACGATGCCAAAGGGCGCGGGCCAGTCGCCCAGTTCATAGACCTGAATATCACCGCCCGAAGCCTGCGCGGTGATGGTCAGCGCGATGCCCAGCAGCCCGACCACACCGGCGACCGAGAAGATGCGCTGCAGGTCCAGATGGTACCGCAGGACCATGATGATGAAGGGGGCCAGAATTGCGGGCAGAACGACCGGCGCAACGATCCAGTGGTTCATGCGTCTTCTCCCGGCGCGTCCACGCTGTCGCTTGCGGTCATGTCGATATGGTCATCCTTTGAGGACAGATAGGCGCTGAGCGCGATCATGACGATCACTGCCGTCATCCCGAACGAGATCACGATGGCCGTCAGCACCAGCGCCTGCGGCAGGGGATCGGTATAGGGGACTTCTTCGTATTTGTTCAGAACGGCGGGTGCATCCAGCGCCAGCCGTCCGGTTGCGAACAGGAACACGTTCACCGCATAGGTCAGCAGTGACAGGCCGAGAATGACGGGAAAGGTGCGGCGACGCAGGATCAGAAAGATCCCGGCAGCGGTCATCACGCCTACGGCAGAGGCTACGAGCGCTTCCATCAGGCGGGCTCCTTCTCGTTGTCTTTGTCTTCTTCCGGAGGGTCGTCCCGCAGCGGATTGATATCCATCGGGAACTCTTGTGCCATACCGGGCTGCCATGCGAACCGCGACAGGCTGTCTAGCGCCAGCATCACCGCGCCCAGAACCGCAAGGAACACGCCGGTGTCGAACAGAATGGCGGTGGCCCATTCGAACTCTTCCAGCGGTGGCCAGTGCAGATAGCCGAAATCGCTGGTCAAGAATGGACGCTCATTGAACCACGCGCCCAGACCGGTGGCCGCCGCGATCAGCACGCCCCAGCCAATCGAGCCGTGGTAGTAGAACCGCTGCCGTTCGATGGCCCATGTATAGCCGCTGGCCATGTATTGCATCAGGAACGCAATGGCGACGACCAGACCGGCGATAAAGCCGCCACCGGGCTGGTTGTGGCCGCGGAAGAAGATATAGGCCCCGACCATCAGCGCCAGCGGCATCATCATCCGGGTCGCCACGACCATCATCAACGGATGCGAATCCCCTGATTGCGGCCAGTGCGGTTTGCGGTTCAGCAGATAACTGCGGACATTGGTGCCCAGAACCGCCTCGGTCAGAGCAAAGATGATCAGCGCGGCGATGCCCAGAACGATGATCTCGCCAAAGGTATCAAAGCCCCGGAAGTCAACGAGGATCACGTTTACCACATTGGTCCCGCCGCCGCCTTTATACGAGTTCGCCAGATGGAACTCGGAAATCGTCGGAAAGGCAAAATCCCGCAGCATCAGTGCATAGATCAGGGCGCCCGAGCCAATCCCGGCAACGACCGAGATCGCCGCATCGCGCCAGCGCCGGGCGGCGGTGCTGTCCCACGGGGTCTCGGTCGGCAGGAAGTTCAGCGACAAGAGCAGGAGGATCATCGTCACCACCTCGACCGAGATCTGCGTCAGGGCAAGGTCGGGCGCGGACAGATAGTTGAACGCCATCGACACGATCAGGCCCACGACCCCGATCAGCACTAGCGACAGCAGGCGGTTGCGGTGGAACCACATGATCGCCAGCGTCGCGCCCACCAGACAAATCCAGCCGATGATCGGAATGATCTGCGCGGGCAGCGGCACCCGTGTTTCGACGCCAATGGTGCCCGTGGTATAGGCGTAATAGCCCAGCCCGACTGTGAACGCGATCAAGATGACGGCATAGCGGCTGATGACGCCATTGTGCAGCTCGTCGGTGATCCAGCGGCTGACGCGGGTCAGGGCCTCGATGATCGCTTCGAAGATGACTTTAGCCTCGGGGCGGGGCAGCGCGTTCCAGACCTGCTCGGCCTGGCGGTGCAGCGACAGCAGGAACAGCCCGCCCAGCGTGGCCACCACCGACATATACAGCGCAGGCGTAAACCCGTGCCACAGTTTCAGCGAGTAATAGGGCAGCTTCTCTCCGCCGATCACCGCGCTGGACACGACAGCCACCAGTGGGCCGACAATGGCAGCGGAGTTGAGACCGATCAGGACGACCAGGACCACAAGGAACGCGGGTGCCAGCCACAGACCCACCGGCGGGTCATGGGGATGCGCGGGATAGTCGTCCCGCTCGGGGCCCAAAAAGACATGGCCGACAAAGCGGAAGGAATAGGCCGCCGAGAATAGTGCTGCCAGCAGCGCCAGCCCGGGAACCAGATAGTGCGAATGCAGCCACGTGGTGTGTACGGTCTCCTCCAGCATCATTTCTTTCGACAGGAAGCCGTTCAGCGGCGGCAGGCCCGCCATCGACAGCGCGGCAATCGTGCCGATGGTAAAGGTGATCGGCATCAGGTGCCGCAGCCCGCCCAGGCGCTTGACATCGCGCGTGCCGGTTTCGTGGTCGATGATACCGGCGGTCATGAACAGCGCCGCCTTGAACGTCGCATGGTTGATGATGTGAAAGATCGCGGCCACGGCGGCGAATTTGGTGCCAAAGCCCAGCAGCATCGTCACCAGCCCCAGATGCGAGACGGTGGAAAATGCCAGCAGCGCCTTTAGGTCATCCTTGAACAGCGCAATCACCGCACCGATGAGCATAGTCACCAGACCTGTGGTTGCGACGATATAGAACCACGCGTCGGTCCCCGCCAGAACCGGCCACATCCGCGCCATCAGGAACAGGCCAGCCTTCACCATCGTGGCCGAGTGCAGATATGCCGACACCGGCGTCGGCGCGGCCATCGCGTGCGGCAGCCAGAAGTGGAACGGGAACTGGGCCGACTTGGTGAAACAGCCGAGCAGGATCAGGATCAGCGCGGGCAGGTAATAGGGCGAGGCCTGGATCAGCTCTTTGTTCTGTAGAATGACGCTCAGGTCATAAGACCCAACGATGTTGCCGAGGATCAGCATCCCCGCGATCATCGCCAGTCCGCCCGAGCCAGTTACGGCCAGCGCCATACGTGCGCCCTGCCGCCCTTCGGGCAAGTGTTTCCAATAGCCGATCAGCAGGAATGAGCTAAGCGATGTAAGTTCCCAGAAAATCAGCAGAAGAAGGATGTTGTCGGATAGAACAATGCCGACCATCGCGCCCTGAAACAGCAGCAGATAGGTATAGAACTGCCCCATGGGGTCTTCGCGCGACAGGTAGAACCGGGCGTAAAGGATGATCAGCAGGCCGATCCCCAGAATCAGCAGCGCGAACAGAAAGCCCAGACCGTCCAGCATGAAGTTCGCATTCAGTCCCAGCCCGGGTATCCAGTCGAACCGGGCGGTCACCACGTCTCCGCGCATGATGCTGGGGATGTGGATCAGCAGTCCCATAAGGGCCAGAAACGTGGTCAACCCTGCCGCGGATGCGGCTGCGTTTCGTCCTGCCCGGATCAGGAGGGCCGGAAAGACAGCTCCGAGGAAGGGTAGGGCCGCGATAAGGAATAGGGACAAGTGCGATACTCCGATCTGGGCGGTCAAACTAGTCCTGATTTTGTAGGGAAAAATTACCAACTGTCCAGTGACCGGGCTATTTTTTCGCAGACCATGACCGGTACGAGGACCGCGATGGAAGGATGACGCGATCTTGAACAGGTGCCGCGAACATGGCGGCGAAAAGAGGTGCGGGTTGTGATATGACCCATGGTGATGACAGGAGGCTTGGCGTGGCCGAACACGTGAACAGAACCCGCCGTTGGGCATTGTTTGGCGTCGGTGCAGCCATTGCTGCCGGTTTTGCAATCCGCGAATACCGGTTGATCCCTCCGGCTTACGCTGGCGGGCAGCTCTCGGTGACCGAAGCCCGCGATGGAGCGGTTGAAGGCTCGGTTGTCCTGATCGACATCCGTACGCCGCGGGAATGGCGCGCGACGGGTGTGGGCGAGGGGGCGTACCCTCTGGACATGCGCCGCGACGACTTCGAGCAGGCGCTGGATCGGATCACCGGCGGAGATCGGTCCGCCCCGATCGCACTGATCTGCGCGCGCGGGGTGCGGTCCGCCCGGCTGAGCAATCAACTGACACAGGCCGGATTCACCAATATAATTGACGTGCCTGAAGGGATGCTTGGCTCTGCCGCCGGTCCCGGTTGGGTACGTGCAGGTCTGCCGGTCAGCGAGTACAAAGAGGATAAGTGATGCATGTAAAGCTTTGGCTGGCTTTGGGATTTACCCTTGCAGGACATGCCGGTCTGGCCGCTTGCGGCGGTCAGGACGGGATGTGCCAGACGGAGGCCGGATATTATCAGATCGAACTGCCCGCCGATGAAAACCCCCCGCTTGTGGTGTTTCTACACGGGTATGGCGGCACCGGCACGGGGACGCTGAAGAACCGCTCGATGGTCGAGCCACTGCTGGAACGCGGCTATGCTGTGATGGCCCCGGAGGGGTCCGAGCGGAATGGCCGTCAAAGCTGGAACTTCTTTCCCGGTTGGGAAGGTCGGGATGAACCCGCCTTCCTGACCGAAGTGGTGCAGGACGCCGCCAGCCGCTTTGGCGTTGATCCAGACCGCGTGGTGCTGAGCGGGTTTTCGGCAGGCGCGTTCATGGTCTACTACCTCGCCTGTGCCGCGCCCGATGCGTTTTCGGCTTACGCGCCTGTCTCCGGTGGATTCTGGAGGCCACATCCCGTCTCATGCCAGGGGCCTGTGCGTCTTTTCCACACCCACGGTTGGACGGACAACGTGGTCCCGCTCGAGGGGCGCATTCTGGGCGGTGGCAGGTTCCACCAGGGTGATATCTTTGCCGGTCTGGAAATCTGGCGCGTCGCCAATGAATGCGCCGATACCAAGCCCGGAGGCTTTGGCACCACGGGCCCGTTCATGCGCCGCAAGTGGAATCGCTGCGCCGAAGACAGCGCGTTGGAATTTGCGCTGTTTCCGGGCGGTCATTCGGTGCCAAAAGGCTGGGCCGACATGATGGTGGACTGGTACGAGGATCTGCCAGACGAGTGATCATTCCGCCGGGGTGACGACGCCTTTACCTTCGATCAGCCGCTTCAACTCATTCCGATAGCGCCGGGCTGAGCGGGTGATGGCAGGCTCGCTGACATCTTCGCGCATCCCGACCATACGGCGCGCGGTGCCTGCAGACACGCCGCTGAGCGCCGAGAGTGGGATGGCCAGTGCAAGGCTGATTGCAATAGGGGCCAGCCAAACCGAGACCAGACCAGCGAGAATGCCGACGCTCAGCGCCACACCGCTGAGGGTTTCCAGCGTATGACACAGGATCAGCGTGCGCAGCCCGTAGCTGCCGCCATCGCGCGCTTGCGGGGACCAGCCCTTTTGCAGGCCCAAGGCGGTGCGGAACACGGCGATCATCTGCTGCACCATCAGAATCGGAGCATAGAGAATCGACAAAATGACCTCGGACAGGAACGAGGTGAAGAACTTCCGCGTGCCGCCGAACTCGGAATAGCGCACACCGCTGAGGGGCAGCGCCGCCACGCCCAGAACCTTGGGCGCCAGCAGCATTGCATACATCACCAGAATGATCAGCACATGACGCGTCTCGGACATCTCAGGCCATTGCGGGAACAGCGGGTTGTCGGGGCTGAAATAGTGCAGCACCGAGGCGTCCTCGCCCTGACCGATCAGCGCCCACATCACCAGCAGAGCGAACCACAGGGGCGACATCAGATAGCCGACTGCGCCGTGGAACATATGGAACCGCGAAACAGCGCGGAAGCCGGTCGAGCCCAGCAGTTTCAGGTGCTGCAGGTTGCCCTGACACCAGCGGCGGTCGCGCATAGCATGGTCGATGAGGGTGGGTGGTGTCTCTTCATAGGAACCGCGAATGCGCGGCAGGAAACGCACGGCCCATCCGGCACGGCGCAACAGACCGGCTTCGACGAAATCGTGGCTCATGATCAGCTTGTCCTGCCCGCCCAGCGATCTCAACTTGGGCAGGCCTGCGCTGGAGGCAAAGGCGCGAGTGCGGATGATGGCGTTGTGGCCCCAATAGTTGCCCTCTTGCCCGCACCAGCGGGCCAGACCTTCGGCAAAGGCAATACCGTAGACGCCGTTGGCAAACTGCTGCATCCGGGCAAAGACCGACTGTGCACCGATCAGTTGCGGATAGCTTTGGATCAGGCCCGCGCGCGGATCGCGCGCCAGCGCGTCGGTCAGGCGGCTGATTGCGCGGCCGGTCATCAGGCTGTCGGCATCCAGCACAAGCATCGCATCCCAATCCGCGCCCCAATGGCTGACCCAATCGGCGATATTGCCCACTTTGCGGTCCGTGTTTTCAGGACGGCGGCGGTAATAAAGTTCCAGACCGGGGGCCAGCGTGGTGCGCAGCGCCTCGACGCTGGCCTGTTCCTGCGCGGCGATCTCGGGGTCGCGTGTGTCGGACAGGATGAACATGGCATAGTGATGCTGACCGCCGCGTTTCTGCAGGTCTTCCAGCATCGTGCGGGCGTTACCCAGCACGTTCCACGGCACCTCGTTATAAACCGGTGTCAAAAGCGCCACGCGCAGGGGCTGCGGGCGGGTTTCGCGCTTGGGTTGCTCCTGCCGGGACAGCGACACCATGCCCAGCAGCACGGTGCAGACGGTGAAGGAAATCCAAAAGAAGTTGAACGAGATCAGCGTCAGCAGGATGCCTTCGACCAGATTGATCCCCTCGGCGCTGAACCAGTCGGACATCACCCACAGCAGACCCAGCGCAGCGGCCATAGCCGGGGAAAAGGCCAGCGCACGCCAGAACCCGGACGCGGGTTTACGCCCCCCTGCAGGCACCTGCGCATCGCGGAAACCTTGCGCAAAGTTCTGCGCGGGCATCGCCAGAGGAGCCTCGGGCGGCATGATATGCAGATCGCGGCTCATGTGGTCCAACGGTAAAGCCAGACCTCAGAGGCGGGCTGTTTGTCTTTCAGAAGCTGCGCGCGCAGCTCAACATAGGTGCGGTCGCCGGGTTCGAACGAGAACGCCAGCCGCAGACCGCCGGTATCGGGGTTGCGCTGCAGCACACCGTCAGAGGTTTCGGCATGGGGCGAGTCGACGAATATGCTGATGGCCTCAGGGTCCTCGAACAGATCGCTGTCTTCAAAATCGATCACGGCCAGGCGGCCTTCACCAAAGGTGTTGTCACCCATTGCGGTGTTGATCACGCGCGGCATCGGAGTGCGCTGGGGTTCCTCACCCCAGATCAGGCGATAGGACAGGTCAATCTGGCTGCCGGCCGCGTAAGGCTCCATCGGGCGCCAGTAGGCGACGATGTTGTCATAGATCTCCTGATCTGCCGGAATCTCGACCAACGTGACAGTGCCTTTGCCCCAATCCTCATTGGGCTCGACCCACAGGCCGGGGCGTTTGTGATAATTCGCCTCAAGATCCGCATAGTCCGAGAAATGGCGCTTGCGCTGCATCAGGCCAAAGCCGCGTGGATTGGTATCCACGAAAGACGAGATTTGCAGGCGGGTCGGGTTGGCCAGTGGTCGCCACAGGACTTCTCCGGCACCGTTGCGGATCAGCAGGCCGTCGCTGTCATGGACGGCGGGACGGAAATCGTCGAACCGGCTGTGGTTGGTCTGGTCGAACAGGAACATCGACGTACCGGGCGCGATGCCAACATGGGGCAGTTCGGTGCGCGGAAACAGCGTAGCCTCGATCTCCATCACGCAATCTGCGCCTGCGGTCACATTGAAGCGATAGGCCCCGGTGACGCTGGGGCTGTCCATCAGTGCGTGAACAACCATGTCGCGCTGACCGGGTTTGGGACGTTCCAGCCAGAACCGGATGAATTCGGGAAACTCTTCCCCACCCGGGTCGCCGGTTTTCAGCGCGAGACCACGCGCCGAGAGGCCATAGACCTCGTGCAGGCCAATGGCGCGGAAATAGCTGGCGCCCTGCCAGACACAGAATTCATCGGTTTTGCCGGGGCGGTGCATCTCGGTGCGTAGGCGTAGGCCCGAGAAGCCCAGCGTGTCGTCGATCGGCAGTTGCGGCACGTCTTCGGATTTGTCGAACATTGCCAGATCAAAGGCCACTGGCGTAGTCATCCCGTCCTCGACGGTCGAGACCTTGACCGTGCGCGGAAAGTACAGGCCGGGTGTGAAGAAATCGACGTTGAAGGGGGTTTCGGTTTCATACCACAGCGCGCGGTCCAGCCTGAACCGGATTGACCGGTATTGCTGATATGTCAGGTCCTGCCATTCCTGCGGGACCATCTCACGCTCGGCATAGTCTCGACTGGCCAGATCGCGGGCCATGGCGATGACATCATCACGGCTGAACGGGGTCTCTCCGCCCGTGGCATAAGCGGCCGGGGCGAAGGCCAGAGCCGTTGATGAGGCGAGAAATGCGCGACGGGTAAAATTCATTTCTTCGATTTCCAAGGATGGGACTTAAACCACGCGGCCAGATAGGCCACGCCGATGATCATGGCAAAGCCAATCATGTTAGCGACAAAGACACTGGCAACATCCCGCCCACTCAGGTCCAGTCCGACGCCGATAAGCCGTGCTGCTGCCATGGAAAATACGAACACCGCCAGCGATTGCTGACCCACTTTGGTGATCACGGTCAACAACGCCTGCCAGACCCGCGCAGCCGCGCTATGGCCGGTGGCGATCAGGCGGTGGCCGTGCTCACCGGCGACGACCCAGCCCAGATAGGCCAGCGACAGAAAGTGCAGATAACGGAACAGGCCAAAGTCGGTCTTGTCGCGGAACTCTTTCGTCACCGGCCAGACCTTGCGGATTTCGTCCGCCAGATCGGGTGCTGCGGCATTGATCCAGGTGAACACTTTCCATGACCCGAACGGCATCGAGAAGATTAGGAACAGCGCCGCCGCCCAGATCAGGGTTTTCGACACCGGAGGCGCAGGAATCCAGCCGCGCATGAACGCGAAGCCTGTAAAGAACAGCAATTGCCAGCCAAACGGGTTAAAGAACCACTGTCGATCCGACCAAGGTTCGGCAGGCAGGGCCAATACCCCGGTCTGCGCCACCAGCCAGATCGTGACCGAGGCCAAGGCGACGGCCCAGAAGCCGATGCGGTAGAGACCCATGAACAGGGGCATCATCGCCAGAACCACCAAGTACATCGGCAGGATGTCAAAGTAGTTCGGCACATAGGTCAGGGTGAACAGCCCCACGATCTGCGAGGCCGGATCATTGAAGAAATGCTGCAGGTTCAGGGAGGAGATATAGTTTTTCTCGAACAACCCGCTTTCGTTCAACGCGGCCATGGACATG
Organism: Ruegeria sp. CJ3; assembly: GCF_056536725.1. Classification (NCBI taxonomy): domain Bacteria; kingdom Pseudomonadati; phylum Pseudomonadota; class Alphaproteobacteria; order Rhodobacterales; family Roseobacteraceae; genus Ruegeria; species Ruegeria sp. CJ3. The sequence goes on from NZ_JBQFQE010000001.1 coordinate 65,909, forward strand.
GCAACGAAGAAGAACAGGCAGATATGGGCCCAGTAGACCTGCCAGATGCGGAACGTCACGCGGGCGGTGCCCATCCACCATCCCTTGCGCATGAACGCGCCGCCAAAGGCGATGGCCGAGGCCATGCCCGAACAGAACACAAAAATCTCGGTCGCGTCCGAAAATCCGAACCGCGCGGGAATCCACTTGGCCCATGGGTCGTTGGGGATATGAGCGATCAGGATGATGAACATCGCAATGCCGCGATAGAAATCCAGGCGCGGATCACGCGTGCGGGCAGGGGTGGCTGCCGCAGAAGCCACCGGAGCAAAATCAGAAGCGGGCGATGCAGTCGCCATACAGTTCTGTCCTTCTTGGTCTTTTTTGTTGTTATTCGGCTGGGACGCTTTGTGCGTCTCCGCTGTCGCGTGCGGCCTCGATCAGAGCGCGGCGGGCGAGGGCATAGTTGTCTTCGCCACCTGCACGTTTGGCGCGGCGGTCGTCCAGGATGTGCTCGACCTCATCCAGACGGCCGGCGCGCAGGCCGGAATCAATTGTGATGCGCTCGAATACATCACGTTGGGCGTGGCTGCCACCCGCCAGTTGCATCCCGCCGCGCGCATTCGACAGGAAATCAAAGGCTTGACCGTAGAGCCCGTCTCCGAACGCCTCAAGCCCCTTGGCTGCGGCGATGCCGGGGTCGGACATGCGAATGGGCGTGTCGCCTTGATTGCGCTGGGCGTCCTTCTGGATACGCTGCAACATTTTGCCAGTCGCATCCGAGCGGTTGTCGCCGGTCAGGGCCAGCAGGTAATGTAGGTCAGCAAAGATCAGGCAGCCGTCTTCGGTGCGCGAAGCACTGAGGTCAGCCAGTTCTTCCCAGCGGCCACCGACGTCGATACCTTCAAGCTCCATCCGGGACAGAAGTGAGGTGGCGTTCGAAATATCGCGGTAATCGTCAGTTTTATCCTGACGAATATGGTGGTCGTAAAGCTCCATCACCTGATCGACCTGACCCAGATCCAGATGCATCAGCGCCTTGTGCCACCAGACGTGATAGCGGAAGTTGTTACAATGCGCCCAGGCATCCTCGCGCCCGGCGAGCCAGTCGAGGCCCAGCTGCGCGTTGCCCGTCATTTCATGCACATGCGCAACCGCGTGCAAGCCCCAGGCATCATCTGACACCATCCACAGCGCCTGACGTCCGGCGATCTCGGCTTTCTCGTACGCTCCCGTTTCCTCCAGCGCGAAAGAGTGGCAGCCCAGCAGGTAGCCGCGACCGGCGTGATCTGGCTCATAGGCGGGCATCACACGTTCAATCGACCGGCGCATCCCCTGCGCGTCGCCCAGAACAAACCGGGTGGCATGGCTGAGCTTCATCGCCAGTGTGTCTGTGGGGTGCGCCCGCAAGATCTCTTCGAATTTCTGCACCGCCTGCGAGGGCAGGTCCGCCATGTAGAGCGCCAATGCGTCGACATACAGCCTTTCGCGCGCCGAAACCGGCTGACGTTCCATCGCGGCATTGGCGGCCGTCAGCGCTTCGGCGGCAACGGCGATCATCTCGCGTCGGCCCAGCAGAACCATGAACAGACCTTTGACCGCATGACCCAGCGCAAAATCGGGCTCAAGCTCGAGCACCTTGCCCAGATGCTGAGGCGTGACTGCCGCGTGCGCCATGAACCCGAGCAGAACACCATTCCACGCCTCGACACTCGCGGGCTGGCTCAGGGTGTTCATCTGTCCAAAAACGTCTTGTTTCATGCTCGGGGTCCAATCTGGTTACGATTATTACACTCTACGACTTAGCAGAGTGTGCAGGTGCGTCGTATCAGTATCGACCCTGCTCTCGAATTGGTGAAAGCCCGTGTGTGCAAAAAGCGAAAAAAACCGCCGATTCAACGGCATGTTTCAGCAACTTGCTGCCGAATTAGGCGGAGTGTTTCAATCGTCAAAGGGGTTTTCGGCGCTTAGAACCGCGTCGGTATCAGCCCCGCAGACCGGCGGTGCGCTGCGATATGTTACAGGCGTGCGCGACAAGTTCAGGGGATTCCCAATCAGATTGACCTTACCCGGTTCGGCCTGCATCGAAATCTGCATGTCCCGCGCGGCAACCTGATCGGTGGCAAAGACCTGATCCAGCGTCTGCACGGGCCCGACCGGGACTTTCAGCTCTTCCAACCCTGCGATAACCGCCTGCGTCTCCAGCGCCTGCAAGGCGGGGCGTAGGATAGCATTCAGGGCCTCTCGATGAGTCAGGCGTTGCGGGTTTGTTGCAAATTTCGGATCATCAGAAAGCTCGGCTTTTCCGATGAAGCTGCAAAATCTTTTGAACTGACTGTCATTTCCGACGGCCAGAATCACATGCCCGTCGGCGGTCTGATAGACGTCATAAGGCACGATATTGGGGTGCCCATTGCCGCGCCGCTGGGGCATATTGCCCGAGGTCAGATAGTTTACGCCTTCATTGATCAGCCACGCGATTTGCGCGTCGACCAGCGCCAGATCGATCTGTTGGCCTTCCCCCGTTTGATCCCGGTGGCGTAACGCGGCGAGGATGCCGACGCAGGCATACATTCCACACATGACATCGGCGATGCCAACGCCGACCTTCATTGGTGATCCTTCGGGATCACCGGTCAGGGACATGACCCCTCCATAGCCTTGCGCCATCAGGTCATAGCCGGGCTTGCTGGCATTCGGTCCGGTCTGCCCATAGCCCGAGATCGAGCAATAGACGAGGCCGGGAAACTCTTGCGACAGCGACGCGTAGTCCAGCCCGTATTTCGCCAGCCCACCGGGTTTGAAGTTCTCGATCAGGATATCCGCATGGGCCGCCAAACGCCGGATTTCGGCCTGACCTTCTTCGCTGGCGATGTCCAGAGCGACCGATTTCTTGTTGCGGTTCGATGACATGAAATAGGCGCTTAGATCAGATCGGTTGCCGTCCGCGTCCTCGACATAGGGCGGGCCCCATTGCCGCGTATCGTCGCCTCCGGTGGCGGGGTTTTCGATCTTGATGACCGTTGCGCCAAGATCGCCCAGCAACTGCGTGCAGGTTGGCCCCGCCAGAATGCGCGACAGGTCCAATACCTTGACGCCTTTAAGCGGTCCCTCAGATGCGGCCATCATATCCCCCACGCTCGATCTCTGCGGCAATCACGGTAAATTTGTCCGCTTTTACAGCATCTTCCAGCGCAGAGCGCAACTCAGATCGGGTGCGCACGGTATGGCCATAACCGCCAAAGGCGCGGCCCATGGCGGCAAAGTCGTGTCGGTCAAAGTCAACGCCGCGATTGCCCATCTGGCGCTGGCGTTGCTTCAACTCGATGAGGGCGAGGCTGGCGTCGACAAAGACCAGAAAGATCGGGTTGCCGCCCATCTCCGCGGCGGTCGACAGCTCTCCGGCGACCATCAGAAATCCGGCATCTCCCGAAAAGCTGATCACGGGGCGGTCGGGTTCAGCCAGTTTCAGGCCGATTGCCATCGGCACAGCGCACCCCATGGTGCAGAGCGCCGAGGACTGGATCAGCCCGCGCTCTTCTGCGCACTCCCACATCTGGCTGAGAAGAATGCGATGCGCGCCACTGTCGGCGGTGGCCAGCGTTTCGGCGGGCAGGGCAGAGCGGGTCTCGGCGATGATCGCCGCTGGTCCCCAGTCTTCATCCGTCGGGAAGGCCTGCGCTAACGCGGCCTTGACCTGCGCAGGTTCTCCGCCCGGCCACGTCGCGCGGGCAGGGTTGCCCTTTGCGATGGCCTCAAGCGTTGCGCCTGTGTCGGCGACCAGATTTAGCCCCGATTGATGCATGTAGTGATCGTTGACCACTGCCGAGATATCGATGACGCGTTTGTCTTCGGGGTCCCAAATCTCGCGCCAACCGGGGCGCATTTCGATGGGGTCATAGCCAAGGCACAGCACCAGATCGGCCTGTTCCACCAGCGGCACCAGATGCTTGTCTGCCAGCGGAGACAGGCCTGCGCCGCCCAGACATAAAGGATGATCCTCGGGCACCACACCTTTGGCTTTGTAGGTGGTGACGAAGGGGATGTTGAAATGCTCAAGAAACGCCTGCACGACGCTACGCGAGTCGTCATACAGAACATCCAGACCAATAATCGCCAATGGCCGCTCGGCTCGCGCTACCCAGCGGCGGGCCTTTTCCAGACATTCACCCTCGGGTGTGACTGCGGCCACTTTGGCCAGACGGCGGCGTTTCACATGCGCCACGCGGGTATCGGCGACAGAAATCGGCACGTCGATATGGACCGGACCCGGACGCGGTTGGTTGGCCAGCGATACAGCCTTATCGGCAATGATATCCGCGCCCTCGGCCGTCAGCATGAACGTGCCCTTGGTGATCGAGCGGTAGACCTGCGCGTGATCCATCACCTGATGGGTGTAAGTCAGTGCTTCATCAGCGTCGACGCAGCCGGTCAGCACGATCATCGGCACCCGGTCCTGCAGCGCGTTGGCGACCACGTTGATCCCATTCATTGCGCCAGGGCCAAGCGTTGCCACCAGAATCGCAGGCGCGCCGTCGCGGTGGTGGACGGCCTCGGCCATGAAACCGGCGGAATTCTCATGCTTGGCTAAGTGGAAGGTGATACCTGCCTGCTCCAGCGCATCGACCAGCGTCAGAACCTCTCCGCCCGGCATGCCAAAGGCGTGGCGGCATCCGGCCTCGTATAGGCGTTGTGCCAACAGGTCCGCAGCGCGGGGGGACAGGTCCTGCATCACTCAAGCTCCGATCATCATGTCATGCTGCAGATTGCGGAGGACAGGCCCGGACGCAAGCAGGTTCACGTCAGTGTGACTATTTGACTGCGCTTTCCGCAACCGCCTGAAACTTGGTGTCCAGCTCCTCGGCGATCTCGCGAAGGGGGTCTCCGCCCTCGTAGACGTACGGGGCAAAGACAAAGCCCGGGGTCTTGTAGGACAGGGTTGCAGTGCCGTCGTCATTCTCGGTCACGTAGAACCGGATTGGCGCTTCGATCATCGCATTGGTCGAGGTCTCAAGCACCCGCACCGCGTAGTCGTTGTTGAACGCACCGATCACCCGGTTGCCCGGTATGGTGATGCCGCGCGCTGCGGCAGCTTTGGTCGGACCCGCCTGTGTAACCACGATCAGCCCGCTTTCCTTGATGGCCGCTTTGGTGTCATCGACCAATTGGTCATAGCTTTTGTCGCTTGGATAAACGGCCCATCCCGACAGAGGCTCGGCCTCGTCCGCCAAGGCGGGCAGGGCCAGCAGGAAAAGTGCAATCCAAAACGCTTTCATGTCCGACCTCTTTTTCGGCAGCTCTTGAAAGTGATGGCAGAAAAGCGGTGAAACCACACTCACAATCTCGTGGGGAAGTGTGCGGGTGGGGCTTGTGTTGGCTGGGCAGAGCGCCCAGAAACTCTGGGAGGCACCAGAGAACGGGCACGTGTATGGATCGGATTCGACTGTCGATATGCAGTAGTTGTGCGGGCGAACGCGACCCGGACGTCGAGCAGCGCGCGGTGCAGGCGGCATTGCAGCGTGCGGGGTTGGCTGAGCGCGTCGATCTGGCTGCCCATGCCTGTTTCAGCAGTTGCGAGACGCCGGTGGCCCTGTCCCTGCAGGGGCAGGGGATGGCGTCTTATGTGTTCTCGGGGCTCGACCTCAGCGCTGATGCGGATGACATCGCCGCGACCTGCCGCACTTATCTGGATAGCCCAGCGGGCTGGATCGAAGACGCCCGACCCTGCGGGCGGCTTCGGATTTGCTTGCGGGCGCGGATACCTGCGTTTCAGTCCACCTGAACGGTGACAGAGGCCGCAACAGGTGTGCCGTCCACCGCCAGCGCGCTGTGGCTGTTGGCGTTCAGCGACACCTCGACCTCGACCGCACCTTTGGGCAACTCGGCGATGTGCATCCAATTGCCATAGAGCCGGGCCAGCTTCGTGCCGTTGACGTAGACATGGGCATGGCCTTCGCCCGGCTGGTCCGCGCCCGAGGCATTTTCGGGCGCAAAGCGGAAGTTCTGCGGCAAAACCTGCAGGTTCCAGCCGGACATTGGATCTGGGGTCAGCGCGATCTCAAGACCCGGCGCATCCGGTCCGGCGGGCAGGTTCACCGATTTGGAATGGTCATGCGCCATTGCCTCGGCCTGACCGCTGCCGTGGTGGGCGGGATCGCCATGGTCGTGGCCATCGAACGTGATCCCATTTCCCGCGGCCAGTACGAAACCTGCGCCGCCGCCAAAGACCAGACCGATTGCAAACAAAGCAAGTGAACGGGACATTTCTTGTTCCTTGAGGCAAAAAGAAACGCGCCGGGCAGGGCCCGGCGCGTGTGTATTGAGTACTTAGGCCGCTGCTTCGGCGTGGCTGGCCTCTTTCTGCCAGAAATACCCGGCGAACGAGCCGACCAGAACCCAGGCCACCAGGCCGATGCCAAAGGCGCGGGCCGCGAACAGGGCACCAATCTCAGTAGGTACAGGACCGGTGAACACGTCCGGCTCGGGCGCGCCAATCAGGTGCGGAGCCATCAGCAGAAGCGCTGCGACCACATAGCTGACGATATTGCCGCTGAAGGCAATCAGCCACATGGCAATACCTGCGGTCGCCACGGTCGCAAACCACCAGACCTGACGTGCATAGACATCGGCCGCTGCAACGCCCGGGACCTCGGGTGCCAGAGTAAAGCCCGGGGCCAGATGGAAGGCGATGAACCCTGCCAGACCCCACAGCACGCCGGTGCGGCCATCCACCTTGTGCCCCTGACCCTCGGCCACGGACATCAGTGCAACCATAATCAGCGCATAGCCGGTATAGGTGAGCATGGTGAAAATGACGCTCAGCGCGTCGCGGGTCAGTTCCGAGAACATACCGGGCAGTTCGGGATGAGCCGTAACGGCCTCGGCCCCGAAATGGACCAGTTCACCAGATTCATAAAGTTCGGCGTGCAACAGGACAGGCTGCACAAATGCAAGCTGCAGCAAGGCGGCAATCAACCCCGCTGCGGCACCAGCGAACAACGCGCTGGTCAGAATGCGACTGAACATGGCCTTAGTGGCAGGGGAAGCCGGTTGCGTGACGGACGTCATGCGCCGCGTCATGCAGGGCAGCAGCCTGGACGTGGCCGGTCAGGGTGATGATGCCCAGACCCAGCGCAATCGCGAACAGGGCGGTCAGAACGCCTGTACGTGCGCCCGATGCCGTTTGAGTTTGTGTCGTCATATTTAGTCCTCCAGTGCCGCCGCACCCGACGGCCGGTGTTTCAATTGTCGCCTGGCAGGTCTCCTGGCTCGTGGGTCGATGCCTCTGTTCGCCTTCCCCCCTTCAAAAATCGGGAGTGGCTGGTTGAACAGGGCTCACCGCTTACAGTCGCGGGGGCGGCTTTGGATTTGACCTGCGCGCAGGCCGCACCAAATTCCCTCTTAGCTTGCCGGTATCTCCGACAGGACCAGACGGTTCCATTTAGCCGCCAAGCCCACCCCGGCGCAATCTCCAATTGCGACCTTTCGCGTCAGATCACGCGCTTTTTCAGCAAATAGATATCCATGATCCAGCCATGATCAGCCCGGGCGCGGGCGCGTGTATCCAGAATGTCCTGCGCCACATCGGCCAGAGGCCCGCTGATCAGCACCTCTTCCCTCATGCCCACATACGCGCCCCACCAGATTTTATAATCTTGCATCTCGAGGCGCTGAAACGAACATTCGCCATCCAGCATCACCGCGACAGTCGAGGCGCCATCCGGCCAGCCCTCGTCCCGGATGCGCCGCCCGGTGGTGACGACATAGGGTGCGCCCAAGTCGTTGATCGGAATCGCGTGGGCCGCTGTAAGCGCCTGCAGGGCGGTAACGCCGGGGATAACCCGTGTCGGAGGCTGTGGCTCCAGTCGCGCCGCGATGCGCAGCGAACTGTCATAGAGTGACGGATCGCCCCAGATCAGCAGAGCCACATGGCGCGCTTGCGGGTGGTCCGCCATCGCCTGTTGCCAGCGCAGAGCGATGGCATCATGCCAGTCGTCGACGCCGCGCAGATAACCGTCGTCGGATCGACGCTCGGGGATGTCGAAATAGGCAATACGAGGGGGGGTATCTGTCACGCGCGCAATGATCCCTTCCCGTAACCCGGCCAGATCGGTTTTGTTCTGGCCTTTGTGCGGGATCAGGATCAGGTCAGCGCCCCGGATCGCCTCGGCCCCCTGAAGGGTAACGTGATCCGGGTTGCCGGTGCCGATCCCTATCAGCGTCAGGTCAATCATCACCAAGCTCCGCCAGCGGGCCATAAAGGATCAGCGCAGGGGCCGTGCCGATATCAGCGGCCAGCCGGTTCGATAGCGCGCCGATGGTCGACCGGTGCAGCGTCTGATCTGGGGTCGAGACCGCCTCGGCCATCAGCGCGGGCGTGTCCAGCGGCAGGCCATGGGTATGCAACGCTTCGACCAGCAAGGGAAAAGTGCGCTTGCCCATGAACACCACCGAGGTCGCCCCCGGATCGGCCAGCGCGGGCAGGTTCAGGTCTTGCGGTAGCTTGCCGCTGACATCGTGGCCGGTGACGAACTGCACCCGCCGCGCGGTCAGGCGCCGGGTCAGCGGGATGCCCGCCGCCGCTGCCGCGGCGATGGCCGAAGGGATGCCCGGGATAATTTCGTAGTCAATCCCCGCCTCGCGCAGGGCGATCAGTTCTTCTTCCAGCCGTCCAAACAGCCCTCCGTCACCGGATTTCAGCCGCACCACACGCTGCCCGGTTTGGGCATATTCGACCAACAACCGGCTGACATGATCCTGCTTGGGCGAGGGACGTCCGGCCCGCTTGCCCACGCCGACCAGATCGGCATCGTCGCGCGCATGGCTCAGGATTGGGCCGCTGCTGAGGTCGTCAAACAGCACCGCATCCGCCCTTTGCAGCCGGTCCACGGCCTTCAACGTCAGCAGTTCCGGATCACCGGGGCCCGAGCCGACGAAAGAGACAAACCCGCTCATACCGAGGCCTCCGCGATCAGATGAAAGAAGGTGCCCGTCACATTGCCCCGAACCGACCCGGTCTGCGGCCCTTCGGCTCCTTCGGCGTCGAACACACGGGCCAGAGGCGTGTCGGGTTGTTCGATGATCGAGGAATAGTGGAACTCATGCCCCCTCAGGGCAGCCCCTGTGGCAAATCCGGGCATCGGGGCCAGCAGTTCCGCCTTGCGGTAGCCCAGATTGAACTTGCGCTTTTGGTACGAGGTCTGCAGCCCCAGCAGCCCGGCCATTCGGTGGGGTGTGCCATCCTTGTCGATCAGCACCTCGCCCAAGGCCATATAACCACCGCATTCGCCATGCACGGGCCGGGTCTCGGCATGTTTGCGCAACCCGCTCAGGAACTGGTCTGCCGCAGCCAGTGTGCCCGCATGCAGTTCGGGGTACCCGCCCGGCAACCAGACCAGATCGGCGTCCGGGGCAGGTGCCTCATCGGCCAGCGGGGAAAACGGCTGGATTTCAGCCCCTGCCGCGCGCCAGCCTTCCAGCAAATGCGGATACGTAAAGGAAAACGCCGCATCCCGGGCCAGTGCGATCCGTTGCGCCGGAGGGCGCGGCAGCGCGGCCGACGACGGCCCCGCGGGGCCCGAGGAGGCCGCCCGTTTGATCGCCTCAAGATCCACATGCTCGCGCAGAAACGCGGCGTATCCGGCAATCGCGCTTTCCAGATCGGGATGCTCGACCGCCTGTATCAGCCCCAGATGCCGCTCGGGCAGGGTCAGATCTCCACGACGGGGCAACACGCCCAGAACCGGCAGGCCCGCGCGCTCCATCCCCAGCCGGGTCAGGCGCTCATGCCGGGGGCTGGCGCAGCGGTTCAGGATCACGCCGGCAAAGGGCAAGTCGGGGTTATACATCCGAAACCCCAGTGCCGTCGCCGCCGCCGATTGCGCCTGACCGCCCACATCCAGCACCAGTACCACCGGCCAGCCCATGCGCAGCGCGGTCTCGGCGCTGGACCCGTGGCCCGTCTCGCCGGGCTTTGCGACACCGTCGAACAGACCCATAGACCCTTCGGCGATAACAATATCCGCGCCTTCGCCCTGCGTGGAAATCGCGCTCAACAGAGGGTCCCCCATCGCCCAACTGTCCAGGTTGAACGAAGGGCGGCGGGCCGCGGCCAGATGAAAGGCCGGGTCGATATAGTCCGGTCCGCTTTTGAAGGGCTGTACCGTCAACCCATCTTCGGCCAGCGCCCGCAGCAGGCCCAGCATCACGGTGGTCTTACCGGTCCCTGATGAGGGCGCGGAAATCAAAAGGCCCGGAGGGTTAGTCATCGCCATGGCTCCAGCTTGACCATGGGCTGTCGGCGCTTTGCGGGCGATAGCGGCGGTCATAGGTCTTTGAATACAGGCAGCTTTCGTCGAACCCTTCACCTGCCAGTGCCGGGCCGACCAGGATCAGCGCGGTACGCGAGATGCCCTCGTCCAGCGCCTCCTTCAGGGTCGCCAGCGTCGCGCGGATGATCCGCTCGTCCGGCCAACTGGCGCGGTACACCACGGCCACCGGGCAGCCGGTGCCGTATGCGGGGGTCAGGTCAGCGATAACCTTGTCCAGATTGCCGATCGACAGGTGAATGGCCAGCGTCGCGCCGGTGCGGGCGAAGTTCTCAAGCGTCTCACCCTCGGGCATCGAGGATGCGCGCCCCGGCGTCCGAGTCAGTACCACCGATTGCGCCAGCCCGGGCAGGGTCAGTTCAGTGCCCAGAGCCGCAGCGGCGGCGGCAAACGATGGCACGCCGGGGGTTACGCTGACGGGGATGCCCATCTCTTTCAGCCTCCGGATTTGTTCACCCATCGCGGACCAGACCGACAGGTCGCCGGAATGCAGCCGTGCCACGTCCTGACCGGTCTGATGGGCGGCCTCGATCTCGGTCATGATCTGACCCAGATCCATCGGTGCGGTGTTGATGATCTTTGCGCCCTCGGGACAGTGGCTCAGGATTTCCTCGGGAACCAGCGAACCTGCGTACAGGCACACAGGGCAGGATGCGATGATATCGCGCCCGCGTAAGGTAAGCAGGTCGGCGGCACCCGGTCCGGCGCCGATGAAATGAACGGTCATGTCTGTCCTCCGATGGCGATGGCGCAGGTGGCCAGCCGGTCGTTTGAAATCTGTCTGGGGGCCAGCAACCGCGCGTTGGGTGCTGCGGCGGCGAGGGCCGAGGCCTCGGCCACGCTGCCGGTGCCATAGGTCGCGCGGCTGCGGGCCGAGCAGGTGAGTGTGCGCTGCCCCGCCAGATCGGCGGGCGCGATGAAATGCAGGGGCAGGGCGGTCGCCTGCGCCAAGGCCGCCAGCGCCGCGTGGCCCCGTTTGTCCGCAACCGTCGCCAGCGCGTCCACGCGCTGCCCGTCCGAGGCGGCCTCGAACGCGGTGCGCAGGCTGTCCGCCGTTGCAGACGATGAAAACCCAAGACCCGCGACGATCATAGGGTAACGCTCCATTGCACCACTGGGTATGTGGATTTCCAGCCGCGTCGCGGTCCCAAGGGCGCGGCTTGCGCCAGTTCGATACGCAACAGGTCTCCGCCCAGCTTGTCGTGCCGATGCGCCAGCAACGCCTCGCTTTCCAGCGTCACTGCGTTGGCGACCAGCCGTGTACCTTGGGGCAGATGAGCGTTCAGCCAGTCCAGCAGGGCCTGGCTCAGCCCACCGCCGATGAATACAGCATCGGGTTTGGTCAACCCGTCCAAGGCCTCGGGCGCGGTGCCATGCACGACCGCAAGCCGATCCTGCCCCAGCGTATCCGCGTTGCGGCGAATGCGCTCGGCGCGGTCCTCGCGCGGTTCGATAGTCGTGGCCGTCAGCGTCGGATCGCACATCAGCCATTCGATGCTGATCGAGCCGGTGCCGCCGCCGATATCCCACAGATGCTCTCCGCGTTGCGGAGCCAGCGCCGACAGAGTCAGTGCGCGGATCGGACGTTTGGTGATTTGGCCGTCGGTCTCGAAAATCTCGTCTGGCTTGCCCGAGGCCTTGGGCATGGCTCTGCCCGGTCCCGCCACTTCAAGCCCCACGCAAACCGGATGTTCGAAAGCACCCAGCAGCGCCTCGGTCAGCGACATGCTGCGGGCGCGCTCGCGGGGGCCGCCGAGCGCCTCCATCACGTGCAGTTGGGTGTCGGCAAAGCCGGTTTCGGTCAGATAGGTCGCCAGTTCGGCCACCGCCGCGCCGTTGCGCAGCAGCAGGATCGCGCGCAACCCGGCGGACAAATGCGGGCGCAGGCGCGTCAGAGGGGCGGCGTGCAGACCGAAGGTCAAAACGCTTTCGAGAGGCCAGCCCAGCCGTGCGGCCGCCAGCGAAAAGGTTGACTGGCCGGGCAGGGCCGTCCATTCGCCCGCCTCGAAATGGCGCGCAATGACCGAGCCCGCACCGAACCAGAACGGATCGCCCGAGGCCAGGACGACCGTGCGCCGCCCGCGCAGGCCCTCAAGAACCGGCAGGCCGTCGGCAAAGGGTACGGGCCACTCAATGCGCTCGGCGCTGTGATCGGGGATCAGCGACAGATGCCGGGGCGGGCCCATGACGACCTCGGCGCGATCCAGCACTTGACGGCTTGCGGGCGACAGGCCATCCAGTCCATCTTCGCCCAAACCCAAAACGGTCAGCCACGGAGCCTTATGCATGTCCAACCTCCTGCTTCTGGGCGGCACGACCGAGGCCAACGCGCTGGCCAGAACGCTGGCCGAGCGGGGCCTGCCCGCAACCTATTCCTATGCGGGCCGGGTCGATAGTCCGCGTCCGCAACCCATCCCTGTGCGTGTGGGCGGGTTTGGCGGGGCCGGTGGGCTCGCCCGCCATATCCGCGATCATCAGATTACCCATGTGATCGACGCAACGCACCCCTTCGCTGCGCAGATGAGCCGAAATGCGATTGAGGCTTGCCGTCAGACCGGGGTTCCGCTGGTCGCCCTGACCCGCCCTGCTTGGGTGAAGCAGGAGGGTGACACCTGGCAGCACGTGCCTGACATCCCGGCCGCGGTGCAGGCAATCGCGGGTGCGCCGCGGCGCGTGTTTCTGGCCGTGGGAAGGATGCATCTTGAGGACTTCTCGGCTCAACCCCAGCACCACTATCTGTTGCGGCTGGTCGATGAACCCACTGCGCTGCCGCTGCCGGATTGTGAAGTCGTCGTGTCCAGGGGGCCATTCACCGAGGCCGGAGACCACGCGTTGATGCAACGGCACGGCACGCAACTGGTCGTGTCCAAGAATGCGGGCGGTACTGGTGCGCGGGCCAAGCTGGACGCCGCGCGGACGCTGGGAGTGCCGGTGCTGATGATCGACCGACCGGCCTTGCCGCAGCGGACCGAACTGGAAAGCGTGGCGCAGGTTCTGGACTGGCTCGCTCATTCCGGTGTGAACCTCGGGGTGTAGACGATCGGGGCCACGTCGCGCTGGATCACGCGGGTCAGGGATGACCCGACGATGACCACCGTCTGCATGTCGGCCATCTCGGGCGTCGCCTCGGCCAGCGTGGAAATTCGGATTGCTTGATCCTCGCGCGAGACCGCACGGGCGAACAGGATCAGTCGTTCGGGTTCACATTCTTCACGCAGGATTTCCAGCGTTTTTACAAAGCCTTCCGGGCGGGACTTCGAGCGCGGGTTATAGAAAGCCATGGCGAAATCGCCCTGCGCCGCGAGCCGCAGACGTTTTTCGATCAATGCCCATGGCTTGAGGTTGTCACTAAGGTTGATGGCGCAGAAATCATGCCCCAAAGGCGCGCCTGCCCGGGCCGAGGCCGCCAGCATCGCCGTAATCCCCGGCAGCACGTCGACGGGAATGTTGCGCCATTCGGACGGCCCGTTTTCCAGCGCCTCGAACACCGCGGCCGCCATCGCGAACACGCCGGGATCACCCGATGAGACCACGACCACTCGTTTGCCGTCAGCTGCCATCTGCAAAGCGTGCTGCGAGCGGTCAATTTCCACCCGGTTGTCGCTGGCGTGCAGGGTCAGACCTTCGCGCTCGGCCACACGGGCGACATAGGGGATATAGCCCACCACATCGGTGGCCTCGGCCAAAGCGGCGGTCACTTCAGGTGTGACCAAAGCCTCATCACCCGGGCCAAGGCCTGCGATTTTGACCCAACCGCTCATGGCCGTCGGCCCTGTCCGTGCACCAGGATGATCGAGAAATACGGGGTGATCTTGTCGCAGGCTTCCGACAGCTTCGTTACAGTCTGGTTGGGCATCTGGGCATATTCCACAATCCAAGCGCGGTCATAGAGACCGGCGGTTTTCAGCGCCCGCTTCACCTTGTCGATATTGCGCCCGATCTTCATCACGACCAGAGCGTCCGTCTGCGTCATCCGCTCGGCCAGCGTGTCCTCAGGCAGCGTGCCCATTAGAACCGTCAGCACATCATCGCCCCATGTGATCGGATCTCCGGTTGCGGTCCAGGCACCTGACATGCCAGTGATAGCTGGCACGACTTCAACATTAGCTATGGATCGTAAGCGACTGTAAAGGTGCATAAAAGATCCATAGAAAAACGGATCGCCCTCGCACAGTACAACCACATCCTCGCCTTGCTCGGACAGCGCCTTCAGATGTGCGACGCAGTCCTTGTAAAAGGCCGACAGCAGTTCATTGTAACGCGGGTCGGTCACGGGGATTTCAGTCGTGACGGGATACTCCATCGGGAATTCGACCGCACAATCCGGGATCATGCCATTGACAATCTTGCGCGCCTGACCGCTGCGGCCCGGTTTGCGGAAAAATGCCACATGGCGCGCGTTGCGCAGCAAACGATCTGCCCGCACACTCATCAGGTCCGGATCGCCAGGGCCGAGGCCTACGCCGTATATCTTGCCCGCACTCATTCCGCGCGGCTCGCGATGGCGTTGACGGCGGCGACGGTGATGGCGCTGCCGCCCAGGCGGCCTTTGACGATGCAGGATGGTACCGGCTGCGCCTCCCACAAGGCGTCCTTGGATTCGACCGCACCGACGAAGCCCACGGGGCAGCCGATGATGGCGGCAGGGCGTGGGCAGTCGGGGTCTTCCAGCATGTTCAGCAGGTGGAACAGCGCGGTGGGCGCGTTCCCGATGGCGATCACGGCACCTTGTAGATGCGGACGCCACAGCTCAAGCGCGGCAGCCGAGCGCGTGTTGCTCATCTCGGCGGCCAAGGGGCGCACGCGCTCGTCATGCAGGGTGCAGATCACCTCGTTGTCCGCGGGCAGTCGAAAACGGGTGATGCCCTCGCTGACCATGCGCGCATCGCACAGGATCGGCGCACCACCTTCCAGCGCGGTGCGCGCGGCCTGCACAAAACCGGGCGAGAAATGCACGAACTCTTCCAGCCCGACCATCCCGGCGGCGTGGATCATGCGGACGGCGACCTGTTCCTCGTCGGTATCAAACCGGGTCAAGTGGGCCTCGGACCGGATGGTGGCAAAGCTCTCCTTATAGATCGCCGCGCCATCGGTGTCGTAAGTGTAGGGCATCAGGTGAAGTCCATGGTCATGAGTGTTTCTTCGGTCAGGCCAGTCAGGCAGGGCTCATCCCCTGCGTGGCCCTGTTTGACAAGATCAAATCGACCATCATGGCCGACCAGAGTGATATCGGCAGTCCCCATCCGGGCACACCCCTTGGCGCAGCCCGAGACGTGCAACGTGCCGGGGACGCGCGGTGCAAGCGCCCGCGCGATGTCCCGGGTTTCCACCTGTGCCTGCGGGCAGAACGGCGCGCCGGGGCAGGCATCGGTGGTCATAAGCGGATCGGCGCAGCCCGTGACAAAGGCCGGGGCAGGTATCGCCGCCCCGCCTTCCAGCAGGATCAGCCGCCAGGGTGTGACACGCAGGGCAGTAGCGCCGCTATTAGCGATTAGTTCCGCGAGGTCCCGCGCAGGCAATTGCCCAAAGGCTGCGCCATAGAGTGTCCCTTGTACGCAGGAGCCGGGTATTAGCGGCGCTCCGGCGGGAACGGGCGTGGTGCCTTGCCATTCCTCCGGCAAACCATGGCTGACGACGGCACGCGACATGCGGCGGGTCTCGGGGGTGTAGGTTCTGGCGAACCATCCGGCCAGCGCGATCAGTTGGTCGATGGCCTCGCCCGCGGTTACGGTACGCCCAGACACGGCCCCTTCGGCGCGCAGGATCAGTCCGTCGGGGCCGATTTCCAGCCGAATATCCGCCGAGTCTCCGACCAGCAGGCGCGCGGGGCCGGTGTCGATGGCAAAGCCGAACTTGGCGGGCAGGGCGGGCAGGTCGCCCAACCGGTCGATCAACCGCTGGGTCAGCCGAGCAGTCAGGTCTCCCTCCTGATAAAGCGGTGAGACCAGAATGTTGCGCCGCACCTCAATGCCGAGTTCGGCGTCCAGCAAGTCCAGCGCGGACAGTTCGGCCAA
Source organism: Ruegeria sp. CJ3 (assembly GCF_056536725.1). Classification (NCBI taxonomy): domain Bacteria; kingdom Pseudomonadati; phylum Pseudomonadota; class Alphaproteobacteria; order Rhodobacterales; family Roseobacteraceae; genus Ruegeria; species Ruegeria sp. CJ3. The sequence continues at coordinate 82,230 of NZ_JBQFQE010000001.1, forward strand.
TAGTGGCTGATGATCGGCCTCGGCCACGCCGCGCAGTTGCAGGTTGGCGCGGTTGGTCAGGTCTATGGTGCCATTGCCGAACCGATCGGCCAGTCGGCACAAACCCAAGGCCTGAGTGGCGTCCAGACGCGCCAGCCGGGGGCGAACACGCACCACCAACCCGTCGCCCGACATCATCGGTCGGTGTGCGCCGGGGCACCAGCCCTGGACGACTGGCTTCGAGGCGGGCGCGCTCATCCCAGCCCCTCCAGATTTGCGCGGATCGAATTCCGGCGGGTTTCCCAAAGACCGGCCTCCAGCAAGGCGCGGAACCGATCCTGCATGGCCTGATGCGCTTGAGGATTGGCCTCTTGCAGGAACGCGTCAACCTCGGCATCGCCCAGCGTGGCATCATGATAGAGGTCGAACAGATGCGGCGCGACGGTGCCGGACAGATGCGCAAACGACGCCATGTGATCCAGCGTCGCCGCGATCTCGGCGGCCCCGCGGAACCCGTGGCGTTGCATCCCGGCGATCCAGCCGGGGTTTGCGGCGCGGGCGTGGACGACGCGGCTGATTTCCTCGGGCAAGGTACGGGCGCGCGGGTTTTTCGGGTTGGTATTGTCCAGATGGTAGAGCTGTGCGGTCCCGCCGGTGATCTTCTTGGCGGCGGCGAACCCGGCTTCATGCGTGGCATAGTCGTTGGCCAGCAACAGGTCGGTCTCGGTTAGGTCTTGCGGGTGGACAAAGCTGTCGGCATTGGCGACGCGTTGGGTGATCCCGTCCTTGTCCTGCGCGATATGCTCACCTTCCAGCGCAAAGGAGCTGGCGTCCAGCCACGCCTCGCCCGCCTGCGCACGGGCCTCGTCGGTGTAGGTTTCGGACAGGTGGGTCATGTTTAGACCATAGCTGCCGGGGGCGGGGCCGTAGACGCGGGCCGAGGGTTCCTGACCGGCATAAGGGTTCCAGTCCGGGGCCTCATCCCGAGCGGACAGAGCTCGAATGGCCTGACCATAAAGCGCCGAGAGCGTGGGGAACACATCGCGGAATAGGCCCGACACCCGCAGCGTTACATCCAGACGCGGGCGGCTGAGGTCGGTGATCGGCAGAACCTCGATGCCCGAGACCCGCTCGGAGCCCTTGTCCCAGACCGGTTTGACGCCCAACAGGTGTAGCGCCATGGCGAATTCCTCACCCGCGGTGCGCATTGTGGCCGAGCCCCAGAGGTCAACGATCAGGCCCTTTGGATAGTCGCCTTCCTCTTGCAGGTGCCGCCGCACCAGTTCCTCGGCCAGTTTCACCCCTTGGGTATAGGCAGCGCGGGTCGGGACCGAGCGCGGGTCGGTGGTATAGAGGTTCCGCCCCGTGGGCAGTACGTCCGAGCGGCCACGATAGGGGGAACCAGAAGGACCAGCCTCGATCCGTTTTCCGGCCAGCGCGTCGATCAGACCCTGCCGTTCGGCACGGGCCGAGGGCGCGGGGTCGAAATTGCCAGTGACCTCGGGCACGCGCCCAAAGATGTGCAGCCCGTCGCCGAACTGGCTTTCCTTGATGTCACAGACAAAGCGGTCGATGCGCGTGATTGCTTCGGCGGTGCAGGTGGCCTGATCCAATCCGAGGTCGTTTTCCAATCCGATGGCCTGCGCCTCGTCCCGGATATCCTCCTGCAACCGGTCGCGGCGCTTTGGGTCGAGACCGTCGGCGTTCGAGAATTCATCCAAAAGCGATTCCAGCCGGACCATGCGATCCGGTGTGCCGCTTTCCTTCAGTGCCGGAGGGATATGGCCCAGCGTCACAGCCCCGATCCGACGCTTGGCCTGCGCGGCCTCGCCGGGGTCGTTGACGATGAACGGGTAGATCACGGGCAGATCGCGGATCAGCGCCTCGGGCCAGCATGTGTTGGACAGAGCGACGGATTTGCCCGGCAGCCACTCCAGCGTGCCATGCGCGCCGATATGGATCAGCGCATCCGCCCCGAGGGCCTTGCGCAGCCACAAATAGAAGGCGACGTAACTATGACGCGGAGTGCGCGACAGGTCGTGATAGTCGTCATCACGCAACTCAGGTGTGCCGCGTTCTGGTTGCAGCGCGACCAGAGCCTTGCCCCGGCGCAGCGCGGTAAAGTGGAAGGCACCATTTGCAACCGCCGGGTCATCCTCGGGTTTGCCCCAGACCGCGTTCAGGTCTGCGCGAAGTTGTTCGGGAAGTTCGGCCAGCGCGGTTTGGTAATCAGCAAGGGACCACGAAGTTTGGGCGTCCAGTAGCGTTTCGGCAATTGGTTCCGCCGGTGCGGTATCGTAACCTTCGGCCCCCAAGTCGGACAGCATTGCCTCGGCTGATGCCAGTGCGTCCAATCCGACCGCATGAGCCATCTGCCAGTCTTTGCCGGGATATGTGGACAGGACAAGCGCGGGCACTTGATCCGCTTTGGGCTTGTCATGCAGGTTCAGCCAGCCGGTGACGCGGTCGATAATGGCTTCGATCCGTTCGGACTCGGGGCGGTGGGCAAAGCGAGAATATTCCAGATGTGGATCGCGTTTGCCCGGTTCCTTGAAGGACGTAATGCCCGCGGAAATCCGCCCGTCCACCTCGGGCAGCACCACATGCATGGCAAGGTCGGCGGGTGAGAGGCCGCGTTCCGCCTCGGCCCAGGCCTTGCGGCGCGAGGTGGCCAGCGCGACCTGAAACACGGGCACTGCGGCTGCATCCAGCGGTGAGGTGCCCGACGCACCTTTGCCCGAGAATGACGTGGCATTGATGATCGCAGACGGGGCCAGCGCCGTTATGGTCTCGCGCAGCCAGTCGGCGGCTGCGGGGGCTTTCAGCGACGGGGCGAACAGGCCGACCGCGTCGAACCCGCGCGCGTGCAGGCTGCGGATCAGGGCAGCGACCGGGGCGGTGTCGGCTGAGGTCAGATAGGCGCGGTAGAACGTTACGAGGATGCGTTTGGCATTGCTTGAAAACGCTGTGTCCACCGGTATTACACCTCGATCCGGGCACCATGCACCGCATTCGGGGATCGTTTTGGCCCCGATTACCGGACCAGCATAAAGGCCTGCCGCCAGCGCCATTTGCGCCAGCGCTGCCTGCGCGGCAACCTCTCCGCCCGTATCGCAGAGATGCGACAGCCGCCGCAGGGTCGAGACGGGCAGGGTGGAATAGTCATCCAGCCGTGTATCTTCGCGCCCGTCGGCAGGCAGGACAGCCAGAGCGATCCCTTTGGCCTGTGCCCGCGCCAGAACCTGCTGCAGCCCGTAGGCCCAATAGGGCACACCTCCGATCAGGCGGATCAGGATACCCTTGGCACCCTCCAACGTCTGCTCGACATAGGTGTCGACGGACAAGGGATGTTTCAGCGCCGTCAGGTTGGCCAGCCGCAGAGTGGGCATCCGCCCCTCGGGGCCGCCTCCGCGATGCCAGCCCGCCGCGAAAGCGCCGAGGTCGCTGTCAGAGAACGACAGCACCACCAGATCCGCCGGGCTCTGGCCCAGATCGGTTGGGGTCTCGGTTTCCTCGAGCCCGTGGCTTTCGCGGAAGACGACGTGCATGGGTTACTCGGCGGCCTCGGTGACACCCACAAGGATATCGCGGATTTCAGTTTCTTTGATGTCGTCATGTTCAGCAATGACCACAAGGCGCGAGCGGCGGTCTTCGCCGGGCTCCCACGGGCGGTCGTACTGATGGCGAACACGCGCACCAACGGCCTGCACCAGCAGGCGCATCGGTTTGCCCTGAACGGCGGCGTATCCTTTGACGCGCAGGATGTTCAATTCCTTAGCCAGACGTTCGATCTTGGCAACCAAATCCAGCGGGTCAGACTGTTCCGGCAACTCGACGATGATGCTTTCGAAATCGTCATGCTCGTGATCATGGTGGCCGTCGTGATGGCTGGGACGCGCGTCCATGTCATCCTCGGCAGCAGCCTCCAGACCCAGTACAACGCGCACGTCTACGGCACCTTCGGCGACCTCAACCACGGGCAGCGGGCGCGGGGCTTCGGCGGCGATGACCTCGCGCGCTTTGGCGACGCCTTCGGGACCGGCCAGATCGGGCTTGGTCAGCAGGATGATGTCGGCGCAGGAAATCTGATCTTCGAATACCTCGGACAGGGGTGTTTCGTGGTCAATCGAGTCATCGGCCAAGCGCTGGGCATCGACCGCCTCGACGTTTGGGGCGAAGCGACCGGCGGCCACGGCTTCGGCATCGGCCAGAGCGATCACGCCATCGACGGTGATCTTGGACCGGATATCCGGCCAGTCGAACGCTTTCAGCAGCGGTTTCGGCAGGGCGAGGCCGGATGTTTCGATCAGAATATGATCGGGGCGCGGCTCCAGCGCCATCAGCGCCTCAATCGTGGGGATGAAATCATCGGCCACGGTGCAGCAGATGCAGCCATTCGCCAGTTCCATGATGTTTTCGGCAGGGCAATCGGGGATGGCGCAGGATTTCAGGATATCGCCATCGACGCCCACATCGCCGAATTCGTTGACCACAACAGCCAGGCGCTTGCCTTGCGGGTTTTGCATCAGATGGCGCACCAGCGTGGTCTTGCCCGAGCCCAGAAAGCCGGTGATCACGGTGACGGGGAGTTTTTCGAGATTGCTCATTTCAGGGCTCCAATCGGGGGAATGCGGGCCGCACAGTTTTTGCGGAAATGTTCAGGGCGCTCGCGCCATTTAACCAGACCATCTTCGGTCGCGAGGTACTTGGTGGCGCCATCAACGATCACGTCGACATGGTCGGTTTCGTTCAGATGCTCGTAAACAAAGGTCCAGCGATCCGGGCCGCCGCGCAGCACTATGGAACAGCCCTCGTCACAGTTCGAAAGGCATTCTACGGCTTTCAGGGTGATCCCTTCGGGCAGGTCTGCCTGTTCCAGCGCTTTGTGCAGCAGCGTGCCTGGGCGTTGCGCATCATCCTCGACGGGCAGCCCGCGACGGCAGGTGGTGCAAACCAGCAATTCGACCGGAGCGGTCTCGGTCATGTCTCTCATCCCCCCAAATCCTCATCGTGGGGGACGGGGTTTCATGCGGGTCCATTGACCCGACACCGGAACACCCCGTCCGGTTTCATTCTCGGGTGTTGGCAGGTCTCCCGGCTTGCGGATGTCAGAGGAGGTCCTCTGTCGGATGTCCCGCCTTCCCGGCATTTGCCAGTGGCTTGGGCACCCTCTCCGGTCACGGTCGCGGGGGCGGCTGCGTTTGACGGATGATCCGCTGACGCATTCCCTTTTCATCTGCTGTCGCAGACACCAACGAAAGGGACATGCGGCAGGGTTGCCCCGCTTGTCAAGCGCAACGCGCCGATCCGTGATCACGCGGGTAAAAAGCGACCTGTCCGGGTCGCTGGGCGGCATGATCCGGTTGAGCCGACGTGCTGGCATGGTTCGCAAGAAGCGAACAGGAGGATGCGGCGCATGAAAGTAGGGTTTATCGGGCTGGGCAATGTAGGGGGCAAGCTGTCGGGATCGCTGTTGCGCAACGGGATCGATCTGACGGTGCATGATCTGAACCCCGATCTGGTGGCCGCGTTTGTTGCGCAGGGGGCCAAGGCCGCTGAAAGCCCGGCCCAACTGATGCGCGATTGCGATGCGGTGATCACTTGTTTGCCATCCCCCGCCGCCTCGGATGCGGTGATGCAAAAGATGCTGCCCGAGGTCGCCCCCGGCAAAATCTGGATGGAGATGTCGACCACCGACGAAGCCGAGGTCAAACGCCTTGGCGCTTTGGTCATCGAACGCGGAGGCGCCGCAGTGGACTGCCCCGTTTCGGGTGGCTGTCACCGGGCGGCGACCGGTAACATATCGATCTTCGCGGGCTGCGATCGCGCGACGTTCGAGCGTATACTGCCCTTCCTGACCACCATGGGGCGACGCATCCTGCACACGGGCGAGTTGGGCTCGGCCTCGGTTCTGAAAGTGCTGACCAACTATCTGGCCACCGCCAACCTGATCACTTGTGCCGAGGCTTTGGTGACCGCCAAGGCCGCTGGTATGGACCTTGGCACCACCTATGAAGCGATCAAGATTTCCTCGGGTACATCCTTTGTGCATGAGACCGAAAGTCAGGTCATCCTGAACGGCTCGCGCGATATCTCCTTCACCATGGATCTGGTGAAAAAGGATATCGGCCTGTTTCAAGAGGTCGCCGATCGCGCCGGAGTGCCGCTCGAGATCAACCCGCTGATGATCAAGATTTTCGAAGACGGGATCGCGCGCTATGGCGAGCGTGAGTTGTCTCCGAACATTATCAAACGGCTCGAGGACGCGACCGGGCTTGAAATTCACGCCCCAGGCTTCCCACACGAGATGCTGGACGATGAACCGGAAGAACCCGGCTATGAGGTCGTCCCGCAAAACCGCAGCACATCTTAGGCCGGGTGTCGTCTGGACCGGCATGGTCTCATATCGTGCTGAAATGTTTGGTAAAAATGGTAGCCCGTAGGGGAATCGAACCCCTCTTTCCAGGTTGAAAACCTGGCGTCCTAACCGATAGACGAACGGGCCATTTAGACCATACAAACGTAAATGGTAGCCCGTAGGGGAATCGAACCCCTCTTTCCAGGTTGAAAACCTGGCGTCCTAACCGATAGACGAACGGGCCACGCTGGCTTGTGGAGGGCCTTTTACGGTTTACCTTCCCCCCCCGCAAGACGAAAAACGCAAGGCTGCGAAACTTTTTTAGCCGCCTCCGAAGGGCTTCTAAACAGGTGTCAGGAGGCCTCTGCGGCATCCTCCAACCGCAGTTGCACGCTCTGCCGACCGCCCCAGGAATTCACTTCAAGCCGACCGGCAAAATGGAACCGCGCCCCGCCGTGGTTGGACAGGCGATCCCCCAGCGGGCCATCGAAGGCCCCAAAGGCGATGGCGTCCAGCCCGCCGGACATGCCATCCGACAGCGAGAGTTTCAGATGGGTCTCGCCCACGCGCTTGGCAAAGCGCACCTGCAGATCGGGCAGGGCATAGCGGGGGGCAGGGGCTCCGGCACCGAACGGGCCTGCCTTTTCGATCTGTTCGATCAGATCAACCGTCGCGGCTCCCGGCATCAGTGCCCCATCGAGTTTCAGATCGGCGGGGCCACTTTGGCCTGCGCCCTGTTTGGCCAGCAGTTCCGACAGCCGCGCCATCGCAGGCTCCAACTGATCGCGCATTACGGTCAGACCCGCCGCCATCTTGTGGCCGCCGCCCTTGACCAGCAGCCCCTCAGCCGCCAGTCGCTGGATCGACGCGCCCAGATCAACGCCTGAGACCGAACGGCCCGAACCCTTGCCCTCATCTCCGTCAAACCCGATCACGATGGCGGGGCGGTTTGCGGTCTCTTTCAAGCGTGAGGCAACGATGCCCACAACACCCGGATGCCAGCCATCGCCCGCCGCCCAGACCAGCGGTGCGTCCAGCCCTCGCTCCTCGGCCTGCGCTAGCGCGGCGGCGCGTACTGCGTTCTCGATCTCGCGCCGTTCCGCGTTCAAGGCATCCAGCCGCTCGGACAAGGCTTCGGCTTCAGTCGCCGAGTCGGTGCTCAGCAGCCGCGCGCCCAGATCGGCCTGCCCGATGCGCCCGCCCGCATTCACACGCGGCCCCAGCAGGAATCCCAGATGATAGCTGTTGGGCGCAGTATCCATGCGCGCCACATCCGACAGCGCCACCAGCCCCGGCCTTTGCCTTTGGGCCATCACCTTCAGACCCTGACGAACCAGCGCCCTGTTGGCCTCGATCAGAGGCGCAACATCAGCTACCGTGGCCAGCGCCACCAGATCGAGCATCGCCATCAGGTCGGGTCCCTTGGCACCAGCCTCGCGCAGCTGTCGCCCGGCCTCGACCAGCATCAGAAATACCACCGCAGCGGCACACAGATAAGCCAGATCGCCGCTTTCATCCTGCCGGTTCGGGTTCACCACGGCCACGCAATCCGGCAAGGTTTCCCCGCCCAAATGGTGATCCAGCACGATCACATCCGCGCCTTTGGCCGCCGCGATGGGTTCATGGCTGAGCGTTCCGCAATCCACGCAGATGATCACATCATGGCTTGTCGCCAGCTCCTGCATGGCGGGCACGTTGGGCCCATAGCCCTCATCAATCCGATCGGGGACATAGAGCGTTGCAGCAATCCCCATCTGGCGCAGCCACACCAGCAACAGCGCCGCCGAAGACCCGCCATCCACATCGTAATCCGCAAACACCGCGATCTTCTGTCGTTTGTGCACTGCCTCCAGAAACCGGGCCGCAGCAACCTCCATATCCTTCATTGCACGGGGATCAGGCAGCAGCTCTTTCAACTTGGGCTCCAGAAACCCCGTGGCCTCCATCGCCGGAACCCCGCGCCGGGCCAGAACCTGACACAGCGCGCGCGGCAGATTGGTCTGCTGCGCCATCATCTCAGCTGCTCGCTCGACCTCGACCCCCGGCCCAACCCAGCGCCGCCCGCTCAACGATTGCTCAACACCCAGAAACGCCACATCTCACCTCATGCATCAAGGCCGGACCCATCCGGACCCGGCCTCTTCATCTTTTCACAAATACTCTCGCCGAAGGCAGCGGCGCAAGCCGCTATGCGTCAGTATGCGACCACATGGGCGTGCGGTAGGACATGCGCCGGACCGAGCCCGTCTTGGACCGCATCAGCAGCGTCGTCGTCTCGACCCAGCCCGGCTCGCGTTTAATGCGCGGCAGCAGAGAGCCTCCGGTCACGCCAGTGGCAGCAAAGATCACATCCGCGGTCACCATCTCATCTCGCGCGTAAACGCGGTCCAGATCGGTGATGCCCGCCTTGGCGGCGCGGCCGCGCTCGTCGTCATTGCGGAACAACAGCCGACCAAAAATCTGGCCACCCATGCATTTCAGTGCCGCAGCCGCCAGCACGCCCTCAGGCGCACCGCCCTGACCCATATACATATCGATGCCGGTCACTTCGCTTTCGGCGCAGTGCATGACACCGGCCACGTCGCCATCGGTAATCAAACGGATCGAGGCACCGGTCTCGCGCACCTCGGCGATCATCGCCTCGTGGCGCGGACGTTCCAGAATGCAGACGGTGATATCGGCAGGCTCGCACCCTTTGGCCTTGGCCAGCGCCTCAACTCGTTCGCGCGGGGTCATGCCCAGATCGACGACGTTCTCGGGGTAACCCGGCCCAACGGCCAGCTTGTCCATGTAGACATCCGGCGCATGCAGCATCGAGCCGCGCGGGCCCATGGCAATCACGGTCAGCGCGTTGGGCATGTCCTTGGCGGTCAGGGTGGTGCCTTCCAGCGGGTCCAGCGCGATGTCCACGCCGGGGCCGTTACCAGTGCCGACTTCTTCTCCGATATACAGCATCGGTGCTTCGTCACGCTCGCCTTCACCGATGACCACAACGCCCGCGATGTCCAGCAGGTTCAGCTGTTCGCGCATGGCGTTCACGGCAGCCTGATCAGCTGCCTTTTCATCGCCCCGCCCAACCAGAGAGGCCGAGGCCAGTGCGGCCTGTTCTGCAACCCTTGCCAGCCCTAGCGACAGCAGGCGGTCGTTAAAATCGATCTTGGCAGCACTCATTTGTTCTTATCCTCAGGTCAATAAAGCCGTTTCATCCGGCATAGCTTGCGTTTCATGCAGGCCGCAAGCTCAAACCTCTTCAATCCGCAGGGCAACTGGTTCGCCCGCAATGACATCGGTCTCGCGCAGGCCCTCAAGCGCGACGTCCAGCGTGGCGCGCGTGGTCTTGTGGGTGACGATCAGAACCGGCGCGGTGCTTTCGGCATGGGCATACTGGCGCATCCGGTCGATCGAAACACCGGCATCGCCCAGAATGGCGGCGACCTTGGCCAGCGCGCCGGGCTTGTCCAGCAGGCCCAGACGCAGATAATAGGGTGCAGGCAGGCCGGTGACGGCGGGCGTCGCCTCTTGCAATGATGTGGCAGGGCGTCCGAAGGTCGGGATGTGCAGTCCACGCGCCAGATCGCAGACATCGCCCATTACGGCACTGGCGGTCGGACCTTCACCCGCACCGGGGCCGCGCAGAACAATCTGCTCGATCGAGTCGCCATCCAGCACCACCATATTCGTGCCGCCTTCCAACTGCCCCAAAGGCGAGTCGCTAGGCACCAGACAGGGCTGCATGCGCTGAACCAGACCGCGCGCGGTGCGTTGTGCCACGCCGAGCAGCTTGATCCGATAGCCCATGTCATCGGCCTGATGGATGTCATCCAGACTGATCTGCTGAATGCCCTCAATCTCGATCCCGTCGAAGTTCGGCTTGGTGCCAAAGGCAATTGACGACAGCAGCGCCAGCTTATGCGCCGCATCAATGCCGCCCACGTCCAGATTGGGATCCGCTTCGAGATACCCAAGTTGGGCACATTCCTCGAACAATGCGTTATAGCCCAGTTCCTGCGACTGCATCCGGGTCAGGATGTAATTGCAGGTGCCGTTCATCACGCCCATGACGCGGGTGATCTCGTTACCCGCTAGCCCCTCGGTCAGAGATTTGATGACCGGGATGCCGCCGGCAACAGCGGCCTCGAACCGGATCACGCGACCGGCGGCCTCGGCCTTTTCGGCCAGTTCCTGCCCGTGGATCGCCAGCAGCGCCTTGTTGGCGGTGACCACATCCCTACCGCTGGCCAGCGCCGCCTCGACCGAGGCCTTGGCGGGGCCGTTTTCGCCCCCCATCAACTCGACATAGACGTCGATATCGTCGCGCTTGGCCAAGGCAACCGGGTCGGTCTCCCACGCGTAATCCGACAGGTTCACGCCGCGATCCTTGCCAGCATCACGGGCCGAGACTGCGGTGATTTCGATGGGCCGCCCGGTACGGGCCTGCAGCAGTTCCGCATGGCGGCGGACGATCTTGACCACCCCAATGCCCACGGTTCCCAAACCGGCAATTCCAAGCCGCAGCGCCTGTGTCATCCCCATGGGTCCTTTCCGCTCGAAATTCCGCCGGTGGCGGGCGATCCTTTGCGGGCTGCCTTAGCGGGTTCAGGGCAGGGGTGCAATCCGTCTGAGCATCAAGCGCTAGTTTATCTCGGCGTTCTGCAGCGCCTCGGCCCGTTTTGCCAGCGCTTCGCTGCGGGCGGTCAGGTCTTCTTCGACCTCTGCGGCCTCGCTGACCGGATCGATGGGCGGGCCAAGCGTGGCATCCAGCGGTAGCAGTTTCGGGTAAGCGGCCTTGCGCAACGCCTTGGATTCGCTGCCCTCAAGCTCGGGGATATCGGCGCAGCCAGCGATGGCGAGCAGCAGAGCGATCAGCGGCAGGGGTTTCATGGCCATCCTTTGGGTTGCGGCATGGGTCCTGTGATGCACCTTTTGCCGGATCGGTTCAAGCGGGCTTCTATCTGAACAAATGTTCAGATACGGTGAACCCATGGCGCGTACTCAAGGCTCACACTCGGATATCACCGGCCCCCGCATCCGCAAGGCAGCATTGGGGTTGTTTGCCCGTCACGGCTATGCCGCCGTGTCGATGCGCCAGATCGCCGGAGAGGTTGGGGTGCAGGCCGGTGCGCTGTATAACTACACGCCCGACAAGCAAAGCCTGCTTTACGATCTGATGCGCGTGCACATGCAGGACCTGTCAGCCGCGTATGACGATCTGCCATGCCGCGAAGATCCGCAGGACGCACTGCGCCAGTTTGTGGGCTTTCACATCCGCTTTCATTTGGAACGCCCGGATGAGGTCTTTATCGCCTATATGGAACTGCGCAACCTGACGCCGGAAAACTTCGCCGAGATTGAGGCCTTGCGCGGGCAGTACGAGGACTCGCTTGAGAGTATTTTACGCCGTGGCCACGAGACCGGGCGGTTTGCGGTGGCCGACACCAAGATCGCCACCCTTGCCGTCATCGCTATGCTGAACGGCGTGATCACGTGGTATCGCAGCGGCGGACGGCTGTCTCTGGATGAGGTCGAACAGGTCTATTGGGACATGGTGCGCAAGGCCGTATCCGCCTGACCCTAATGGGCCGGGCGGATGAACGTCCCATTGCGCAATTCCCGAAAGGCCTGTTGCAACTCGGCCTGCATGTTCATCACAATTGGTCCGTGCCAGGCGACCGGCTCATTGATCGGAGCACCCGAGATCAGCAGAAACCGCACCCCCTCAGGCCCGGCCTGAACCGTCACTTCATCACCCGAGCCGAAGCGGATCAGCGTCCGGTCGCCGGACATATCGCGGATATTGATCTCATGCCCCGCGACCTCTTTTTCCAGCAGAACGCCTGTGGGTTGCGAGGCATCGGCAAAGGCGGCCTGACCGTCGAACACATAGGCAAAGGCGCGGCGATACGTGTCGATGCGAAAGGTCTTTTTCACACCCGCCGGGACGCTTATGTCCAGATATTGGGGATCGGCCGCGATTCCGTCGACGGGACCTCTGCGTCCCCAGAACTCACCCACAATCACGCGCACGGTGGTGCCGTCATCATCGGTGATCTCGGGGATATCGCGGCTTTGCACATCCTGATAGCGCGGCGCAGTCATCTTCTGGTCTGAGGGCAGGTTGCCCCACAGTTGGAACCCATGCATTTGACCGCTGGCGGTGCCTTTCGGCATCTCCTGATGCAGAATGCCAGATCCCGCAGTCATCCATTGCACATCACCCGCCCCCAGCGTCCCGCTGTTGCCCAGCGAGTCGCTGTGATCGACCGTCCCCGACAGAACATAGGTAATCGTCTCGATCCCGCGATGTGGATGCCATGGGAAACCGGCCATGTAATCCTGCGGGTGTTCGTTTCGAAAATCGTCAAACAGCAAGAACGGGTCCAGCTCCGACGGGTCCTGAAACCCAAAGGCCCGGTGCAGTTTGACACCCGCGCCCTCCATCGTCGGCACGGCTTTGCGGGTTTCCAAAGTGGGTCTGAGCGACATCGAAGCCTCCATCGTAACTGGCTGCAATCTAAGCCGGGCGCGCGTGCGATCAATTCGCGCAAACACACGCGTTCTGTGCAGGGGCGCTCAGACCCGTGACGTGGCCCTGTCCTTTGCGTATCAAAGCGGCTAAAGCAGGCAGGCAAGCAGGAGAAACTTATGCAACAAGACGTGCTGGCCACGGTCGCGGCCTCGGCCCCGCGCCGCTGGACCGGGGTAGGGATGCTGACCACGGTCGGAGCGCTGGTGATCTATGTCGCGCTTGCCAGTCCGCCACAGCTGGGCTGGCACGTGTTTTTGTTGCTGATCGGAGCGGCCTCGTTCTGGCTATCCCACCGCATGTGGACTGCGACCGCAGATACGATCGAGTTGACCCAATCCGAGCTGCGCACCGGATCGGGGCAGGTGATATGTCACGTGGATGAGATCGAAGCGGTCGACCGAGGCACCTTTGCCTTCAAGCCCTCAAACGGCTTTCTGATCAAAACCCGAACCCCTGCCGAGATCGCATGGGCACCAGGCCTCTGGTGGCGCCTGGGCCGCCGCATCGGCATCGGCGGCATGACGGCCGCCACCGAGGCCAAGTTCATGTCCGAGGCGCTATCGGTGATGCTGGCAGAACGTGGTTAGTTAGACCTGACAGCTGGGGTCGGTGTTTACAATTTGGTCAAAAACTCTGGGGTGGGTGAAAACAAAATTGTCCATCGGCAGTTCGGCGCTTCCAATGCTGATGTTGTAGGGGCGGCGAAAGGTATTGCGTGTTTCGACGATGATCATCCTGCCCTTGTTCGGCATCTCCGGCAAAGCTTTTTTGAGCTGAGAAACATTGCCATTGGTCCATTTTCCGAGCTTCATGCTGCCGCGTTCACACGACCAATAGACCTCATGACTTCCGGTCTCGTCACCATCTTTCTTGTTGTACTGAAGGTATGTGATCCGCATCGCTAAATCAGAGCGTTCTGAGACGATTGTTCCCATCAGGTCGTACAAGGTATCGACATAGGTCGCGTCTATTGCGTTGCGCTCACGCGAGACGATGTCGGCCAAGGCATAGGCGGCTTTGATGTTGCGCCCACTCTGCCGGTAACTCTCGTAAAAATTGAAAGACAACCACATCGACAAAAACAGCATCGGAAGTACCAATACGGCCTCGACGGTAATCAAGCCATCTTCCCTGCGGAAAAAGCCCGGAAAGAAGCGAGCGAGAGACTTATGTGTCAGACTGTTAAACCGGTTCATGAACAAACACCGTGGTTGCGTGAAGTTCGTATTGCCCGTCAGGCCGACGGGATGCAACACTCCCGAGCATCGTCGATATCCAGATGGGGCTGACTTCGATGCACGCTCGAATGATCATCAATTCGTTCGAAGCGCCTGGTTCGAAGACTTGATCCTCAGGTTTTCGAATTTCTTCCGGGGTATCGACACAAAATGGCTTGGGATTCAAACCCTCGCCGCCCCTCGGGTCAATAGACTTCATCTCAAGCGCGATGCTGTCGTTGCAATTGGGAAGGTACAACGCTTTGTCGCAGACAATTTTCTTGAGCATGTCGTGATCCCAGGTCGCACCCGGCGTGGGATCGTATTTGGCAATATTATTCAGGCGAACGTCTCGGATGGTCTCATCCAGCCCGCGCTCGAGGTTTGCGTGATTGAACGCTAGAATGGCCATGTCGACACCGGAGTAGGTGAGCACCATGAAGAATGGGAACCAGAACAGGAGTTCGACGGTCGCGTTGCCGCTTTCATTCCGACGAAAATGCCGGAGCCTTGATACGAGCCGTCTGATCATTGTGTCAGCCTTAGATTTTGGATGGTCGAGCCGATGGATGCAAAGACGTCAACGATCTTTTCACCGGTCGCTTCGTAATACGCACCATCTGCTGTGGCGCAATTCCGAAGCAGCGGCTTCACCTCGGCCGGCGCTTCGAAAGCAATTGAGAACATGATTACGCCTTGATCGTCGGCTTCCTTGCACAGGGCTTCGACGCGCGGGTCTTTGTCCGGCTGGTTGAGAATTTCAGAGGCGGCGTAATACCAATTGTATGCATAGCTCGAGCCCAACGAGTTCCTGAGCAGCCGATAGATTCTGAATTTCGTTGTACGCTCCCACATCTCGGGCCAAGAGAGTTCATCAGCCCCATCACCTTCTGTGGCGTCACGCGTGTCGTCAGGGCGTAGGTCGTAACAGGTTCCGCTCGAATAACTTTCGCAACGTGTTTGCGTGTATGTGCCAGTTCCATATGCATGGTCCTGCCGGGATGATCTAACCCAATACCAGCCTTTGCTACCATCCCATTCCGCACGGGGAACATCAGGCCAGACAAAGTTCCCCTGGTCTTCGTCAAAGAACGAATACACTTGTTCAGATTCATTCCACCAGATACCTGAGGGGCCGTCATGATAGGGCGGGTTTACTTTGTGCTGCTCAGTGTTGGCACCGTCGGTCATTAGTACGACAACCTTCAAAGTGTCCGAGCCTACGTTTTGAGCTGGGCGATCATCAAACACGGCAGGGACATGGCTGCCGCTAACTAATCTGGACGTCAACGGTTGAAAGCTCTCGTCCAAAAGCGCGAGACCCCACTTCAAACCCACGTCGATCGAAGTCCAGCCATATGCGTTCATACCGTTGATCTGACGCTTCAACGTCTCTGCATCTTTCTGCATGATCGTGATCTCACGGATGCCCGCATCATAAGTATAGCTGCTTGGCAGAGCCTGATTGTTGGCGAGGCAGGTATAGCTGTTCACGAAGCCATCGCTGCTGCGATAGTCTGCGTTGCCGGAGTTAGTAAAATAAAGCGTTTGCGGCACGGCGGCACCCGACACGGGGTTTCCTGTTTCGGCATCGATCCAATCGAAAGCCGTAAAGCTGGTTGTGGAAAAATCGCTGCCGGAAAAGTCCAGACAGTTGGCAAACTGGTTAGCACCGGTCGTGTTCAATTCGGTCATTAAGAAATCGGGGATCGAAACTTGCTCCGAATAAGGAACAATCGAGATCGAGACCTTGCCATCTTCGGACTTTCTCGTGATTTCGTCGATAAAATCGTTCGCTGCTTTTTTCAGGTTGGTGAGCTTGGTGCCCGCCATTGAACCCGAAACGTCCAAAACTAACGAGATTTCGACGTTGCCGATCGACTCTTCCGCGACGCTGGTTGCGACAGTCTTGATTGTCTCGATGCCACTCCATTGCATGAAGTGCATTTCGATATCCATTTCAGCGCTGGCTGCGACGCGGCGTTTGCCGGCCAAGATGGCGTTCTGTGAGCCGCAGGTGTCAGGCTCGACAATGATATCCTTGTCGGAAACGTATTTTTCCAGACCTTCCTTGCTGAGATAATCGTTGATGACGGCGCGGGGGCAAAGGTCTTGATCGAGGTCAGCTGCGGCCAAGACGGCCCTGTCGAGCGCGCTTTGTAGTTTCAACCTCTCGCGGTCGTGGCGCATCACATCCAGTGCAAGCCCACCGACTGTAAAGATGATTAAGATCAGGAACAGTGTCAAAATGGTCATCACGCCGCTCTCAGAGGCCGAGAATGTAACCAAACGCTGTCGCAAAGCCTTGCCCTGCAACGGGATACATAACCTGAATTCCAAATCAAACTTGCGCATAACGGGTTCCTCTGTCGGCCAGACGCACTGATGCCAGTTCTTCGCAACTTTAATAATTTAGATGCCGAACGTGGCGAGATTTGGGCGTGGCGGTCACTATGCTGCTCGTTTTCAGTGAATTTCGGCTTTATTCCCGGCGTTTTGGCTGCGTTTGTTTCGGCTGACGGGACAATCACGCGCCTGTGAGGCGAAGGCGACTCACCTGGCCCGCGAAATGGTGCGGTTCACGAAATGATCAAAAAATATGCAGTTGGTGATTGCGGCTGACGGCCAGTGGTGCGACAAATCGTCAAGATGTTCGTCAGCTATCGGCACGGAGGATTCTATGGCCGCCATTAAAGAACCCAGCTTTCGCGAAAGCGTTGATCTGATGTTCAACAGGGCGGCGTCCCTGATGGACCTGCCGCCTGGCCTTGAAGAGAAGATCAGGGTTTGCAACGCGACCTATACCGTGCGGTTCGGTGTGCGCCTGCGAGGGCAGATTCATACCTTTACCGGATATCGCTCGGTCCATTCCGAGCATATGGAACCAGTGAAAGGCGGTATCCGCTATGCGCTGGCGGTGAACCAGGATGAGGTTGAGGCGCTGGCCGCGCTGATGACCTATAAGTGCGCGCTGGTCGAGGCTCCGTTCGGGGGCTCGAAGGGTGGGTTGTGCATTGACCCACGTAAATACGAAGAACACGAGATGGAACAGATCACCCGCCGGTTCGCCTATGAGCTGGCCAAGCGGGACCTGATCAACCCGTCTCAGAACGTCCCGGCCCCCGATATGGGAACCGGCGAGCGCGAGATGGCCTGGATGGCCGACCAATATGCGCGGATGAACACCACCGACATCAATGCGCGCGCCTGTGTGACAGGCAAACCGCTGAACGCCGGTGGTATCGCAGGCCGGGTCGAGGCGACCGGGCGCGGGATCCAATATGCGCTGCGCGAGTTCTTCCGCAATCCAGCTGACATCAAGAAGGCTGGCATGACCGGAACGCTGGACGGCAAGCGCGTCGTCGTGCAGGGGCTGGGCAACGTGGGGTATCACGCGGCCAAGTTCCTCAGCGAGGAGGACGGGTCACGCATCATCGGCGTTATCGAATGGGACGGGGCGCTGTTCAATCCCGATGGCATTGATGTCGAGGCGGTGCGCCAATGGATCGTCAAGCATGGCGGCGTGAAAGACTATCCCGATGCGACACATTCGGCCGAAGGTGGCGCGGTACTGGAATCAGATTGCGACATCCTGATCCCGGCGGCGCTGGAAGGGGTCATCAACCTGTCCAATGCCGACCGGATCAAGGCGCCGCTGATCATCGAGGCGGCGAACGGACCGGTCACGGCGGGGGCGGATGAGATCCTGCGCAAGAAGGGCACAGTGATCATTCCGGATATGTACGCCAACGCGGGCGGTGTGACGGTGTCTTATTTCGAATGGGTCAAGAACCTGAGCCATATCCGCTTTGGCCGGATGCAGCGCCGTCAGGAAGAGGCGCGGCATGAGCTGATCGTCAGCGAGCTTGAGCGGCTGGATCGCTATCTGGGCGATGCCTGGTCGATGTCGCCGGACTTCAAGGCCAAGTACCTCAAGGGTGCAGATGAGCTTGAGTTGGTGCGTTCGGGCCTCGATGACACGATGCGGATCGCCTATCAGTCGATGAGCGAGGTCTGGCATGACCGGGCCGATGTCGATGATCTGCGCACGGCGGCCTATATCGTCGCCATTGATCGGGTTTCGAAAAGCTATCGCGCCAAAGGGCTGTAGGCGCGGACCGTCCAAATTGGGAAACGGCCAGCCTACGGGCTGGCCGTTTTCGTTTGCCGGAGGTGTCGCTGCGGTTTCGGGATTGGTCGCCCGCAGACAAGTTCTTGTCGAAAACAGAGGCGGCGCGCGGGTCGGGCGTTGCTAGTGCTGGTGCAAGTTGGTTTGATGCCGACATATCCGCAGGGAGGTCTGAATGCGGTTTTCCGGCTTGCGCGTCCTGAAAGAGGGGCTGACCGGCAACAGAGGATGGACGCCCCATTGGCGCGATCCGCAGCCGAAGCCCGAATATGACATCGTCATCATCGGCGGCGGCGGGCATGGGCTGAGCACCGCGTATTATCTGGCCAAGGAACATGGCCTGACCAATGTCGCCGTTCTGGAAAAGGGTTACATCGGTGGCGGCAATGTCGGGCGCAACACGACCATTGTGCGGGCCAACTACTTTCTGCAGGGCAATTCCGAGTTTTATTCGCACTCGCTGAAGCTGTGGGAAGGGTTGGAACAGGACCTGAACTATAACGTCATGCATTCGCAGCGGGGGATCATCAATCTGTTCCACTCCGACGGGCAGCGGGATGCGGCGGCGCGGCGGGGCAACATGATGATCAGTCAGGGCGACGATGCGATCCTGCTGGATCGCGATCAGTTGCGGGGGATGTTACCCTATCTGAACTATGACGACCTGCGGTTTCCCTTATATGGCGGGTTGTATCATCCGCGTGGAGGGACGGCGCGGCATGACGCGGTAGCGTGGGGGTACGCTCGCGGAGCGGATCAGCGCGGCGTGGACCTGATCCAGAATTGCGAAGTCACGGGTATCGATATCGAGAACGGTGCCGTGCGCGGCGTGCAGACCTCGCGCGGGGTGATCCGGGCGAAGAAGGTGGCGATGGTCGCAGCAGGTCGCTCGGGTCAGGTGGCCGCGATGGCGGGGATGCGGTTGCCGATCGAGAGCCACGCGCTGCAGGCCTTCGTCACCGAGGGGCTGAAGCCGTGCCTTGACCATGTGGTCACCTTCGGGATGGGGCATTTTTATGTCAGTCAATCGGATAAGGGCGGATTGGTGTTCGGGGGCGATCTGGACTTTTACGCCTCTTACGCGGCGCGGGGGAACCTGCCGACCGTTGAAAGTGTGATGGAGGCCGGGGTCGCCCTGATGCCGATGATCGGCAAGGCGCGGGTGCTGCGATCCTGGGGCGGGATTATGGATATGTCGCCGGATGGCTCTCCGATCATCGACCGGACGGATATCGACGGGCTCTATTTGAATTGCGGCTGGAACTATGGGGGGTTCAAGGCGGTGCCGGGCTCGGGCAACGTGTTTGCGCATCTGATTGCGACGGATCGCTATCACGAGAACGCCACCGGGTTCCGGCTGGATCGCTTCCGCACCGGGCGGGGGATCATTGATGAAGAGGGCAAGGGCTCTCAGCACAACCTGCATTGAGTGTGGCGATGTTGGATTTGAGTATTTGTAGAAAGATGAAGTTGGGGGCGCGGGTATGAGGATCAACTGTCCGCATTGCGGCGAACGAGATCGGCGCGAGTTCTACTATCGTGGTGCAGCGGTTGATCTGGACCGGCCTGCGCCTGATGCCGGGAGCGAGGCTTGGGATGACTTTGTCTATTTGCGGGATAACCCCGCGGGCGCAACACGCGAGCTTTGGTATCACGAAGGCGGCTGTGGCGCATGGATCGTGATCACGCGGGATACGGTAACGCACGAGATGCTTGGGGTCGTTCCGGCGTCCGGGGTGAAGGCATGAGGGTCGCGGGCAAGGGGTTGATCGACCGGTCCGACGTGGTGCCGTTTATCTTTGATGGCGTCCGGTATGAGGGCTTTCGGGGGGACACGCTGGCCTCGGCTTTGCTTGCCAATGATGTGCGGCTGATGGGGCGGTCGTTCAAGTATCACCGCCCGCGCGGGGTGCTGACCGCAGGAAGCGAAGAACCCAATGCACTGGTCACGGTGGGTGAGGGCGCGACGCAAGAGCCCAATGTGCGCGCCACCATGCAGGAGATCTATCCGGGGCTGCAGGCGCGCAGCCAGAACCGGTGGCCGAGCCTCGGGTTCGATGCCATGGCGATCAACGATCTGGCGTCGCCGTTTCTTGGGGCGGGTTTCTATTACAAGACGTTCATGTGGCCCCGCAGTTTTTGGGAGAAACTGTATGAACCCGTGATCCGCCATGCCGCCGGGTTGGGGGCGCTGTCGGGGCAGGACAATACGGACAAGTATGAAAGCGCCTATGCGTTCTGCGATCTGCTGGTGATCGGGGCCGGGCCTGCGGGGCTGATGGCAGCCTTAGTCGCGGCGCGCGCCGGGGCGGATGTCATTCTGGCGGATGAGAACCCACGGATGGGTGGGCGTTTGCTGGCCGAGACCTATGAGGTTGATGGCCAACCGGGTCATGTCTGGAGCGATGAGGTTCTGGCCGAACTCAGCAGCATGGACAATGTGCGCCTGATGACCCGAACCACAGTCACCGGGGCTTATGATCAAGGCACTTATGCGGCGCTGGAGCGGGTGCTGCATCACACGGACCGCCGTCCGAGGGGGGCTCCGCTCGAGACGTATTGGCGGATCGTGGCGAAGCGCGCGGTGCTGGCCGCGGGCGCGCTGGAGCGTCCGGTTGCGTTCCGCGACAACGACCGGCCGGGGATCATGACCGCGGGCGCGGTGCGAGCCTATCTGAACCGCTGGGGTGTCAGCCCGGGGCGGAGCGTGACGATCTTCGGCAATACCGATGATATTCACCGCACCGCGCGCGATCTGCTTGAGGCGGGCGTGCATGTGACCGCCGTGATCGACAGCCGTCATGACGCGCCCGGGTCGGGCGACTATCAGGTGCTGCGAGGCGCGCAGGTCTGCGGCAGTTCGGGCCGCAAGGGGCTTGAGGCGATCACCGTGCGCCGCGCCAGTGGCGAAGAGCGGCTTCAGACCGATTGTCTGGCGATGACCGGCGGCTGGAATCCCTCGGTGCATCTGACCTGCCACATGAATGGCCGCCCCACATGGCGGCGTGATATCGAGGCCTTTGTGCCCAGCCCGGGCGCGGTGCCGGGCATGACAGCGGCAGGGGCGTGCAACGGGACGTTCTCGACCGCCGCCTGTCTGCGCGAAGGGGTCGCGGCAGCCGAGGCGGCGCTGGCCGAGCTGGGGATGAAGGCGCCGACGACGGCGATGCCTGAGGCCGAGGATGCGCCCTACGAGATCGCGCCCCTTTGGGCGGTGCCCGGCAAGGGCCGCGCGTGGCTGGATTTTCAGAACGATGTTACGGTTAAGGACGTCAAACAGGCGGCAACCGAGAATTTCCGCTCGGTCGAGCATATGAAACGCTATACCACGCAGGGCATGGCGACCGATCAGGGCAAGAACTCAAACGTGGCGGCGCTGGCGGTTCTGGCCGATGCGACGGGGCGAGGGATACCAGAGACCGGTACGACGACCTTCCGCCCGCCCTATTCCCCGATGGCGATTGCCGCGCTGGGCGCAGGGGCCGAAGGCGCGGGGTTCAAGCCGCAGCGTTTCACCACGTCGCACGCCTCGTCGCTGGACCGCAATGCGCCGATGATCGAAGCCGGGCTGTGGTACCGCCCCAGCTATTTTCCGCGTGAAGGCGAGACCACGTGGCGGCAATCCTGCGACCGTGAGGTCAACATGGTACGGCAGAGCGTGGGTGTCTGTGATGTATCGACTCTGGGCAAGATCGACATTCAGGGGTCGAATGCGGGGGTGTTTCTGGATTTCGTCTATACCAACACGTTCTCGACCCTGGGCGTGGGGCGGGTCCGCTATGGGCTTATGCTGCGCGAGGACGGGTTTGTAATGGATGACGGCACCTCGGCCCGACTGGGCGAGGATCATTATCTGATGACCACCACCACCGCTGCGGCGGGGGATGTGATGAAGCATCTCGAGTTTGTGCATCAGGGGCTACAGCCCGGGCTGGACGTGGCGTTCACCTCGGTCACTGAACAATGGGCGCAATTCGCCGTGGCCGGGCCCAAATCACGCGAACTGCTGAACGGCCTTCTGGATCAGCCAATCGACGACGGTACATGGCCCTTCATGGCCTGCGGGCCGGTTTCGGTGCTGGGCGTGCAAGGCCGTCTGTTCCGCATCTCGTTCTCGGGCGAGCATGCCTATGAGATCGCGGTGCCCGCGCGCTATGGGGCCAGCCTGTTCGACATCCTGACCGAACGGGCCGAGGCGTTGGGCGGAGGCCTGTATGGGATGGAGGCGCTGAACGTCTTGCGGATCGAGAAAGGCTTTATCACCCACGCCGAAATTCACGGGCGGACGACGGCGTATGACATCGGCATGGGACGGATGGTGTCGCGGAAGAAAGATTGTATCGGCAAAACCATGTCCGAACGACCCGGTCTGGAAGAACCCGGGCGTGAGCGTCTGGTGGGTCTGAAACCCATCGGCGAAAGCAGGCAGTTGCTGGCCGGCGCGCATCTTTACAATGAAGAGGTCGAACCAGTGCGCAGCAACGATCAGGGGTACATCACATCCGTCTGTTACTCACCGACTCTTGGCACGATGCTGGGGCTGGGTTTTCTGGCCGATGGGCCCGACCGGCACGGCGAGATCGTGAAAATGGTCGATCACCTGCGCGGTGTGACGACCTTGTGCGAGGTGACAAACCCTGTGTTCCTTGACCCCGAAGGAGGGCGCGTCCGTGGTTGATCTGATTGCCAAATCGCCCTGCGACGGGCTGCTGCCGTTGACCGTCGGGTCCGTGACGCTGAGCGAGGAACAGGCCTCGGTCCATTCGATCGCACCGTTCAAAGGGCAGGTTGAGGCGCTGTCTGCAGCGATGAAGGCGGCGCATGGCATGGCCTATCCCGCACCCAATCGCACAACGGGCAAGGCAGGCGTGCGGGCGGTGTGGTTCGGACATGCGCAGGCGATTCTGATCGGGCCTGAACCGGACCCGTCTCTGGCCAAACATGCCGCCGTGGTCGACCAGTCAGACGCCTGGGCAATGGTCCGTCTGCAGGGGGCAGGGGCCGAGGATGTGCTGGCGCGCCTTGTGCCGATTGACCTGCGAGCCGCACAGTTCCGGCGCGGCCATACTGCGCGGACGCTGGTGTTCCATATGACGGCCTCGGTCACGCGGGTCGGGGCAGAGGCGTTTCAGATCATGGTGTTCCGGTCGATGGCGCAGACTCTGGTTCACGATCTGAAAAGGGCGATGGAAGGTGTCGCCGCGCGCGGGTAAGCTGCGCCGACCGAAACGATTCCAAGAGGCTCCCATGTTGCGTATCGCCCTTTTTGCGGCCCTGCTGGCCACCCCTTTGGCCGCGCAGGAGACCAAAGAGCAAAGTTGCCAGTATCAGGCCGAGGTCGTCGCCGCGATTCAGAAGGCGCGGCTGGACCGGGTCAAGGAACGCGACGTGGCGCAGGCCGTGGCTGACAGTGGCCCCACCTGGCCCGAAAACTACAATGCCGCGGTCCCGTTGATTACCCCCTGGGTCTATGAGAAGAAGATGCGCGACGTGCGTAAAAATGACCTCGGCGCAGCCTGGCTGGAGCTTTGCCTGCAGCAATAATTCCCCGTTCTGACCGGAGAAGCGCGCCTTCCCCTTGGCGCGCGTTTCCATTTCTGGCAGGTTTGAGCCATGTCTTTGCCCCCTGGATTTCTGGATGAACTGCGCACCCGGCTCAGCCTGTCTCAGGTTGTTGGGCGCAAGGTCATGTGGGACCAGCGTAAATCCAATCAGGGCAAGGGGGATATGTGGGCGCCGTGCCCGTTTCATCACGAAAAGACGGCCTCCTTCCATGTCGATGACCAAAAGGGATTCTATTACTGCTTTGGCTGCCACGCCAAAGGGGACGCGATCAGTTTTGTGAAAGAGACCGAGAATGTCTCGTTCATCGAAGCGGTCGAGATTCTGGCGCGCGAGGCCGGGATGCCGATGCCCGCGCGCGATCCCAAGGCGCAGCAGAAACAGGATCGCCGCGCGCAGCTGGCCGAGGTGATGGAGCAGGCGGTTCAGTTCTTCCGCCTGCAACTCAAGACCGGGGCAGGGGCGGCGGCGCGCGATTACCTGACCCGTCGCGGTCTGGACGCACAGGCGCTGGACCGATGGGAGATCGGCTTTGCCCCGGATGGCTGGCAGGCGCTGTGGGATCATCTGACCGGCAAGAACGTGGCTGAGGACCTGATCCTCGGGGCCGGACTGGCCAAGCCATCGAACAAGGGCAAGAAGCCCTATGACACCTTCCGCAACCGGATCATGTACCCGATCCGCGACCCACGCGGGCGCTGTATTGCGTTCGGCGGTCGGGCGATGGACCCCAATGACAACGCCAAATATCTGAACTCACCCGAGACCGATCTGTTCGATAAGGGCCGCAGCCTCTATAACCACGGCCCCGCGCGGCAGGCGGCGGGGAAGGGGCAGCCCTTGATCGTGGCCGAGGGGTACATGGACGTGATCGCCTTGGCCGAGACCGGGTTTGGTGCGTCGGTCGCGCCTTTGGGGACGGCGATCACCGAACATCAGTTGCAACTGCTCTGGCGTATTTCTGATGAGCCGATCATTGCGCTGGATGGGGACACGGCTGGCCTGCGCGCAGCGATGCGAGCCGTTGATCTGGCTTTGCCGCTGTTAGAGGCGGGCAAATCTTTGCGCTTTGCTCTGATGCCCGAAGGTAAAGATCCGGACGACCTGTTGCGTGCCGAAGGCCCGGGCGCGGTGCAGGCCGTACTGGAAAGCGCGATACCGATGGTCAAGCTGCTCTGGCAGCGCGAAACCGACGGCAAGGTCTTCGACAGCCCCGAGCGGAAGGCGGCGCTGGACAAGTCGCTGCGCGAGAAGATCAAGCTTATCCGCGATCCCTCGATCCGGTCCCACTACGGGCAGGAAATTAAGGACCTACGCTGGCAATTGTTTCGCCCACAGCGACAATCGCCTAATCGCCAATGGCAACCGCGTGGCAAGTGGCAACCGCAGGCGCAGCCAGCGACGCCGGGCGCGCGGGCGTCGTTTCTGGCCTCATCCGAGAACGCTGATATCCAACTGCGTGAGGCGGCCATTCTGGCAATTGCCATTCTAAACCCGCAGGTTGTGGTGCAATTCGAAACCCAGTTGGAAGAAATGGATTGCCATGATCCTGATCACGCGGCGCTGCGCGGCGCGGTCCTGCGGCATGCGATTGACGATCCCGAAAACCTGCAAGACCACATCATGCAAACTTTGGGCCCCGAACCCCTTGAAAACCTGCTGGCCCTTCGCCATGTCGCTGTGATCCCCTGTGTGCACAAACCGGGCGACGTTGAAAAGGCTCAGATGACGCTGGCCGAGGAACTCGCGAAAATCAAAGCGCTCCAGGGGTTGGATGCTGAGATTGCCGAAGCGGCGGAGGAGTTGTCTGATCTGGCCGATGAGGCGCTGACATACCGGCTGGCGCAAGCCGCCGAAGAGCGCAACCGCACAAGCCGCAGCCAGAATGAGGACAGGGCCGTTTTCGACATCGCCGACAATGGTGCGCGAATCAACCGCGACGAGAAAGACGCGTTTGAGGCCATCATGTCTGGTATCAATTTCGAGCGGAAACGCCGGTAAACTGGTGTTTTCGTAAGGCACAGGAAAAGAAAAACAGGTAAACGGGTGGCCGAATCACTTCTACGCGCTAATGATTCGGACCTAACGAATCACCCATCCCTGCAGGAGCATTGAATGGCCGCCAAGGATACGAACGAAGACCGCAAATCCGACGAGCAGGAACAGGAAATCTCGCTGGACATGAGCCAGGCCCAGGTCAAGAAGATGATCGCCGAGGCCCGCGAGAAAGGCTACATCACCTACGACCAGCTCAATCAGGTGCTGCCGCCTGATCAGGTCAGCTCGGAACAGATTGAAGACGTAATGTCGATGCTGTCCGAGATGGGCATCAACATCATCGAAGATGAAGAGGCCGAAGAGGAAGAGCAGAAAGGCTCGACCGATCTGGTCACCACCGAAGGCCCGCGCGAGGTTGCGCTGTCGGGCGCTGCGACTGAAAAGCTGGATCGCACAGACGACCCAGTGCGCATGTATCTACGTGAAATGGGCAGCGTCGAGTTGCTGAGCCGTGAGGGTGAGATCGCCATCGCCAAGCGGATCGAGGCCGGCCGGAACACGATGATTCTGGGTCTGTGCGAAAGCCCGCTGACGTTTCAGGCGATTACGATCTGGCATGACGAATTACTGTCCGAAGACATTCTGCTGCGCGATGTTATCGATCTGGAAACCACCTTTGGAAACCAGATGGATGAAGAAGGCGACGTAGAAGAACCCGTCGTCGACACGTCTGCGGTTCAGTCGGCCAAGCCCGAAAAGGATACGGGTCCGGAGTTGGATGCAGATGGCAACCCCATCGCCAACGACGATGACGATGACGAAGACGATCAGGCCAATATGTCGCTGGCCGCGATGGAAGCTGCCCTGAAAGATCAGGTTCTAACCACTCTGGAACGAATCTCGACCGATTTTGCAATGCTGTCGGAAATGCAGGATAGCCGGATTTCGGCCACCCTGAACGAAGACGGCACGTTCAGCGAAAAAGACGAAGAGACCTATCAGAAACTGCGCGCCGAGATTGTGGAACTGGTGAACGGGCTTCACCTGCACAACAACCGGATCGAAGCTCTGATTGACCAGCTCTATGGCATCAACCGGCGGATCATGTCGCTGGACAGTGCGATGGTGAAGCTGGCTGACCAGGCCCGCATCAACCGGCGCGAGTTTATCGACGCCTATCGTGGTCGCGAGTTGGACCCGAACTGGCTGTCTGAAATGGCTGAAAAGCCTGGCCGGGGCTGGCAGATGTTCATCGAACGCTCCACCGAGAAGGTTGAAGAGCTGCGCAACGATATGGCTCAGGTCGGGCAATATGTCGGCCTGGACATCCCTGAATTCCGCCGCATTGTGCAGCAGGTTCAGAAGGGCGAGAAAGAGGCACGGCAAGCCAAGAAGGAAATGGTCGAGGCCAACTTGCGTCTGGTGATCTCGATCGCCAAGAAGTACACGAACCGCGGCCTGCAATTCCTTGATCTTATTCAGGAAGGTAACATCGGCCTGATGAAGGCGGTGGACAAGTTTGAATATCGCCGCGGCTATAAGTTCTCGACCTATGCGACCTGGTGGATCCGTCAGGCGATCACGCGCTCGATCGCGGATCAGGCGCGCACGATCCGTATCCCGGTCCACATGATCGAAACGATCAACAAGCTGGTCCGGACCGGTCGCCAGATGCTGCACGAAATCGGCCGCGAGCCAACGCCGGAAGAACTGGCCGAAAAGCTGCAGATGCCGCTTGAGAAGGTTCGCAAGGTGATGAAAATCGCCAAAGAGCCGATCTCACTGGAAACGCCCATCGGCGACGAAGAAGACAGCCAACTGGGCGACTTCATCGAAGACAAGAATGCTGTGCTGCCGCTGGACAGCGCCATTCAAGAAAACCTCAAGGAAACCACGACCCGCGTTCTGGCATCGCTCACCCCGCGTGAGGAGCGGGTTCTGCGGATGCGCTTTGGCATCGGCATGAACACCGACCATACGCTGGAAGAAGTTGGCCAGCAGTTCAGCGTGACCCGCGAACGTATCCGTCAGATCGAGGCGAAGGCGCTGCGCAAGCTCAAGCACCCCAGCCGGTCGCGGAAATTGCGGTCTTTCCTGGATCAATAAGCCGGATCATCAAGACCAAAGGCGCCTCACCCCGAGGCGCCTTTTTTCATCCGCTCACGATGTCCGAACTTCACTTCAAATTGGCGAGAACGCGCAAGGACGGGGCGGGGTGCCTCTCTATATCCCCGGTGTCCACTCATGGACAGGCCGGGGCGAGGTGGCAACGCTGATGACCCCCGGCCACCTTCAGCCCGGGGACAGGGGGTGCTCCACGCGCTTGCGAAACGCGCTGGGGGCCTGCCCCGTCCAGCGCTTGAAGGCGGTGGAGAAACCGGCCTGATCGGAATAGCCCAGCGAATAGGAAATCTCGGCCAGGCTCATGCCGTTCTTGATGAAGGTCTGCGCCAGATCACAGCGTAAATCCTCGACAATTTCACGATAGCTTGTGCCTTCATCGGCCAGCCGACGGGCCAATGTGCGGGGGCTGAGGCCCAGCTGCGCGGCGGCGGTTTCGGCCTGGATGATCGCGCCCGGCATGGACCGGGTGATCAACCCTTCGACCTGCGCCCTGGTTTTTTGCCGGGGCGAGCGATGCTCGGCCAGCAATCGCTCGCCATATTCCAGAAGATGCGCGCGCAGGCTGGGGTCATAGGTCGGGACCGGGATCTCGAGCGCGGGCAGAGACAGGATGATCTCAAGCCGCTCGGTTCCGAATGTGACAGGGAACCCACCGATCTTGGCGAATGCATCGGCGTGGCTGCCGACCTCATGCTGAAACCGCATCTCGATGGGGTGCAGTTGCACTTGCGTCAGGGCGCGCATCCGGGCGATGGCGGCGAACAGCAGGAATTCGGTCCGCCGGTGATAGCGGGAAAATCCAGGGTCTTTCCAGTTCGCCTCCAGCGAGGCGGAATTGCCCGACACACGCAGATTGAAGGCCAGCGCCGGGTCAATGATGCCGTGAAACCGGGCGGTATTTTCCAGCACCTGCTTCAGATCGCGCGAATACTTACTGATGTAGGCGGTGACGCTCGAGGACGATGTGAACCCAAGGCCGGCCCGCGCGCCAAAGGTGATATCGCCAAGCGCGTCGCAGGCATGGCGGACGAAAAGCGCCTCTTTGTGGGCGCTATAGCTGGTGGCGGGCGGTGTAATGTCAGGGCGGGTCAGTCCGCTGTCGCTCAGGACCTGATCGACGATGTCAGAACCGGCGTGCTGGTCCAGAGATCGCGACAGCAGCTGAATTCTTGAAATATTGACGTCCATGGCCGTGCCTGAAACCCATTTTGATCATCCGGTCGGCCAAGCCGTAGCCCCCCGGTCGTTACCCCCATGCTGCCGGGTTTGTCCGCGTCTCGCAAGTATTTGACCGGAATTGCAAAGACTGGCCCCGTCATCGGGCCTAGAGTGGGCGTGTTGTCGGGTTAGCACCTTCGGGGATGAGGTCAGAGCCTGAGCGGGCGGTCCACCAAGCCGTTTCAACGGGTTCCCCGGCACATTCCACCTCGTGTTAGTTTGCGACCGACGGGTATCAGTGGACCCGTCTGCTGTCCGATAACGAAAAACGGGGTGTCGTCTGAAATGATTGTGAGGCACACTGTTCTGACGAACGCGTCGTCCTAAACTATACTTCAGGTGGAAACAGGAAGATGGTAACGATGAAACAGTTTATCTCAGGTACTTTCGTGGCTTTGATGGTGCTTGGTTCGCCGGCCATAGCTGCCGCCGGGCGCGGCGGTTATCAGACCGAGGCGATCAGCAATACCGAGTTCGAGGTCATACCACGTGCACGACGCGACGTTGACGGCTATTGGTGCGCCGCCGCCGATTTTGCGCGTCGGACGTTGGGCGCGGGCTGGCAGCAGCGGATTTATGTGCTGCGCGGCTATGGCCCAAGCGTAACGACGGGGCGTAAGACCGCGGTTCAGTTCTCGCTGAAGATGCCGGCCAATACCGCCCAGAGCGGCAGTATCTCGGTGGGTTTCAAACCCGGCGAGAGTATGTCGGTGCAGGGTGCGAATGGACGCTGCAACCGCCGTCAGATTCTCGATTGACCGGTGGCGCAAACCGAATTCAAGATTCAGACGCAGGGGGCGGGGCTTTATGAGTTCACCGCCCCTGTGCGATCCTGGGTGCAGCCGTTTTCGGACGGGCTGCTGACGCTTTTTGTGCGGCACACTTCATGCTCGCTGTTGATACAGGAAAACGCCGACCCCGAGGTTCAGACGGACTTGCAGGCTTTCTTCGACCGGCTTGTGCCGCCTTCGGATCATCCGTCGATGTCTTATCTGCGCCACACCTATGAAGGACCGGACGATATGCCTGCGCATATCAAGGCTGCGGTGATGCCTGTATCGCTGTCGATACCGGTGGCGGGCGGCCAGCCGGTGCTGGGCACTTGGCAGGGCATCTACCTGTTCGAACACCGCAATGCTCCGCATCGGCGCAAGGTTGCAGCGCATTTTGCCTGACCCTTTATCTTGCGGTCTAAAATTCCGACTACCCAAATCCTAGCGGCTGTCCTATAGTTGTGGATAAGTAAGCCGTAGTGCTTACAAACAGAGGCGGAACTAGGGACGAGGAGACGGCGGATGCGCTGCCCGTTTTGCGGAAATATCGATACTCAGGTCAAGGATTCACGCCCGGCAGAGGATCACGTCGCGATCCGCAGACGTCGGTTCTGCCCCGCTTGCGGTGGCCGGTTCACCACATATGAACGGGTGCAACTGCGCGATCTGGTGGTCATCAAAACCAACGGAAAGCGCGAGGATTTCGACCGCGACAAGCTGGAACGCTCGATCCGTATTTCGATGCAGAAACGGCCCATTGAACCGGACCGGATCGACCAGATGATCTCGGGCATCGTGCGGCGTCTGGAAAGCATGGGTGAGACGGATATACCGTCCAACAAAATCGGTGAAATCGTCATGGAGGCGCTGGCCCGGATTGACACGGTTGCATATGTTCGCTTTGCAAGTGTCTACAAGAATTTCCAGGCGGCCGATGATTTCGAGGAGTTCGTCCACGAGTTGCGCCCGCCGCAGCCCACGACGGATGAGTGAGCGAAACAGATAAGCGATATATGGCGCTGGCCCTGTCCTTGGGGCGGCGCGGTCAGGGGCAATGCTGGCCCAACCCTGCCGTCGGCTGCATCATCGTGCGCGAGGGCCGGATTGTCGGGCGCGGCTGGACCCAGCCCGGCGGACGTCCCCATGCTGAGACCGAGGCGCTGACACAGGCCGGGGCGGCTTCGAAGGGGGCGACGGCTTATGTGTCGCTGGAACCCTGCGCGCATCATGGAAAGACCCCGCCCTGTGCGCAGGCTTTGATCGACGCGGGTGTCGCGCGTGTTGTCTGCGCTGTCGAAGACAGCGACCCGCGCGTGGCCGGGCAGGGCTTTGAAATGCTGCGATCCGCCGGGATCGAGGTGCAGACCGGCATTTTGGCTTATGAGGCCGAGCAAGACCATGCGGGGTTCTTCCTGAAGACTGAACAGGGTCGCCCTTTCGTAACGCTCAAACTCGCCAACAGCTTCGACGGTCGGATCGCGACAGAGACCGGCCATAGCCAGTGGATCACCGGACCCGAGGCGCGGCGGGCGGTACATGCCATGCGCGCGCACCATGACGCCGTGATGGTCGGGGCGGGGACGGCCCGTGCGGATGATCCGTCGCTGACCGTGCGCGATCTGGGTATCGCACGACAACCAGCGCGCGTTGTGGTCTCGCGCCATCTGGACCTGCCGCTGATGGGCCAATTGGCCCGCACCGCGTCAGAGGTTCCGGTCTGGCTTTGTCACGGTCCGCATCCCGATCCGGAACGCGCCCGCGCGTGGGAAGGGCTGGGCGCGCGCCTCATCCCCTGCACGCTGCAGGGGCACCACGTTGACGCGGCTGACTTGCTGCAACAGCTTGGGCAGGCGGGGCTGACCCGCGTATTCTGTGAGGGGGGATCGGCCCTTGCTGCGTCTTTGCTGAAGGCCGATCTGGTGGATGAGCTTGTGGGCTTTACCGCCGGTCTGGTCATAGGCGGCGAAGGCCTGCCCGCGATCGGGGCGCTGGGCCTCGACACGCTGGGGGCCGCGCCTCGGTTCGACCTGATTGAAACGCGTGTTCTGGGTGGCGACATCCTGCACCGCTGGTCCCGCGCGGCCGGCTGAAACTCAGCGCCATAGATGCGCGTGCGTGGCCAGCGCGCCCTGAAGTTTCGACAGAATTCGGTTGATCGGTCCTGTTGCCGAGACTCCCTCGTGGGCCAGCCGGTCAACCGCGATCTCCACCGGGCAGGGTTGACCGGTGACCGGATCAAAATAACGCGGATAGTCGATCAGGACCGCGTGAACCAACCCGGGTAACGTGGGCCGAGCCCCCCGCCGTGCCGGAACCGCGCCCAGATCGGTTGTCAGCCCCCAGCCAGCGTAAAAAGGCGCGCCCAGAGTGGTGACCCGCACGCCGCGTAACAACGCCTCGAACCCCATCAGAGAGGTCATGGTCCACAGCTCGTCCACCTGTGTCAGCAACATCGCCGGATCGCTGTGGTCTACGACTACATCCGCCAGACCCTCGGCGTCGATCTGGCCCTCGCGCAGCCCGGCCTCGACATCGGGGTGGGGTTTGTAGATCAGTACAGCATCCGGATTGGCCTCGCGCGCGGCGCGCAGCAGGTCGAGGTTGGTGCGAACCGTGTTGGTTCCCAACCGGATCGAGGCATCGTCTTCGACCTGCCCCGGCACCAGAATGCGATGGCCTTGGGGAAGCTGCTCTACCGGATCGCCGGTATTGTATTTGCTGAGGCCCTCGGACAGCAGCCGCGCCGCCAGTTGCTCGGCCCGTTGCTGCTGATCCGGGCGCAGAGTTTCGCGCGCCGCGATCCATTCCTCAAGGCGACTGGGTCGTGTGGGATCATAGTAAATACCCAGATCATCGGTCACCAGCGACAGCGGAGGCACCAGCTCGGCCCCCAATCCGCGTGAGCGCAGGAACCCGTCTTCGACCCGAACCACATCCGCGGCATCTCCTGCCCGGCTGGCCCATGCCATGTGGGGTGTCTGGCTGTTCTCTGGCTGCTCAGTGGTAAAGCGCATCTTGCCATGTTGCCCGAACATCTGTTGCAGATGCCGACGTTTCCACACGCGCATCCCCGAGGCGGTCCAGCCCTTGTGATCCTGCCGCCATGCGCGGCTTTGCGCCTCAAGCGTGTTCAGGACGGTTTCCAACTCGCACAACTGATCGCGATAGGGGTCGTACCAGACCGGGTACAAGATCATGGCCGCTGCAAAAAGCTGCGCGCGTGTCAGGTTACGTTGAAGGCGGCGGGGCAGGGGGATCTCTTCCTGCGTCAGGCCCCATCCGGCATAGAAGGGCTGGCCAAAAACGCGCGGTTTGTGACCGGCGAGAATGGCTTCGAAACCCATTTGCGAGGACAGGGTATAAACCGCAACCGCGCCGTCCAGCAAAGCCCAGGGACTGACCGGAGCGTCCAGTATAGAAACCCGGTCGTTCTGGTCGTCGGCGGTGTAGTGTCCGGGTCGGTGACCTGCGGCGGTTTCGGGATGCGTTTTGATGATCACGCGCGCGCCGGGGTTTTCCTCTTGCGCGATGAATAGCATCTCGAGAAACCGGGCGCGGTCGCCGCGGCTGGCGATCACTGACGCATCGCCCTGTGTCTGGTCAATCACCAGGACATAGCCGGGATCGGGGGGTGTGAGATCAAGGTCGAAAGCCGAGTATTTGCTTAGATGCAGTTCCCGAATGCGCTCCATAGCGCCGCGCGCGCGGTTTAGCAGCGCGGTGTCGTCCAGTGGGTGGGTGGCCAGCAGATCCTCAAGATCGGGCGGGGTTTCGGGGTCGAAATGGACGCCCGCGCGGTCCAGCAGCAGGCCCAGCGGAGGCTCACCCGCGCGCCCGGGATGCAGCGAACGCAGGAAGGCATCCTCGACCCGCAGCACCTGCGCGCCACGCTTTTCGGCCATGGCCAGCCCGCGATGGGCGGTGGGACTGTTGCCCCAGATGCCGATCAGATCGCCGTCCTGAGGCAGGCCCAGCCGGATGTCATACCCCGCCAGCGACAGAATGCGTCGCACCCGCCGCTGGGTCAGAAACCCGCCATTGTAAACAAAAAGCCGAGGGCGTTCGCCCCCGGCATCGTGTTCCGTTTCAGGCCGCATATGTCAGCCGCCCGTCAGGGTTGCCACATTCGCAATCGGCGTCAGCCCCCCTGCGATCAACGAGATGGACTTGGTCCATTGCGCGTATGGGGCTTCGGTCACATAGATCGTGTCGTCATCGCGGATGACGAAATCGCGGGCCACGAAAAGCCCGTTGGGCGCAGTCAGGTTCAGCAGGTAGATCATGCGCTGATCGCCCTGTAGATCGGCGCGGCCCATGACGCTGCGGGCGATGTCCTGCCGTTCCTTGCGCAGCACGAAGATGCCGGTCGGGTCCGAGGACAGCGACTGCAGCCCGCCAACCTGCGCCAGCGCTTCCAGCGCCGAGAGGTCCTGGCTTTCGAAGGCCACGCGCGATTGCCCGCCCGTCGAGCCAAGCGCGATGTAGGACCGACTGTCCTGTTCGACCAGAATCCGGTCACCACCGCGCAGGGCGATGTCTGTCTCGGGCTTATGGAACAGGTCGTCATACCAGATCGTCCCGCGCTGATTGCCGCGGATGACGGTCACCAGTGCGATGTCCGAGGCGACGGCCACGCCGCCCGCGCTTGCCAGCATGGTCGACAAGGTGCCCGTCGGCCGTTCGATCGGATAGATCCCCGGCGCACCGATGGTGCCGGTCAGCGAAACCGTCGAGCCATCGCCGGGCGCGCGGCTGACCTGAACCTGTGGGTCCGGTGTCTGCTCTTCCAGCTTGGAGGAGATCAGAGCGCGCAGCTGCTCGGGGGTATTGCCCGCAGCGCGCAGGCGTCCGGCATAGGGCACGAAGATATACCCGTCGCTGTCGACCTGCAATTCGCTCAGGTTTGCGGCCCCGCCTGCGGACGAGGTCAGCAGGCCGTCTTCGACGTTTTCCCAAACGGTCAGGCTTAGGGTGTCGCCGGGCCGGACAGTATCGGATGCAACGCTTTGGGCGCTGCGGAAGGATTGCGAGAAGCCGTATTGCGGGACTGCGGCGGTGGCGCGGGCGACGCGGTCGTCAACCTCGACCACGAAGGCGTTGCCGCCGTTCTGGACCGATCCGGCCAGGATTTCGGTCTTGTTGGGACCGGATTTCGGAAGCTGGCACGCCGCCAGCAGGCCAAGGGCCGCCACAAGGGAAGCCCCCCGGATCCATCGGGTTGGAAAGCGCTGCACTGCCGATTTTCCTCAGTCGTTTTTTGTTTCGTGCAGGGTAGCCGGTTGATGGAAAAACTTCCAGCGGCAGTTGCTCGGGATCTAGCGAACAAGACGCAACTGTGGCGTCGACGCCGCGTTGGTTGCGGGAAGGCTCTGATAGGGGTCTGCGTGATGCAACATCATGTCGACCGCGCGCCGCAGCAGCTGACGCCGCCCCCTGCGTGAATAGAAGCCGCCCGGCACTTGGCTGGTCGCCAGCAAAAACTGCCGATAAGCGCGATAGGCAGCGCTGTCGGGTGCGTCTGGTTGCGCAAAGAACGACTCCAGCGGTTGCCGGGATACGAATTCCGGCTTGTCATAGACGGAGCGTCCAAAAATCCGCAGCGGAATACCGCGCCACAACACCTGCTGCCCTGCGGTCGAATTCACCGTGATCGCCGAGCGTGCCTCATCCAGCAACCGGGCAAGCTTGCCCCCCGGAACATAATGCACGCGGCCCGCCAGACCGTACCGGCGAGCTGCCTGTCTGGCCCGCCGCCGCAACGGCTCACGATGGTTTTCCAGCGGGTGTTCCTTGATGACGAGGTGGTGATGGGCGGGTGCACCTGCGGCAAATCCGGCGACGACCTGTTCCAGAAACTCGCTCATGCACGTATAGTCCGAATGGCACTGGACCGAGCTATCATGGCCAAGCTGCAACAGCACCAGATGATAGGGCGAACCGCTCCATCTGACCCGTGCGGTGGCCCAGCCGCGCTGGATGCGGTGAAACGGCATCAGCGCCAGACGTTTAAAATACAGGCGGAATTCCTTCGATACCGGCAGGTCTCTGTGCGGGTGGAAGTTGCGGTAGCGGTGGTTCAGGAACAGCACGAACCAGTGATAAAGCGCACCATAAAAGATGTGTTGGCGCATGTCCCCCCAGTGGGACGGCGGCGGCGGTGTTGGCCGTTCGGACTGTTCCAGTGCGGCCTGCATTCCATCGACGTCCAGATCCATCAGGCGCGAGTTTCCGTTGGACCCGTCCCGCTCATAGGTGACCCACCAGGGGCGCAGATAGCCTTCTTCGAACACATGCACGGTCAACCCGCGTGCCTGCGCGATACGGATGGCGTGGGCATGGATGGGGCGGGTGTCGCCGTAAAGCACAATGTCGGTCACGCCTAGGTCGCGGATCAGGGCACTGATTCTTGCGGGCCAGTCGTCCGGGGTGCCCCGATAGGGGATATAGCTGTTCCTATCGCGCCAGAACGCCTGATCGCCCGCGTTAAAGCCAACCCGCCAGACCTGCGCGCCGGTGGCCCGCAGCTTGCGGCCCAAAGCGTTGAAGAAAGGGCCATGGGGCCCCTGCAAGAATAGGAACACACGCCGGTCGGGGCGGGGTGGGGAAGGAGTCATGCTGTCTGCTCGTGCGGTGGTGCGTGTCGTCAAATTATGCCCGTTTCCCGTTTTCCCGGCAAGGCGGGGCTTGCCCGTGGGGCATTGGGCCTTTACCTCGGCTGTTGAAGCTAGGTTCAGAGGGTAAAGGAAATGTTCACAGGGATCGTCACCGATATAGGCACTGTCACCGAACTGGATCAGCAGGGTGATCTGCGGGCGCGGATCGCCACTGGGTATGACACGGCCTCGGTCGACATCGGTGCGTCGATTGCCAGCGACGGGGTGTGCCTGACCGTCATTGCGCTGGGCGACGACTGGTACGATGTACAGATCAGCGCTGAAACCGTGTCAAAAACCAATCTGGACACGTGGCGCGTGGGCAAGCGGGTCAATCTGGAACGCGCGCTGAAGGTCGGCGACGAGCTGGGTGGCCATATCGTCTCGGGGCATGTCGACGGCGTGGCCGAGGTTGTGGCGGTTACGGACGAGGGCGACAGCACCCGGGTCACCCTGCGCGCGCCGCGGGATCTGGCGCGGTTCATCGCGCCCAAGGGCTCGGTTGCGCTGAACGGCACCTCGCTGACGGTGAACGATGTCGAAGGCTGCGATTTCGGCATCAATTTCATCCCGCACACCAAAGAGGTCACGACCTGGGGTGACGTCGCCGTGGGCGACCGCGTCAACCTCGAGATCGACACGCTTGCCCGTTACGTGGCCCGGCTGGCCGAGATGACCTGACGTTTGCGGTCTGGCCTTTGCGCGCGCTCTGGTCTATCCCGCCTGCAACACATGCTCAGCGAAAGGCTGCCCCATGAGCTTTGAAACCCCCGGACCGGTCGAGGCCCAGTTGCGCGAGGCGATCAGCCCGATCGAAGAGATCATCGAAGAGGCCCGCAAAGGCCGGATGTATATTCTGGTCGATCATGAAGATCGCGAGAATGAGGGCGATCTGGTCATCCCCGCCGAGTTCGCGGATGCCGAGGCGATCAACTTCATGGCCACCCACGGGCGTGGTCTGATCTGCCTGCCGATGACGGCGGAACGGATCGAGATGCTGGGGTTGCCGATGATGGCGGTGAACAACTCGTCCCGGCATGAGACGGCGTTCACCGTGTCCATTGAAGCGCGCGAAGGCGTCAGCACCGGCATTTCCGCCGCCGACCGGGCGTTGACCGTGGCGACGGCGATCAATGAGCAGAACACGATGGCGCATATCGCGACACCGGGGCATGTCTTTCCACTGCGCGCCAAGCGGGGCGGGGTGCTGGTGCGTGCGGGGCATACCGAGGCAGCGGTGGATATCTCGCGCCTTGCGGGGCTGAACCCGGCGGGTGTGATCTGTGAGATCATGAAAGCGGACGGGACCATGGCGCGGCTGCCCGATCTGGTGGCCTTTGCCAAAGAACACGGTATGAAGATCGGCACGATCAGCGACCTGATTACCTATCGTTCGCGCAATGATAATCTGGTGGTTGAAACCTCGCGCGATACCGTGACCTCGGAATATGGCGGCGACTGGGAGATGCGGATTTTCACCGATCAGACCCATGGCATCGAGCACGTCGTCATGATTAAGGGTGATATCACCACACCCGAACCGGTCCTGACCCGGACCCACGCCCTGCACGAGGCGCCTGACATTCTGGGCCTTGGCCCGAAATCCTCGCGCGAATTGCCGCGTGCGATGGAGAAGATTGCCGAAGAAGGGCGCGGCGTGGTCTGCCTGTTCCGCCAGCCGCGCAACTCGCTGTATGCAGCCGACGACGAAGGCCCCCGGACCATCAAGCAAACCGGTCTGGGCGCGCAGATCCTGTCGAAGATGGGTGTGCAAGAGCTGGTGCTGCTGACCGACTCGCCCGAAACCGTGTATCTGGGTCTCGACGCGTTTGGCCTGTCCATCGTCGGCACCCGTTCCATTCTCAAGGATGACTGATCGTGGCTGAACAAGACAAACATGGCGTCCTGCCGACCCCGACATTCGATAAACCGGTGAAACTGCTGCTGGTGGTGGCTCCGTTCTATCGCGCCATCGCCGATAACATGGTCGCCGGTGCCAAGGCCGAGATCGAGGCTGCAGGCGGCACCTGCGATGTGGTCGAAGTGCCCGGTGCGCTGGAAATCCCCACCGCCATCGCTATGGCTGACCGGCAGTGCAACTACGACGGCTATGTGGCGCTGGGTTGTGTCATTCGTGGCGAGACCACGCATTATGAAACCGTCTGCAACGATTCCAGCCGCGCCATCCAGTTGATGGGCCTTCAGGGCCTGCTGATCGGCAATGGCATTCTGACCGTCGAGAATGACGATCAGGCGGAAGTACGCGCAAATCCTGAAAAGATGAATAAAGGCGGCGGGGCGGCCGCTGCGGCCTTGCATCTGATTGCACTCAGCCGTAAGTGGGGCGCTTCGAAAAAGGGCGTGGGCTTCAAGCCGCCGTCCGAGTCCATCCTAGTGGCGGGCGACAGCAACGGATCCACGACAGCATGACAAAGACCGACGCGCCGAAACCGGCCAACCAGAAACGCCTGATGAAATCCGCCGCCCGGTTGTATGCCGTGCAGGCACTGTTCCAGATGGAGCAATCCGGCCAGACGACCGAAGCGGTCGTGACCGAGTTTCTGGATCACCGGTTTGGCGCGGTCTATGAGGGCGAGGAAATGCTGGACGGCGATATCCGCCTGTTCCGCAAGCTGGTCGATGACGCGGTGAACTATCAGGCCCCCATCGACCAGATGACCGACCGAGCGCTGGTGGCGAAGTGGCCCATCGCGCGGATCGACCCGACCCTGCGCGCCCTGTTTCGCGCCGCGGGCGCGGAACTGACCCAAAGCGACACGCCGCCCAAGGTCGTGATCACCGAATTTGTCGACGTTGCCCGCGCGTTCTTCCCCGAAGGCAAAGAGCCGAAATTCGTCAACGCCGTGCTGGATCACATGGCGCGCGAGGCCCAGCCCGAGGCGTTCTGACGCCTTTACCGCGACCAGACATGCGCTAGACTGAATGTCAGAGCGCAAGGAGGTTCGCGATGCCCAAGCTGGTTCGTCTCTATATCATGCAGGTTGCATGGGGTTTTGTCATCTCGGCGGTGTTCGTCGGGGTGCTGCTGGCGCTGAATGTCGCCAATCTGCGTCACCTGATCACCAGCTCGGAAATCGGCCTGATCGCTTTGTTGATGATTTGGTTCATGAACGGCATCGTCTTTGCCGGTGTGCAATTCGCCTATGCCATCATGAGCATGGCCGAGAAGCCCAACAAACCGCGCGGCGGCACGCCGGTTGCGCATGGGCTGAAACCTGCGCCCGTGAAGCAGGAAGCCCAGGCAGGGCGCTGAAATTTATTGGAAAATGTGGCGGGACCACCAGTCAACCGTGCGGTTTGATTCCCGAGGACCTGTATGTACAGGTGGGCGCCAGGTAATCAGGCCAGGACCTGAACAGAGCCAGCCCCCTCGGAATTGCTTAAGGCCACCAGAATGCTACCAGTCACAAGAAGGGCAGAACCCGCCACAGGCCTAAGTAGGGCGTGAAGCGGGTTCGCACAAGGGGTTCATTGGGGGTCAGGCGTCAACAGTTTCGTGCAGCGCGGTGCGCATCTTGCCGAAATGCTCGTCCCATCCATTGTCGAGGGCAAGGATCAGGCCGAAGGCGTCCGCACCTTGCGGCAGACCTTCATGCGCCAAGCTGAGGCGTGTTCCCCCGGCGACGGGGTCCAGTGTCCATTTCACGACGCTCACAACGTCCCCCATCGGTTTCACAGTGAAGGTGTACTCAAGATACTCCGGAGGTCGCGCCTCACGTATTTCGCCCCAGATCAGAAGATCACCGCTGGTTGTCCCGAACATCTCAAGCTTTTGCCCCGCAGCCAGGGGCCGTTCGGGCTTGTGGAACCACTCGGCCAGCCTGTCTGGCTCGGTCAGATAGTCCCAAACGACATCCGGCGTCGCGCGGAGAAAGATGGTTTTCTGCAAAACTGCGTCAGTCATTTCTTATTCCCTTCAATAGCTTCTTTCAGATTGGCAAGACGATCATCCCAGAACCGGTCGAAGTAGCTGAGCCAGTCCAGAACCGGGGCCATCCCCTGAGGTTCAAGGCGATTGATGCGTTCGCGACCGCGGGCCTCGACCGTGATCAGGCCGCCATCTGACAGGACGATCAGATGCTTTTTCACGGCGGCGCGGGTCATGTCGAACCGCTCGGTTAGTTGCGCAATCGTCATGTCTTGTGCGGCGAGCATCTGCACAATGTCCCGCCGGGTCGGATCGGCAAGCGCCCGGAACGCGTTTTGGGTTTGCGAGTTCATGCTAAACTCCATTCGATACCATTTGGTTTCGTATTAATGAGATACCAAATGGTACTATGTCAAGGGGAAGCAGGAGCTTGATTTTTGTTCACGAATTGTTCACATTCCAACCATGACACTGGATTTGCAACCCGGACAAAAACTGGCCCGAGGTGTATCGCGGCACCTAGCGACCCATGGCTATGTTTCGATTGAAGAATTCGTGCCCGCCCGAGGGCTGCGGGTCGACGTGATGGGATTGGGCCCGAAGGGCGAGCTATGGGTGGTCGAATGTAAATCCAGTCGTGCCGATTACCAGTCGGATTCAAAATGGCAGGGCTATCTGGAGTGGTGCGACCGATTCTTCTGGGCGGTTGATACCGATTTTCCGACAGAGTTGTTGCCACCAGAGACCGGGTTGATCATCGCAGATGCCTACGATGCGGAAATCATCCGTATGAGCCCGGAAAACAAGCTGGCCCCGGCGCGACGCAAAAAGATGATCCAGAAGTTTGCCGTGGATGCCGCCCGCAGATTGCAGGCCCTGCGCGATCCCCGGGTTTAGCCTTTGACGGCGCGTGCGGCCTGTGCGGCGGCGCGGATTTCCTCGGCGATTTCTTCGGCTTCTTCCGGGTCGAAATCCATCGGAATCTCGATCCCGGTGCCCTCGATGAACAGGCGCACCATGCCCTGATCGGTCGGACCGATTTGCAGGTTCGCTTCGATATCGCGTTCGGTGTTGATGCCCATGTACGCCTCCGGGAATTGCGCCTTGGTGCTACCGCGCAAAGGGTTGAGAATCAAGCGACCAATGCGGTCAGATAGGGCATGGACAAGATCACACTCAGACCCTTTCGCGCCGAGGATGCACCCTGGCTGGTCGAGCAGCACGCGGACCACTACGCCAACGTGGAAGGCTTTGATGACAGCTTTGGTGAACTTGTTGCTGACATCCTCGCCGCGTTTGTTGCGGAAAACGACCCCGAAAGGGAACGCGGTTGGATCGCTGAACGCGATGGGCACCCTCAGGGCAGTATCTTCTGTGTCTCCCTGGGTCGGCAAACCGCCAAACTGCGCCTGTTCTACCTTTGCCCCGAGGCGCGCGGGCAGGGGGTGGGCAAGCGCCTTTTGACCACTTGCATGAGCTTTGCGCGCGAGGTTGGGTATCGCGAAATGGTGCTGTGGACCCATGAAAGCCATACTGCGGCCTGCGCGCTTTACCGCGCCTTCGGGTGGCAGTTGACAGGCAGCAAGCCGGTGCATTCATTCGGCGTCGATCTGGTGGAACAAAGCTGGCGAATTCAGCTTTAATCCTCTTGCAATCCCTGCACGCGTTCGCTAAATCGCCCCTCACGAGTGCCGCCTTAGCTCAGTTGGTTAGAGCGCTGGATTGTGGATCCAGAGGTCCCCTGTTCAAGCCAGGGAGGCGGTACCATTTCCCCGATCCTGAGAATGATTTGCTGATCGTGTCTGTTTCGGTATATCCGATGCTTGCCGCAAGCCGCATCCTGATCAAGTAGCCAAGACATGCCGGAAGAGAACCTCAAAGATATCCGCAGAAGCGCCCGCCTGAGCGTGGCACCCATGATGGATTGGACTGACAGGCATTGCAGGTATTTGCACCGCCTGCTCAGCTCGGAAACACTGCTTTATACCGAGATGGTCACGGCACCGGCGCTGGTGCGGGGTGGTGCGCTGCATCTGCTGGACTTTAGCCCGCAGGAACATCCGGTTGCCCTGCAACTGGGGGGATCGGACCCTCGGGAACTGGCGCAGGCGGCAAAACTGGGGGCGGATGCAGGGTATGACGAGGTTAATCTGAACTGCGGTTGCCCCTCGGATCGGGTGCAGTCCGGGACCTTTGGTGCGGTGCTGATGCGATCGCCGGAAAAGGTCGCCGACTGTGTTGCGGCGATGCGCGAGGCGGTGGACGCCGAAGTTACCGTGAAGTGCCGCATTGGCGTTGACGAACAGGAGCCTGCCGAAGTTTTGCCCACGTTCCTCGAACGGATTCGCGCGGCGGGGTGTACGCGCGTCACCATCCATGCGCGCAAGGCTTGGTTGCAGGGGCTAAGCCCCAAGGAAAATAGGGATATTCCGCCGCTGGATTATGATCTCGTAAATCGCATGAAAGCGGATTTTCCGGATATGCATATTTCGATCAATGGCGGCATCACCTCGCTTGCTCAAGCGCAGCAGCATCTTGAGGCGGGGCTGGACGGTGTCATGATCGGACGCGCGGCTTATCATCAGCCCACCGATATTCTGGCCGCCGCGGACTCGCTGATTTTCGGAACTGAAGGGGTCGCTGACCCGACAGATGTGGTGCACAAAATGCTGCCCTATGTCGAGGCGCACCTTGCCGACGGTGGACGTTTGCACCAGATCACCCGGCATATGCTGGGCCTGTTTGCGGGGTGTCCCGGCGCGCGGGGGTGGCGGCGGATACTGTCCGAAGGAGCTGTGCGCGACCAAGCCGGACCCGAAGTGATCCTGCAGGCGCTGGAAGCTGTCGCAGCACAGTCGCAGATGGTTTGATGCGGCCCCAGGGCCGGTAGGGGGGATGATGCCCGAGACGATGTTGCTGGCCCAGATGCTGGGCCTTTTGCTTGTGATCGGCGCTTTGGCCGGGGTGCTGGCCGGGCTGTTGGGTGTGGGCGGTGGGATTGTTCTGGTGCCTGCATTTTTCTATGCATTTCAGACGCTTGGCTATGGTGGCCCGCAATTGATGCAACTGTGTCTGGCGACATCTCTGGCGACGATCATTGTCACCTCGGTCCGGTCGGTTCTGAGCCACAACAAGAAAGGCGCGGTTGATTGGGAGATCCTGCGCAGCTGGGGCCCGGGGATAGCCCTAGGGGCGGTGGTTGGCGTTCTGGTGGCTTCGGCGTTGCGCACGGAACTGCTGCAGGCGCTGTTTGGTGTGCTTGGGATGGTGATCGGCCTATATCTTGGTCTGGGCAAATCCGAATGGCGGCTGGGGGATGCAATGCCCAAGGGGGTGCGCCGTGCCGTTCTGTCTCCGTCGGTCGGGTTTCTGTCGGTACTGATGGGCATCGGCGGAGGCAGCTTCGGTGTGCCGCTGATGAGCCTCTACAACACTCCCATTCACCGGGCTGTGGCCACGGCGGCCGGATTTGGAGTCATCATTGCGGTGCCCTCGGTGATTGGCTTTCTGTTTCTGAACATTTCACCGGAACACCGCCCTCCGCTGACCATCGGTGCGGTCAATCTGGTGGCGTTCGCCATTGTCGTGGCGATGACGATGATCACTGCGCCCTGGGGCGTGAAACTGGCCCATGCGATGGATCCGAAACCATTGAAACGGGTGTTCGCCGTGTTTCTGACACTGGTCGCGCTGAACATGCTGAGAAAGGCGCTGGGATGGTAGAGGCGTTTCATCAGCGGGGCTGGGTTAAGTTCCCTCATGATCAGGCGTTGATGGATTGGGTGACGCAGGTTTTGCCCGCCGCGCGGGCCTCGGTCTCGGACCCGGCCCATGCAGAATGGCATGATTGCGCGGGCACGTGGTTCATCGGTGTCGATGCGCTGAAC
The DNA here is from genome assembly GCF_056536725.1 of Ruegeria sp. CJ3. Taxonomy (NCBI): domain Bacteria; kingdom Pseudomonadati; phylum Pseudomonadota; class Alphaproteobacteria; order Rhodobacterales; family Roseobacteraceae; genus Ruegeria; species Ruegeria sp. CJ3. The sequence goes on from NZ_JBQFQE010000001.1 coordinate 126,543, forward strand.
AACGACGCGCAGGGCAGGGTGGATGGGTTGTCCGCCTTGCCGGGTGCAGCCATTGAATTTGCGCGGCGGCAGTTCGGACCGATTGATTTGCACAAAGGGCAGGTCTCGGTGATTTATCCCGGCTATCCGCAGCCGCGGCGCGGCGAAAGCGCGGCTGCGGCGCGGTATCGGGCCAACCGCGACGCCGCCCATGTGGACGGCCTCAAGCCTGCGGGGCCTGATCGGCGGCGCCGGGTCGATGAACCTCATGCCTGGATACTGGGCATCCCGCTGACTACGGCCAGCGCGGACGCATCGCCGATGGTGGTCTGGGACGGCAGCCATCGGATATTGGGGGCCGCGTTTCGCAAGGCGCTACAGGGTGTGCCGCCCGGACAACTGCCCGAAACGGATATCACCGATATCTACCAGACCGCGCGCCGAGAGGTCTTTGAGACCTGTCCCCGTATCGAGTTGCCAGCGCGCCCGGGCGAGGCCTATCTGTTGCATCGCCACTGTCTGCACGGGGTCGCGCCCTGGGGGGCGGGGGCCCGCGCCGGGCCGGATGGCCGGATGATCGCCTATTTCCGCCCCGAACTGCCCGGCGGTGTAGCGCAATGGATCGAATCTCCTTAACCTTCTGCCATTGTTTGGCTTTGGAGAGTTGGTTCAATGATTACGGTTCGCACAAATTCCGATGGCGCTTTGATCGAGGTGGAACTGTCTGGGCAGGTTACAAGTGCCGATTACGCGACGACGCTTGTCCCCGCTATTGAGGCTGCCTTGGAAGAACATGACTCGGTGCGCCTGCTGGCCATCGTGGATGCCGAGTTCAAGGGATACGATCTGGGTGCCGCGTGGTCGGATACCAAGCTGGGGCTGAGCCATTGGCGCGGTTTTGACCGGATCGGCGTTGTGGCGGATCAGGGTTGGGTACAGACCAGCATCCGTCTGGCCGCACCGATCCTGCCTTGTCCGGTCCAGGTATTCGAAATGGCCGAACTGGAAACCGCCCGCCGCTGGATGCGGGAATCTCTGGGTGCGATTCATGTGACTGATCTGGGCGGCCCCTGCATTCAGATCAGTCTGATGGGCAAGCTGGATTCGAATGAGTACCAGCAGGCGCAAACGGATCTGGACGCGCTGCTGCAAAACCGTGATGGATTTCGCATGTTGATTGATCTGCGTGAGTTTGACGGCTGGCAGGGCCTCACGGCGATGGGGGCGCATTTCCGGCTGGCGGCGGGTCATATCGGTTTGCTGGACCGGGCGGCGATTGTTGGTGACAAGAACTGGCAGAAAATGGCGCAGCGCATGGCCAGCCACGTTCTGGGGACGCGTACGCAGTATTTCCCGGCTGCCGAGTACGAAAACGCCAAGACCTGGCTGGCAGCGGGCTGAGTGCTGTTTGGCGACGGGTGCGCATCCGTGACGTCGCGTTACAAATAGTGGCGGGCGTCCGGTGGTCGGCCGTGTAAGCGGCCCGTTTCAAAGGAAAACCCGTCGCAGGCCCGTGATACTGCCAAATTCGTGCTGTTTTTCCCCCCTGTTTCCTGTGGGCACAGTCTCTACATGCGCTGCATCGATGCGGACAACCTCTGGTGGTGGCTGCTCCGTCGTCCGTTTGCCGTGAGTTCAGCGCGGCATACGATTTTCAGGCACGATTTGAAGGAGAAGATACTTATGAGGAAATTGCTTTCCAGTGTCTTTGACGGCACCACGCTGCGTATTCCAATTCCAGGAAGCTTGCCGCAGACAGCTGACAAGGCAAACCCGGACCGGGTGAGGAAGTCCGAAGTCATGACTCTGTTTCAGCAGGATTTGTCACAGATGCCAGAATGGCACCAAAGCCGGGCCAGAACATCTGACAAGGCGCGCCGGTGATTACTTGCGCGTCATACGCGCCGCGCGCCCTCCGCGGCGTTTGACCAGCTGGGGTTTGCGATCCGGCAGGGCCTGCATGATTTCGGCCCGCTCGGCACTGTCCATTTTGGACCAGCGCGAGATTTCGTCAATGGTGCGGTAGCAGCCGGTGCAGATGCGTTCGGTCGGGTGGACGACGCAAATCTGGATACAAGGGCTTTCGACCTCATCCCGTTTCCAAACCATGTTCGTCATTGGCGTTTCCCGATCCGTCACAGAAAGCGCAACCTGTCCAGCGCTCCTTGCAGGATATAACCTGCGGCGACGTGATCAATAACCTGTCCGCGACGTTTTCGTGTCGTATCCGCCTCAAGCAGCGCCTTTTCGGCGGCCACGGTGCTCAGCCGTTCGTCCCAGAACCCGATAGGGATATCGGTCAGACGCGATAAATTGCGGGCAAAAGCGCGCGTGGACTGGCAGCGCGGGCCTTCGCTGCCGTCCATGTTCCGGGGCAGGCCCAGAACGATCCCGCCGATCTCACGTTCGGTCACAATTTCGATCAGGCGGGCGGAATCCAGCGTGAATTTCTTGCGCCGCACCGTTTCCAGCGGGCTGGCAACCCCACGCATCCGGTCCGAGACGGCCACGCCGATGGTCTTCTCGCCCAGATCCAGCCCCATCAGCGCCTGCATCCGGGTCAGCGCTGCGGCGAAATCTTCGAACGCGTCAAAGATCATTGCGCGATGCCGGCCTGCGTGGACGCCGCAGCGATCACTGAAAGCGCGGCATCGTTTCCGGCAAAGACCGTCTGCGCCTCGTCCCGGATGGCTATGGCTCGGTCGGTTTCGCCCAGAACGCCGAGGGCCGCGATCAGTCGTCCCCACTCCTCGGGCGAGCCGCCCTCGGTCGCCAGCCGGTCGGATAACTGATCTACCATGCCGCGGATCATCTCTTGCCGTTCTTCCGGGGTCAGTGCAGCGGCGGCCTCCATGTCCTGCTGGCTGGGGCCGGGGGTTGCGCTCGGGTCGGGGGTCGCGCTCAGGTCGGGGGCGTTGAATACGCCCGCGCGAAAGGCCAGTTCGTCGATCTGCCCGCGAATGGCCTCGGCCCAGGGCGCACCGGTAGGGGCGTCGCGCAGCGTATCCACCCAGACGCGGTAAGCCATGTCGGGCCGCCCGGTCTGCGCCAACATCTGCCCCCAGTAATAGCGCGCGGGCCCCAGCGTGGGGTCGCGGTCCAGTGCCTGCTGCAAGGCGTCCTCGGCCTCGGGTGAGACATAACCACCTGCAGCCAGGATCATCATCTCAGCCAGATCGTAATACGCTTCGGCTGGGGCGTTGCCGTCCGACAGTTCAATCGCGCGCGTCTGCGCCTGATAGCCCGCCTTGAAGTTCCCCGCATTGGTTTCATGCTGTGCCAGCAGAAGATGCCCCTGAAGGTCATCGGGGCGTTCAGCCACGGTTTCACGCAGGCGGGCCAGCAGAGTGGCATAGCTTTCTTCCAGCGCGGGGGGCTCGAACGGGGTGGCCATATCCTCGGCGTCGGCCTGGCTCGGGCGGTTCTCGCGTAGCTCATCGGCCATCTCGATGCGGGCGGTCAGCGGCATGTCGGGAAAACCCGCGGCACCCATCTGGCGGTACATCCACATGCCTCCGCCAATCAGCACTGCGGCCATTATCAGCAGCGTTATCGCTGATACGACGCGCGAGGGACCCGCCCCCTTGGTCTCGCCCCTGATCTGCGCATCAGCCGCCAGAATGCGACGAGAGATTTCGGTGCGCACCCGTTCGGCGTCGGCCTGCGCAATAACACCGCGGGCCAGATCGCGGTCGACGCTGGCCAACTGTTCACGGTAGACGCGCAGGTCATACGCGGCCGCGGGCTCGCCGCCGCGGCGTCCGCGTAGCATGGAATACCCCAGAAACACCACGATCAGCAGCGCAATGAGAAAGATCAGAACCCAGAACGTCATGGTGCCTCCGAAATGACTGCCCTGACTTAGACCTGTCGGCGGCGCGAAAAAAGGGACAAATGGCCGCGAATGACGTTCATGTCGCAATAGTGCATTATTGCGGCGTTGCTTGGCACGGGTAAAATGGCGCCGCGCGGCATATCTGCGCCCAATCACGGAACCGAATGGATTCGCTCATGAGACACTATTCTGCCTTTGCTGTGGCCCGCGAGGCGCTGCGCTATCACACCGGATGGGAACGCGCATGGCGTTCGCCCCAGCCCAAGAAACGCTATGATGTCATCATTGTTGGTGCGGGCGGGCATGGTCTGGCGACTGCGTATTACCTTGGCAAGAACTATGGCATCCAGAATGTCGCCGTGATCGAGAAAGGCTGGCTGGGCGGTGGTAACACCGGACGGAACACCACGATCATCCGGTCGAACTATCTGCAGGATCCGTCGGCGGCGCTGTATGAGAAGGCGCGGGGCCTCTATGAGGACCTGAGCCAGGACCTGAACTATAACATCATGTTCAGCCCCCGCGGTGTGATCATGCTTGCGCAGACCCAGCATGAGATTCGCGGCTATCAGCGTACGGCACACGCCAACGCGCTGCAGGGCGTGAAGACCGAGTGGATCGGCCCCGAGCGCGTCAAAGAGCTGGTTCCAATTATCAATCTCGAAGGTCCGCGCTATCCGGTTCTGGGCGGTCTCTGGCAGGAACGCGGCGGCACCGCGCGTCATGATGCGGTGGCGTGGGGTTATGCGCGCGCCTGTTCGGCGATGGGGATGGACATCATCCAGCAATGCGAAGTTACCGGCGTGCGGTCCGAAAATGGCCGTGTGGTCGGCGTCGACACCACCAAGGGTGCCATCGACTGTGACAAGTTGGGCATCGTCGTTGCGGGCCACTCGGGTCAACTGGCCGAGATGGCGGGCTTCCGTCTACCGCTGGAAGCCGTTGCGCTGCAGGCGCTGGTGTCTGAGCCGATCAAGCCCTGCATGGACGTGGTTGTGATGGCCAACACCGTGCATGGCTATATGTCCCAGTCCGACAAGGGCGAGATGGTGATCGGGGGCGGTACCGACGGGTTCAACAACTACACCCAGCGCGGATCGTTCCATCATATCGAGGAAACCGTGCGGGCGCTGGTCGAGACCTTCCCGATGATCTCGCGCCTGAAGATGCTGCGCCAGTGGGGCGGGATCGTGGATATGACCGGCGACCGGTCTCCGATCCTGTCGAAGACGCCTCTGGGCGGGTGCTTCATCAATGCGGGCTGGGGGACCGGTGGTTTCAAGGCCATTCCGGGCTCGGGCTGGGGTATGGCGCAGCTGATGGCCACAGGCCATTCGCCGCTGACCGAAGCCTTTACGCTGGACCGTTTCAAAGAAGGCCGCTTCATCGATGAAAGCGTCGCCGCCGGGGTGGCGCACTGATGGAGATTTTTCGTCGAAAAATCTCGCGCGCCTTCTACGTAGTTTTGCGGGCCGCCCCGTCGTGCCTGCCGAAAGGATGACCATATGCTGATCCTGAATTGCCCCTATTGCGGCGTCGATGCCGAAGAAACCGAACTGGCCGCCGGTGGCGAGGCGCATCTGAAGCGCTTTGGTCCCGGCTCGTCGGATGATGACTTCCACGATTACCTGTTCATGCGCGAAAACCCCAAAGGCGTGCATTTCGAACGCTGGCGCCACGCCAATGGCTGCGGCAAGTGGTTCCACGCGGCGCGCTGCACACAAACGCTGGAAATCTTTGGCACCTATTCGGCGCAAACCACCGAGCCGCCGCAAGAGATCAAGGATGCCATCTCTGCCAAGCGCCCGGGCTGGACGTGGAGAGAACTCTCCTGATGTTTCACCTTTTCAAAAATACTCCCGCCGGAGGCCCCTGCGCCTCCACATGCGAAAGGTCCGCACCATGAGCACCCGCCTCGCGAAACAAGGCCGCCTGATCGATCGGTCGAAACAGGTCACGTTCACCTTTAATGGCACCTCGATGCAGGGCTATGCGGGCGATACGCTCGCCTCGGCGCTGCTGGCCAATGATCAGATGATGATGGGCCGCTCGTTCAAATACCACCGCCCACGCGGCGTGGTTGCCAGCGGCGCAGAGGAACCCAACGCGTTGGTCGGTTTGGGGCAGGGTGCCCGGTTCGAGCCTAACCAGCGCGCCACCACGACCGAGCTGTTCGACGGCCTGACCTCGATCTCGCAGAACCACTGGCCGAGCCTTGAACACGATATCGGCGCCGTGAACACCGCCTTCGCACGGTTCCTGCCTGCCGGGTTCTATTACAAGACGTTCATCCACCCCAAACCGTTCTGGAAACACGTCTATGAGCCGTTCATCCGGCAATCGGCGGGTCTGGGCAAGGCGCCTGACAAAGAGACGAAGGATGCCGACACGTATGAACACTTCTATGCCTTTACCGATGTCCTGGTGATTGGCGGTGGTGTTGCTGGCCTTCAGGCAGCCAAAACGGCGGCGCAATCGGGAGCCAAAGTGCTGCTGATCGAGCAGACCGCGCATTGGGGCGGTCGTGCGCCGGTTGATGGTGGCACGGTCAACGATGAACCTGTGGATAAGTTCGTGGAACAATTAGTTTCCGAACTCGAAACAATGAGCAACGTGACCATGCGCAATCGCTGCATGGGCGCGGGTGTCTATGACCACGGTTACGTGCTGGGTTACGAGCGTCTGACGGACCATACTCCGGGTGTGCAAGGACCCCGTCACCGTCTGTGGCGCATCCGGGCTAAACAGGTCGTTACCGCAACGGGTGCTATTGAGCGGCCGTTGTCCTTTGCGGGCAATGATGTGCCTGGCGTGATGCTGGCCTCGGCCATGCGGGACTATGTCGTGAACTGGGGCGTGACGCCCGGGGAACGGGTCATTGTCGCCACCAATAACGACGACGCCTATCGCACCGCGATTATCCTGAAACAGGCGGGTGTAGATGTTCTGCGCGTTATTGACGCGCGGGCAGCTGCTGGCCCGCTGGCGGAAGAGGCGCGTCAGTTGGGCATCCGTGTCGATCCCGGGAAGGCAATCGCCAAGGTCAAGGGCGGCAAACGGGTCAAGAAAGTCGAGCTGTGCAATCAGGACGGCATCGGCGGCGCGCGGGAAGAGGTCGAATGCGATGCGGTCGCCATGTCGGGTGGCTGGTCTCCGGTCGTACATATGTGGTCGCATTGCGGCGGCAAGCTGATTTGGGATGAGGTAAACGCTCATTTCCGCCCCGACCCGTCGCGTCCTCCGCTGGGCGCGGATGGCGAAGGGTTTGTGCTGGCCGCGGGGGCCTCGAACGGTCCGCTGGCGTTGGGAGATGTTCTGATCGATGCCGATGCGGCGGGTAAGGCGGCGGCGAAGGCGGTTGGCTGCAAAGCTAAACGCACCAAAGCCCCGGTCGGTGAAACCACCGACGAAGCTCCGATGGAAGCCGTCTGGTTGATGCCCGCCAATGCCGACGTTCAGTTGCGGATGAAATCCTGGCTGGATTTCCAGAACGACGTCAAAGTGTCCGACGTCCAGCTGGCTGCCCGCGAAGGGTACGAAAGCGTTGAGCACACAAAGCGTTATACTACGCTGGGTATGGCGACAGATCAGGGTAAGCTGAGCAATATCAACGGGTTGGCGATCCTTGCTGATGCTTTGGATTCGGAGATACCCAAGGTCGGTACCACCACGTTCCGCCCGCCCTATACCCCCATCTCGATGGGGTCGATTGGCGGCGAGGCGCGCGGTGAGGTGTTCCAGCCGATCCGGCAGACTCCGATGCACAACTGGCACGACAAGAACGGCGCTGATTGGGAGCCGGTGGGCCATTGGCGCCGGACTTATGCTTATGTCCGAGCCGGTGAATCCGTGCACGACGCGGTGAATCGCGAGGTGAAGAACACCCGCGAAAACCTCGGCCTGCTGGACGCCTCGACGCTGGGCAAGCTGATTGTCAAAGGCCCGGATGCGGGCAAGTTCCTGGACATGCTGTACACCAATATGATGTCCACGCTGAAGGTCGGCAAATGCCGCTATGGCCTGATGTGTTCGGAAAACGGCTTCCTGATTGATGACGGCGTTGTCGCCCGTATCGATGAGGATACATGGCTGTGTCATACCACCACTGGCGGCGCTGAGCGTATCCATGGCCACATGGAAGAATGGTTGCAGACCGAATGGTGGGACTGGAAAGTCTACATTGCCAATGTGACCGAGCAATACGCTCAGGTCGCTGTTGTGGGTCCGAATGCACGCAAAGTGCTGGACAAGCTGAACGCGCAAGCGGGCGGAGGCATGGACCTTTCGAAAGAGGCGCTGCCCTTCATGGAATGGCGCGACGGCAAGATCGGTGAGTTCGATGCGCGGGCCTATCGCATCTCGTTCTCGGGTGAGTTGTCTTACGAGATCGCGGTTCCGGCATCGCAGGGTCAGGCGTTCTGGGACGCTTTGATGGATGCCGGGCAGGAGTTCGGCGTGATGCCTTACGGCACCGAATGTCTGCACATCCTGCGTGCCGAGAAAGGGTTTATCATGATCGGCGACGAGACCGACGGCACCGTGATCCCGCAGGATCTGGGGCTGCACTGGGCGCTGTCGAAAAAGAAAGAGGACTACCTTGGCAAACGCGCCCATACGCGTACGCATATGGCCGACCCGGATCGCTGGAAACTGGTAGGTCTCGAAACTGTGGATGGTTCGGTCATTCCCGACGGGGCCTATGCGGTGGGCGAGGGGGTCAATGCCAACGGTCAGCGCAACATGATCGGGCGTGTGACCTCGACCTATTACTCGGCCAATCTGGGCAAGGGCATCGCCATGGGGCTGATCAAGCACGGACCTGACCGGATGGGTGAGATTGTCGAGTTCCCGGGCACGGACGGCAAGATCTACAAAGCCAAGATCGTGGATCCGATCTTCTTCGATAAGGACGGGGAGAAGCAGAATGTCTGAACCCATCAGCGCATTGAACCACGCCAGCTATGACGGCATTGCCAAGGTCGAGGAATGCGGCCTGCAAGGCATGATCACCTTGCGCGGCGATCTGTCGGACAAGGTGCTGGCCAAGGCAGTCAAGGACGCCACCGGCCAAAAGGTGCCCGGCCAGTGTGAGGCCTCAGTCAACGGTGATACCGGTGTCTGCTGGATGTCTGCGGACGAATTGCTGGTGCTGGTGCCTTATGCCGAGGTTGAGGCCAAGCTGGCTGATTTGACGGGCGCGCTCAGCGGTACCCACGCCCTGGCCGTAAATGTCTCGGACGCCCGCGCGGTGTTCCGTGTCTCGGGTGGCAGCGCCCGGGAGGTGCTTGGAAAGGTCGCCCCGGTCGAGTTGTCGACCGATGCCTTCCAGCCCGGCCACATTCGCCGGTCGCGTCTGGCGCAGGTGGCGGGCGCGTTCTGGATGGACGATGCTGAGACGTTCCGTGTTGTCTGCTTCCGCTCGACTGCGGACTACGTATTCAAGCTGCTCACGGTTGCGGCGCAGCCGGGTAGCGAAGTCGGTTACTATTAAGCGTGTGCTTAAGGAAAACTGGGAGAGGGGGCTTTGCCCCCTCGGCCTGCGGCCTCACCCCCAGGATATTTTTGGCCAGATGAAGTTTGGATCAGGTGCGGTGGGCGTCAGCGTTCTGCGCTGAACAGGAATGTGGGGAATTGGGTCTGGCCGCGCTGACCGGTCAGGGCAGGTTTGCCGGTTTCGTTCGAGAACGGGTCCTTGCAGTGGGGGTAGAAAGACAGGGTGTCTGCGAGGTCTTCCATCGCAGTGGCGCGGTTCTCGGGTTTCAGGTAGGGCGCGTGTGTTGAAAGGAACAAGGCCGGGTGCGCCTTTTCCAGCCAAGGGATGAGTGACGGCAGGACCGAGAACTCGGCCCCTTCTATGTCCATCTTGACCAAAGACACGTCGGACAGATCGACCGATGCGGCGAATTGGTCCCATCCGATTGTCATCGCGTCGGTGCCGTGGCTGCCCTCATGAAGCAGCGAGGTTGTGGAATCGCCGGCCTCTCCGTGCGCGGACGCCATTCGGGTCACGCCGAACCCGTCGGATAGGGCTATGCTGAAGGCCGAGACATTGCGGATATTGTTGAGCTCGAGGTTCCAGACCAGATGACGATAGGCCACCGGGTCGGGTTCAAAGCACCAGACATGGCGGGCACGGCGCGCGGCGTAGAGGACGGTGGGTCCAATCCAGGCGCCGATGTCCAGATAGTCTTTGTCGGGTGAGAGATACTGGTCGAGTACGGCGAAGGTCTCGGGCTCCCAATCGCCTGCCGAAGCCTTGCGCCAGAATTTCGAATGGTAAGGATCCAGGCGAAAGGGTTCTTTGTTCAAAGAGCCTGCATAATATCCGCGGGCGCGGTAGAACATCTTGCGCGCCTGTGTCAGCATCGCGGACCTCCGGGTTTTCTTGTCTCTGCCCTTGACCTATGGCCGTTGCCAAAGCATTTAACCTTTGGAACCACAACAATCATTTTAACAGGGGGCCGAGATGGCTTTTGAACTTCCTGATCTTCCTTATGCACATGACGCGCTGGCAGCCAAGGGCATGTCCGCAGAAACGCTGGAATATCACCACGATCTGCACCACAAGGCCTATGTCGACAACGGCAATAAGCTGATCGCGGGAACCGAGTGGGACGGCAAGTCGCTGGAAGAGATTATCGTGGGCACCTATGACGCGGGTGCTGTTGCGCAGAACGGTATCTTCAACAACATCAGCCAGTTGTGGAACCACAACCAGTTCTGGGAGATGATGGGCCCAGGTGATGCGGGTATGCCGGGCGAGTTGGAGAAGGCTCTGACCGAAAGCTTTGGCTCGGTTGACGAGTTCAAGTCGCAGTTCAGTGCTGCTGGTGCCGGTCAGTTCGGCTCGGGCTGGGCGTGGCTGGTCAAGAATGCGGACGGCTCGCTGGCCGTGACCAAGACCGAGAACGGCGTGAACCCGCTGTGCTTTGGTCAGACCGCGTTGCTGGGTTGTGATGTGTGGGAGCATTCCTACTACATCGATTTCCGCAACAAGCGCCCGGCTTACCTGTCGAACTTCCTCGACAATCTGGTGAACTGGGAAAACGTTGCCTCGCGGATGTGATTGATTGAATCGCAAGAGATTTCTAGAAGGCCTGCTGGCGCGCAAGCGAGCGGGCCTTTTTGGTGCCGGATATAGATACTTTATCGAGCCGGCACTAAAGTTGCATGTGCGCAAGTGGCATATAAGGCGTGACGACTGGGCGCTTCCATCGCTGCGTATCGCGGTGGTGTCTGACCTTCATGTCGGTGAACCCTTTGTGGGTCTTAGCCGAGTTAAGCAGATCGCCCGTCGCACAAACGCGATTTCACCCGACCTGATCTTGTTACCGGGCGATTTTGCGCGGGGTCACAAATTTGAGACCCGTTCCATTGGAATTGAGGAATTAGCGCCCATTCTGGCAAATCTCAAAGCTCCGTTAGGTGTGTATGCCGTTCTCGGCAATCACGATTGGTGGGAAGATCGCGAGGCGCAACGGCGGGAATGTGGTCCGAACATGGTCGCAGAAGCTCTGGAACATAGCGGGATACCGGTGCTTTCCAACTCTGCGACTAAGCCCGAAGGCGCAGGATTTTGGCTGGCAGGCCTTGAAGATCAAAGAGCGTTACGGCGCGGTTTGCGCCAAACCCAAGGGCTGGATGATTTGCCTGCGACCATGGCCCAGATCACCGACAACGCGCCTGTCATCATGATGGCCCATGAGCCTGACATCTTTCCAGATCTGCCTGATCAGGTCGCGTTGACTGTGTCTGGTCACACACATGGCGGACAAATTCGTTTATTCGGTCGGGCCCCGGTTGTGCCGTCTCGCTATGGCGAACGATACGCTTACGGTCATGTGCGCGAAAATGGCCGCGATCTGGTTGTGTCAGGTGGAATTGGATGCTCGGTTTTGCCAATTAGATTCGGAGTGACGCCGGAGATTACGGTTGTCGAACTGTCTGCCTGACAAGTGAAAACCTGCCGATAGGTCAACTTTCGACCGCAGACCTATTGTACCGGCCCCCGCAACCCCTAGCTATAGTATGCGGAGGGAGAGAACCGCCAACCAATTGAAAACAGACCCTTCAGCGCGCCGGGACACCACCGCCGCGCGACAAGGAAGCTGTGCCCGAGGGACGGGGAAATCCATGTCAATCTTTGCAGGAGACCGTAATGGCCGCACTTGAACAGGGAACTTGGGTTATCATCGCCGACGGGGAAAAGGCACTGGTGATGGAGAATATCACGGACGCACAGGACCCTAACTTAGTCGTCGTATCCGTCGAGGAGTTGGAGGCCGCCCCGGCCAAGCCCACCGATCGGGCAGGGCGCAGGACCGATACGGGGCCGAACCAGAAATCTGCCGTGGAAGAGGATAACTGGAAGACCCACGCCAGATCGCTTTTCGTGCAGGATGTGGCGAACCTGTTGAACCGGAAAGGGTTGAGAGGGGCCTATGACAGACTTGTGCTGGTCGCCAGCCCGCATGTTCTGGGCCTGTTGCGCCGTCGTCTGCACAGCGAGGTGCTGGCCAAGGTTGTGGCCGAGGTCGACAAGACGCTGACTAACCATCCGATTCACAAGGTCGAGAAATTGCTCAGGAATCGGCTGGCCCGCCCGGCGTGACATCGCTTTGAAATTGCGAATTTAATGAGTGCTTCATGAAAAATTGACGTCGGGTAATGTAATTTCCCCTCAACTGGGGCGTTTGTTCCTGACAAACCTTTCAATCATAAGGTCGCCGCACCAACGCGGCGACCGTTTCGCAGTGGAGGGTTATAGAAAATGAAGACAGCGCTAACCGCGGCGGTGCTGAGCGTTGTGGCCGCGGGGGCCACATGGGCTGACAGCACAACCCCCGAAAGCTTTCTGATCGTTGAACTTGCGGATTCGGCTCAGATTGCCGATGGCGTGCTGACCTTGGATGGCATCGATGGCTCGGTGATTGCCTTCGCTGACCGCCCCTATCGCGACACTAAGACGCTGCCGGTCGCGTCTATGCTGGAAAATTGGTCGAAAGGCGCGAACGATCTGGCTTCTGACCCGCCCAACGCCGCTTTGTCCGGCGTCGTGGATGGTGAAGAAGTCGGGCTGGTGCTTGAGTTGAGCGGCCCGAAACAGACAGGTGAGCAGCTCAGCTTTTCGATCAAGCAGCTTGCAGGCCCCCAAGTGTCGCAATTGCAGAATGTCTCTCTGATCATTGACGACATTTGCATTGATGGGACGTCGTATTGCCTGATGACTGGAAACTGGGGTGACATCGGCGGCTAGTATATTGATTGCGCGCGTTAATTTAGAAACGCGCGCAGCTTTTCCATCGCGCCCTGCGGTGTATCTACCCATGTAACGAACTCGGCCAGCGACGCATCGGCAAAACCTTGATCGATCACCTGATCGAGCAATGCGCGCAGCCCGTCCCAATACCCATCCACATTCAGCACCAGAATGGGCTTGTCATGCAGGCCCAACTGCCGCCACGTGAGCGCCTCGAACAACTCGTCCAGTGACCCGGGGCCGCCGGGCAGCACGATCACTGCGTCGGCGTTCATGATCATGACCTTTTTGCGCTCGTGCATGGTCTCGGTCACCACAAAACGCGTCAGGTCGGTTTTACCCACCTCGCGCTGCAGCAGATGCACGGGGATGACGCCAAATGTGTCGCCTCCGGCGGCCTGCGCGGCACGGGCGACTTCGCCCATCAGGCCCACATCTCCTGCGCCATAGACCAGCCGCCAGCCTTCATGAGCCAGTTGGGTGCCAAAGGATCGGGCGGCCTCGGCATAGGCCGGAGTTGCACCATTGCGTGACCCGCAATACACACAGACGGATTTCTGGGGCATAAGTCGGTCTCTCTGCTCTTGTGTTCGGGGTTTTGACCCCTGATAGCGGGATTGATAGGCTGGCTCAACCGCTCCATGTAAGGCTTGGCTGTCAAAGCACTTACGGGGTGGAGTGAAAGGAAGAGAATGAACGCCAATTCGGGAAGCGGAAGCTCGGGCACCTTCATTTGGGGGCTGGTTGCCGGGATCGTCGCAGTAGCGGCTGTGGGCGGGTTGTACCTTTCGGGGTTCTTCGGCGGAACGCCCGAACCGACCGCTCCAGAGGTGGCTGAAACCGCCGAGGCACCTGCACCAACCACCGAGGCCACAGCGGAACCCGAGGCAGCCCCGGTCGAAGAGACACCAACCGAAGCGGCAGAGGCCGAGCCCGAAAACGAAGAAACCGAGGCCCCCGCGGCGCAGGCCCCGGTTCTGGATCAGATTTTCGTCGAGGCCGATGGCAATGCACTTTTGTCCGGCAATGCCGAGCCGGGCTCTGAGGTCAACGTGCTGCTGGACGGAGAGTCCGTGCACAGATTCACCGTCGATGACAGCGGTCAGTTTGCCGAATTCCTGACGATCCCTTTTGCCGATGCCGCGCGCGGATTGGCTTTGGAAACGCAGCGTGAAGGTGAAACCACGCGGTCGGACGACTACCTGATCGCGGCATTGCCGAAGCCACCAGAACCTGAGGCAACGGCTCTGTCGGAGGACGGCCCGGACCAGGACGTGGTCGCAACTGATGCCGCGCCGGAACCCGAAGAGCCGGCGGTGGAGACCGCCGCGCTAGAAGAAACGTCAGAGCCTGAGCTTCCCGCGTCGGAAACAGCCGAGGGTGAAGCGGCGCCTGAACCAGACGCCACCGCTTCGGAGACGGCGGACGCGCCAGACGTCGCCAGCGCCGAGCCGCGGGAGACGGAACAGACCACCCCGACGTCAGATCCCCAGCCCGACGTAAAAACGCCTCAAGCAGAGCAGGACCAGCAGGTTGCAATCCTGAGGTCGGGTGAACAGGGCGTTGAACTGGTTCAGCCTCCGACCGTCAGGGATGTGCCGCCCAAGCAGATCGCTCTGGATACGATCGGATATTCGGACACTGGCGATGTGCAACTGACCGGGCGGGCGCAGGATGGGTCGGCCGTGCGCCTCTATCTGAACAATCGGCTCGTGGCGGATCTGCCGCCTGCTGCGGATGGCCAGTGGCGGGGCGAGGTCGAGGGCATTGATCCCGGCGTCTACACCCTGCGTGTGGATGAGGTCGCGCCGGATGGCACTGTCGTCAGCCGGCTTGAGACCCCGTTCAAACGCGAACCGGTCGAGGTTCTGCGCGCCGCCGAAGACACCGGGCAGGGCGACATTCCGACCGAAACGCCCCCGATCCGGTCCGTCACCGTGCAGCAGGGCGATACGCTCTGGGCCATCTCACGAGAGCGGTTCGGCGACGGTGTTCTCTATGTCCGGCTGTTCGAAGCCAATCGCGAGTCCATTCGTGATCCTGACCTGATTTTTCCGGGGCAGATTTTCACCATTCCCGAATAACACAATACTCGGCCCTCCCGGGCCGGGCGCATTCTCTGACCGCAGTTAAGGTACGTGATGAGACGATCCTCAGCCCTGCAAGTGGATACTGACGAACATCGCTCAGGCTGGCGCACGATCCGCAAGGTCGCGCCTTACCTGTGGCCGGATGATGAGCCGTGGGTGAAACGCCGCGTCGTGCTGGCGCTGGTGATGCTGGTGGTGGCCAAGCTGATCGCGGTCTATACGCCGATCCTGTATAAAGGAGCAGTCGACGGTCTGGCGGGCGAAGGCGTGCCACCGCTGGCGCTGGGCGCGATTGGGTTGACCGTGGCCTATGGCGTGGCCCGGATGATGACCGTTGGCTTTCAGCAGTTGCGCGATGCGTTTTTCGCTCCGGTGGGGCAGCGCGCGTTGCGGGCTCTGGCGCTTGAGACGTTTCAGCATATCCACCAGCTTTCGATGCGCTATCACGTCACCCGGCGCACCGGTGGGCTGAGCCGGATCATCGAGCGCGGCGTCAAGGGAGTCGAGTTTCTGCTGCGCTTCCTGCTGTTTTCCATCGGGCCGTTGATACTGGAACTGCTGCTGGTCGCGATCATTCTGATGTGGTTGTTCGATGTCTGGTATCTGGTGGTCGTGGCCGCGACCATCGCGCTGTACATCTGGTTCACCTTTGCCGTGACCGAGTGGCGCGTGAAGCTGCGGCGCGAGATGAATGATCAGGATACTGAGGCCAACCAGCGTGCCATCGACAGCCTGCTGAATTTCGAAACCGTCAAGTATTTCAACGCCGAAACGCGGGAAGCTGAACGCTATGACGTGTCGATGAAAGCCTACGCCAAGGCGGCGTTGAAGACCGCCTATTCGTTGGCCTTCCTGAATTTTGGTCAGTCCTTCCTGATCACCTGCGGCTTGATCGGTGTAATGGTTCTGGCCGCCATCGGGGTGCAGAACGGGCAACTGACCGTCGGCGATTTCGTGATGGTCAACGCCTACATGATCCAGATCACCGTGCCGCTGAACTTTCTGGGTACGGTCTATCGCGAAATCCGCCAGTCGCTGGTGGATATGGGGCAGATGTTCGACCTGCTTGAACAGCCTGCCGAGGTCACCGATAAGCCCTGCGCGCCGAACCTGAAGGTAAACGGGGGCGAGGTCACGTTGGACAACGTGCGCTTTGGTTATGACGCGGATCGGGAAATCCTCAAGGGCGTGTCGCTGACCGTTCCGGCGGGGCAGACTGTGGCCATCGTAGGGGCGACCGGATCAGGCAAGTCCACCATCGGGCGGCTGCTGTTCCGGTTCTACGATGTCACCGGCGGCGCGTTGAAGATCGACGGGCAGGATGTGCGCGACGTCAGCCAGACCAGCCTGCACGCGTCCATTGGCGTCGTGCCGCAGGATACCGTGCTGTTCAACGATACGATCCGCTACAACATTGCCTATGGCCGCGAAGGGGCCACGCAGCAGGATGTCGAGACCGCCGCGCGCGCTGCCCAGATCCATGACTTCATCGCCAGCCTGCCCGAGGGGTATGACACCAAGGTCGGTGAACGCGGCCTGAAGCTCTCGGGCGGTGAGAAGCAGCGGGTGGGCATCGCGCGCACGCTGCTCAAGAACCCTCCGATCCTGCTGTTGGATGAGGCGACCTCGGCGCTGGACACCGACACCGAACAGGACATCAAGGATGCTTTGGCCCGCGCGGGTGAGGGGCGTACGGTGATCACCATCGCCCACCGTCTCAGCACCATTGCCGAGGCCGACCGGATCGTGGTTCTGGAAAGCGGCGAGATCATCGAGCAGGGCACCCATGATGAACTGCTGGCGCGCGAAGGGCGCTATGCCCAACTATGGAGCCGCCAGCAATCGGATGCGCAGGCTGCCTGATCCTGCGCGCCTGATATGCTATGATAGGGCATTGATAGTCGGAGGATTTCAGATGCGCAGACGATTGCCCCTTATCGCAGCCTTGCTTTTGGCCCCGGCCTTGGCTGCGGCGGACCCGATTGAAGGGGTCTGGAAGACTGAACCGGATCGCAAGAACCTGACCTCTCACATCAAGATCACAGCCTGCGGAGACAAGTTCTGCGGCCAAATCATGTCGGCCTATGATCCGTCGGGCAAAAAGGTGCAGACACCGAATATCGGCAAGAAGCTGTTCTGGGACGTGGCCAGCGAAGGCGGCGGTAAATACGGTGGCGGAGAGTTCTGGGTGCCCCTGATCAACGTCGATGCGGTGCCGCAGATGACGCTGCAAGGGGATACGCTGAAGGTCAAAGGCTGTGAGCATCTGGTGTGCGCACACCAGACGTGGTCGCGGTTGAAGGGTTAAGAAAAAGGGCCGGAATGACCGGCCCTGATCCTGTTATTCGGCCGCTTTCAGCGGTGGCCCGGGCGGGTGATCGGGGTCCTGCTTGGCGTCGGATGTGCCGTCGTTCCAGACAATCTCGGTCGCTTGCATGTCGCGTGCGCTCTGGTCGATGGCCATGTCCTGCGCGATCTTGCTGGACCGTCCGGCGGTGGCCCGCGCCAGCGCCTTTCCACCCCAGACAAGGTAGGTCGTCACCCAGACCCGCAGCGCCAGGAACGAGGGCGTCACGATCAGCGTCAGCACCGTGGCGATGCCCAGACCGAACACCACCGCCGTCGCCAACTGCTTCCACCACAGCGCAGTGGGGCTGTCGATGGAATAGCCACCATTGATGAAATCCAGCGACAGGCCGAACATCATCGGAGTCAGGCCCGCCATGGTAGTCAATGTGGTCAGCAAAACGGGACGGATACGCGCCTCGGCTGTGCGTACGATGGCGTCGATCCGAGGCATATAGCGGCTGTATTCCTGATAGGTGTCGATCAGAACGATGTTGTTGTTCACCACGATCCCCGCCAGCGCCACGATGCCCGTCCCAGTCATGATGATCGAGAACGGCTGCTGCATCACCATCATCCCGATCAGAACCCCGGTGGTCGACAGCACCACCGCGAGCAGCACCAGAACCGAGTTATAGAACGAGTTGAACTGCGCCAGCAGGATTACGAACATCAGTCCCAAAGCCGCCAGGAAGGCGCTGGACAGGAATGCCTGACTTTCTGCCTGTTCTTCCTGATCGCCGGTCCATTCCCAACTTATCGTTCCGGGGAAAGGGTCGGTGTTCAGCCATTCGGTCAGAACCGCGATCCGTTCGTTGGGATTGATCAGCGCAAACTGCAGGTCGCCGTCGTCACTTGCCCTTTGCAGGTCGTCGATGGTGTTGCCCGTGGAAAGCTGTACAAGTTCATACGCTTGCCCGGTTGGTCCGTTGAACACGGGTCCTGTTGGGGCAACGCCCTCGGGGACTTCGCGCATTACGGCCAACCGCTGTTCGGCCCCTTCACCGTCTGCGATGAAGGCTTTGCTCAAACCGGGTTCGACATCCGCCTTGACGTCATAATACCGCTGCTGGTCCACCCGGTTGATCTCGGCCAGCTTGGCCACGGGTTTGCGGGTTACAAAGTTCGACAGCGGTACCAACCCGTCCGGCGTGCGCACCTTGAGCGTATCCAGCGTCGACAGAACCCGGTCCTGTTCCGGCAGGCGGACGCGGATTTCGATCTCTTCATCGGTGGAATCGGGGCGCATCTCGCCCAGAAGGATGCCACGGGTGACAAGCTGCACCATCGCGCCCACGGTTGCCACATCCGCGCCAAACCGTCCGGCCTTGGCGACATCCACGTCGATCTGCCAGTCGATGCCGGGCAGGGGCAGAGAGTCCTCGATCTTGATCAGCCCTGGGGTCTGGTCGAACACACCGCGCGCGGTGGCGGTCGCTGCGTTCAGGTCCTCCCAATTGTCTCCCTTGATTCGCAGATGCACCGGCTTGGCCGAGGCGGGTCCCTGTTCCAGAGGCTGCAGATCAACGATGATGCCCGGCAGCGTTGACAGTTGCTGGGTCAGCTCTTCCAGCACGAAGTCGCCGTCATATTCGGGGGCGATCACCTGCCGCTCGAACAGCCCGCCTGCAACGGGTTCCGAGACGACAGGGCGGTCTTCCCATGGGACGATCTCGAACTGGACCCGTCCAACCGTATCGGCAGGGGCCTCGGCCCCGCCTGTATTCTGGTTCAACCCGCCTTCACCTGCAAACGAGAATACGTTGATAACCGCCGGATGTTCGGCGATGACCTTCTCGGCGGCCAGCACCATCGCGTCTTTTTCCATCAGCGACAGGTTGCCCCGGGCGCGGACATAAGCGGTTGCCTGTTCCGGCTCGGTCTCGACAAAGAATTCGACGCCGCGATTGTTGGCGGCAAAAGCGCCCATGACGGTGACGACGGCAAAGCCGACGGCCACGATCGACACAATCGGCATGATCGGGTTGCCGACCAGTATCTTCATCACATAGCCAAACGCGGTGTGTTCCTTGGCTGTATGAACGTGATCATCTGGCGCGCGCTGGATTTTGGCAGCGCTGAGCGTGATCGACCCGCCAAAGGCCCCCAGCATCAGCAGTACCGCACCAAACAGCACGCCGCCCCATGACGATCCGGGGGGCAGCAGATAGTCGGGGTTGACCATCTGCATCGCGCCCAGAAAGATCAGATACAGCACCGGCGGCACCATAACGGCGCGCACCCACCAAGGGGTTCTGGCGCGCAGCCAATCGGATGTGCGGTCAAACACCCGGCTAAGCCGACCGGACACGCCGCCCATAACCGGCAGATAGATCAGCGCCACGACCAGCGACGCCGACAGCACAAAGATCAGCGTGATCGGCAGCATCTTCATGAACTCGCCCGGAACGCCGGGCCAGAACAGCATCGGCAGGAAGGCGCATAGCGTTGTGGCGGTCGATGATACGATAGGCCAGAACATCCTCTGAGCCGCCTCGACATAGGCGTGCATCGGGCCGACGCCTTCCTTGATACGCTTGTCGGCGTATTCCACCACCACGATGGCGCCGTCGACCAGCATGCCCACGGCGAGGATGAGCCCGAACATCACCATGTTCGAGATCGTGACCCCGATCATGGCCAGAAAGGCAAAACACAGCAGGAACGATGTGGGAATCGCAAAACCCACCAGCAGCGCGGCGCGGGTTCCCAGCGAGGCCAGAACCACGATCATCACCAGCGCAATGGCGGTCAGAACCGACCCCTCCAACTGGCGGACCATGGAATCGACAATGCGGCTCTGGTCGTTGGAGGTGCCGACATCGACTGCGGCCTGCAGCTCAGCCGGCCATTTGGCCTGTGCGGCGGCTACGGTCGCCTTTACCTGAGCCACCGTATCGATCAGGTTGAACCCCTTGCGCTTGACCACCTGAAGGGCCACCGTGGGCTCTCCGTCAAAGCGGGCCGTGCCTGCGCGGTCTTCGAAGGTGTAGTTGATCTGGGCCAGCTCACCCAGTGTCACCACGCGGTCGCCATTGACCTTGATGGGCAGGCCATAAACGTCTTGCGCGGTTTTGAATGACGAGGGGATCTTGACCGAAAACGTGCCCTGCTCGGTCTCGACTTCACCTGCCGCGATCAACTGGTTGTTGTTCTGAACCACGGTGATCAGTTCCGCAGCGGTGACGTTATAGGCCTCAAGGCGCAGCGGGTCGATCACGACCTCAAGCATCTCGTCGCGGTTGCCGGCGACCCCAGCCTCCAGCACCGAATCCAGCGCTTCCAGTTCGTCCTGCAAATCCTTGGCGATGCGCGCCATTGTGCGCTCGGGGACTGCGCCGGTCAGGTTGACGATGACGATGGGGAATTCCGAGAAGTTGATCTCGCTGATCGTATACTGTTCTGCTCCGTCCGGGAAATCGGCCTGCGCGGTATTCATCGCATCGCGCACATCCGCGATGGTGGCCGATTTGTCCCAGCCGAACTCGAACTCCATCAGGATGCCCGCATAGTTCTCGGCGGCCGTGGCGGTCATCGAGTCCAGACCGTCAAGATCGGCCATCTCGGTTTCCATCGGCTTGATCAGCAGGCTTTCGCTGTCCTCAGCCGAGATGCCCGGGAACTGGACCGAGACAAACAGCATCGGAATATCGATATCCGGCTCACCCTCTTTCGGCAGGCTGACATAGGCGAACCCGCCAATCACCAGTGAGATGGCGATGAACGCCAGGACCATGCGGGCGCGGTCGGCGGCCCAACTGACGATGCCGGTCATTGCAGGGCGTCCTGATATGTGGGCGCGACGGCGACGCCGCGCGTTACAAATTCCTGTCCGACCACGATGATGTCAGTGGTTTCGGGCAGCCCACCGATCCAGACACCGTCCGAGGTGTCGCGCAGCAGTTGCACCGGCATGAAATCCACCACATTGCCTGCGGCGATTGTGCGCACGCCTAGCTGCCCTTCGTTGTTCAGGGTCAGCGCCGATTGCGGCAACAGATGCGCCTTGACGCCTTCTGCGGCGATCTGGATCGTCGCGGTCTGACCGTCGCGGATCAGCAGCTCGGGATTGGGTACGGTGATCTCGACTTCGAAGGTGCGGGTGGTTTCATCCGCTGACCGGCTGAGGAAGGTCACGCGGCCCTCGACCTGCAAACCGGTCGCCAGTTGCGCCGACGCGGTCGAGCCGACCACGACGCGGTTCACCTCGGTCTCGGGGACAAATCCCACCAGTTTGATCGGGTCAAGCTGGATCACCGTGGCACACAACGATCCGGGCTGCATCAGGCTGCCCAACTCGGCGGTATCGCTTTCCAGAAGACCCTTGAAGGGGGCCTCAATGGTCAGGCGGTCCATCTCGCGGCGGGCGGCGGCGACCTCGGCGGTGGCGGCCTCGATGCCGGCCTGCGTGGCCTCAAGCCCGGCCTCGGCGGATTTGATCCCGGCCTGCGCGGTGCTCATCTCGGCCTCGCTCGAAATCCGGCGGGTTTCCGAACCGAACCCGGTTTCCGACAGCTTGCGCGCCGCTTTCAGGTTGATCTCGGCCTCGGCCAGACGGGCATGCGACTCGGCCAGACGGGCCTCGGCCTCGGGCACGCGGCTTTCAGCCTCGAGCTTGCCTGCCATCGCTTCGGCCAGGCTGGCGGGACGAGTGCCGGGGTCAAGTTCACACAGCAGGTCTCCGGCCTCGACAAAGGCGCCTTTGCGTTTCGGCTCGGACAGCACGGTCGAGGTCGTCTCGGCCAGCACTTCGACTTGACGGTTGGCCTTGGTCTGGCCGCGCAGTTGCACGGCGCTGCCGATCTCGCGCGCGGTCGAGCGCAGGGCAACCACACCCACGGCATTGGCCACCTGTTCGGTTTCTGCTTCGGCTGTCTGCGCCGCCGTTTCCGTCTGATCCTCGCCGCGACCGGCGAAGGCGAACAACGCGTCGCGTTCGAATACAAGAAAATACAACGCAATGATGACCAAAATGGCGTTGACGAATGAAATCAATCGCATTCGATGCGTTCTCCAGATCTGATCGCCCACCCGGCTGTGGCGCGTTGCCTTGAAATGGGGCCGGGTTCAGGCCTTGTCCATACTAAACTGAATAGTTCGGTTCACTTTTTTAAGCAAGACCCCGGTGCATCCGGCCAAATGTGTGGATTCGGGCACTTGGCTTGACCCCGGTGGCGGGGTAAGACATGGCGCCAGAGAATTTTACACACGAGCCCGGGGGCAGGGATGAGCGACGCCGACAGTTTTATTGATGAGGTCACCGAAGAGGTGCGCCGCGACCGCATGTACCTGCTTTTGCGCCGCTGGGGCTGGGTTGGTGTGGTTGCCGTCATTGCCATCGTCGGCGGGGCGGCGTTCAACGAATACCGCAAGGCGCGCGACACCGGTCAGGCCGAGGCGCTGGGCGATGCGATTCTAACCGCGCTGGCCGAAAACGGGTCTGCCGAACGGGCCACCAGCCTGCAAGGCGTTGATGCGCAATCCGTGGGCGGCGATGCGGTGCTGAACATGCTGCTGTCGGCAGCACAGGTCGAAGCCGGATCCGAGCAGGACGCCATCAACAGCCTGAACGCCATCGCCACGCAGGGTGAGCTGCCCGAGATCTATCGGGCTATCGCAAGCTTTAAGGCGCTGTTGCTGCAGACCGATACGCTGCCCGCAGCCGACCGCCGCCAGCAGTTCGAGGCACTGGCCATCCCCGGCGCGCCATTGCGCCTTCTGGCCCAAGAGCAACTGGCCCTGATCGACGTAGCCGAAGGTGACACGCAGGCCGCGTTGGACCGGTTGCAGGCGCTGCGTCAGGACGCTGAAGCCAGTCTTGATATCCAGCAGCGGGCCGCGCAGCTGATCGTGGCCCTGGGCGGTGAGCCCGAGCCCGTCGCGGCGCAACAAGGCTGACCCGGCGACAAAACGGAATTTCACAGGCGAGTTCGTAAGATCATGGTAGCACGTTATTTCTCACGCTTTGCTTTGCCCGTCGCGGCAATTGCCCTGACCACCCTGAGCGCCTGTCGGGAACCCGAGGTCATCCTGCCGGGTGAGCGCGAGGACATCCGCGCCGCCATCGACAATGAAACCGTTGAGACGCGCGGTGCCAAGCCGATCAGCCTTCCGGCGCAAAGCGGGAATGCAAGCTGGTCGCAAAGCCCCGGCACTCCGGCCTTTCGCACCACCAATGCCGCCCTTGGCAAGACACCGCAGCGGATCTGGTCGACGAATATCGGCAGTGGCGACAGCCGCAGGCAGCGGATCACAGCCGATCCGGTCGTGGGCGGCGGGCTGATCTATACGCTCGATTCTGGTGCCAATGTCTCGGCGGTGACACCGCAGGGGCAGGTCGCATGGACGACGAACCTGATTCCGTCCAATGAGAAAGAGGGCGACGCCACCGGCGGGGGCCTCGCCTATGCCGACGGGGTTCTTTACGTCTCGTCTGGGTTTGGCCGTCTGACGGCGATCGATGCAAAGACCGGGGCGCAGCGGTGGCAGAAACGCCTGAATGCGACGGGCAGCGGCGCGCCTCTGGTCAGTGGCGGATTGCTGTATCTGGTCGCCGGGGACGAGACCGGATGGGCCGTGAACACCAAGGACGGACGTATCGCATGGCAGCTTGAAGGCACACCCAGCGTCGGCAACGTTCTGGGGGCGCCAGCGCCGGTCATCACCTCGGATTTGGCTGTTTTTGCCTTTGGATCAGGGGATGTTGCCGCAGCGTTCCGGCAGGGCGGCATCCGCCGCTGGAACGCCTCGGCCGCGGGCGGGCGCAGGGGGCGTGCTGCCGCGCAGATCGTGGATGTCACGGCGGGGCCGATGGTGTCGGGCGATGCGATCCTGATCGGTAACCACTCGGGCCGGACGGTGTCGTTCAACGCAGGCACAGGCGAGCGCAACTGGACAGCCCCCGAGGGGGCGGTTGATACCGTGTGGCCCGCCGGGAATAGCATTTTCCTGATCAGCGACCGCAGCCAGCTGGTGCGGTTGAACGCAGCAGATGGCGCGATCGTCTGGGCGATCGACCTGCCGGGCTTTGTGAAAGACAAGCCAGGTCGCCGTGGCCCGATCTTTGCCCATTACGGCCCGATCATGGCCGGAGGGCGGGCGGTCGTGGCCTCAAATGACGGCTTCCTGCGGTTCTTCAACCCCGTCGACGGGGCGCTGGTGCATCAGGTCGAAGTACCGGGTGGCGCGACCACGGCCCCGGTTGTGGCGGGGCAGACGCTCTATGTCGTGTCGACCAAGGGCGAACTGCACGCTTTCCGTTGACGACAAGATGCGTTAAAGGGCGCATCTTGAGTCTTGAAAGATTGGTATCATGTCGCTGACCCTCGCCATCGTGGGGCGCCCGAATGTGGGCAAATCCACACTGTTCAACCGCCTTGTGGGCAAACGTCTGGCGTTGGTCGACGACCAACCCGGCGTGACGCGTGACCTGCGCGAGGGCGAAGGACGTCTGGGCGATCTGCGTTTTACCGTGATCGACACGGCGGGCCTTGAGGATGCGACCGATGACAGCCTGCAAGGCCGGATGCGCCGTCTGACCGAGCGAGCTGTTGATATGGCAGATGTTTGCCTGTTCATGATCGACGCGCGGGTTGGACTGACGCCGACCGATGAGATGTTCGCCGAAATTCTGCGGAAACGCTCGAAGCATGTGATTTTGGCTGCCAATAAGGCCGAAGGCAACGCAGCGGATGCAGGCGTGCTTGAAGCCTATAATCTGGGTCTTGGCGAACCCGTGCGCCTGTCGGGCGAACACGGCGAGGGGATGACGGACCTCTATGCGCAGTTGATGCCGCTGGCGGACGCGGCGGAGGAGCAGTCCGTCGATGATACCCCGCAAACCGATATTGAACTTGATGAGGATGGTGAGGGCGAGTCCCCTTTGATCACGGCAGCCAAGCCTTTGCAGGTGGCTGTGGTGGGCCGCCCGAATGCCGGAAAATCCACACTGATCAACAAGATCATGGGCGAAGACCGGTTGCTGACCGGTCCCGAGGCTGGGATCACCCGCGACGCCATCAGCCTGCGCATCGATTGGGCCAGCCCCGAGGGCGGCAGCACCCCGATGCGTATCTTTGATACCGCCGGGATGCGCAAAAAGGCCAAGGTGCAGGAGAAGCTTGAGAAGCTCTCGGTCTCGGATGGTCTGCGCGCGGTGAAATTTGCCGAGGTTGTGGTGGTCCTGCTGGACGCTGCGATTCCGTTTGAACAGCAGGACCTGCGCATCGCTGATCTGGCCGAGCGTGAGGGTCGCGCTGTGGTCGTCGCCGTCAACAAGTGGGACGTCGAGGACAACAAACAGGAAAAGCTGCGCGACCTGAAAGAGTCCTTTGAACGGCTGCTGCCCCAATTACGCGGCGCTCCGCTGATCACCGTTTCGGCTAAGACGGGCCGGGGGCTGGAGCGTCTGCGCGCCGCGATCCTGCGCGCCCATGATGTCTGGAACCGCCGTGTGCCGACGGCTGCGCTGAACCGCTGGCTGACGGCCATGCTGGAACAGCACCCGCCGCCAGCACCACAGGGCCGCCGGATCAAGCTGCGCTACATGACCCAGGCCAAGACCCGCCCGCCGGGGTTTGTGGTGATGTGCTCGCATCCCGACAAGATGCCGGAAAGCTATAACCGCTATCTGGTCAACGGTCTGCGCGAGGATTTTGACATGCCGGGCACCCCGATCCGGCTGACGTTGCGTGGGCAGGGCGACAAGAATCCCTATAAGGGACGGCGCAAGAAAAACGCCGGTGCCTTGGCCAAACATCTCAAGGGACGCGCGTAACTGCGCTAATTTTCGCCATTTTCAGACAGGGGGCGTGACAGCCCCCGTTCCCCGCGCTAGCATTCAACTGCGTGCATTTGTTTTCGTGCGCGGCTTGTTTGCGGGCTGCCCGCATATCATTTTGAAACAGTACATAACCGGACCACCCTGGGGAGCGGGCGTGATGGATCTGAGGGAATACACAAGACAATACGCGGTACAGGACAACCGGCTGGCCGCGCTCAGCTATTTCGGGACGTTTGCTGTGTATTTTGCATCGCTGACGCTGGCGATCGCCTATGTGGATCGTTGGTATATCATGATCCCGGCGGGGGTCGTTTTTGCCTTCTCTGCCGTGCGTCTTTACGTGCTCCAGCACGATTGCGGGCATCACTCGCTGTTTGAGACGCGGGCGCAGAATGAATGGGCGGGCCACGGCCTGTCGCCGTTCACCTTTGCACCGTTTGAGGTGATGAAGCAGAACCACAATCTGCATCACGCGGGGATCGGCAATCTGGAACATCGCGAAACCGGCGAAATCCACACCATGACGCTGCGCGAATGGAATGAGGCGGATTGGAAAAAGCGTCTGTTTTACAGGCTTTACCGGAACCCGTTTATCCTTGTGCCGGTGGGTGCGCTGTTCACCTACTTCATTCGTTATCGCTGGCCAAAAAACACCGTTCGCTTCGGCGTAAGAGGCGTGTTGCTGCATAATCTGTCGATCATTGTCTTTCTGGGGCTGCTCTATCTGATCGCGGGCAGCACCGGCATTCTGGTCTGGCTGATCTTCTCTTTGCTGGGCGGGATGCTTGGTGTGTTCCTCGTCTACCTTCAGCATAATTTTGAGGATACCTATTGGGATCGCCGCCCCGATCTCGATCCGCAGTTGGCCGCGCTGCAGGGGTCGTCGGCGCTGGATTTTGGGTGGTGGTTCGATAATGCGGTGGCCTGTATCACCCTGCACGACATCCACCATTTCAACGCGCGTATCCCGTCCTACCGGCTGCGCGCGTGCCACTATAACCTGCCGCCCGAATACACGCCGCGCCGGATCAAGTTCCCCGAGGCAGTGGCGGCGCTGAATCTCAAGCTGTGGGATGAAGAGGCCAAACGTCTGGTACCCTTCCCCAAGCGGCCACAGGCGCAGGGTTTGGCTCAGAGCGGCTGATCCGGGGGCAGGCGGTCGACGCCCTTGTCAGGGTGCATGTTCCGTGTACATACATAGATGCGAGAAGACAGGAAAGGACCCGCGATGACTGCAGTTACCGATGTACGCGGCGTAGGACAGGCGCTGGCCCAAGCGCTGAATTCGAACGGCTTCAAAACCGCCGAGGCCGTCGCAAAGGCCAAGCCCGAAGATCTGGTGAAGGTGCCGCGTATCGGTGTTGCCCGGGCCGCCATTCTGATTGCCGCCGCGAACGAGGCTGTCGCCAAACCGACGCCGGCCAAGGCACCTGCGCGCCGTGCGCCGGCCCGCAAACCCCCGGCGCGCCGGGCACCTGCGCGCAAGTCGACCGCCGCGAAAAAGGCCGAGGCCGAGCGCAAGGCAGCCGAAGAACGCGCCACTGCAGAACTGGCAGCGGCCGAGGCAAAGGCGAAGAAAAAAGCCAAGGCCAAGGCGAAGGCTGAGAAAGCTGCGCGCAAGAAATCCGAGATGGAGGCCGTTTTCTCGAAGGCCAAGGAAAAGGTCAAAGAGAAAGCCAAGAAGGACAAGAAGTCCAAATCTGGCGGCAAGAAAAAGGCCGAAAAGAAGAAGGCGAAAAAGAAGTCGGACAAAAAGCCCGATAAGAAATCCGTAAAGAAGAAGGATAAGAAGAAGGCGAAGAAGTAACACCTTCTCCGCCTTGTTCAATCCGACCGGCACCTAGGGGTGCCGGTTTTCTTATGCCAGTGTGCCGTCGGTCCGCAGCGTCAGCTTGCCGCCCAGATAGGGAGCCAGAACGTCGGGCAGGGTGACCGTGCCATCCGCGTTCTGACCGTTTTCCAGCACCGCAATCAGGCAGCGCCCGACCGCAAGGCCCGAACCGTTCAGCGTATGCACATATTCCGGCTTGCCGCCACCTTCGGGGCGGAAGCGCGCGTTCATGCGACGCGCCTGAAAGTCGCCACAGGTCGAGACCGAACTGATCTCGCGGTATGTATCCTGACCGGGCAACCAGGCCTCGATGTCAAAGGTCCGACGCGCGCCAAAACCCATATCGCCGGTGCACAAGATCACGGTGCGATAGGGCACGCCCAGCTTCTCCAGAATCCCCTCGGCGCAGCGCAGCATGCGTTTCTGTTCAGCGTCCGAGTTGTCGGGATGCGTGACCGAGACCATCTCGACCTTTTCAAACTGGTGCTGGCGCAGCATCCCACGGGTATCCTTGCCCGCCGATCCGGCCTCGGACCGGAAGCAGAGCGAATGCGCGGTGTACCGGCGGGGCAGATAGCTTTCTTCGATCATCGTGTCGTTGATGATGTTGGTCAGCGAGACCTCGGACGTCGGGATCAACCACCAGCCTTCGCGGGTCTGATAGCTGTCTTCGCCGAATTTCGGCAACTGGCCGGTGCCCTGCATCATCTCGGACAGAACCAGAACCGGGCCGTTGACCTCGGTCAGTTCGTTCTCGTTGATATGGGTGTCCAGCATGAACTGAGCCAGCGCGCGGTGGATGCGCGCGACGCCGCCGGACAGCAGCACAAAGCGCGAGCCGGACAGTTTGGCGGCGGTTTCGAAATCCATGCCGTTTTGGACGGATGCGATTTCAAAATGCTCTTTCGGTGCAAAATCCAGTTCGCGCGGGGTGCCCCAGCGCGAAACCTCGACATTGTCGTCCTCGTCCGCACCTTCGGGCACATCCTCGGCGGGCAGGTTGGCGATGCGGATCAGTTGGTCGGTCAGCAGAGCGTCCAGATCCTTGGCCTCGTTCTGCATCTGCGCGATCTCGGCCTTTTTCTCGGCGACCAAAGCGCGCAGGCGTTCAAACTCGGCCTCATCACCGCGGCCCTTGGCAGCACCGACCTCTTTGCTGGCCTTGTTCTGTTCGGCCTGCGCGGTCTCAGCCGCCAGAATCTTGGCGCGGCGGCTTTCGTCCAGCCTCAGCAGGTCTGACGACACCGGCGCGTCCCCACGGCGCGCAAGGGCGGCGTCGAAGGCGGCTGGGTTTTCGCGAATGGCGCGGATGTCGTGCATGTCTCAGATCCTTGAATGCGTGAATCACTGAGAGCGCTTATGCACCATCTGACAGGCGGGGTGTAGCACCGGTTACGACTTATCGTCGTCCTCGTGCGTTTCATGTGCCAGATGGCCATCCCAGCCTTCTGCCGGGATTTTCGGCTCGGGCGGGTCAGCCATGTAGGATGGCGTCATGATCTGCACATTGTTCTCGTTGAACACGGCCACGATGTTGCGATGCAGGTCCGAGCGGATTTTTGGAATGATGCTGCCCCGCGTGGTATAGCCGTTGATCTGATAGTTGATCGCGTAATCGGCCAAGGCAGTCCACAGAACAAAGGGTTCGGGCTTGGCCTTGATGCCCTTGGTGCGGTGGGCGGCCTCGATCAGCATCGCCTCGACCTTCTCGGGCGGTTCCTCATAGCCGATGCCGACGGTGGTATGCAGCAGCAAACCGCTGCCATCGGTTTTCTTCGAGAAATTCACCACATCCGAATTCATCAGCTGCGCGTTGGGGATCGAGATCAGCTCGTTCTTGATCGATTTCAGATGCGTCTCCATAAGCTTGATCTGCACCACATCGCCGATATGGTCGCCGATCTGGATGCGGTCCCCGATCGACGTTGATCGGCGATAGATCACGAACAGCCCTGCCAGCATGTTCGACACCACAGAGTTCGCGCCCAGAGATAGCATCGCGCCCACCAGAATGGTCAGCCCCTGAAACGCTGCCGAATCCGAGCCCGGAATGTAGGGCACCGCAAAGACCAGTGCGATCAGGATGACGGCAACGCGGGCGATGTTGAAAGTGGGGTTCACCCAATGGCTTTCGAAGTCACGCATCTCGAAAGTACCGGCCTCGACCGCGTCGAAGAACACGCGCATGCCCTTGATGATGTACAGCGTGATCCAGGTGATCAGCCCCAGCATGATCAGGTTGGGGATATAGCTGATGACGCCCCGAAAGATCAGCAGCACCGGCTCGGTCAGATAAGTCAGCAGAAGCTGGGCGAAATAGCGGGTTTCGGCAAAGGCCAGCAGGACGAAGGACAGATAGTAGTAAAAGCCGAGGAAGAAGACGATCAGCAGAACAAGATTCAGCCCATAGCGCACAAGCGCGGCGATGGCTTCGGCCTGTACGCTCTTGGCGGTGGCGGTCTCGACCTCTTTCAGGTGACGCTGGACAAACCGTAACGTCCGCCGCCTGATCCGACGGTGCAGCCAGAGGATGATCAGGATGAACAGGCCGAACCCTATGGTCCAGCCTGCGGCCTCAATTGCACCGGAGACGCGCGCCTGCTCGGTGCGGTTGGCACGGTAGGACTCGATGGCGTCGCGGATTGCGTTGCCATGCAGGACGCCGACGACGCTGCGGTCCATCTGATCCAGATCGGCATCTGCATCGGTGACAATCGACACTCGTTCACCATCGGCCATGACCCAGGTGCCGAACTCGGTTTCCTCGAAACTGATATCGACCGTGGGGTCGTCCGAGGACTCGGCAATCTCGATGATCTTGTCCTGAACGCCTTCGGCACGCTCGGACGCGGGCAGGGCGCTTGAGCCGCGCAGATGGAACAGGATATCCCCGTCGACAATTACCGGAGCCTTGAAAATATCGCTGTCTTCGGCCGGAGTTTCGACGACCTCGCCCGTGGTGTCTTGCGCGACGGCCAACGAGGAAAACCCACAGATCAAGACCGCGATCCACAGCAAATAAGACAGCAAACGGAAGGGCTTGAAGATTGGCGTCATAGGTCCTCCTGACTGGTGACTATATCCGCTTTGGGGCTGGTTCCTAGGGCATATCTGCAACGCTTGACGGCATCCGTGGCCGTCGATGCCGGTCCATGACAGATTCCCGTGCCGCCTTTGCTTGCAAACGCCCGGTTCAGGGCATAGGTTCCCGCCAAATTTGCGGAGAGCCCTCCGCAGCATCAGAACAAAGGAATATCCCATGGAAGGTGGCGCAATCGCCCAGTTTCTCCCCCTCATCCTGATCTTTGCGATCATGTATTTCCTGCTGATCCGTCCGCAGCAGAAAAAGATGAAAGAACACAAGGCGATGGTCGAAGCGCTGCGCCGCGGGGATCAGGTGGTCACCCAAGGTGGCCTGATCGGCAAGGTCGCCAAGGTCAAGGACGACGGCGAGGTCGAGGTCGAGATCGCCGAAGGCGTCAAGGTGCGTGTGGTGCAGGCCACCATTGCACAGGTTCTGAACAAGACTGAACCGGCGAAGTAACCTCGCGCGACAATCCCTTGAAAAGGCAGGGTAATGCTGCAAATTGATACCTGGAAGCGGGTTCTGATCTGGTCGGTCTGCGTGATCGGCCTGCTCTTGGCCCTGCCGAATGCGTTTTACACGCGCGTCGAACAATCCAACGATGCCAAGGCCGCGATTGAGCTTGGCATCGACACCCCTGAAATGCAGGCCGAGGCCGGACAATGGCCCAACTGGCTGCCATCTTCGCTGGTCAATCTGGGCCTCGACCTGCGCGGCGGCGCGCATCTGCTGGCCGAGGTCAAGGTCGGCGATGTCTACGAATCCCGGATGGAGGCGATGTGGCCCGAAATCCGCGACGCCCTGCGGGATGAGCGCGCCACCGTCGGCACCATTCGCAAACAACCGTCGGCCCCGGACGAGATTCGCGTGAAGATCAGCCAGCCCGAAGGCATGTCCCGCGCGCTGGAGGTTGTTCGCGGTCTGGCCCGTCAGGTGCAGACACTGACCGGAGTAGGGGCCACCGATATCGAGGCCCGTGCCGATGGCGACGAGATCGTCGTGCAACTGTCCGAGGCTGAAAAGCTGGCCTCAGACGACCGCACCGTGCGCCAGTCCCTTGAAATCATCCGTCGCCGGATCGACGAGGTCGGCACTCGTGAGCCCACCATTCAGCGTCAGGGTGCAGACCGTATCCTGATTCAGGTTCCCGGTATCGGCAGCGCGGGTGAGTTGAAAGAGATCATCGGCACCACCGCTCAGCTGACCTTTAATCCGGTGGTGGGGCGCGGCTCTGACCCCGACGCAGTCCCGGGCGTGGGTGAAAAGATCGTACCTTCGATTGACGAAAGCGGCGTCTATTACACGCTGGAATCGGCGCCCGTCGTCACGGGCGAGGAACTGGTCGACGCGCAGCCTGCGTTCGATCAGAATGGCCGCCCGGCGGTTAGCTTCCGGTTCAACACCTCCGGGGCGCGCAAATTCGGCGACTATACGCTGGAAAACATCGGCGCACCGTTTGCCATCGTGCTGGATGACGAGGTCATCTCGGCCCCCGTGATCCAAAGCCACATCCCCGGCGGGTCGGGCATCATCACCGGCAATTTCACTGTCGAGGAAAGCACCAATCTGGCCGTTCTGCTGCGTGCAGGTGCGCTGCCGGCGGGCCTGGACTTCCTCGAAGAACGCACCATCGGCCCCGAATTGGGACAGGACAGCATTGACGCGGGTAAAGTCGCAACCATGGTGGCCTTTGCCGCTGTGCTGGTCTTCATGGCGCTTAGCTATGGCCTGTTTGGCCTTTTCGCCAATGTCGCGCTGATCCTGAACGTGGGGCTGCTGTTCGGCCTGCTGTCGCTGATCGGTGCGACGCTGACCCTGCCGGGCATCGCCGGTATCGTTCTGACGGTCGGTATGGCGGTGGACGCCAACGTGCTGATCTTCGAACGTATCCGAGAGGAGCTGAAATCGGCCAAAGGCCCAGCACGGGCCATCGAGTTGGGCTATGAAAAGGCGCTGTCGGCGATTCTGGATGCCAACGTGACCACCTTCATCACCGCAACGATCCTGTTTGCCATGGGCAGCGGCCCGGTGCGCGGGTTCGCCATCACTCTGGGTCTGGGTATTCTGACCTCGGTCTTCACGGCGATCTTCGTGACGCGCCTGATGATCGTGATGTGGTTCGAACGCCGTCGTCCGAAAATGATCGAGGTTTGACATGAGACTGAAACTCGTACCGCAAAACACCTCGTTCGATTTCTTCAGCCGCTGGAAAGTCTGGCTGGGCATCTCGGGTCTGATGATGGTGATCGCCTTCACGTCGTTCCTGTTGCAGGGGCTGAACTTCGGCATCGATTTCCGTGGCGGCACCACGATCCGCACCCAAAGCACCGAACAGATTGACGTCGGTGCCTACCGCGACGCCATCGCGCCGCTGGAGCTGGGCGACATCACCATCACCGAGATCTTCGACCCGACCTTCGGACCCGATGAAAATGTCGCCATGATCCGCATTCAGGCGCAGGACGACGCCGAGGCCGTTGCCGCCAGCACCATCACCGCCGTCGAAGAGGCGCTGAGTGCCGCCGCCCCCGATATCCAGTTCGTGTCCGTCGAATCCGTCGGCCCCAAGGTCTCGGGCGAGTTGATCCAGACTGCGGTCATCGCCGTGGCCTTGGCGATCGGAGCCGTCCTCGTCTACATCTGGCTACGCTTCGAATGGCAGTTTGCCCTTGGCGCCGTGGCTGCGCTGGTGCATGACGTGATCCTGACGATCGGCATCTTCTCGGAACTGCAGATCCGTTTCGATCTGGCCATCATCGCGGCGCTTCTGACTATCGTCGGCTATTCGCTGAACGACACAGTGGTCGTCTTTGACCGCGTGCGCGAGAACCTGCGGAAGTACAAGAAGAAGGACCTCAAAGAGGTTCTGAACATCTCGATCAATGAAACGCTCAGTCGGACGGTGATGACCTCGGTCACCACGCTGCTGGCGCTGATTTCGCTCTATGTGCTGGGCGGGGATGTCATCAGAGGTTTCGTCTTCGCGATGATCTGGGGTGTGATCGTGGGGACCTATTCGTCGGTCTTCGTGGCCTCGACCATCCTGCTGTGGCTAGGGGTCAAGCGCGACTGGTCGAAACCGTCGAACACGGCGGGCAACCAGTTCGCCAATATTGATGCCTGATCTTCTCGGCCAGACCCCAACCGGTCTGGCCGTCATCATTCTGGCCGCCTTTGTCGGCGGCCTGGTGCGCGGGTTTTCCGGCTTTGGCACAGCCCTGATCTTCCTGCCACTTGCCAGCCCCCATCTGGGCCCCTTCGGCGCGATCATCGCGCTGACCATCATGGACATTTTCGGCCCGCTGCCGAACCTGCGCCGCGCCTGGGCCGTGGTTGAAAAGGGCGATCTCGCGCGCCTTCTGCTGGGATGCGCCCTGATCCTGCCTGTCGGCCTTTGGCTGCTCACCCGCTCGGACCCAGTGCTGTTTCGCTATCTGGTCAGCCTGATCTCGCTGTCGATGCTGGCGGCGCTGATCCTTGGGCTGCGGTATCGCGGAGCGGTTCACCGGGGCATGGTCACAGCCATCGGCGGGGCCGCCGGCCTCCTCGGTGGTGTCGCGGGAATACCAGGCCCGGCGGTGATCCTGTTCTATATGTCCCGCCCGCTGCCGGTTGCCGTGATCCGTGCCACGATCCTGCTGTTCCTGTTTGCCTTCGACTTCCTGATCCTCGGCTATCTCACCGGCATGGGGCGCGTCACCCTGCCGGCTGTCGGGATCGGGCTCATGCTTGCCATCCCCAACATCGCGGGCAACGGGCTGGGTGGCTGGCTGTTCCGCCCCGAGCGAGAGAAACTCTATCGTGCAACCGCCTATCTGGTGATCGCATCCGCGGCCTTGTCCGGCCTTCCGGTTTGGGGTTAAAACCCAGCCATGCGCCTGAACGAGATCACCTACACCGACGCCAAGCCGATCGACGGGTACGGCCCTGGCTTCTTCCGTATCGGCGGCCAAGTCCACCAGGGCCCGGTGCTGACCGGCCCTACAGGAACCACGACATGGGACGGTTATGCCGACGAAAGCCCGCTGCTGGCCTTGTCCGATCACATCGATGTCCTCTTCATCGGCACTGGCAAAGACCTCACCCATATCCCCGCCGCCCTGCGCACAAAGCTGGAAGAGGCGGGCATCGGCGTCGAAATCATGAACTCGCCCGCCGCCTGCCGCACCTATAACGTGCTGCTCTCCGAAGGCCGCCGCGTCGCACTGGCATTGATCCCTGCCTAAGGATCCAATCTTCATCTGGCCAAAAATATCCCGGGGAGCCGTCATTGGTGCGCCATTGGTTCAAGCGCCAATGGCGGCGGGCTGGCCCCTCGCTCCACCCCCACCACAAAACCAAGGTCACCACTCTGCGGCATTTCCGACCTTTTGCC
Source organism: Ruegeria sp. CJ3 (assembly GCF_056536725.1). Taxonomy (NCBI): domain Bacteria; kingdom Pseudomonadati; phylum Pseudomonadota; class Alphaproteobacteria; order Rhodobacterales; family Roseobacteraceae; genus Ruegeria; species Ruegeria sp. CJ3. The sequence goes on from NZ_JBQFQE010000001.1 coordinate 162,125, forward strand.
GGCACCCACAATCCGCTAAGCGGGCACCATGACATTGCAAGTAACCGATCTGGCCATCGCCCGCGGCGGCGTTCCTGTGCTCGAAGGGCTGAGCTTCTCGCTCCAACCCGGGCGCGCGCTGATCCTGCGTGGCCCCAACGGCATCGGCAAGACAACCCTGCTGCGCACGCTGGCCGGGCTGCAGCCACCGTTGGCGGGGCAGATCGAGGGGGCAGAGGATCAGATCGCCTATGCCTCGCATTCCGACGGGCTGAAACCCACGCTCACTGTGGTCGAGAACCTCAACTTCTGGGCCTCGGTGTTCGGGACCCACGATATCCAACCCGCGCTCGACGCGTTTGCCCTGAACGAACTGGCTGATCGCCACGCGGGGAACCTCTCGGCTGGGCAAAAGCGCCGCCTCGGGCTGGCGCGGATGCTGGTGACGGGCCGCCCCGTATGGATGCTGGACGAGCCGACCGTTTCGCTGGACAAGAACGCCGTGCAGATGTTCGCCGATTCCGTCCGCGCGCATCTGGGGCAGGGCGGGTCCGCCCTGATTGCCACCCATATCGACCTGGGCCTTGACGGAGAGGTTCTGGATGTCGGCCCCAACAAGGCCAAACCCAAACCCATCGACGATTTCGACGGAGGCTTCCTGTGATCGCCCTACTGCTGCGTGACCTGAAACTCGCCCTCCGCGCGGGCGGAGGGTTCGGCCTCGGCCTTGCGTTCTTCCTGATCGTCACCGTGCTGGTGCCCTTCTCGGTCGGCCCGCAATCCTCGCTGCTGTCCACCATCGCCCCCGGCGTGCTGTGGCTGGGCGCGCTGCTGGCCTGCCTGCTGTCGCTCGACCGCCTGCTGGCGCTGGATTGGGAGGATGGCTCGCTTGACCTGCTGGCCACCGCGCCCTTGCCGCTCGAGGCGGTCGTAACCATCAAGGCGCTGGCCCACTGGCTGACCACGGGCCTGCCGCTGGTGCTGGCTGCGCCCTTTTTGGGTGTGCTGTTGAACCTGCCCGTTCCCGGCTTTTCATGGCTGGTCATCTCGCTGCTGATCGGCACCCCGGCGATGAGCGTGATCGGCACCTTCGGCGCAGCCCTGACCGTGGGCCTGAAACGCGGCGGCCTGCTGCTGTCGCTGCTGGTTCTGCCGCTTTATGTCCCAACCCTGATCTTCGGGGCCGAGGTCGCCCGGCGCGGTGCCACAGGGATGGAGACGCAAACCCCGCTGCTGATGCTGGCCGGGATCACCGCCGCCACGGTCGCGCTGTTGCCTTTCGCCAGCGCCGCCGTTCTGCGTATCAATCTTCGGTGACGGGGAATGAAGATTGACCGAGGTCAATTGAGAACCACACCGACTCGGACTAGATAAGGCCCATGACAATCGCAGCCAAAGCCAACGCCCTCTGGGAATACGCCAATCCGCGCAAGTTTCTCGCCACGACCGAGCGGGCCTTGCCGTTTTTCTGGATTACTTCGGCGATCTGTCTGGTCGTCGGGTTGATATGGGGCTTCTTCTTCACCCCCGATGACTACAAACAGGGCTCGACCGTCAAAATCATCTACCTGCATGTGCCCGCTGCGTTAATGGCAATTAACTGCTGGCTTATGATGCTGGCCACGTCGCTGGTCTGGCTGGTCCGCCGCCATCATGTCAGTGCGCTGGCCGCCCGCGCGGCCGCGCCGATCGGCATCGTCATGACGCTGATTGCGCTGGCAACCGGCGCAATCTGGGGTCAACCCATGTGGGGCACCTGGTGGGCCTGGGACCCGCGCCTGACCTCGTTCCTGATTCTGTTCCTGTTCTACCTCGGCTACATGGCCCTTTGGGAAGCCATCGAAGACCCCGATACGGCGGCCGATCTGACAGCAGTCCTGTGCCTCGTTGGGTCGGTCTTTGCGCTGCTCAGCCGCTATGCGGTGAATTTCTGGAATCAGGGCCTGCATCAGGGCGCATCGGTGATGCGCGCCGCTGCCGTCACCGGTACGGATACCGAAGAAAAGGTCAGCAATATCTACTTCTATCCGCTGTTCCTGTGCATTATCGGCTTCGTGCTGCTGTTCATCGCGCTTGTCTTCTACCGCACCGGCACGGAAATCCGCGCCCGCCGGATCAAGGCCCTGCTGGCGCGGGAAAGGGTTAACGGATGATACCCGATCTTGGAAAATACGCCGATACCGTCCTGTCGGCCTATGCCGCCTCGATCTTGTTGCTGGTCGCGCTGGTCGTGTTCAGCCTGATCCGGGGTCGCAAGGTGCGGGCCGAGATGGAGAAGGTCGAACAACGGATGTCGCGCCATGGCTAAGATATCACCCTTGATGATCGCACCGCCGCTGATCTTCGGAGCCTTCGCGGTGCTGGCCGGGATCGGCATGTTCCGTGATGACCCCAACGCGCTGCCCTCGGCGCGCGAGGGCCAGACCGCACCGCCCGTGGTTCTGACCGAATTCGCGGGCAAACCGGGCTTTGACGATGCCACCTTGCGCGATGGCGAGGTCAAGCTGGTCAACTACTGGGCCAGCTGGTGCGCCCCGTGCCGCGTGGAACACCCCAACCTGCAGGCCCTGTCGGACGAAGGCATCCCAGTCTACGGCATCAACTACAAGGACCAGTTGAACAATGCCGAGGCCTTCCTGACCGAGCTCGGCGACCCCTACACAGGCATCGGGCGGGATGAGCAAGGCCGCATGGGCCTCGACTGGGGCGTCTACGGCGTGCCCGAGACCTACGTGATCGACGGAGAGGGCACGATCCTCCTGCGCTTCGCCGGGCCGATCACCCAGCGCGTCATCGAAAGCACAATTCGCCCCGCGCTCGAGAAAGCTGCGGGCGGTTCATAAGCGATAGCCACCGGCGACAGCCAGAACCTCACCGGTGATAAATGACGCGGCATCGGACGCCAGAAATCTGACCGCTTTGGCGATGTCTTCGGGCCGCCCCGCCCGGCGCAACGCGGTATCCTTCACGAACAGTTCTGTCAGTTCCTCGGAGCGCGGCGCTTCGGGGATGTTGATTGCACCCGGAGCCACCGCGTTGACGCGTATCCCCTCCGGCCCCAACTCTTTCGCCATGGCACGGGTCCACAGGTTCAGCGCGGCCTTGCTGGCCCCATAGGTCACCGCGTCGCGGGGCGGAAGTACCGCATTCATCGACGAGATGCTGACAATCGCGGCCTCTCGCTGCAGATGCGGCAAGGCGGCTGCCAGCAAGGCCGCAGGCACCAGCACATTCAGATCCAGAATCGCGCGGTGTGCATCGGCCTGAAACGCCTCTTTCGGCGTCGGCCGCACCAACCCGGCATTGTTCACGATTACATCGATCCGCCTAAATCGCTGCATCACCTGCGCGATCACCGCCTCTGGTTGACCCGGCGCGGTCAGATCAGCGCGGATCGCCAAAGCCTCCCCATGCACCAGCTCGGATGCTGGCTCTGTCGAAAGCCATGTAAACGCAATCCTATGATCGCGGCTCAGATCCTCGACAATGGCGCGGCCAATGCCCCGTGCCCCGCCTGTCACCAATGCGACCTTGTCCATGATTACCTCCCGATCTCACCAGACCCGGAAAACCGCACAGATTCAACTTCTTCTGTTCAAAATACTTCGGAGCGCGAGGCAGAGCCTCGCAAAAAAGAAAGGACGCCCGAAGGCGTCCTTTCAAACCTCTAAGCCAATGCGGCGTTAGCCTGCCTTGGCCAGATTCCGCAGCACGTAATGCAGCACGCCGCCGTTCTCGATGTATTCAATCTCGGGCGCGGTATCGATGCGGCACTTCAAGGTGATGGTTTTCTCGGTTCCGTCACCATAGACGATGGTGCAGGGTACTTCCTGCAGCGGCTGGATCGTATCCAGTCCGTGGATCGAGACGGTCTCGTCCCCCGTCAGGCCCAGCGACTTGCGAGTGTCACCACCGGTGAACTCGAACGGGATGACACCCATGCCAACCAGGTTCGAGCGGTGGATACGCTCAAAGCTCTCGGCGATTACCGCCTTGACGCCCAGCAGAGCGGTCCCTTTGGCTGCCCAGTCACGCGAAGACCCCGCGCCATACTGTTCACCACCAAAGACAACCAACGGTGTGCCCTGTTCCTGATAGGCCATCGACGCCTCATAGACCGAGGTCTGCGCGCCATCGGGGCCCTTGGTATAGCCACCTTCGACACCATCCAGCATCTCGTTCTTAACACGAATGTTGGCAAAGGTGCCGCGCATCATGATCTCGTGGTTGCCGCGGCGTGAGCCATACGAGTTGAACTCGCGCGGTTGCACCTGACGCTCAACCAGATACTTGCCAGCCGGAGTGGTCGTCGCAAACGAGCCCGCGGGCGAGATATGGTCGGTCGTGATCATGTCGCCGAGGATCAGCAGAACCTTGGCACCGTCGATATTCGAAATCGTGCCGGGCTCGGTCCCCATGCCCTGGAAATAGGGCGGGTTCTGGATATAGGTCGAGGTCGGCGGCCAGTCATAGGTTTCGGCGTCGGTGGTCTCAACCGATTGCCATTTCTCGTCGCCCTTGAAGACATCGGCATATTTCGACTGGAACGCCTCGCGCGTCACGGTCTGTTCAACTAGTTCCGCAACCTCTTGCTGGGTCGGCCAGATGTCTTTCATGTAGACATCGTTGCCGTCCTTGTCCTGACCAATCGGCTCAGACGTCAGATCGATATCCATCGTACCGGCCAGCGCATAAACGACAACCAGCGGCGGTGAGGCCAAATAGTTGGCGCGCACGTCAGGCGAGATACGGCCTTCGAAGTTCCGGTTACCCGACAGAACCGACGTGGCGACCAGATCGCCTTCGGCAATCGCATCAGACAGTTCAGCCTGAATGGGTCCCGAGTTACCGATGCAGGTGGTGCAGCCGTAACCCACAAGGTTAAAGCCAACCTTGTCCAGATCCTCTTGCAGGCCAGCGGCTTCAAGATAGGCGGACACAACCTGCGAACCCGGTGCCAGCGAGGTCTTGACCCAGGGCTGCCGGTTCAGGCCCAAAGCAGCCGCTTTGCGCGCCACCAGACCGGCCCCGATCATCACATAGGGGTTCGACGTGTTGGTGCAGGACGTGATCGAGGCGATCACGACCTTGCCCGATTCCATGGTGTAGTCTTCGCCTTTGACGGCGACTTCTTTGCCCATGGGACGCTTGAAGGTCTCTTCCATCTCTTTGGTGAAAGCGGCCTTGGCGTTGGTCAGCGCAACGTAATCCTGCGGGCGTTTCGGGCCCGAGATGGCGGGAACGATGGTGCCCATATCCAGCGACAGAGTGTCGGTGTAGATCGGCGCATAGTCCGCATCCCGCCAGAAGCCATTCTCTTTCGCGTAGGCCTCGACCAGAGCAATCCGGTCCTCGTCGCGGCCCGTGTTGCGCAGATAGCGCAGGGTCTCGCCGTCGATCGGGAAGAAGCCGCAGGTCGCGCCGTATTCAGGCGCCATGTTGGCGATGGTGGCACGGTCGGCCAGCGGCAGACGGTCCAGACCTTCGCCGTAGAACTCGACGAATTTACCAACAACGCCTTTTTCGCGCAGCATCTCGACGACCTTCAGAACAAGGTCGGTGCCAGTGGTGCCTTCGACCAGATCGCCGGTCAGTTCAAAGCCTACAACCTCGGGGATAAGCATCGAGATCGGCTGACCCAGCATCGCAGCCTCGGCCTCAATCCCGCCAACGCCCCAGCCCAGAACGGCCATGCCGTTGACCATGGTGGTGTGGCTGTCGGTGCCGACCAGCGTATCGGGATAGGCGACCTCTTCACCGCTCTGGTCGGTATCGGTCCAGACGGTCTGGGCCAGATATTCCAGGTTCACCTGATGGCAGATGCCGGTGCCCGGGGGCACCACGCGGAAGTTGTTGAACGCGTTCTGGCCCCATTTCAGGAACTGGTAACGCTCCATATTGCGCTCGTACTCGCGATCCACGTTCATCTGGAAGGCGCGCGGGTTGCCGAATTCGTCGATCATGACCGAATGGTCGATGACCAGATCGACCGGGTTCAGCGGGTTGATCTTCTGCGCGTCGCCGCCCAGACCCTTGATCCCGTCACGCATCGCGGCAAGGTCAACAACCGCCGGAACACCGGTGAAATCCTGCATCAACACGCGGGCAGGGCGGTAAGCGATCTCGCGCGGGTTCTTACCGCCATTCGCGCCCCATTCGGCAAAGGCCTTGATGTCGTCGACCGAGACCGAGAATCCGTCATCCTCGAACCGCAGCATATTCTCCAGCACCACTTTCAGCGCGGCGGGCAGGTTCGAGAAATCACCCAGACCGGCTTCTTGCGCGGCGGGGATCGAGTAATAGGAAATGGACTTGCCATTCACGCTCAGGCTGCGGCGTGTCTTGGCGGTATCCTGTCCGACTTTGATGGGCATCTGTGGCCTCCCTCTCAAATGACGTGGAATATGGGATTCGCTGAGGGGTATCTGCATGACGTTGGCCTTCGGTTCAAGGTCCAACAGGCTACCTGCGGCAATTTTTGTATACCATTGCACACATTTTTGCGAAATTCCGCTGCCAGGCTCTCAAGAAACCTTGATTGGTGGTTTATGTGATTCCCGTTTAGACCTTTGGAACGCCACTCATGCCGAGAGATTTCATGCTCAGATCAGCCACCCTGACCGCGATTGCTTCACTCTTTCTGACCACCGCCGCCACTGCCGAGACTGACCCGGTCGTGGTCGAACTGTTTACCTCGCAGGGGTGTTCATCCTGTCCGCCTGCGGACCGGATCATGGAACAATTGGCACAGCGCGAGGACGTTATCGGCCTGGCGCTGCATGTGGATTACTGGGACTACATTGGCTGGAAGGACGAATACGCCAAGCCGGACCATACCCTGCGTCAGCGCGCCTATGCCCGCGAGGGCGGGCGCACGATGATCTATACGCCGCAGATGGTGGTTAACGGTCGGCAGGATGTGGTGGGGGCCAAGGCGGGAGAATTGGATCGACTGATCAACGCCCATCTGACCGCCGCGCCCGAGGCCGAGGTCACCGCGAAACGCACCGGTGACGATTTGGTCGTGGATGTCGCCCCGGTCGAACTGCCTGCCGGTCAGACTTATGAAGTGCGGGTGGTGCAGTATTCACCGATACGCCACGCCTCGATCCGGCGCGGAGAACTGGCGGGGCACGAGTTGGACTATGCCAACGTCGTCGAAAACTGGCAGATCGCCGGGCATTGGGACGGCGCTGCGCCGCAGGAGTTCAAGGTGTCTTTGACCGAAGATCTGCCTGCCGTGGTCTTGATCCAGCGGGTTGGCCACGGGCCGATCGTGGCTGCTGCGCGAGTGAAGTGATCAGGGCATGTCCTGCGGCTGAACGCCCAGTTTCTTCCACGCTTTCCAGCGGCGGTGAATCCAGAACCATTGTCCCATGTGCTGTCGCACCATCGCCTCGAGGTCGTCATTGGTGAACTGCGTCATGGTTTTGGCGTCGGTATGCGGCACCGGGTCGTGCAGTACGATTTCAAAATCAATACCGTTGGGCTGGCGCACCGCGTAGCAGGGAATCAGGACCGCCTTGTATTTGATCGCCAGTTCGGCATTCAGCACCGAGGTCACGGCGGGCTTGCCGAAGAAGGTCAGTTCCTCACCGCCGTGGGCGTGCAGGTCTGAAACAATCGCGATGATGCCACCGCTTTTTAGCGTGCGCACCATCTCGACCATGCCGCGGCGGCCCTGTTCGAACATCGGCGCGCCGGTTTGGTAGAAGGCGTCAACATACATATCGTTGAAATAAGGGTTGGCCATGCGGCGATAGAGGCAGCCGATCGGCTGGCCACTGCGCGCCTGCAGCGCGACGCGGGCGGCCAGATAGTGCCCGAAATGCGCGGTGATCATCATCACCGGCTTACCCTCGGCCACCGCCTTGTCAAACGCCTCAATCCCCGAACCTGACACTTTGGCCTTGCTCTGCCGGTCGATGAAGCCATCGGCCGAGAAATGCTCCATAATCGCGCGCCCGGCGTTATCCGGCACGGCCCGACAGATGCGTTTGACTTCGTCCTCGGGCAACTCGGGGCAGGTGAGTTTCAGGTTGCGTCGCACCCGTGTGCGAAACCCGACGACCGGGGCCAGCCACCGGGTCACAGCGCCCATCGCGCCGATGCGCCGTTCATAGGGCAGCAGGCGCATACCGCCGATCACGCCTTTCAGGAACAGGTTGGCGAGGTAGTATTTTCCAAGCTCAAATCGGCTCAGTTCCGACTTTTCGACGGGCATGGGGAGGGATACCTGGGTGTTGTGAACTGCGCGGACAGACATACAGGCCCCGTTCTTTGTTCACAAGTGGGGCTAGCCTTCCTCATCCGTCTCGACCAGCGTGATGGTGCCGTCATCCAGCAGGGCCCGGATAACGCCCACGATCTGCGCCATCGCGTCTTCGGCCTCGGATTGCCTGACCTTGCCGCGATCTGCCATCTCTTCGCGCAGATTGTCGGCCATGCGCGAGGACATATTGGCCAGCATGAATTCAACCGCCGCCGCATCCTCTTTGGTGGTGGCCCCTGCCATCGCGGTCACCAGAACCGGCTGGTCCACCCCGCGCAGGATCGCCGGAACGTCGCGCGGCTGAATGCGGGCGGGGATATGGGCGAAGATGAAGATCGACTGCCGGACCGCGTTGGCAAACTCGGCATCTTCTTCGTCCAGAGCGGTCAGCAGGCCGTCGCGCGTTGCCGCTGCGGACTGGTTGAGGATTGCCCCAACCCGTGCGCCAGGACCATCGGGGAAAGCCAGGGTCGGGCGCTGGTCCAACTGTGCGGCTAGCGACCAGCCGATCCGCTCGACCGCTTCGGGCGTCACATTTGCCGTTTTCGAGACCGCATAGGTGATCTGCCGCGCCGTAGGGCCGGGAAGGTGGCCCAGCACCTGTGCCGCCGTCGCGGTTTCCAGTTTTGACAACATCACCGCCGCCACCTCGGTGCTTTCGGCCCTGGCCATTTCGGCCAGCTGGTCAGGTGGGACTTCGCGCAGACGTTGCCACGGGTCGCCGATCTGGCGCACACCCGCCACCTTACGTAGCCGCGCGGCGGTGGCCGGGGCGATCTTGCCATTCACGGCGTCCAATGCGCCGGCAAGCCCGTGGGGGAAAGACAGGCCCACACCATCCAGCGCGTCTGCGAATTCCTGTGCAACGGCGGCCAGTGTCACCCGGTCGACAAGGCCCATCTGCCCCAGCTGGTGGGTCAGTTTTTCCTGTAAAGGATCGGGCAACTCTTCAAGTGGAATGTCAGCGCCTTCGTTCAGCAGCAGCCGAACCACGACGGCCGCCTTTTCGCGGCTGCTGAGCTGCCGGGCCACCACCCGGGGTGCGCCGTCATCCTGATCGGCAGCCGGGGCCTTGGCCCCCGGTGCCATCTGTACCAATGCGTGTGTGTCCTGCATCTGCCTGCAATGCCAATTCGCGTTACAGGCAGATTAGGTCGAGTCGGGTAAAGAAACCCTGAAACTCAGTAGCTGTAGGTCAGCCCGGTGCGGATCGCCTCGCGCAGCGATGCCTCGGCCCAGGTGCCTTCACCGCCACGCGCCTTGATCTCGCGCCATTGGTCGATGGCCAGTTCGGTCTTGCCTTCCGCGACAAAGCCCTGACCCATATAGCTGCGGGCCAGAATGTTGTCGGGGTTGCTGTCGATGGCTTGCTGATAGAAGGCATTGGCCAGTTCAATCTCGCCCATCTTGCGATAGGTGAAGCCCCAATAGGTCTGAACCCGGTCATCTTCCTGATCCATGATGCGCAGAATGCCCTGAGCATTCTCGTACTGCCCGTCATAGGCCAGCTCGCGCACAGCTTCGTACAGTTGGTCTTCGGTCAGATTGGATTGGTTCGGCTTCACGCAGCGCCCACGATCAGCGTCATAGACGCGCCCGAACAGGCACTTCTTGGTGGTGTTGGTCGGCTTGGGCGGGCTGCTGTCGCCACCGCCCGCTGCAAGGGCCATAGGGGCAAAGGTAAAGGCCTGAAGGGCAATGGCCGAGGCAAATACGAGGCGCATAACGGGTCTCCGATCACTGGTCTGCTTGGTTAAATCATAGCGTGTTCTGTGTAAAAGCTAACAACTTGTGGCTCGCTTTTATTCACGACCGGGGGAAACCCGAGATCGTGGGACACCCGTCCGCCCAAAAAACAAGGGCCCGCGCGGAGGCGTCCGCACGGGCCCTTGGTGGAAGTTTCAGGTATTAGTCGCCGAAAACACGTGCAAAAATCGTGTCGACATGCTTGGTGTGGTAGCCCAGATCGAATTTTTCCTCGATCTCTTCGGCGCTCAGCGCGGCGGTCACATCTGCGTCAGCCAGAAGCTCGGTTTTGAAATCTTTGCCTTCTTCCCAGACCTTCATCGCATTGCGCTGGACCAGACGATAGGCATCCTCGCGGCTGACACCAGCCTGCGTGAGGGCCAGCAGCACGCGCTGACTCATCACCAGACCGCGGAACTTGTTCATGTTGGCCAGCATGTTTTCGGGGTAGACAACCAGCTTGTCGACCACGCTGGTCAGGCGGGCCAGTGCGAAGTCCAGCGTGATCGTGGCGTCGGGACCGATGTTACGTTCGACCGACGAGTGCGAGATGTCACGCTCGTGCCACAGGGCCACGTTCTCCATCGCGGGGACGACGGCCATGCGGACAAGACGGGCCAGACCGGTCAGGTTTTCGGTCAGGACCGGGTTGCGCTTGTGCGGCATCGCGGATGAGCCCTTTTGACCTTTCGAGAAGAACTCCTCGGCCTCCAGAACCTCGGTCCGCTGCATGTGGCGCACTTCGATGGCGATGTTTTCGATGCTGCTGGCGATGACGCCCAACGTGGCAAAGAAGGCCGCGTGACGGTCGCGGGGGATGACCTGAGTGCTGATCGGCTCGGGCACCAGCCCCAACTTGTCGCAGACGTGTTCCTCGACCTGAGGGTCGATATTGGCGAAGGTGCCGACCGCGCCGCTGATCGCACCAGTGGCGATCTCGGCGCGGGCGTCGCGCATGCGGGACAGGTTGCGATCCATCTCGGCGTAGAAACGGGCGAAGGTCAGACCCATTGTGGTCGGCTCGGCGTGGATGCCGTGGCTGCGGCCGATGCGAACGGTTTCCTTATGCTCATAAGCGCGGCGCTTCAGGGCGGCCAGCAGACCTTCGAGATCGGCGATCAGAATGTCGGCGGCGCGGGTCAGCTGCACGTTGAAACAGGTGTCCAGCACGTCCGAGCTGGTCATACCCTGATGCACAAAACGGGCTTCGTCGCTGCCCACATGCTCGGCCAGATGGGTGAGGAAGGCGATGACATCGTGCTTGGTGACCGCTTCGATCTCATCAATGCGGGCCACGTCGAATTCCACGTCCTTGGCTTTCCACACGGCCTCAGCATTTTCGCGCGGGATCACGCCCAGATCGGCCATGGCATCGCAAGCATGGGCTTCGATCTCGTACCAGATGCGGAACTTGGTCTCGGGCGACCAGATGGCGACCATGTCGGGGCGGGAATAGCGGGGAATCATTGGCGGCAGCACCTTTTTGTGATTGGGATGAGGCGTTGGCGCGGGGTTTAGCCGCGCAGGTCTGCGGGAACAAGGCGCGAGTGCTGTTATGAGACGGTTTGCCCTGATTTTATTGCTCTGGCCGGGTGTTCTGGCCGCAGAAGAGTTCCGCGCGTTGAGCGGAGATGAAATCCTGCAGGCACTGACCGACCGAAAGCTCGACTATGGTGGGGGTATCTGGCAGCGTTTTGATGGGTCGATGCTGACCCAGTATTTCTCGGGTCGTCCCAGCGCGGGGCGGTGGGCGGTGCGGGGTGATCAATATTGTTCGCTCTGGCCGCCGTCAGAGCTGTGGGCCTGCTATGATGTCCGGCAAAGCGGCGACACGATCCGGTTTGTGGATCAGGCCGGTGGCACAACGGACGGGGTGTATGCCCGGTGAGCCTGCCTGAAACCCTGTCCGATTTCAAAGGCAACTGGAGCCTTGAGCGGTTGATCCGCGATGCCCGCGCAGGACAGGTGGTTCAGGCCGATGGCCGCGCGGTCCTGAGGCCCGAGGGTGACGAGCTGATCTATGACGAAACCGTCACCCTGCACATTCCCGGGCAACCCGAGATGACCGGGACACGCCGGTATCTGTGGCGCGCATCGGGCGACCGGATCGCCATTCATTTCGACGACGACCGGTATTTTCACACGCTGCAACTGGGGCAGGGCCGGCCCGAAGACCATCACGATTGCCCGCCTGACAGCTATGATGCATTATACGATTTCACGGGATGGCCGCGCTGGACGGTGCGCTGGACCGTGTCGGGACCGCGAAAATCCTATGAAATGGAGACCAAATATACGCGGCGATAGCGTAATCATCTTGCAGCACCGCCCCGGAACGGGCATTGCTGCACCTGCAAATAAGTCCACAAGTGGAGAAAACAACATGAATGCAAACGTTCTGGCCAATGCCTTTGGCCCGCGTGAGGGGACGGCGCTGCGCGTCAAACAGGTGGTTCTGGTTGCTCTGGGCATCGTGGCGCTGGCCGTGGCCGCCAAGATCAAGGTTCCGATGTGGCCGGTTCCGATCACCATGGGCACCTTCGCCGTGCTGACCATCGGCACCGCCTATGGCGCGCGTCTGGGCCTGATCACCATGCTGGGCTACCTGCTGGTCGGCGCGCTGGGCTTTGACGTTTTCGCAGGGTCCTCGGCCGAGAAATTTGGCCTGACCTACATGATGGGCGGCACTGGCGGCTATCTGGTCGGCTATGTTCTGGCGGTACTGGCGCTGGGCGCTCTGGCCGCGCGCGGCTGGGACCGTTCGGTTGGCAAGCTGGCGCTGGCGCTGGTTCTGGCCAACGTCCTGATCTATGTCCCCGGCCTGCTGTGGCTGGGTCAGCTTTACGGCTGGGACAAGCCGATCCTGGAATGGGGCCTGACGCCCTTCCTGGTCGGTGATGTGATCAAGCTGGCGCTGGCCGCGCTGCTGATCCCCGGCCTGTGGAAGCTGGTGGGCGACGCCCGCACCTGATCCAACGCTGTTCTGGCAAAATCCGAACCCGCATCCGAGAGCCTCGGGTGCGGGTTTTTCGTTGCGCCTCCAACGTCATACTGGACAAAGGCGGCAACCACAGTTCAATCTGAGACCTGAGAAACCATCAGGTTATTGAGATATGCGTATTCCATTGACATCAGCGCTCGCCCTTTGCGGCGCGTTGTGGCTTGCGGGCACCGCCCGGGCCGATACACCTGTTACTTACACGGATGCAGGGCAGGCTCTGTTCAGCTTCGAGGTTCCCGATTTCTGGACCGTCCGCACCGGAGGCCCGCGCGAGATCGAGGATACCCAGTTGGGTGATGCGCGCGCCGTCGCAAGGGTCATGGGGATCAGGCCGTTTACGGATGACGCGGTCTGGATGGGCTTTGTCTCGCCCGCAGGCGTCAGCGACATCCAAGGAGGAATCCGGTATCTGGAGGATATCGACAAGTTCCTTGTCAAAGAACCGGTCGTCAGCGGCACCAGCGACACAAGGATCGGCGGTCAGCCCGCCCGGGTGATCCGGGGCACGGGCAGGCGGGACGGGCGCGGAGTGAACTTTACCGCGACAGTGATCGACCTGCCAAAGGGCCGCGTGGCCATCGCGGTGGCGATCCTGCGGGATGGGGCCGACCCGGCCTATGTGGACGATCTGAACGACGTCTTCGCGTCGTTCCGGTCCTTGAAGTGACGGAGGCCCGGATGACACGCAAAATGCTCAAACGATCCGCTCTGGCCCTCGGCCTTGGTGTGGCAACGCTGACCCTCTCGGCCTGCGATGGGGTCACGGTTGGCGTCGGTTACGGGTACGACCCGTTCTATGACTCACTGCTGTGGAATGATTACTACCATGACCGCGACGTCGATATAGACGTCGACATCAATCGGCCCGACCGTCCGGACCGCCCCAAGCCTCCGGTTTCGAAGCCGCCCGCGCGACCGAAACCGCCGGTCGCCAAACCGCCCGCCCGTCCGCGCCCGCCCGTGGCACGCCCTCCGACGGCGCGACCGCCGATCCACCGGCCGGCACCGCGGCGGCGTTAGGTAAAGGGGGCTGCAAATGCGGCCCCCTTTCGCGTTTAGGCAATCAACTCGGTGGTGATCTGGGCACTACCTTCCAGGGTGCGATGCACGGGGCATTTATCCGCAATCTCCAGCAGTCTCGCCTTCTGATCTGCATCCAGCGGGCCCTCCAGCCGGATTTTGCGGCGGAACTGGTCGACCTTGCCCTCGCTCGCAAGACCGGCATCCTGAGCGTGCACCTTGTTGTGGCAGACATCCACGGTAACCCCAGTCAGCGGCCACCGCTTGCGCCGGGCATACATCCGGATTGTCATTGAGGTGCAGGCCCCTAGACCCGAGGACACAAAGCCATAAGGCGACATCCCCCGATCGGTCCCGCCATACGAGGCTGGCTCATCGGCCACCGCATGATGGCGTGGCCCCGACTGGATGTCCTGCAAGAAACCCGCGGGATCGGCTTCGGTCACGCGCACGACGCCCTCGGGCGCGCCGGGCGGCGGGGCAGGCGGGCAGAGCTTGACATAGCGCGACACCCAGGCGGCAATGACATCGGCGGCATATTCGGCATCCGCCGCGCGGGTGATCAGATGGTCAGCATCATCGAGCGTAACAAAGCTCTTGGGATGTTTGGCGGCCAGAAAGATGGCGCTGGCATTGTCGATGCTGACGGTTTCATCACGCGGTGCGTGCAAGATCAGCAGCGCAGCCTTCAGATCGGCAATGGACGGGGTCAGCGCGGCTTCTGAAATGTCATCCACAAAGGCCTTGCCGATCCGGAACGGGCGCCCGCCCAACGACACCTCGGCGCTTCCCTCGGTTTCGATCTCGGGCAGAGCGGCCTCGAAATGATGCGAGACGTGTCCCGGATCCGCCGGAGCCCCCAGCGTCACCACAGCCTTGACCGAGGGAATGCCCGCCCGCGCCCGCAAAACCGCTGCCCCGCCGAGAGAATGCCCGATCAGCAGGGCCGGAGCCATGTCGCGCCCCGCTAGATACTGCGCCGCCGCAATCAGGTCCGAGACATTCGAGGTAAAGGTTGTGTTGGCAAACTCGCCGCCTGAATGGCCCAGCCCGGTAAAGTCGAACCGCAGCACCGCAATTCCCATCGCCGCCAGCCGCGCCGAAATGCGCCGCGCTGCCGGAATATCCTTCGAACAGGTGAAACAATGCGCAAACAATGCCGTCGCCAGAACCGGCCCATCCGGCAGATCAAGGCGCGCGGCCAGCTGGCTGCCGTCGTGACCGGCAAAGGTGATGCGTTCGGTGGGCATGGAAAAACTCCTGTATCTTCCCCTACAGAGTGTGCCGCCCAACGCCACATCTCAACCCGCAAGGCCGCTCGCTCACGCGGAGGTGACCACCGGCCCCAATCCTTCTTCTGTTCAAAAATACTTCGGAGAGCGCGAGAGGCAGCGCCTCTCGCCCGGTTTGCCGCGCGCATGCGCGGTGGACCGGCCCCTAGCGCGCACCCATCAACCGCTCGTCAAACGGATAGGTTGTCAAGTTTTCATACCCGTCCTCGGTGATAAGCACCTGATCTTCCAGCTTGATCGAGAAATCACCGCCAACCTCACCCA
The DNA here is from genome assembly GCF_056536725.1 of Ruegeria sp. CJ3. Lineage (NCBI taxonomy): Bacteria > Pseudomonadati > Pseudomonadota > Alphaproteobacteria > Rhodobacterales > Roseobacteraceae > Ruegeria > Ruegeria sp. CJ3. The sequence goes on from NZ_JBQFQE010000001.1 coordinate 177,699, forward strand.
CCGCGGCCTCGACACACAGCACCATGCCCGGTTCCAGCGGATAGTCATAGGCCCCCTCAACCGCCTTGTCGGGATAGGCCACCAAGGGCCACTCGTCGCACAGACCCACCCCATGCATCAGGCAGCCGTATTTCTGCGCCTGAAACTTGTCGTCCAGCCGATGCGTGTTGGCCGTCAGATCGGGGATCATGACGCCGGGTTTCAACATCTCCATATTGGTCATGATGTGTTCATGTGCATGCTGCATGGCATAAATCATGTCGGCGCGCGGTTTTTCATCGCCGATCCACCACGTCCGCGAGATATCGACGCAAATGCCATAAGACCCGATCAGGTCCGTATCGAACGCGATGATCTCATTCTGCTGCGTGATCCGGGGCCCGCATTCCTGAAACCACGGGTTCGTGCGCGGCCCCGAGGCCAGCAGACGGGTCTCGATCCACTCGCCGCCCCGGCGAATGTTCTCGGCGTGCAGAACCGCCCAGATGTCATCCTCGGACGTCTTGCCATCGCCCACATTGGCCCGCGCGAACTGCTCCATTTCAGCCACGGCGGTTTCGCAGGCATAGCTGGCGCAGCGCATGGCGAGGATTTCATCCGGCCCCTTCACGGCGCGTGTCTTCTCGGTTAGTTCCTCTCCTTCCATGACCTCGAACCCTTGCGCCTCAAGCGCGCGCAGCCCGTGCAGCATGATCTTGTCGACACCCAGCCGCCGGTTACTGCCGCCATGGGCATCGATCAGCATCCGCACCTCGTTTGCAAACACATCCGCAGCCACATCGACCTTGTCACCCCGGTCGAAATAGAACAGGTCCGCGCCCGAGCGCTGCTCGCGTACCAGCGGGTTGAACTTCGACAGAAACGGAGAGTTCTTGTAGTCCCAGATCACCATGTATCCGTCGGCGCAGACCAGCACGGCCCGGAACGGGTTGTGTGTGTTCCACAACTGCATATTGGTGCTGTCAGTCGCATAGCGGATGTTGAGCGGATCAAACAGCAGCACACCGCCCCAGCCGCGCGCAACGATGCCTTGAGTCAGCCGCCGCCAGCGGTATTCCCGCATCCGCCCAAGATCGGGCAGGCGCAGGCCTGCAGCGGTCCATTCGTCAAAGGCAAGCTGCGTGGGGCCGATCTCGATCCGGTCATTGTCATTGGGGCTGCCGTCGCCCAGCACAGTGCCTCGGCTGGGGTCAATCTTGCGGCTGTCGCGGTAGTGTTCGTTCACGGGCGGACCTCGCTGCTTACCCTTTCAGCCTGCAAAGCCCCTGACGCCGCGTCTTTGAGATTTGCGACGGAATAGGCGTCGCTTTTTGACCGACAGGGCTGGGACGGGATGTTATGGCTGCATCATGACCGAGATCTTACAGCTGGAAATCCCCTATGATCCGCTGGCCCCGAACCCCTTGCCGGGGATGCGGCCGGCCGATCCGGACAACTGGCTGCACCGCGACGATGCCTTTGCAGCGCAGATGCAGCGGCGGGCGGGTCTGTTGGCGCAGCACGGGGCCGAGGTTCTGGCCCAAAGCGCGCAGGCGTTGGCCCCGGCGCAGGAATTGCTGGACCTCGTGCTGGCGCAGGCCTACGCGGGCCTGTCCGATCAAGTCACGCGCCCTGACGGAGTTCAGGTTCGCATTAACCAAGCGCGCCCGCTCGAAACGTTGTGCCATCTGGTGCAGGAGGATTTCTGCATCCTGCAGAAACAGGGGGACGAACACGTCCTGACCGGGGCGATCCTGTGCTTTCCGGCCAGTTGGCGGCTGTCCGAGAAATTCATGCGGCCCTTGCTTGCGATCCATACGCCGGTCGACGCCTATGACGAGAACATCGCCCGCCGGGTCCAGCGCCTGTTCGACGGCATTCAGCCCGGGCGCCCGCTGTGGCGGTTCAATGCGCTGTGGTATCAGGATGCCGAACTGTTCCAGCCCCGCAGCATGCATCAGCGCCGCGACCCGCGCGACAAAGGCACAGCCCGCTATCTGCGCAGCGAACGCCAGACCCTGCTGCGGCTGCCGCAGACCAAGGCCGTGGTGTTTGCGATCCACACCTATGTCATGGCCGCAGAACGCCTCTCCCAAATGGAAAACCCCGCCTGACGGCGGGGCCTCCAAGGAGGGTCTTCTCGGTTATTCGTTTACATGCCCAGGACGCTGGCGACCTCGGCAAAGGCATTTGTGCTGTTCAGGCCAAAAATGGCCGTCGTGAAGGCCAGAACCTGAGTGTTCAGGCGGAAATCCTCGCCCCGGATCAGGTTGACGGCGGCCATGGAAATGGCGATCGGGGCTGACACACTGGCCACCGCGCCGGTCATTCCCCAGCTCGTCAGCCGCAGGATATCGCTCGGGCGCTCGGGGTCATCGGGCGCTTGCCCAGGGGCCTCGGGGGGCTGGGTCGTCTCGGTTTCGGTCCGAAAGGCGATGCTCAGCAGTTGCTCGTCGCTCAGCCGGATCGGGCGCGGGTTCGGCTTACTGGGTTCGGCGAAGGCCTCATCTGCTTCGGGCAGATCAAGGCCTGCAAAGGGTCCGCTGACAGCTTCGAAAATCTGCTTGCGGTTCCGGGGCTTGCGCGGCGCAATTGAATCGAATGCGCTCATGAACTGCTCGACCGTCAGCACGGTCTTGGGTGACAGCCACTCGACCCGTTGGGTCGAACAGATATCGACCATGCGATAGAGGATCACCACAAGCATCAGTTCGGAAAGCTCGCTGTCATCCAGCAGGCTAGACACCGGGCTGATCGAGATCGCCAAACGGTTGTCGAGCATGGATACGGCAGGCCGGGTCAGCGTCCGCAACCCTGCTGCCCGGTCCATCCGTTCGTGATGGGACCGGCCCGTCTGCTCGGAGGAGGGGTCCAGCGTCAGGCGTACAAGATACTGGCTGGTGACAATGCTGGCCTCGGATGGGCTCAGCAGCGTCTTGCGCTCGACCAGATGCCCATAATCCTCAAGCGTGGCCGTGACCACATCGCAGAACCGCTTGAGCGCGCCGTCCGCCGCGCCGTTGAACTGAAGACCACCGTGATAGCTATGCTTTGAGGTCACAGCATGTTCCTTCGCCGTAATAATTCTCACGACAGGTTAACCGCCGATCTGGCGCAAATTTTGACGGAAAGGGAAAAAAGTCAGAAATCTTCGGTATTGATTACGCTTTGGAAACCAAGAAATTAAAGGATGGTGTTAATCTATGTGGCGGGAATGTGGCCAAATCTGGGTTGCGCCATGTCAAAGGCGGGGCCGGCTCAGTTATCGATTCGCCACGCCATGATCGCGATGGATTGCTGATAGACCGAGGCCGCGTTCCACTGCTGTATGACCGCAAAATTCGGCTCGCCGGGTTGATAGCCTTTTCCCGGCTTCCACCCTTTCTTACGCAGAAAATTCGCGGTCGAGGCCAGCGCGTCTGTCATGTTGTAAAAGTCGACCTGACGGTCCCCGGTGGCGTCGACACCATAGGTCAGCGCGTTACCCGGCAGGAATTGCGTATGGCCCAACTCGCCATGTTTTGCCCCTTTTGTCGCCATGGTAAGGCTGCCCTGATCCACCAGTTTCAGCGCTCCGATGGCGTGCGGGATGAAGAATTCGGATCGGCGACAATCATAGGCTAGCGTGGTGATTGCTGACACAACCGGGCTGTCGCCCATAAAACCGCCGAACCCGGTTTCCATCCCGTGGATGGCGATCAGAACACCGGCGGGCACGCCGTACTGACGCTCGAGCGCGGCATAGAATTGCGGGTTGCGGGCTTTGCGCTTGCGCCCTTGCGCAACAATCGTGTTTGCGCCGCGCACCTGCATGAATTTATCGAGCGAGTATTTAAAGCTCTTCTGATTGCGATCTGCCGCGATGGTCCGCGTCTCGTACTGCGTCTGGGCAAGCGCCTGCAGCCCTTTCTTTTTTGCGCCCCCGCGCTTGGCCTGTTTTGCGAAATCCTGTTTCCAGGCTTCAAACCCGGCGCTGGTATTGCCGCATGGGGCTGAGGCGGCAAGGCTGGGGGCGGTCAGGGCAAGTGTCAGGAGGAAAAGACGAAGCATATGTAAATCCAAAAGGCAGGTTAGTACAAATCCAGTTCTCCGGCGGCTTTCAGGCTTTCGAACCATTCATCCGGAGTTTTGTCGATTTTGGCGTGTTTGACCATCATCGCGTTCATGTTCGGCAGATGGGATGAGTCCGGCCATGCCTCGGGCTGCCACAAGTTCCCGCGGATGACGCATTTGGGGCAATGGGCAAAGACCGTCTGGACATGGATCAGCAGGGCCAGCTTGGGCGGATGCGCGTTCACAGCCATGGATTGCAGCAGATCGTGATCGGTGCAAAGACGGGCGGTGCCGCGCAGGCGCAGGGTCTCCATTTTGCCGGGGACAAAGAAAATCACGCTGACGCGCGGGTCTTGCAGGACGTTGTGAAACGTATCCACCCGCTTGTTGCCGGGCCGGTCGGGGATTGCGATCAGGCTGTCCGAGATTACCCGCACAAAACCCGCCGGATCGCCGCGTGGCGAGATGTCGAGATGCCCGGACGGGTTGGCCGAGGCGATCAGGCAAAAGGGCGAGGTCGCGATGAAGTCGCGGCACATCTGATCCAGCGCTGGCACTTCCTTCGCAACGATCTGGGGTAGCGGGGATCCGACGACCTGTTCCAGGTCTTCGGTCGAGGTGATGAAATCTGAAAACTGTGAGAAAGCGGCATCTGAGGGCATTCGATCTCTCCTGTTTCGGGTCATCCGAGTTTGAAAGATCGTGCCAGATGAAACAAGGGCGTCCGTTCGGACGCCCTTGCGAGAATTTTCGTCGAAAATTCTTGATCAGCAGCTGTAGTACATGCCGTATTCTACAGGGTGCGGAGTGTGCTCGTAGGTTTCGACCTCTTCCATCTTCAGCGCGATGTAGCCGTCGATCTGGTCTTTGGTGAACACGTCGCCCTGCAACAGGAAGTCGTGATCAGATGCCAGAGCTTCCAAGGCTTCACGCAGCGAACCACATACGGTCGGGATGTCGGCCAGTTCTTCGGCAGGCAGATCGTACAGGTTCTTGTCCATAGCTTCGCCCGGATCGATCTTGTTCTTGATGCCGTCCAGACCGGCCATCAGCAGCGCAGCAAACGCCAAGTAGGGGTTCGCAGCTGGGTCAGGGAAGCGAGCCTCAACGCGCTTGGCTTTCGGGCTTTCGGTCCACGGAATACGCACACAACCCGAACGGTTACGGGCCGAGTAGGCGCGCAGGACAGGGGCCTCAAAGCCCGGGATCAGACGCTTGTAGCTGTTGGTCGACGGGTTGGTGAAGGCATTCAGCGTCTTGGCGTGCTTCAGAACACCGCCGATGAACCACAGTGCCTCGTCCGACAGGTCGGCGTATTTGTCGCCAGCGAACAGGGGCTTGCCGTCTTTCCAGATCGACATATTCACGTGCATCCCGGTGCCGTTGTCGCCCGCGATCGGCTTCGGCATGAAGGTCGCCGATTTGCCGTAGGCGTGGGCAACGTTATGGATGACATACTTGTATTTCTGCAGCTCGTCGGCCTGTTTGGTCAGGCTGTCGAAGATCAGGCCCAACTCGTGCTGGCACGACGCAACCTCGTGGTGGTGCTTGTCGACCTTCATGCCCAGACGCTTCATGGTCGACAGCATTTCCGACCGCAGGTCCTGCGCTTCGTCGATGGGGTTGACCGGGAAATAACCACCCTTGACGCCGGGACGATGGCCCATGTTGCCCATCTCATACTCGGTATCGGTGTTCCACGACGCATCAGTTGCATCAACTTCGTAGGATACCTTGTTGATGCTGTTCGAGAAACGGACGTCGTCGAACAGGAAGAACTCGGCCTCGGGGCCCATATAGGCAACGTCGCCGATGCCCGAGGCTTTCAGGTAGGCTTCGGCCTTCTGGGCGGTGCCGCGCGGGTCGCGCTCATAGGCTTCGCCGGTGTCTGGCTCGACCACCGAGCAATGTACGCAGATGGTCTTTTCCGCATAGAAAGGATCGACATAGGCGCTGTCGGTATCGACCATCAGTTTCATGTCGGAGGCTTCAATCGACTTCCAGCCCGCGATGGACGAGCCGTCGAACATGAAGCCTTCTTCGAGGAAGTCTTCATCGACCTGATCGGCCATAAGGGTCACGTGCTGAAGCTTGCCGCGCGGGTCGGTGAAACGAACGTCGACATATTCGGCGCCTTCGTCCTTGATCAGCTGAAGAACTGCGTCCTTGCTCATTCTCTTGGTCCTCTGCTTGGAGAATTGGGTAAGATTACAGGGCTTCCGAACCGGTCTCGCCGGTACGGATGCGAATGGCTTGTTCGACGGGCGAGACAAAGATTTTGCCGTCGCCGATCTTGTCGGTTTTTGCCGCACCGACGATGGCCTCGATCGCGGCGTCGACCTGATCGTCGTCCAGCACGACCTCGACCTTCACCTTGGGCAAAAAGTCGACGACATATTCCGCGCCGCGATATAGCTCGGTATGGCCTTTCTGACGACCGAAGCCTTTCACCTCGATCACGCTGAGGCCCTGGACGCCTACGTCCTGCAGTGCCTCTTTTACTTCGTCCAGTTTGAACGGCTTGATGATCGCTTCGATCTTTTTCATTCCGGCTCACCTTGCATGGTTGTCAGGGACGCAATGATCACGTCTAAGATCGGGCGGCAATAAGGTTGCAGGTTTGCGTGGTTTGCAGTGCGGTGAAATTGGGCGGTGGATTAAATTTTGGCCTTATTGCGTAAAAAATGATCAGAATTGAATCGCTGGAGGGGTGAGATGGCGGAATTGCTGACCGCAGCGCAGATGCGGCTGATCGAACGGGCGGCGATTTCGTCCGGCAAGGTTTCTGGCCTGGAGTTGATGGAGCGAGCTGGGCAGGGTGTTGTCGAGGCGGTTCTTTCGGAGTGGCCGGCGTTGCGCGAGCGAGGGGCCAGCCCCTCGCGCTCCCCGGGATATTTGGGGCCAGATGAAGGGGATCCCTTGCGCGCTTTGGTGATGTGCGGGCCGGGGAATAACGGTGGGGACGGGTTTGTCGTTGCGCGCCTTTTGCGGGAGCGGGGGTGGGACGTGGATGTGTTCCTTTATGGTGACCCTCGGAAACTGCCGCCGGACGCGCGGGTGAACTATGACCGGTGGTGCGCGGTCGGAGAGGTTGAGGTCTGGTCAGCGGCAGCGGTTGCGGGGCTGTCGGGGTATGATCTTTACGTGGATGCGGTATTTGGGGCTGGTCTGACGCGCGCGCCTGCGGCTGAGGTTTTGGAGCCGCTGGTGCAGCTCTATGCGGCGGGGGAAACCTTTGGTCGTATGGTGTGTGTGGATGCTCCGACCGGGTTGTGCATGGATAGTGGGCGGGCGCTGAGTACCGAGTTCGGCGCGGTCTATGGTTTTCTGACGGTTACGTTTCATCGTGGGCGCGTGGGACAGTTTCTTGCGGACGGGCCGCATTATTGCGGGGCGTTGCGGGTCGTCGATATTGGGCTGGACGATGCAGGCGGCAGCGATGTGAGGCTGGTTGATCAGGTTCATGGCGATCTGCTTTTGAAGGGCGGTGGTGAGCATAAATACTCTCACGGCCATGCGCTGGTTCTGTCGGGCGGTCTTGGCAAGACCGGCGCGGCCCGATTGGCGGCGCGGGGGGCGCTGCGGATCGGGGCCGGGTTGGTGACGCTGGGCGTGCCGCCTTCGGCGCAGCTTGAGGTGGCGGGGCAGATCACCGCCTTGATGATGCGCCGCGTCGAGGATGCAGAAGGGTTGTCGGGCATTCTGCAGGACCAACGCCTGAACGCCTTGTGCCTGGGTCCGGGGCTGGGGGTGCAGCGTGCCCGTGATGTGGTAAGTTCGGTGCTGGCGGCGCGGCGAGCAACGGTGCTGGATGCCGATGCGCTGACGGCCTTTAGCGATGACCCTCAGGTGTTGTTCGACCAGTTGCACGACCAGTGCATCTTAACCCCGCACGAGGGCGAGTTTACCCGCCTGTTCCCGGATATTGCAGAGAGGTTGTCGGCAACTCCCACCGGCGGACCGGCCTGTTCAAAGGTTGACGCCACGCGCGCGGCTGCAGAGCGGGCGGGATGCGTGGTTCTGTTCAAGGGAGCCGATACGGTGATTGCCGCGCTGGATGGGCGATGCTCGATCAATGCGGCGGTGTATGAGCGTTCCGCGCCGTGGCTGGCAACAGCTGGGTCGGGCGATGTGCTTGCCGGGTTCATCACCGGGCTGCTGGCGCGTGGGTTTGAACCTATGCAGGCCGCTGAAACTGCCGCCTGGTTGCATGTCGAATGCGCACGGCAATTCGGACCGGGCCTGATCGCCGAAGACCTGCCTGAGCAGTTACCTTCAGTATTCAGAGAACTTGATATTTAGTTATTATAAGCCCAGAATGACTGGCAGGAGGTCAAAGCGGCAATGTTCGCCGGTTGGCGGCGAAGTTGGACGTGACGGGTGTTTGCTTCAGGCAGAGCGCAGCGTCACTCTTCATCAGAGAGACCGGCCGGGGGTCTCTCACGCGTGAATGTAAATTGTTGATAATAAATTATTCCCTGCAGTTCCCGGCGTTTTGTGTAGCGGATAGGCGATGCCGCCCGGATAAGGGCAGCGGGATATTGAAACCATTTCGTGTTTCGGGGGCGTTTGAGCAGGACCTGAAACAAAACCATTCATGGTGAATGATATGACAGTGAATATTAAGCTGACTTCGATAACTGCAGCGCTGGTCGCAACAACCGCGATCCCCGCAGCCGCCGAGTTGAAATACGAAAACAACACCGGCGGATATGTGCTGCTGTATGGGCAGCTTCACCCGGCCATCGTATCGGTCGATGATGGGCAGGAGACCGAAACCCGACTGCTGGACAATGACCTGTCCAACAGCCGCGTTGGCCTTCGGCTGATGCAGCCCTATGGCAACAGTGAATTCATGTTCCGTTTTGAAACCGGTCTTGGACTGCCCAGCACCGGCACGGCCAATCAGGACGGGACAAACAACGACGGCTGGAGCCGCGAGGATATCCGGCATGTCGATTTCTCGCTAGAAGGGTCCTACGGCAAGTTTTCAGCCGGGCAGGGCAGCATGGTTGCCGATGGCGCGGCCGAGGTCGATCTGTCTTATGTTGGAACCGCCCTCTATTCCTTTACCAATGACGAGAACGGTGCCTTTTTCTATCGCGCCACCGACGGCGTGCTGAGCGATATTACCGTCGGGGATTCCAGCAGCAACTTTGACGGCCCGCGCCGGGGGCGCATTCGCTATGACACGCCCAGCTTCAGCGGGTTCACCGCCGGGATCGCCTATGGTCAGAACATCCTGTCCAGCAGCGATGATGACGACTATTTCGACATCGGCGTGAACTATCGCAACACCTTTGCCGGGGGCGTCGAATTCGCCGCAGCGCTGGCCTATGCGGTGCGTTCGCGTGATGGCGGCGGCGGAGACCGGAAGGATACGCTGGGCTCGGCCTCGGTTCTGCTGCAGAACGGGCTGAGCTTTACCATTGCTGCCGGGACGCGGGATGATGATGCCGAAGGTGCGTCTGACCCGAACTACTGGTACGGCAAGATTGCCTATCAGGCCGATTGGGTTTCCTGGGGCCAGACCGGCATTGGCATCGACTATTATGACGGCTCCGATTTCGTCACCGATGGTTCGGACACCAAGGCCTGGGGTATCGCCGTCGTGCAGCGGATCGACAGCATCAATACCGATGCCTATCTGAAATATCGCAACCACGACTTTGATGACGGCACCTCGTTCGACAACAACGAAGCGTGGGTTCTGGGCGCGCGCTGGCGCTTCTGATCGCAAGCCGTCGCGAGGATCAAACGCCCCGGTCTGTTCCGGGGCGTTTTTTCACCTGTGGCGCAGGCAAAACCGGGCTGATCCGGGCTTTGCCTCTTGCGCGCGGGCGGCTGGGCAAATAGAAGGCGTCAAATTTGCCCGGCGCGCCCGTTTTGCGCGCCCCGAATCCTATGGGGACTACCATAATGCAGGTTACCGAGACGCTGAACGAAGGTCTGAAACGCGGCTACAACATCGTTGTGAGCGCAGCCGAGCTGGACGACAAGGTCAACGAAAAGCTGACCGAAGCGCAGCCCGAAGTTGAAATGAAGGGTTTCCGCAAAGGCAAGGTGCCGATGGCGCTGCTGAAAAAGCAGTTCGGCCAGCGTCTGCTGGGCGAAGCGATGCAGGAAACCATCGACGGTGCGATGAACAAGCACTTTGAAGACAGCGGCGACCGCCCTGCGCTGCAGCCCGAGGTCAAGATGACCAATGAGGACTGGAAAGAAGGCGACGACGTCCATGTCGAGATGTCCTACGAGGCGCTGCCCGCCATCCCCGAGGTTGACCTGAAATCGGTCGAACTGGAGAAGCTGGTTGTCAAAGCTGACGACGCTGCAGTCGAAGAGGCGCTGAACAATCTGGCCGAGACCGCGCAGAACTTCAAAGCGCGCCGCAAGGGTTCGAAAGCCAAGGACGGCGACCAGATCGTGTTCGATTTCGTTGGCAAGGTCGACGGTGAAGAGTTTGAAGGCGGTTCGGCCGAAGACTATCCGCTGGTTCTGGGTTCCAACAGCTTCATCCCCGGCTTCGAAGAGCAGCTGGTTGGCGTGAAGGCTGAGGAAGAAAAAGACGTCAACGTCACCTTCCCCGAGGAATACGGTGCCGAGCATCTGGCGGGTAAGGACGCGGTCTTCACCTGCACTGTCAAAGAGGTGAAGGAACCCGTCGCGGCTGAGGTCGACGATGAGCTGGCCAAGAAATTCGGCGCCGAGGATCTGGCCGCGCTGAAAGGCCAGATCGCCGAGCGTCTCGAAGCTGAATATGCCGGTGCCTCGCGCGCTGTGATGAAGCGTGCTCTGCTGGATGTGCTGGACGAGAAGGTTTCGTTCGAGCTGCCGCCGTCGCTGGTTGAGGCCGAGGCCAAGCAAATCGCACATCAGCTGTGGCACGAGGAAAATCCCGACGTCGAAGGCCACGACCACGATCCGATCGAGCCCACCGACGAGCACACCAAGCTGGCCGAGCGCCGTGTGCGTCTGGGCCTGCTGCTGGCCGAGCTGGGCCAGAAGGCCGAGGTTGAGGTTACCGATGCCGAGATGACCCAGGCGATCATGAACCAGGCGCGTCAGTACCCGGGTCAGGAACGCCAGTTCTTCGAGTTCGTGCAGCAGAACGCCCAGATGCAGCAACAACTGCGCGCGCCGCTGTTCGAGGACAAGGTCGTCGATTATGTGTTCGAACTGGCTCAGGTCGCGGACAAGGAAGTCAGCAAGGACGACCTGCAAAAAGCCGTTGAGGCGCTGGAAGAGGAGTAAGCCTCTTTCCCCCAACGATGGTGGGGGCACAAAAATACGGAGCCGTCTGGAAAGGACGGCTCCGCTTGGGTGGCTTTATGCTATGAGGTGAGGGGGTCAGGCCTCATGAGCTAAAGCACGGGGGGTTCGGAGCAAAGCGGTTTTCTGTTCGGGGGTGAACCGATCCGAAAGCGCTTCGATAAGTTTCAGAACATCTTTGACTTCGGCCTCTGATCGCGCCGCGTGCATCTGCTCGACAAAGTATTTCTCGAGCTCGGACAACGGCTGGTGGTTGCGGTTTGCAACACTGGATTCTGCCAATTTCTTTTTGTTGAACAAAGCAAGCGCTTGCTCTTCTTCAAGGAAAACATCGTCCTGGATGCCGGCGAACTCACGCAGGCTGTCGATGCGTTCCTGAGTACAATCTACCAGAGCTGCGAGGGCAGAGACTTTGCCCATCGGCACGGTTTTCCCGACATAGTCGTAGGGGGCACAGTTCGAGCGCTTGAGCACCCGATCCATCACGGGATCGATCACCGTCACGATGTCCTGAACACCTGCCTTGATCGCATATTCCAGCGAGCCAATCATCAGTTCACAGGTGGCGTAAGACAGCGAGTTTTCGCCGACGCCGCGCTTCAACCGCTGGGTATCCACGCAGAACCGGGTCGATTCCCACAGCGTCGCACTTCGGATCGGCGGCTCACCATCCAAAATGGCCGAGAATACGTCCGCCAGCATATGAGGGCCGGTTGTCTGCAAGGCACGTACCGCGGCGACGACATTCCCCCCGTCGTCGAGCCCGATTACGTATGTTGGATCCAAATGATCGAACTCGTCGATCTCTTTGCCGTCTTTGATTTTTACTTCCCAGCCAAGACGTTCGCCAAATACGCGTGCTCTCAACTCGAACATCTCGTCAAGAATTTCGCCGAACACGTGTCTGTTCAGCCCATCTACTACGATGATCATGTCATCCCCCTTCGAGTGGTCATTCGGTAAGTAGAAGGTTACCTCGACGGGGAAGAAATTCTATTGGGGGTTTCCCGTATTTTGTTCAGATTGTGTTGTTTTTGGCCTAACCCGTACCGATGAGACCGACCGCGATGGCGCGTCCTACCGCCTGCGGCGTGGTCAGTGCGCAAAGCTTTTCGCGGCTTGATCGCAGATGGACCTCGACGGTGCGGTGCGAGATTGACAGGATATCGCCAATGTCCTGCTGCGATTTCCCTGCTGCGACCCACTGAAGGATCTCGGCTTCGCGGGTGGAGAGGTTCGGATGATACAGCGTTCCCGTGAACTCATCGGACGTAATCACGTTGTCGTGGATATGTACCGCCATAGACTGAAGGTCACCGATGACATGAGTATAGAGCTTGGCCCACTCTTCTTTTGTGCAATCGCGGGTTACGCTCAGAAAACCGATATCGCCATAGGGGCCGCGAACCGGAATGGTAACCCCTTGACTGGGAAGGCCAAAATCATGTGCGTCCCGAAAGACGCGCTGGAAGTTAGGGTTGCGTTCCAGTCGGCTCCAGTCAACCGGCGCAATGCTGCGTTTGGCCACGTGCAGGGTTGGGTCGATCATTACCAGATCGTGTTTCTGGTAGTGCTCTTTCCAATCGTCATTGTAGGTGACGTGGCCAGCAACTTTGCCCTCTGACGGGTTCATACCGGCATAGGCTGCATGGTCCATTTCAAACTTGTCGCATACCTGTTTCAAAAACTCGGTGTACCGAGTTTCGATGCTTGGCAGCGTACTTAGATCGATTATCTCCATTCTTCGCCTACAGACTATGGTTTGTACTATGGTCCGGTGGTGCTTTCGAACCCGCAACTTAACCTAGAGTGAACCCTACTTTTATCTAGCGAAGATTACGACAGCACATTTTCAAGCGTATCACAAGATATAGGGGCATTCGTCTATGCTTTTAGGCTGAGCTTTAGACAATAAAGCAAAATTGTCACTGTTCTTATGCTCTGGTGCCAAGATGAAGCTCACAAATATCGGGTCATTCAGCCGGAACCAAACCGGTCTCGACCAGCATCCCGCGCTTTTTCGCCTCGGGGTAGTAGCCCTTGGCATAGAGGAAGATCGCGCGTTGCTGATCACCGTCCGATAGCAACCATGCGCCACGCAGGTATTTGCCTGCAAATTCCAGATTGGTGTCAGCATCCAACAGCCCCTGCGCATTGCCGGTATATCCCATCGAGCGGGCGGTGGCGGGCAGGATCTGCAGCAGTCCGTAGTAGGGCCGGTTCACGGCCCAGGGACGGTGGGTGCTTTCGCGGATGGCCAGCTTGTGCACCAGTTCGCGCGGCAATTCGTAGTGGTCTGCCCATTTGTTGATCGAGGCGCGCAACTCGGGCGTTTCATTGGGATAGAGCGGCGGATCGAACGTATCTCCCCGGCTGGGCGTATCGGGGCCACTGCACGCGGCAAGTGGGGCAAAAACCAACCAAGTCAACACGGTACGGCGAAGGAGAGGGGTCATGCAAATGCTCCTGATTGCGAAGGCCGATGATATGGATCACCGGCGCGATCGCAAGGGCGGTGCGAAGCTCGGCTGAAATCTGCCGGTTTCACCGCCGAATGAAAAAGGGCCACGCAACCGCGCGGCCCCTTATACGTTCAAGGCGTCGCCGGATCAGGCTTTGGCTTCGTCTTCGTCAGCCGGAGCGTCCTCGACGACCAGATCTTCGTCTTCCGACGCGGCCGAGCCGATATCGTCAAACAGTTCGGCGATCTCGAATTCAGCAGCGGCTTCTTCTTCAGCAGCCAGTTCCTGAATTGACTTGCCCGACGCCTGCAGTTCGGCTTCTTCTTCCGAACGGGCGACGTTCATCTTGATCTCAACTTCGACCTCGGGGTGCAGTTTGACTGCCAGCGAGTGCAGACCCAGTTCCTTGATCGGTGCGATCAGGGCGATCTGTTTCTTGTCGACGGTGAAACCCGCCTCGGTCGCGGCGTCTGCGGCGTCACGCGGGGTGACCGAGCCGTAGAGCGCGCCGGCATCCGATGCCGAGCGAATCACAACGAACTGCTGACCGTCCAGCTTTTCAGCCAGTGCTTCAGCTTCTTTCTTGGTTTCCAGGTTATGCGCCTCAAGCTGCGCCTTGCGGGCTTCGAACGAGGCGATGTTCGCTTCGGACGCGCTCAGGGCTTTGCCCTGGGGCAGCAGGAAGTTGCGGGCGTAGCCAGACTTGACGTCAACGACGTCGCCCATCTGACCCAGTTTCGCAACGCGTTCCAGCAGGATAACTTGCATGTCAGTCTCTCCTTACTTCACGGCGTAGGGCAGCAGGGCGAGGAAGCGGGCGCGCTTGATAGCACGAGCCAGTTCACGCTGCTTTTTCGCCGAAACGGCGGTGATGCGCGAAGGAACGATCTTGCCACGCTCAGAGATGTAGCGCTGCAGCAGACGGGTGTCTTTATAGTCGATCTTCGGCGCGTTGTCGCCCGAGAATGGGCAGACCTTGCGGCGGCGGAAAAATGGTTTTGCGGCCATGGTTTAAGTCCTTTCGTCAGGCGTTGATCAACGGCGCTCGCGGCGGCCTTCGCGCTCATCGCGCTTCTGCATCTGGACCGAGGGGCCCTCGGCATGCTCGTCGACCTTGATGGTCAGAACGCGCATGACGTCTTCATGCAGGCGCATCAGGCGCTCCATTTCCTGAACGGCGCCAGCGGGGGCGTCGGTCTTCAGGAAGGAATAGTGACCCTTGCGGTTTTTGTTGATTTTGTAAGCCATCGTCTTGACGCCCCAGTACTCGCTGTCGACGACGTTGCCGCCGTTGTCAGCCAGAACGGTGCCGAAATGTTCGACAAGGCTTTCTGCCTGCGCGTTGGACAGATCCTGACGCGCGATCATTACATGCTCATACAGTGGCATGTGCACTCCTGTTTATATCAAGGCGCATTTCAAAGGCGGGGCCATATGGTCCTTCGCGACCCTGCCACGAGAGGCTGCGCGATTCATAACTCTTGCGAAGGATGGCCCCGTATACACGTTTATGACGGCGGGGCAAGCCCTGCCACATATGCCCCTGTGAAGTCGCCCAATTTCCACTGGCGCGCCCAATTCCTGACGCTTTTCAAGCCGAGGTTGTTCTCAACCCCGGCGACACCCGGGCATTTGGAAAACCACAGACAGGGCAGGACAATGGCCGTCATGAATACAAATACTTTTGAAAAAGCAGCGCCCGCCGCGATCTTTGAAAAATCCGTTCCGGTTCTGATTACCTTCGCTCCGAACTGGCGCGCCCGGATGGTGCTGCTGCGCGTTCTTGGGGCGTTTGTGATCCTGTCCGCCTTCTCGATGTGGCTGATGCCCGGATCGGTCATGGGCGCCGAGGTCTGGCCGATCAAGCTGGTGGCGTCTCTGATGTTCCTGATTGTTGGTGTCAGCCTGCTGACCATCGATGTGATGGATGCCCGTCCAGATGCCTATTTCGATCCCATCCGCCGCGAGGTCCGCATTCTGCAGAAGAACGAAAATGGTCGCCCGCAAACGGTTCTGCGCCGCAGCTACGAGTCGCTGGGCGGCGCGCGGTTTGCCGATGATCAGGTCGAACTGTTTGACGTCGACGGCAGCCTGCTGATGAAGCTGCCGCTGGAATCGGCGGATGTCGGCTCAGCGCTGAAAGGTCAACTTAGCCAAAACGTAACAATTTTCGCCTGAATTCTATTCTGTTCAAAAAGGAACAGAGTTTGTGAATCAAAAAAACTTGTGTGCCGCCCTTGGGCGGCACATTTTTGTTGATGAGCAACCCACCCGGTTTGCAACACCAACATTGCGGAGATTGTTATGAAATCCACCCTTCTTGCTGCGGCACTGGCCGTTTCGGCGACCACAGCCTTTGCCAGCGCCGAAAAATACGTTCTGGACCCTAGCCACAGCCAGGTCATCTTCAGCTATAACCACCTTGGTTTTTCGACCACCACCGGCATGTTCTCGGGTTTTGAGGGCGAAATCCTGTTCGATCAGGAAGATCCCGCCGCCTCAAGCGTGAATGTTTCGATGCCGGTGATCGAGATGATCACAGGCTGGAAGCCGCGCGAAGATCACTTCATGACCGAGGATTTCTTTGGCGCAGCCGAGGGCGATCTGGTCACCTTCACCTCGACCGGTATCGAGGTGACGGGCGAGAACACCGCCAACATCACCGGCGATCTGACCATGAACGGCGTCACCAAGTCGGTGGTTCTGGATGCCAAGCTGAACCAAGTGGGCGAGCACCCGATGGCGGGCAAGCCCTGGGCCGGTTTTGACGCCACCACCACGCTGGTGCGCAGCGATTTCGATCTGGGCCAGTTCGCCCCGTTTGTTGGTGATGAGGTCGAAGTGCGTATCTCGGTCGAGGCGCAGAAAGCCGACTAAGGCATCGCCGGCAGGTAAGTCAGACCGCCGGAGGCATCCCCTCCGGCGGTTTTTTATTCGCCGCGGGTCGCGGTGAGGTCGATGGCGACCGTGACGGCAAAACCCAGCGAATCCTCTTTGGGTTGGGATGTGCCGACGTTGAAATCCAGCCGGTTCAGGTCGACCGACCCCGCCGCGCGGGCGGTGTTGCCTTCGACCTCAAGCGTAAACGGCAGCACGATGTCCAGCGCTGTACCCTTGATGGTCAGCGGCCCACGCGCCTCGTACCCGGTTTCAGTCTTGAAAAGATCCGCTTTGAACTGCGCGGTTGGAAACTGGGTGTTGTCGAAGAAATCCGCACTCATTGCCTGTTCCGCAACGGTGCCGAGGCTGAGCGAGCCGATAGCGATGGTCACATCCGCCGACCCCGCCAGCCCGGGCTCTGCGGGTTCGTCAAACGCAATCGCGGCGGTCCAGTCGGCAAAGCTGCCGGTGACGGGGCTGCCCAGCTGGGTGATGGTGATCGACAGCGATCCGTCCTGAACCTG
Source organism: Ruegeria sp. CJ3 (assembly GCF_056536725.1). Taxonomy (NCBI): domain Bacteria; kingdom Pseudomonadati; phylum Pseudomonadota; class Alphaproteobacteria; order Rhodobacterales; family Roseobacteraceae; genus Ruegeria; species Ruegeria sp. CJ3. The sequence continues at coordinate 194,866 of NZ_JBQFQE010000001.1, forward strand.
CCAGTCTGATTGCACCTCGGTCAGTTCGGCGGTGTCGGTGGCCGCGTCCGAATGGTGCGAGAAGATGCCGATAGACCAGCCGCCGCCCAATACCGCCACCCAGACTGCCAGCGCCGCGACCGCGGGGACGGCCGAGTGATGCTGCGCGGGAGGCTCGGGGGCATGCGCGTCCCCGGGCAGCATCCGGCGCAGGGTGCTGTCCTTGTCGACGACATGGTGTTTCAGCGCGCCCATGATGTGCAGGATAAGCGATCCGCCCAGTATCCAGACGAACAGCCAGTGCAGGCTGGCGGTGAACTCGGCAACGGCTGCGGATTTCGGCACCAGAGGCAGGTTCTGGCCAAAGGGCCACAGGATCGGGGCAAAGCCTTCGGCGGCGGCGTGGTGTATCCAGCCTGTAAGCGGCACCAGAACCAGCGAGCCGTAAAGCAACCAGTGCACGGTCTCGGCGGCAAAAGCCTCGGGCTTGTTGTCGGCGTTCAGCAGGCCGGGCTTGGTCTGCGTCAGCGCCCAGAGGATTCGGGCCAGCGCCACGAAGAACACGGTAACCCCGACTGTCTTATGCAACGAAAACAGGCGGGCGGCGCGGGCGATGTCATCCTCGGTCGTGGCGATGTTCGGATCGTAGATCGCGTGGGCTAGATCGTTGGCGAACCAGCCGAGCGGCAGCGCCGTCAGGATCAGCAAGGCGGTCAGCCAGTGAAACGTCTTGGTGACGCCGCCATAGCTGGCGCGGGTGTTCGTCAGGGGCATTGGGCGGGCTCTCTGTTTTTGCTGCGCTGGCGACAGGTTAAAGGGATGGCCTGCGGACACAAGGCAGAGAAATGCACAGCAAAGGTGTCCTGATGCAGAACGCAGGCAATGCTTGTGCCGCGACGTCAGTCGGTTTACACCCCGCCGCAACCTGACATCACGCAAGAGGCACCAATGACACGCGCGTTTGTTTTTCCGGGGCAGGGCGCCCAGACCATCGGAATGGGCAAGGCTCTGGCCGAAGCATATCCCGCTGCCCGCGCCGTATTTGATGAGGTCGACGAGGCCCTGGGCGAAAAGCTGAGCGCGCTGATCTGGGATGGCGACATTGCCGATCTGACCCTGACGCAGAATGCGCAGCCCGCGCTGATGGCGACTTCGATGGCGGCGATGCGCGCGCTCGAGGCGGAGGGGGCCTCGATCCCGATGGCGTCTTTTGTGGCAGGGCATTCGCTGGGTGAGTATTCCGCGCTGGCCGCTGCCGGGGCGCTGTCGGTTGCCGACACCGCGCGCCTGCTGCGCACCCGCGGGCAGGCGATGCAAAGCGCTGTGCCGGTAGGCGAAGGCGCGATGGCCGCGATTCTGGGGCTGGACCTCGAGGCTGTGCGCGCAGTTGCCGAAGAGGCCGCGCAAGGAGAGGTCTGTCAGGCCGCCAATGATAACGACCCGACGCAGGTCGTGGTCTCGGGCGCGAAGGCCGCCGTGGAGCGCGCGGCCGAGATTGCAAAGGAAAAGGGCGCAAAGCGGGCGGTGATGCTGCCGGTTAGCGCCCCGTTCCATTGCGCGCTGATGCAACCCGCAGCCGATGTGATGGCAGAGGCTTTGGCTGCCGTCGAAATCAAGGCCCCCGCGGTGCCGCTGGTCGCGAATGTGCGCGCCGAGGCGGTGACCGACCCGGATGTGATCCGTCAGTTGCTGGTCGAACAGGTCACAGGCTCGGTGAGGTGGCGCGAAAGCGTTCAGTACATGGTCGCGCAAGGCGTGACCGAAGCGTGGGAAATTGGTGCGGGCAAGGCTTTGTCCGGCATGATCCGCAAGATTGACCGCGCCCTTGCGTGTCAGGCGGTTGGCTCGCCGGATGATGTGAAAAAAGTGACCGGCGACGGCGTATAACGGATAAACTGCCGGGCTTGGCGGTGAGGGAAGGATTTGAAATGTTTGATTTGACGGGAAAGAATGCGCTGATCACCGGGGCCTCAGGTGGTATCGGTGGCGACATTGCGCGGGCGCTGCATGGTGCGGGGGCGACGGTTGGTTTGTCGGGCACACGGGTTGAGCCCCTGCAGGCACTGGCTGCGGAATTGGGCGAACGCGCGCATGTTTTGCCGTGCAACCTTGGCGATATGGAGGCCGTCGCTGAGCTGCCGAAACAGGCGGCCGAGGCGATGGGGTCGGTCGATATTCTGGTTAACAATGCGGGCATCACGCGCGACAACCTGTTCATGCGCATGTCCGATGAGGAATGGCAGAGCGTGATCGACGTCAACCTGACCGCCACCGCCATGCTGTGTCGGGGTGTGCTGCGGGGCATGATGAAGGCGCGCTGGGGGCGGATTATCAACATATCGTCCATCGTGGGTGCGACGGGCAATCCGGGGCAGGTGAACTATGCGGCGTCAAAGGCGGGTATGGTCGGGATGACCAAATCGATAGCCTGTGAGGTGGCAAGCCGCGGGATTACGGCAAATGCCGTCGCACCGGGCTTTATCACCACGGCCATGACCGACAAGCTGACCGACGATCAGAAGTCGGGCCTCCTGACGCAGGTCCCGGCAGGGCGCATGGGCGATCCGTTGGAAATTGCCGCAGCCGTTCTGTATCTTGCAAGCCCCGAGGCCGGTTATGTTACCGGAGCCACCTTGCATGTGAACGGCGGCATGGCCATGTTGTGAGCGCGAGTCAGGGCAGATGCGAAAGCGTTTGCCTTGCGCGTTGTCTGTGTTATAGGCGGCGCATGAATCCAAGGCCGGTCGTTTAGGTCGGCCTTCTACTTTCCCGGGTCCCGGGACGCAAACCGCCCGAATGGGCACATCAAGGCCAACCCCATCGGGCAAGGGCAGAACCGGGCGGATCGCCCTGAAATTGAAATGAGGAATAGACATGAGCGACGTCGCAGATCGCGTTAAGAAGATCGTTGTTGAGCATCTGGGTGTTGAAGAGGACAAGGTTGCTGAAAACGCCTCGTTCATCGACGATCTGGGTGCAGACAGCCTGGACACCGTTGAGCTGGTAATGGCCTTCGAAGAAGAGTTCGGCATCGAAATCCCTGATGACGCAGCCGAAACCATCCAGACCTTTGGCGACGCGGTCAAATTCATCAGCGAAGCTTCCTAAGCTTATCGTTCTGAGACAAAAGCGGCGCTTCCGGGCAACGGAGGCGCCGTTTTTTTGTGCCCTGCCGCAATTCGCACTTGCCCTGAGGGGGTTACGCTCCGCACTCTGACCTCTGAGGCAAAAATTCTGAGCGGGCAAGGGCATGATAAGATCCACCCCGATGATCAACACGGCGCGTCTGACCCTGTGTGCGATGCGACCCGAGGATTTCAACCGGTTCGCCGAGATCTGGCGCGACCCCGAGGTCGTACGCCATATCGGCGGCACCCCAAAAACACGCGGCGAGGCGTGGGATTCGTTTCTGCGCAATGCCGGGCACTGGCAGATGACCGGATTCGGGCAATGGGGCGTGATGCTACAGTCGAATCGCTCTTTGATCGGGCAGGCCGGGTTCTTTTACGGCAACCGGTCGCTGGGTGAGGATTTCGACGGCTTCCCCGAGGCCGGCTGGGTTCTGGCACCGGAAATGCAGGGGCAAGGCTATGGGCACGAGGCCGCGCAGGCCGCCCATGACTGGTTTGACAGGGTTATTCCCGGTCCGCTGGTTGCGCTGATCGATGTCGATCACGCGGCCTCGCGCCGGTTGGCCGAAAAGCTTGGCTACAAGTTGCTGCGCGAGGCGGAATACCACGACACGGCAGTTCAACTGTTTCGCCGGGATGGACCTCCGTCGCGGGCGTGAAACGCATCCAGCGCTGCGATGCCGCAAACAGCATTTACTGTGCCGATCCTGTGAAAGGATGGGGCATATTGAGACACTATGGTATCGTGGAATTGCCAAAGGATTGAGCGGAGGACTTGGCTCATGAGGATTTACCCCACGATGGAGTTGCAGAACGGCCGGTGTGTCACGCTGGACAAGGGTCGTCTGGATGAAGCGATGATCTGGCACGTGGATCCGGTTGAAACTGCGCGTAGCTGGTCTGCAACCGGTGCCGAATGGATGCATCTGACCGATTTTGATGCCATCGAAGGTCGTGACACTAACTCGGAACTGGTGGAGGAGATCATTCGGTCCGCCGAAATGCCGGTGCAACTGGCCGGTGGTATGCGTACTCGTGAGCAGGTCGAATACTGGATCAATAAGGGCGCCGGCCGAATCGTGATCGGCACGCTGGCAGCCTGGGATCCTCAGTTGGTCAAGGAACTGGCCAAGCTGTATCCTGACCAGATCGTATTGGCCGTGGATGTCTGGCAGGGGCAGGTGATGACCGAGGGCTGGCGCAGCCAGAGCGCCTTTACGCCGGATGCGTTCATCGAAGCTTTTGCGGACACGCCGTTCGCCGCTATTCTGGTCACCGATATCGACAGCGACATGGAAGATGTCGAGGCGCAGCTGGGTCTGATCTCGGGTCTGGCCGAGAAATCGCGCACGCCGATCATCGCCAGTGGTGTGGTCCGGACAACCGACGATATCTCGCGTCTGGCCTACGTCTCGAACATCTCGGGTGCCATCGTTGGCCGTGCATTGTTCCGCAAGACCGTGAACCTGACCGAGGCGCTGGAGGTTGCAAACTCGGCCCACGAACCGGTCGCCGAATTTCAGTAAATCTGCGAAAGCAAAGAAAATCCGCCCCTGCCGCTTTGCAGCAGGGGCTTTTTTTGAGCTCAGAGAGCGGATGCGAACAAACCCACAGGGCTGGCGGCGCCTCATGAGCGATATGATGCCCGGTCAGATTCCGCCGTAGCCCTTGCCCCCGGACCCCGGGCCGGGGTATGAGCGGTTCTCATAACAGGAAGCAGGCAAGAGGCATTTTCATGCGCAGAGTCGTTGTAACCGGTCTGGGATTGGTCACTCCTTTGGCCAGCGGGGTCGAGGAAACATGGTCGCGTCTGTTGGACGGCGAGTCCGGCGCAGGCCCCATCACGCTGTTTGATGCCGAAGCAAGCGGCGTCACCACGACCTACGCCTGCGAAGTCCCGCGCGGGGATGGCACCAACGGGACATTCAACCCCGATGACTGGATGCCTCCGAAAGAGCAGCGTAAGATCGAGGATTTCATTCTCTATTCCATCGCTGCGGCCGAAATGGCCTGCAAGGACGCGAACTGGCTGCCCGAGGATGAAGAAGACCGTCTGCGCACGGGCGTACTGATCGGTTCGGGAATCGGTGGCCTGGGTTCGATTGCCGAAACCGCGAACCTGATCCGCGACAAGGGTCCGCGCCGCGTATCGCCGTTCTTTATTCCCGGCGCACTGATCAACCTGGCCTCGGGTCAGGTCTCGATCCGGTTTGGCTTCAAGGGGCCGAACCATTCGGTCGTGACGGCCTGTTCCACCGGTGCCCATGCGATTGGCGATGCAAGCCGGATCATCCGGGCCGGGGATGCGGATGTCATGATCGCGGGCGGCGGCGAGGGCTGCATCTGCGAGATCGGCATTGCAGGTTTCAACTCGTGCAAAGCGCTGTCGACGAAATATGCGGACGACCCGAAAAAGGCCAGCCGCCCTTATGACATTGACCGTGACGGCTTTGTCATGGGCGAGGGCTCGGGCATCGTGGTGCTTGAGGATTACGAACACGCCAAGGCGCGGGGCGCGAAGATCTACGCCGAGGTGCTGGGCTATGGCATGTCGGGCGACGCTTACCACATCACCGCGCCGTCAGAGGATGGCGACGGGGCCGAGCGTTCGATGAAAGCCGCGCTGCGCAGCGCAGGGCTTGAGCCGAAGGATCTGGATTACATCAACGCGCATGGCACCTCGACCATGGCGGACACGATTGAGCTGGGCGCGGTAGAGCGTTTGTTGGGCGATCATGCCAGCAACGCGACCATGAGCTCGACCAAATCGGCGACGGGTCACCTGCTCGGTGCCGCTGGCGCGATCGAGGCGATCTTCTCGATCCTTGCGATCCGCGATCAGGTGGCGCCGCCGACGATCAATCTGGACAATCCGGCGGTCGAAACCCCGATCGATCTGGCCCCGAATGCCAAGCGCGAGCGTGAGATCAACGTGGCCCTGTCGAACTCGTTCGGTTTCGGGGGCACTAATGCTAGTGTGATCTTCGGAAAGGCCAACTAAATGTGGCGGGCCCTGGCGTCGAATGCGCTGACCATTCTGGTGGTCGGCCTTTTCCTGTTGGGCGGTGTCGTCCTGTGGGGGCAGTCGCAATACAAGACCGACGGCCCGCTGGAAACTGCGATCTGTCTGCAGGTGAAACCGGGCTCGAACATGACCCGGGTCAGCCGCGATCTTGAGGATCAGGGCGCGATCAGCAGCGGTCTGATCTTCCGCTTAGCCTCTGATTACACTGATAAATCTCAGCAGTTGAAAGCGGGCAGCTTTCTGGTGCGCGAGGGATCGTCGATGGAGCAGATCATCGACGAGATTACCCGCAGCGGGGCCAGCACCTGCGGGACTGAGATCGAATACCGCATCGGCGTGACCCGGCTGCAGACCCGCGTGCGCGAGCTGGACCCGGCGACGCTGGATTTCATCGAAGTTGCGTCCTTCGAGGTCAGCGAAGAAGCGCCTGAAATATATGGAGAAAAGCGCGGTGAGGCGGATACCCGTTATCGTATTTCTCTGGCCGAGGGCGTGACCAGTTGGCAGGTTGTTGAGGCGCTGAAGGCGATGGATCTGCTGACCGGAGAGGTTGCTGAACTGCCCGCAGAAGGGATGTTGGCACCGGACAGTTATGAGGTCACTCCCGGTGCGGATCGGAACGAAATTCTGACGGATATGCAGCAAAAACAGCAACTTAGAATAAATGCCGCGTGGGAGGGGCGTCGGGAAGGGCTGCCCCTGAACAGCCCCGAAGAGATGCTGATTCTAGCTTCGATCATCGAAAAAGAGACGGGTGTACCCGGTGAACGCGGTCAGGTGGCCAGCGTTTTCGTTAACCGTCTGAATCAAGGCATGAAATTGCAGACGGACCCGACCGTGATCTACGGTGTCACCAAGGGTCAGGGTACGTTGGGCCGTGGCTTACGCAGAAGTGAACTTCGCCGTGTAACACCTTGGAATACCTATGTGATCGACGGCCTTCCGCCGACCCCGATTGCGAACCCGGGGCTGGCCAGTCTTGAGGCTGCGGTGGCACCGGACGATACGAATTTCGTGTTCTTCGTCGCCGATGGCACCGGAGGTCATGCCTTCGCCGAGACGCTGCAAGAGCATAATCGCAACGTCGCCAAGTGGCGCGAGATCGAGGCCGAGCGGAATTCAGGCAACTGAACCGCGCGGCCCGTTTCTTTCGTTTTGTACATGCGCCGGACCGTGATTTGTCGGGTTTGTACAACCTGCATCTGCCGTCCTGACGACGCTTGAACAGGGGCTCTGCGCCTACTCAATGCGCGACCCCTCAGAAATCTGCGGACGGTTTGTCGGATCGTCTTGACCTTCCATCTGCTGGAAACCCTATCGGGGGGTGGCAAGATGAATGAGGTTCGCATGAAGATAGTTGTGATCACGGTTGCTGTCGCTGCCGCTTTGGGTGTCGGATATTGGATGATGACGGGGACGGACCTTGACGGGCCGGGCGACGTGGCTGCGGGGGAGGCGCTTGTCGAGATTACGGTGCCCGAGGACCTGTCTGAACAGGCCGTGTTGGGAAAGAAGGCCTATGATACGGTGTGCGCCGCGTGTCATGGTGTAGATGCGGTAGGCCAGAACGGGATCGCGCCGCCGTTGATTCACAAGATCTATGAGCCGGGCCATCACGGCGATGAGAGCTTTCAGCGTGCCGTCGCTCATGGCGTACAAGCGCACCATTGGCCGTTTGGCGACATGCCCCCGGTCGAAGGTCTGACCCGTGGCGATGTGACGATGATTGTCCGCTATATTCGGGAGGTTCAGCAAGCCAATGGTATTCACTAGCACGAGAGAAGGGTCTGGTATGATGGGTAAAATCGCAGCGGTGCTAGCATTTCTTTTGACCGCCAACATCGCCCTTGCCCACTCACCGCTGGAGCGGACGGTCCCTGCTGATGGTGCGGGTCTTACGGACGTTCCGGCCGAGGTCGCGCTTGTTTTTGCGCGGGATATTCGTTTGACCCGTGTGGAGTGGACGTTGGATGACGATCAGTCCGGGTCAATTGACCTGAGCGCGACAAGCGGCTTTGCGACCGAGTTCACGCTGCCCTTCGACGGGGCGGGTTCGGGTGAGTATCGGATCGAATGGCGCGGGTTGGGGGATGATGGGCACCCTCAGACCGGCAGTTTTGGTTTTGTGGTCGAGTGACGGGTGGAAGATCCGGTCAGCATAACCTCGGTTCTGGCCAAATGGGGGCTGTATGCCGGGGTGCTGGGCGGCGCCGGGCTGGTATTCTGCGCGGCGCTGTTCCGGTTTGAGGTTCCGCGTCGGTGGGCCGCCGGGCTGACGGGATTGGGGATGCTGGGCGCGGTGATGTCGTTTGCGCTGAAGGGCAGCGTGCTGACGGGGGATTTGTCCGGCATGACCGACCCTGAGATGCTGGGTCTTTTGTGGCAAACACAAAGCGGTGCTGCGCTGCGATGGCAGGTCGGCGGGCTGGTGCTGCTGATGCTTGGGCTGTTGCAAACGCGTCTTGCCCGAGGGGTGCAGATCGTGGGTGGGGTCTGTGCCATCACGGGGCTGGCGGTCATCGGTCATCTATATGACCGGGGCAGTTCCATGCTGTTCTATGGCCTTTTGCTTCATCTGATCTGTGCAACGCTGTGGATTGGCATTCTGCTGCCGTTGCATCAGCGGGCGGCTGGTCTTGACGGGGGGCAGGCGGCGGATCTGGGTGAGCGGTTTGGACGGGTTGCCATGGTGTTTGTGCCGCTGCTGCTGCTGGTTGGCGGCTATATGGCGTATGCTCTGACCGGATCGCTGACGGCGCTATTGACGACGGGCTATGGGCAGATGTTGTTGCTCAAGGTGGCGTTGGTCGCTGTTCTGCTGGCGCTGGCGGCGCTGAACAAGCTGATCTTTGTGCCCCGATTGCGCGCGGGGAACCGCACGGCGGCGCGGGGTCTGGTGCGGGTGATCAGGGCCGAGGGGGCCATGATCGCTTTGATCTTGCTGGCGACGGCGATGCTGACCACCGCTCTGACGCTGCCGAATGTGCATTGATCAGAGGGGCAGCCCCCTCTGATCCAATCCGTCAGGCCGCTTTGGGGCGACGGGGGCGGCGGCGTTTCTGGCCCGCGGGTTTGGCTGCGCCGCTGTTCTGGGGCTTGGGGCCGCGGCGGCGGTTTTGCGGACGGCGGGCAGTTTTCTTGGGCGTGATCGCCTCGGGCTGCGTGCCGCTGGCCACGGGGATTTCGATCTTCATCAACTTTTGAATCTGAATCAGCAGATCGACCTCTTCCGCCGAGCAGAAGGCGATGGCCTCGCCCTCGCGGCCTGCGCGGGCGGTACGGCCGATGCGGTGGACATAGTTATCGGGCACCTCGGGCAGGTCATAGTTGATCACATAAGCCACGCCGGGAATGTCGATGCCGCGCGCGGCGACATCGGTGGCGACGAGGATGGTGACCTCACCGGCGCGGAAGGCCTTGATCGCGCGGTCGCGCTGGCCCTGGCTTTTGTTGCCGTGGATCGAGGCGGCGTTGAAGCCATCGGCGACGAGGCCCTTCATCAGCTTTTCCGCCCCGTGTTTGGTGCGCGAAAAGACCAGCGTCAGGGCGTCGGGATCAGCCGACAGGATCTCGCGCAGTTTGGCGGGTTTCGCGGGCTTTTCGACGAAATGGATCGACTGGGTGATCTTGTCGGCGGCCTTGCCGGGGGGCGAGACCTGAACCCGCTGCGGGTTGGTCAGATAGGCGCGGCTGAGCTCTTCCATCTGCTTGGGCATGGTGGCCGAGAACAGCATGGTCTGGCGCGGCGTGCCCAGTTCCGGCGCGATGCGGCGCAGGGCGTGGATGAAGCCCATGTCGAGCATCTGATCAGCCTCATCCAGCACCAGATGGCGGACCGCGCCGAGGTCAACGGCCTTGCGATCCATCAGGTCGATCAGACGGCCCGGCGTGGCGACCAGAATGTCGGTGCCGCGTGACAGAAACATGATCTGCTTGTTGATCGACTGGCCACCGACCACGGTCGCGACGCGCAGTTTGGTGCCCTTGGTCAGGTTGCGCAGGCTGTCGGCGATCTGGTTGACCAGTTCGCGGGTGGGCGCGAGGATCAGCGACTTGGCCGTCTTTGGCGCAGGTTTGCCGGGCTGTGCCAGCAGGTGGTCGATCAGCGGCAGCCCAAAGGCCAGCGTCTTGCCGGTGCCGGTCTGGGCGAGGCCCATGATGTCATGCCCGTTCAGCGCCAGCGGAATCGCCTGGTTCTGGATCGGGGTGGGTTGGGTGAAATTGGCGCGTTTCAGCGCGTCGTTGAGCGCGGGCGCGAGGCCCAGCATGTCGAAGTCGAACAAATAACTATCCTTTGTGGCCCCCATGCGTTTACGCAGGGGGCAAGACGGGCCGCATCCGCGACCGGCAGGGGTTGTGCGAGACCTCGGGACGGGCAGGCGGTTCCTGCTGCATCCGGTCGTCGCGTCAAGAACCCTGCGTGATGGGGAACTATGGGTGAATCGGGCGCTGTGGGGCCATATCGACGGCCCGAATGCTCACGCGGCAGCGCTGCTTGATAGGGCACATGCGGGTTGAGTGGGGATTTGTCAAGCTGTCGGGTGGCGTTTTCTGAGAGCTGTCTTCAGAACGCCGCGGCGCCTAGTGCCTCAGTCCGACCGCCTGATGGACCGCAAGCCCGGTGTTCACCGCGCAATAAGTGGGGAAGGGCATCCGCCCTGAGGTCTCGATATCGCGCCTGATCCAGTTGTGATCCTCGAGCTGATGCAGGGACGAGGACAGGGCGCGGTCGGTGATGGGGGGCAGATCCGATTTGATCGCTGAAAAACGATGCGGGGTGCCGGTCAGGGCCAGGATGGGCACGGTCCAGGATTTGCGGAGAAGCTTGTTGGCGTCTGCGGGCGCGACTTTGATGACCGCGTGGGCGATCCGTGCGGCTTGGGTCCCGGCGGCGGTGAGGCGGAATTCGGGGCGCAGGGGGTGGCCATGCCCGGGGTTTCTCTCGATCAGGCCGAGTTGGACGAGATGGTCGAGGCTTGCCGCAAAGGCCGTTCGGCTGGCGCTGGTCTTGGCAAGCAAGGGCGCCTGACGGCCGGGAACGCCCGTGTGCATCAGGGCCAGGATGTTCAGTGACCATGCGCGTGCAGTCAGCTTGACAAGCAGGTTAATGTCCATAAAGTATAGTAACTATATTTTAATACGAAGGGAAGATCGATGCCGCTCGTTTCATTGAGAAATACAATCACATTCGCGATTTCGGTTCGGGACCGTCACGCCAGCGCGGATTGGTATAGCGACAAGCTTGGGTTCGAGCTGGTCCACCATATTGATGAAGCGGGGTGGAGCGAGATGCGCACCAATGTCGACGGCGTGACCTTGGGTCTGGGAGAGCAGGCAGAACCGACGCCGGGCAACTGCGTTCCGGTCTACGAGGTCGGAGATATTGCCACGGCGCGGGGCGCGTTGGAGGCCGCAGGGGTGGCGTTTGATGGCCCGACGGACACGGTCGAAGGGATGGTCAGCACGGCCACATTCTATGACCCGGACAAGAACGCGATGATGCTGGCGCAGGATCTGACCGGGGGTTGATGTTAACATGGCGTCCGGTGGGTGTTGCGTCCGTGTTGCGTAACTCATTGACTTTGCGAACTTAATCGCGTATCTCTTATGTCATGCTAGAAGAAGTGGGCAACGGCCCCGGGGCGACCCGGCGGCCGTTTTTCGTTTCTCTCGTGCGGAAAAACTCACGCATGAGGTCAATAGCCAAACATGACTTTGATTACCCCGGAAGAGCGGATTTCACAGACGGCGGATTTGTTGATGTCGCTGGAGAGGTCCATTCGCGATCTGCGCCAGGCAGCGGAAGAACTGCGAAAACAGATCGGTGCCGGGGAGGATGCAGACCTTGCCGGAACAGGCAAGCAACTGGGTCAGCTAGAGGGGCTGATCCGCAGTTGCCAGAAAGTGGAGACAAGCTTTGTCGAACAACATCACAGACAAGCCGGAATTGCCCAAGGGGGCTATGCGCTCGACCTTGATCGGGCACGATCTGAGATCGGGTGCAGGCTGGCTCGCCTCCGCGCCTGCTGCGGTGCAGGACAGGTTTCTGAGTGAGATCGGGGAGGGAGGGCTGTGTGCCCTCCCTTTCCTGTTCGAGTTCTGGGCGCTGCCGCATCAGTTGCCGCCCGAAGGCGACTGGCGGTCATGGGTGATCATGGGCGGCCGGGGGGCTGGCAAGACGCGGGCCGGAGCTGAGTGGGTGCGGTCGATGGTTGAGGGGTCTTTGCCTTTGGACAAAGGCGAGGCGTGTCGGGTGGCTTTGGTTGGTGAGACCTTTGATCAGGTGCGCGATGTGATGATCTTTGGTGACAGCGGGATTTTGCAGTGCTCGCCGCCGGATCGCAGGCCCACGTGGAAGGCATCGGAACGCAAGCTGGTCTGGCCCAACGGCGCCGAGGCGCAGGCGTTTTCGGCGCATGACCCCGAGGGGCTGCGCGGGCCTCAGTTCGATGCGGCCTGGGTGGATGAATTAGCCAAGTGGAAAAAGGCCGGGGAAACCTGGAATATGTTGCAATTTGCGCTGCGGTTGGGGGATCGGCCTCGGGTTTGCGTGACGACCACTCCGCGCAATGTGAAGGTTTTGAAGGAGTTGCTGGCGTCGCACTCGACCGTTCAGACCCATGCGCCGACCGAGGCGAACCGGGCCAATCTGGCGGGTTCCTTCTTGGACGAGGTGCGCGCGCGCTATGCGGGCACCCGGCTGGGGCGGCAGGAGTTGGACGGGGTGCTGCTGTCGGATGCTGAAGGCGCGTTGTGGACCGGTTCGATGCTGGAGGCGGCGCGGTGCGCACAGGTGCCCGAATTGGACCGGATCGTGGTGGCGCTGGACCCGGCGGTGACGGCGGGGGCGGATGCCGATGCCTGTGGGATCGTGGTCGTGGGCGCTCAGCTACAGGGGCCGCCCGAGGACTGGCGCGCCTATGTGCTGGCCGACCGGACAGTGCAGGGCGCGGGTCCTGCGGGCTGGGCGCAGGCGGCGATTGACGCGATGGGTGAATTCGGGGCCGAACGGCTGGTGGCCGAGGTCAATCAGGGCGGGCAACTGGTGGAAGAGGTCGTGCGGCAGGTGGACCCTCTGGTTCCGTATCGCGCCGTGCGGGCCTCCCGCGGCAAGGTCGCGCGGTCCGAGCCTGTGGCGGCATTGTACGAGCAGGGGCGGGTGAGCCATGTGGCCGGGCTGGACGCGCTGGAGGAGCAGATGTGCCAGATGACCGCGCGCGGGTTCGAGGGTCAGGGCTCGCCCGACCGTGTCGACGCGCTGGTCTGGGCACTGCATGAGTTGTTGGTGGGGCCTGCGGGGGCGTATCGGCGGCCTAGGGTGCGGAGTTTGTGAGGTGGTCAAAAAACACGCGAATTCCTGTTCCCCCAACGTGGCTCTCTTCCGAACAAGAATTTGGGATAGACCGTTCATTTAAACAGCGGATTACCCGACTCAGGTTCGATCGGCAGCCCGACTTTTTCCGAGGGCTAGTATATTTCTCCATTTTTTGATGGGATGCGTGCGCGGTTTCTCGGTAATAAACAAGCTTCGTACAGAGGGCATAGGTGAAAGCGAAGAACTCTCAAATAAGTCAGGGAAATGAAACGCAATGCTGACTTCAAGAATGTAAAGAAGCTTCAGGTAGTCCGGTGAAAAACAAGGTGCGGAATCGCGCCAAAGATCGCTTTGTCGTAACTTGTTAAACGACAGGGCGTAGCTGCGATTTCGTGTATACCCCCATCCTCCCACACCAGGAATTCGTGGATCCCGATTTAGCGACATATGATACCCGTGTAAGGGACGAAAGGTATGTGATGGATCAGGAAGGCCGAGCCCACGTGCAACAATGAGATCGTATAGAAAGCACTCGTCCAAATTAATTCGTTGTTTTGGATAGTCGTTAGGAAGCGGATAATAGGCATCCCAATCTGAAAAATGTAAACCGCTAAGTGCTTTCTTCCCGGATGGTCGCTGTATGTTGCTATAGGGCAAACCAAGTACCCGCATATTTTCAATGTGATCTGGGGCAATACGCTCAAGCACGAGTATGTCTATATCCCCGATGTAAACGTAGCGTGCTTGATTGCGGGGCGTCTCCAAAAACCGGACCGTGTTCGACACCTGGTCAAAGTGTCTACCGGTGGAAATCGCAAACCTACCCGCGCAATGGCGTTCGAGGACTTCTAAGCCACTCCGAAATTCTCTCCGAAAACTATCTTCGTCCTCGACACAGACTTCAACAATGGTATCAGGATTGGACCACAAGACAGAGACCATATAGGGCAAAACAAACGGTTCGTACCTTCGGTCTGCGGCCGTAAATACTAATAACTCGAGCATAAGTTATGTTCACTTGTTCTAGTTTCAGCAAATGTACGGTCAATCTTTGTCACTTGGCTGAACTTTCCTGTTTTATCAACCGTTTTATGTAGCGCTTGAACCCAGGTGTCATGGCAACTGGTGCGATTGTCGAGCCTAAGACTGTTGCCCACCCGACGTACGCCCCATTCCCAAGCCTTAAACTTCTTTCCGTCATAACTCCTTTCAACAAGCCGGGCAGAGCGGCGGCAGAAAGGAGCACAGATGGTATTCGATTTCTTGCGTCGTGGATCGGCAGGCGAAGCGCCCGAGGCGAAGGCGAGCGCGGCGGGGCCTGTGGTGGCGTGGCAGACGGGCGGGCGCGTGGCGTGGAGCCCTCGGGATGCGGTGTCGCTGACGCGGACGGGGTTTTCGGGGAATCCGGTGGGGTTTCGCTCGGTCAAGCTGATTGCTGAGGCGGCGGCGGCGTTGCCTTTGGTGTTGCAGGATCAGGCACAACGGTTTGATACTCATCCGATCCTGTCGCTGATGCGCCGTCCGAATGCGGCGCAGGGGCGGGCGGAGTTGATGGAGGCCTTGTTCGGCCAGTTGTTGCTGTCGGGCAATGCGTATGTTGAGGCTGTGCAGGCTGACGAAGGCTTGCCGGTTGAGCTGCATGTGCTGCGCTCGGACCGGATGAGCGTGGTGCCGGGGGCGGATGGCTGGCCCAAGGCGTATGATTACGCGGTGGGTGGCAAAAAGCACCGGTTTGCGGCGGAAAATATCTGTCATATCAAGTCGTTTCACCCTCAGGATGACCACTATGGGTTCTCGCCGATGCAGGCGGCGGCGATGGCGATTGATGTGCATAACAGCGCGTCCCGGTGGTCGAAATCGCTGTTGGATAATGCTGCGCGGCCTTCGGGGGCGCTGGTTTGGAAGGGTGATGGCCATGGGGTGATGGCCGAGGATCAGTTCCGGCGTCTGTCGGATGAGATCGAGCAGAACTATCGCGGCGCGCGCAATGCTGGCCGTCCGATGGTTCTGGAGGGGGGGCTGGATTGGAAGCCGATGGGGTTCTCTCCGTCCGATATGGAGTTTCAGAAGACCAAGGAAGCCGCCGCCCGCGAGATCGCGTTGGCCTTTGGGGTCCCGCCGATGCTGCTGGGGATACAAGGCGACGCGACCTATTCGAACTATCAGGAGGCCAACCGGGCGTTCTATCGCCTGACCGTGCTGCCCCTGGTGACGCGGGTGGCGGCGGCGGTGTCGGAATGGCTGGCGAGGTTCTCGGGTGAGGATCTGGTGCTGAAGCCCGACATGGATCAGGTGCCTGCGCTGTCGGCGGAACGCGATGCGCAATGGGCGCGGGTCAATGGGGCCGATTTCCTGACGGATGCTGAAAAGCGCGCGCTGCTGGGGTTGCCGGAGCGTGGCGATGGGTGATTATCCCTCGTTCGAGTGTGCGCCGGGGCTGAGGCTGGCCGCGCATGAGCGGGTGGCCGAGATCCAGCACGCGCATTTGTGCCGCAGGTTGGATCAGATCGAAGAGATGATGGAGCGGCTGGAGAAGCGGTTGTGGCTGACGGTTTACGGCGTGGCGGCGGTGATTTTGGCGCAGGCGTTTCAGTCGTTGTTGGTGGTGGCGCCGTAATGTCAGTGGGTTACATGGAGAAGTTCATGGATTTGGAACATAAATTCGCGCGGTTTGGCGACGGGTTGTCAGTGTCCGAGGATGCGGTGATCGAGGGCTATGCCAGCCTGTTCGGGCAGGTCGATCAGGGCAGCGATGTGGTGCAGCGCGGGGCGTATCGCGGCTCGCTTGATGGGCTGTCCAAGGCGGGGCAGCGGGTCAAGATGCTGTGGCAGCACGATCCGGCGCAGCCTATCGGCGTCTGGGATGAGGTGCGCGAGGACGACCGGGGCCTGTGGGTCAAGGGGCGTCTGCTGGAGGCCACCCAAAAGGGTCGTGAGGCGGCTGAGCTGATCCGGGCGGGCGCGATGGATGGTCTGTCGATTGGCTATCGCACAAAGCGGGCCGTGAAGAATGACAAGGGCCAGCGGGTCCTGACCGAACTGGAGCTGTGGGAGGTGTCCTTGGTGACGTTCCCGATGCTGCCCAGTGCGCGGGTGGCGGCGAAGGGGACGGACCCCGAAGTTGCGTTCACCTGGCGCAATATTGCCGAGGTGTTCCGTGACGCCCGGCAGGAGCTGGCGCGGATCTAGCGCCTCAAAACCCACCCAGAAAAGGAAGTGCTGATGAGCAAGACCGAGACCCCGGCCTTGACCGGAGAGGGTGCGCCCCTGGTTCAGGAGGTGAAGCAGGCGATGGCTGGCTTCGTGAATGAATTCAAGGGCCTCAAGGCCGAAGTTAAAACCCAACTGCAACAGACAGAAGAGCGACTGACCATGCTGGATCGTAAATCAACCATCGCGGCGCGTCCGCATCTTGCGGCCTCCGTTGAGGACGGTGCCCCACATCAGAAGGCATTCGACGCCTATGTGCGGTCGGGCGAGGATGACGGGCTGCGCGGGCTGGAGATTGAGGCCAAATCGCTGTCGAGCGCAGTGAACAGTGATGGCGGTTATCTGGTTGATCCGCAGACCGCTGAGATGATCAAGTCCGTGCTGAACTCGACGGCCTCGATCCGCTCGATTGCATCGGTGGTGAATGTCGAGGCGAACTCGTTCGATGTGTTGATCGACCATACGGATGTGGGCGCGGGCTGGGCGGATGAGACCTCGGCCACCGCAGAGACCGCGACGCCGTCGATTGACCGGATTTCCATCCCGCTGCACGAGCTGAGTGCGCTGCCTAAAGCCTCGCAACGCTTGCTGGACGACAGCGCGTTTGATGTCGAGGGCTGGCTGGCCGGTCGTATTGCCGACAAGTTCGCTCGCGCCGAGGCGGCGGCGTTTATTGGTGGCGATGGGGCGGACAAGCCCAAGGGTATTCTTGACCACCCGGCTGTCGATAATGACGTCTGGACCTGGGGCAATCTGGGCTATGTGGCGACGGGCACAGATGGCGGTGTTGATGCGGATGCCATCGTGGATGTGGTCTATGCGCTGGGGGCGCAGTATCGGGTCAACGGCACCTTCGTGATGAACTCGAAAACCGCGGGTCTGATCCGCAAGCTGAAGGACAGCGATGGCCGCTTCTTGTGGTCGGACGGTCTGGCCGCCGGTGAGCCTGCGCGTCTGATGGGGTATCCGGTGCTGATTGCCGAGGATATGCCGGATGCGGGTACCGACAGCTTCTCGATTGCGTTTGGTGACTTTCAGGCGGGTTACACCATTGCCGAACGCCCTGATCTGCGCGTGCTGCGCGACCCGTTCAGCGCCAAGCCGCATGTCCTGTTCTACGCGACCAAGCGCGTGGGCGGAGATGTGAGCGATTTTGCTGCGATCAAGCTGGTGAAATTCGGCACCGCCTGAACCGCGGGCTGAATCCGGGGGGCTGCATGGCCCCTCGGGCGGCGGGCGCGGGCCGGGGTGAATCCTCGCGTTGTCTAGCTGCTCCCCTCCGTCCGAGCAACGTGGGGCGGCGCGTGCCCGTCATTTTCCTGACAGAGGCCCCGGAGGGGTCCGAGATTGCGGAGTGAATGGATGATGTTGATCGAAGAAACCGCCATCGCGGATGCGGCGCTGCCGGTGGATCAGTTCAAGGCGCATCTGCGGCTGGGCACGGGGTTTGCCGAGGGTGATGTGCAGGACGAAGTGCTGAAAGGGTTTCTGCGCGCGGCCCTCGCGGCGATTGAGGCGCGGACCGGCAAGGTGCTGATTGAGCGGGATTTCTCGTGGACCGTTAGTGCCTGGCGTGATCCGGCGGGTGAGGTTCTGCCGGTGGCCCCGGTGGTCTCGGTTGGCGCGGTGACGCTGAGCGATGCGGCGGGAGCCGAGACTGTGGTGGACGCGTCGGGGTATCGGCTGGAAGGCGATATGCAGCGCCCTCGGCTGCGCCCTTCGGGATCTTGTTTGCCTAAGGTGCAGACAGGTGGGTCGGTGAAGATTGGTTTCACTGCCGGGATGGCTGCGGATTGGGGCGGGTTGCCCGCTGATTTGGGGCAGGCGGTGCTGCTGTTGGCGGCGCATTATTATGAATACCGCGATGAGACGGCGCTGGGCGCGGGGTGCATGCCTTTTGGCGTCACCAGCCTGATCCAGCGCTATCGCACGGTGCGTTTCGGCGCGGGGGTGATGCAATGAGCACGCCGCGATTGAACCGCAAGCTGGTGCTTGAGGCCCCCACGCGCGTGGCCGATGGCGCGGGGGGCTACACCGAGACATGGGCCGCGTTGGGCGCGCTTTGGGCCGACGTGACGGCGCGCAGCGGGGCGGAGCGGGCCGTGGGTGGCGCCTCGGTATCGCGGGTTGGGTATCGGATCGTGGTGCGTGGTGCGCCCGAAGGGTCCGACATGCGGCCTGCGCCGGATCAGCGGTTTCGCGAGGGATCGCGGCGGTTTGTGATCCGCGCGGTGGCTGAGCGCGATGGGCGCGGCCAGTACCTGACCTGTTTTGCAGATGAAGAGGTGGCGGCATGAGTTACGGCGTATCAGCCGCGTTGCAAGCGGCGGTGTTTCAGCAGTTATCAGCGGATGCGCAGGTCGGCGCGCTGTCGGGCGGGGCGATTTATGATGCGGTGCCCTCGGGTGTGTTGCCGCAAACCTATGTGACGCTGGGGCCGGAGGAGGTGCGCGATGCCTCGGATCGGTCGGGCGTGGGCGCGGTGCATCGCTTCACGGTCTCGGTTGTGTCCGAGGTGGCGGGGTTTGGTGCGGCCAAGACGCTGGCAGGCGCGGTGTGTGACGCGCTGGAAGGTGCGGCGCTGACATTGGACCGGGGCCGTCTGGTTGGCCTGTGGTTCGAACGCGCCAGCGCCCGGCGCACGGGAACCGGCGGTGCAATCCGCCAGATCAATCTGAGATTCCGCGCCCGCGTGGAAGACGACTAAGCAATCAACGGAGAGAGCATATGGCTGCCCAGAACGGAAAAGACCTGTTGGTCAAAGTGGATATGAACGGCACGGGCCTGTTCGAGACCATCGCGGGGCTGCGCGCCACGCGGATCAGTTTCAACGCGGAAAGCGTGGATGTCACCAGCCTGGAAAGTCAGGGCGGGTGGCGCGAGTTGCTGTCAGGAGCGGGGGTGAAATCCGCTGCGATTTCCGGCTCGGGCGTGTTCAAGGATGCGGGGACCGACGAGCGTGCGCGTCAGCTGTTCTTTGACGGTGAAACGCCGGGGTTTCAGGTGATCATCCCGGATTTTGGCATCGTTGAAGGCCCGTTTCAGGTCAGCAGCATCGAATATGCGGGCTCGCATAACGGTGAGGCGACCTATGAGATGAGCATGGCAAGCGCTGGTGCGCTGAGCTTTACGGCGCTCTGATGGCCAATCCGTGGACGGGCGAGGTGGCGCTGACCATCGATGGGGAGCAGCGGGTGCTCAAGCTGACATTGGGTGCTTTGGCGGAATTGGAGCAGGAGTTGCAGGCCGGGTCTCTGGTCGAGCTGGTGCAGCGGTTTGAGGGCGGCGGATATTCCAGCAGCGATGTGCTGGCGTTGCTTGTTGCCGGGCTGCGGGGCGGTGGGGCGCAGGTGAGCCGCGATGACCTGCTGCATGCCGAGATCGACGGCGGGCCGATGGCTGGTGCGAAGGCGGCGGCTGAGCTGCTGGCGCGCGCCTTCATGGTGCCCGAGTGAGCGGGTTCGACTGGCCCGCGCTGATGCGGGCCGGATTCCTCGGACTGCGCCTGACGCCGGACCAGTTCTGGCGTCTGACCCCGGCCGAGTTGCGGCTGATGCTGGGGCAGGGCGCGGGGATGCCTGCGATGAACCGGGCGGGGCTGGATGCGCTGCTGTCGGCCTATCCGGACAAGACACAAGGAGAGCGTGATGACGGATCGTGAAGGGTTTGACGACCTGCAGGAGCGGGGAGAGGCGCTGGGCGATGCTTTGGGCGATGCGGCGACCATGGCCGGAGCGTTTGGCGGGCAGATGAAGCGGATCAGGGCCGCGTTCGAAGAGACCGGCAAGGATGTGGCGACGTTGGAACGTGGCATGTCCGGCGGGCTGCGCAAGGCGTTTGATGGCGTGGTGCTGGACGGGATGAACCTGTCTGGCGCGCTGGATGTGCTGAAGAACTCGATGATCAAGACCGCCTATTCGGCGGCGATCAAGCCGGTGACGGATCATTTCGGCGGCATGCTGGCCAATGGGGTTGGCAATCTGGTGCAGGGCATTCTGCCGTTTGCGGATGGCGGCAGTTTTTCCCAAGGCCGGGTGATGCCGTTTGCCAATGGCGGCGTTGTCAGCAGCCCGACCATGTTCCCGATGCGCGGGGGCACCGGGTTGATGGGCGAGGCGGGCCCCGAGGCGATCATGCCGCTGGCGCGCGGCGCGGATGGCAAGCTGGGCGTGCGGACGCAGGGCGGGGGCCGTGCGGTGAACGTGGTGATGAATATCAGCACGCCGGATGTGCAGGGATTCCGCCGGTCTCAGGGGCAGATCGCGGCGCAGATGAGCCGCGCCTTGGGCCGCGGCAATCGCAACAGATAAGGGGAGCAGGGGATGAATTTTCATGAGGTGAGATTTCCCGCCAGCCTGAGTTTCGGCTCGGTCGGCGGGCCCGAGCGGCGCACGGATATTGTGACGCTGGCCAACGGGTTCGAAGAGCGCAACACCCCCTGGGCGCATTCGCGCAGGCGCTATGATGCGGGGCTGGGGATGCGGTCGCTGGATGATATCGAGACGCTGATCTCGTTCTTCGAGGCGCGGCAGGGGCAGATGTTCGGGTTTCGCTGGAAGGATTGGTCGGATTTCAAATCGGGCGCGGCGACGGCTGAGGTCGCTCAGGGCGATCAGGTGATTGCGCGCGGAGATGGCGAGACGACCGGGTTTCAGTTGGTCAAGACCTATAGCTCGGGCGGGGCAAGCTATGTGCGACCTATCGTGAAGCCGGTGCTGGGCACCGTAAAGCTGGGGCTGGATCAGGACGCGTTGCGCGAGGGTGTGGATTTTGAGGTCGATCTGGCTACGGGCCGCGTGACATTCACCACGCCGCCGCCCGAGCAGGTCGAGATCACCGCCGGGTTTGAGTTTGACGTGCCGGTGCGGTTCGATACCGACAAGATCCAGACCAGCGTGGCCAGCTTTCAGGCCGGGGATGTGCCGAACGTACCGGTGGTCGAGGTGCGGGTCTGATGAGTGGGGACAAACAAGCGCTGCAGGCGCATTTGCAGGGCGGGTTGACGACGACCTGCCGGTGTTGGGCCATCACACGAAGCGATGGTCAGACCTATGGCTTCACCGATCACGACATGGAGCTGAGCTTTGACGGGCTGGTCTTCAAGGCCAGCACGGGCCTGACGGCGGCGGCGATCGAACAGGCGACTGGCTTGTCGATCGACAACACCGAGGCGATGGGCGCGCTGTCCGATGCCTCGGTCCGGGAAGAGGATATCGAGGCCGGGCGTTTCGACGGCGCCGAGGTGCGGGCCTGGTTGGTCAACTGGGCCGAGCCCGCGCAGCGGATGCTGCAGTTTCGCGGCTCGATTGGTGAGTTGCGGCGTGCGGGCGGGGCGTTTCATGCGGAATTGCGAGGGCTGACCGATTTGCTGAACCGGCCTTTGGGGCGGATTTATCAGAAACCCTGTACGGCTGTGCTGGGCGACGGTGCGTGTCGGTTTGCGCTGGACGCGCCGGGTTATCGGGCCGAGGCCGAGATCATCGGCGTGGACGGCACCATCTTACGCCTGCAGGGGGCCGACGGCGCGGACGACGGTTGGTTCGAGCGTGGCAGGCTGGATGTGCTGGATGGTGCGGCGCAGGGATTGTGGGCGTCGATCAAGCAAGACCAGCGGGAGGGTGACGGGCGCTCTGTCACTCTGTGGTCGGGGATTGGCGGCGGGCTGGCCGTGGGCGACCGGGTGCAGCTGACGGCGGGGTGTGACAAACGCATGAGTACCTGCCGGTTGAAGTTCAACAACATTCTGAACTTTCAGGGATTTCCTGACCTGCCGCATGAGGATTGGGTGATGGCGGTGCCGAAGAAAGGCAACCGGAACAGAGGGGGCAGCAGGCGGTGACACAGGCGAGACAGGATATTGTGAACGAGGCGCGTGGTTGGCTGGGGACGCCTTATGTGCATCAGGCCTCGGTCCGCGGTGCGGGGGCCGATTGTCTGGGCCTGCTGCGCGGTGTCTGGCGCGCGGTCCGGGGGCATGAGCCCGAGACGGTGCCGGTCTACAGCATGGACTGGTCCGAGCCGCAGGGCGAGGAACGCATGTGGGCCGCCGCCCGCCGCCATCTGATCGAGAAGTCGCCTGCGGATATGGCCCCGGGCGATGTGCTGCTGTTTCGAATGCGGGATGCGGCGGTGGCCAAGCATCTGGGCATTGTCAGCGACCCCGATCCGATGCGCTTTATCCACGCTTATTCCGGGCATGGCGTTGTCGAAAACACACTCAGCGAGCCGTGGCGTCGTCGCGTCGTCGCCTGTTTCGCATTCCCGCAGGAGGTTCTCTGATGGCTACAATTCTTCTGTCTGCCGCGGGTGCGGCGCTGGGCGGGTCGATTGGCGGCTCGGTCGCGGGTCTGTCGACGGCGATCATTGGCCGCGCAGTGGGCGCGACGCTGGGCCGGGTGATCGACAACCGGATGATGGGTCAATCTGTGATGGGCGGCGGCAGCGAGGTGGTCGAGACCGGGCGTCTGGATCGGTTCCGCCTGACCGAAACCGGCGAGGGTGCGCCGGTTGCCACGGTCTATGGCCGGATGCGGGTCGGGGGGCAGGTCATCTGGGCTTCGGACTTTCTTGAGACGCGGACGACGTCGACCTCGACCCAGTCCACCGGCGGCGGCAAGGGCAAGCCCAAGCCTGCCGAGGTGACGACCACAACGCATAGCTATAGCTATTCCATCTCGCTGGCGATTGCGGTGGGTGCGGGCGAGGTGGCGGATGTGACGCGCATCTGGGCCGATGGCGAGGAGGTTGAGCGCAGGTCGCTGAACATGCGCATCTATCGCGGCGGACCGGATCAGTTGCCCGATCCGCTGATGGAGGCGATTGAGGGGGCGGGCAAGGTGCCCGCCTATCGCGGCACGGCCTATGTGGTGATCGAAGATCTGGCGCTGGCGGCCTATGGCAACCGTGTGCCGCAGTTTTCCTTCGAGGTGGTGCGGCAGGAACAGGACGGGCTGCCGGATGCCGAGGATGCGCTGTCGCGCATCGTTAAGGGCGTGGCGCTGATGCCGGGGACGGGCGAATATGCGCTGGCCTCGTCTCAGGTGAACTACACCAAGGGGCGGGGGCGCAGTTGGGCGGCGAATGTGAACTCACCCTCGGGGCGGTCTGATCTGGAGACCTCGACGCGGGCCCTGAGCCGCGAGCTGCCGGGGTGCGAGGCGGCCTCGCTGATCGTGTCGTGGTTTGGCGATGATCTGCGCTGTGGCGAATGCGAGATACGCCCGAAGGTCGAACGCAAAAGCGCCGATGGCAAGAACATGCCGTGGCGCGTGTCGGGTGTGTCGCGTGCGGCGGCCAGAACCGTTCGGTGGAAAGATGGGCGTCCGGTCTATGGCGGAACGCCAGCAGATGCGGCGGTGGTTCAGGCGATCAAGCGGCTGAAGAAGACCGGCAAGCGGGTCATGTTCTATCCGTTCATTCTGATGGAGCAATTGGAGGGCAACGGGTTGCCCGATCCGTGGTCTGACGCGGGTGATCAGCCTCATCTGCCGTGGCGGGGGCGGATCACGCTGGATGTGGCACCGGGGCGCGCGGGTTCGCCGGATCAGACGGCGGCGGCGGATGCGCAGGTTGCGGCGTTTTTCGGAACGGCGCGGGCGTCGCAGTTTTCGACCAGCGGGGGCAAGGTGACCTATCGCGGCCCGCAGGAATGGGGGCTGCGGCGGTTCATTCTGCATTATGCGGCCTTGTGCAAGGTGGCGGGCGGCGTGGCGTCGTTCTGCATCGGATCAGAGCTGCGCGGGCTGACGCAAATCCGTGGGGCGTCGGGCTTTGCGGCGGTGGCGCAGTTGCGGTCTCTGGCCGCTGAGGTGCGCGAGATTTTGGGCTCGGGCACCAAGATCGGCTATGCCGCGGACTGGTCGGAGTATTTCGGGTATCAGCCGCAGGACGGCAGCGGAGATCGCTATTTCCATCTGGATGCGCTGTGGGCGGATGACGATATCGATTTCGTGGGCATCGACAATTACATGCCCCTGTCCGACTGGCGCGAGGGGGACAGTCATGCGGATGCGGATGCCGGGTCGATCTACGATCTGGATTATCTGCGCGGCAACATCGAAGGCGGCGAGGGCTATGACTGGTACTATGCCTCGCCCGAAGAGGCCGAGGCGCAGGTGCGTACCCCAATCACCGACGACACGCATGGTGAGCCCTGGGTCTGGCGGTACAAGGATGTGCGCAACTGGTGGGGCAACCGGCATCACGAGCGGATTGGCGGGGTGAGGCAAGACAACCCGACCGCCTGGGTGCCTGGGTCAAAGCCGATCTGGTTCACCGAACTGGGCTGTGCGGCCATCGACAAAGGCACCAACCAGCCGAACAAGTTTCTGGACCCGAAATCGTCTGAGTCGGAATTGCCGAAATATTCCAACGGTATGCGGGATGACTTTATCCTCGTTCAATACCTGCGGGCGATGCTGGGCTATTGGGATGATCCGCAGAACAATCCGGTCTCGGACATCTATGACGGGCCGATGGTGGATATGGCGAACGCCTATGTCTGGGCTTGGGATGCGCGGCCATATCCGACCTTTCCGAACCTGCGGTCGCAATGGACCGATGGCGAGAACTATGCCCGTGGGCATTGGCTGAACGGGCGGTCGGGGTCGCGCACTCTGGCCTCGGTGGTGACTGAGATTTGCCACGGCGCGGGGGTGACGGATATCGACGTCTCAGGCCTTTACGGCGTGGTGCGCGGCTATGCGGTCGAGGATGTGATGAATGCGCGTCAGGCTCTGCAGCCGCTGATGCTGCGATACGGGTTCGATGCGATTGAGCGCGATGGCGTGCTGGTGTTCCGCACCCGTGACGGGCGGCGGGCCTATGATCTGGACCCCGAGCAGATCGCCATCAGTTCCGACCTCGACGGCACGGTCGAACATCGCCGCGAGGCCGAGGCCGAGATGACGGGCCGCGTGCGCCTGCGGTTCGTGCAGTCGGATGCGGATCACGATGTAGTCGCGGAAGAGGCGGTTCTGCCCGATGACCGCACTCATGCGGTGGCGGTGAACGAGATGCCCCTGTCGATGACCCGCGCCGAAGGGCGGCAGACGGTCGAACGGTGGTTGAGCGAATCCCGCGTCTCGCGTGAGACGGCGAAATTTGCGTTGCCGCCGTCGCTGCTGCATGTGGGCGCGGGGGATGTGGTGCGGCTGCCAGGGGCCGGGCAGGGCGCGGGTGCGCTTTACCGGATCGACCGGCTGGAGCAGGCCGAGATGCAGCTGGCGGACGCGGTGCGGATCGAGCCGGGCGTCTATGCGGCCTCGGATGTGACCGATGATGGGGTAGCGACGAAGCCGTTTATCGCTCCGGTGCCGGTGCTGCCTGTGTTCATGGATTTGCCGTTGATCACTGGCTCCGAGGTGCCGCATGCGCCGTATCTGGCGGTGTCGGCCGATCCCTGGCCGGGCAGCGTGGCGGCTTATTCTGCAGCACAGGATGAGGACTATACGCTGCATCAGGTGATCGCCGGGCAGGCGGTGATCGGATTTACCGAAACCCCGCTGCGCCGCGCCGGCGCCGGTGTCTGGGACGAAGGGCCTGCGCTCCGGGTCAACCTGATCGACGGTCTGCTGGAATCGCGGCCCCGGTCGGCGCTGCTGGGCGGGGCCAATCTGGCCGCGATCGGGGATGGTACGCCCGGCAATTGGGAGCTGTTCCAGTTTTCCGAGGCGGTCCTGCAGGAAACCGGCGTCTATACCCTGTCCGGGCGGCTACGCGGACAGCTTGGCACGGATGTGCTGATGCCGGATGTCTGGCCCGAGGGCTCGACCTTTGTGCTGCTGGATGAGCGCGTTTATCAGACCGGGCTGCTGCGCACCGAGCGGCGGGTGGCCAAGCATTACCGCATCGGCCCAGCCACGCGCGGCTATGAGGACCCGGCTTACGTGCATCTGGTTGAGGCATTTGATGGCAACGGGCTGAGGCCTTACGCACCCGCCCATCTGCGCGTGCAGACGTCGGCTGCGGGCGACGATGTTTCATGGATACGGCGGACGCGGATCGACGGGGATGACTGGGATGGACTGGAGGTGCCCTTGGGCGAAGAAAGCGAATCCTATCTTGTCCGGGTCCTTGCAGGCGGTGCGGTGCTGCGCGAAACGCTCGTGAGCGCGCCGAACTGGCAGTATTCCGACGCCATGAAGCTTGAGGACGGTTTGAGCGGGCCTTACGAGGTCGCGGTTGCGCAGGTCTCGGCCAGCTATGGGCCAGGTGCCTTTGCGCGGCTGCAGGTCGGGTAAGGCGCACCGATGCGCCCCTTCCTGCACGGCGATATCAGCGCGGCGGCGCGGGCTTTACTGGCCGTGCCGTCGCTGGAACGGGATCGGTTATGCGCTCGGATGATCGCCGAGGCGGAACTGGCGGATCGCCATGCCCGGGCAACCGGGCGTCTCCACCCGCTTTATGGAAACGGATCGCTGATGGCGGTCGCGCGCAGCCGCGCCCTGCCGGACGAGCCGGGGTTCGACGATCTGCAGTATTGCCAGTGTTTTGAGATCGTTCTGCGCCATCTGATCCGGTTCCAGACTAGCCAGAGGCACAGCTGACGCATTTGGTGGCGGCCAGATCCAGTTCCAGCCGACCAGGCGCGATATCATCGCCGCAATCCTCGCAATATCCGAACTCATCCGCGTTCAAGCGGGCCAGAGCGGCCCGAAGACGCCGGGTTTCGGTATCCCGCCGGGCCTGTTGCGCCTTGGCCATCGCCTGATTTTGCAGCGCGTCCATCCGGCTGAGCCGACCGACGGCTTGCTGGTCCAGCTCAACAACCGACTGCGCCTCTTGCCCCGAGGCGGATTGGGCCTCGATCTCGCTCAGGCGTTTGTGGATCAACTGTTTGAAATGGTTCAGATCGTCAGCGTTCATTTTTTGTTGTTGGGCACATCAGGGGTTTGCGTTTGGCGTTTTTACGACTAGATGGCATTCTAGGCGGAGCAAAGGATCAAAGCCATGTTTGAAACGCGCAGCCAAGTCACCCCTGTCGATCCGGTCTGGGATCGCATCACATCCGAGGCCCACGCAGCAGTCGAGCAAGAGCCGCTGATGGGTGGGTTAGTGCACGCCTGTATCCTGCACCACCGCAGCCTTGAGAGGGCGCTGTCTTATCGCGTCGCGGCCAAGCTGTGCTCGAACGAGATGTCGATGATGGTGCTGCGCGAGATCGTGGACGAGGCCTATGCCGGTGACAAATCGCTGATCGAGGCGGCCCGCGCCGACCTGATGGCGGTCTATGAGCGTGACCCGGCCTGCCATCGGTTGTTGCAGCCGATCCTGTATTTCAAAGGCTATCAGGCGATGCAGGCCTATCGCGTGGCGCATTGGCTCTGGCAAAAGGGGCGGCATGATCTGGCCTATTTCTTCCAGATGCGGTCGTCCGAGATTTTCGGGATCGACATTCACCCAGCCGCGAAGATCGGCAAGGGGATCATGATCGACCACGCCCATTCCATCGTGATCGGTGAGACGGCGGTTGTCGGCGACAATGTCTCGATGCTGCATTCGGTGACGCTGGGTGGAACCGGTAAGGAAGAGGAACAGCGCCATCCGACGATTGGCGACGGCGTTCTGATTGGTGCCGGGGCCAAGGTTCTGGGTAATATCGAGGTGGGCCATTGCAGCCGTATCGCTGCCGGTTCGGTGGTGCTGCAAGAGGTCCCCGCCTGCACGACTGTGGCCGGTATTCCGGCCAAGATCGTGGGCGAGGCGGGCTGTGATCAACCGTCGATCTCGATGGACCACATGCTGGGCAAGGACCAGTAATCCTGAATCAGTTCGAGCGGTTGTTGCGCCGCTCCTGACGCGCACGCCTGCGTTCCTCGCGCCGTTGTTTCCGCAGTTCGATGCGCCGCTCGCGTTCGGCATTCTGCCGTGCGATGACGGCGGGATCGGTGGATTTGAATTTGGAATTTTCGCCGGGATAGCTGTTGGGCTTTGCTGTTGCCACGGCGGGCAGCGTAGTCGCGGTCAGGGTCACCAACAGCAGGGTTTTGGTCAGATCTGAAAAACGCATGGTCCACCTCCGGGTTTGCAAAACCGTCTGCAACAAAGGTGGGGGAATGCGATTGCTTGGGCAACCAGCCGGGCGATCACGCTTGCTCACATCGTGGCGGTGATCGTGAGAGTACCCGCCGGGGCCTGACCCCGGCGGGTGATGTTTGATTAGGCCAACATGACCATCGGGTTTTCGAGGTTTTCCACGATGGCTTGCAGCAGTTGTGCACCCAACGCGCCGTCGATGACCCGGTGATCAACCGACATTGTCACGGACATCACGGTGGCAACCGTTAGCTCTCCGTCCTCGCCTACGACCGGTTTCTTGAGGCCGGTGCCGACGGCAAGGATACCGGCGTGCGGCGGGTTCACGATGGCGTCGAAATTGTCGATGCCGAACATGCCCAGGTTCGAGACTGCAAACGTCCCGCCCTGATATTCATGCGGGGCCAGCTTGCGCTCGCGGGCGCGCCCGGCGAGATCCTTCATCTCGGTCGACAGAGCGGACAGAGACTTGGTGTCCGCGTCCTGCAGCACCGGGGTGAACAGCCCGCCTTCGATGGCGACCGCAACGGCCACGTCTGAAGGTTTCAGTTGCAGAACCCGGTCGCCCGCCCAGACGGCATTGCATTCGGGGACCTGCTGCAGTGCGTTGGCAACGGCCTTGATGATGAAGTCGTTGACGCTGAGCTTGACGCCCCGGCCTTCCAACTGCTTGTTCAACTGGCTGCGGAACTTGAGCAGCGCGTCCAGCTTGATATCGCGGCGCAGGTAGAAATGCGGGATGGTCTGCTTGGCCTCGCTAAGGCGCGCGGCAATGGTTTTGCGCATGCCGTCCAGCTTGACCTCTTCGTAGTCGCGACCTTCGTACATCTTGGCGACGGCGTCTGCGGATGGGCCAACCGGTGCTGCAGCTGCCGGAGCGGCGGCTGCAGGTGCTGCGGCAGGGGCCGGAGCGGTTGCAGTTGCGCCTTCAACATCCGCTTTGACGATACGGCCATGCGGGCCCGAGCCGGCGATCTGCGCCAGATCGAGACCCTTTTGTGCGGCAATCCGGCGGGCCAGGGGTGAGGCGAAGATACGACCGCCATCGGCCTTGGCCGGTGCTGCCGGAGCAGGGGCAGGCGCCTCGGACGCCGCTGGCGCGGCAGCCTCGTTGCCTGCGGCGGCTGCGGGTGCCGCCGCGGGGGCTGCGGCAGGCGCGGTGCCGATGTCATCGGCGCTTTCGCCGTCTTCCAGCAGAACCGCAATCGCGGTGTTGACCTTGACCCCCTCAGAACCTTCCGGGATCAGGATCTTGCCAATGGTGCCTTCGTCAACGGCTTCGAACTCCATCGTGGCCTTGTCGGTTTCGATCTCGGCCAGCAGGTCGCCGGACGAGACGGTGTCGCCCTCTTTGACCAGCCATTTGGCAAGCGTGCCTTCCTCCATCGTGGGCGAAAGGGCGGGCATCAGAATTTCGGTGGGCATCTGTCTGTCGCTCCTTACCGGTAGGTCACTTGTTTGACGGCGGCGATCACCTCATCGGTGGTGATCAAGGCCAGCTTTTCGAGGTTCGCGGCATAGGGCATCGGAACATCCTTGCCGGTCAGCGTGATGACCGGCGCGTCGAGGTAATCGAACGCCTCTTGCATCACGACCGAGCTGATGTAGCTGCCGACCGAGCCTTGCGGCCAGCCTTCTTCGACGGTCACCAGACGGTTGGTTTTCATCACCGAGTTGATGATTGCGCCAGTGTCCATCGGGCGGATGGTGCGCAGGTCGATCACCTCGGCGCTGATGCCGTCTTCGGCCAGCTTGTCAGCGGCTTCTAGCGCGTATTGCATGCCGATGCCAAAACTGACGATGGTTACATCCGAGCCTTCGCGCCAGATGCGGGCCTTGCCCAGCGGTACGGTCAGATCATCTACCTGCGGCACGTCGAAGGAGCGACCGTAGAGGATTTCGTTTTCCAGGAAGACCACAGGGTTGGGGTCGCGGATCGCCGATTTCAGCAGGCCTTTGGCGTCGGCGGCCGAGTAGGGCATGACGACTTTCAGGCCGGGGATCTGCATGTACCACGCGGCGTAATCCTGCGAGTGCTGAGCGGCGACGCGGGCGGCGGCACCGTTGGGGCCACGGAACACGATGGGGCAGCCCATCTGACCACCGGACATATAGAGTGTCTTGGCTGCAGAGTTGATGATCTGGTCAATCGCCTGCATGGCGAAGTTGAAGGTCATGAATTCCACGATTGGTTTCAGACCGCCAAAGGCCGAACCAACCGCGATGCCGGCAAAGCCGTGCTCGGTGATTGGAGTGTCGATCACGCGTTTGCCGCCGAACTCGTCCAGCAGACCTTGGGAGATCTTATACGCGCCCTGATATTCGGCGACTTCTTCGCCCATCAGGTAGACGTCTTCATCGCCACGCATTTCTTCGGCCATGGCGTCGCGCAGGGCTTCGCGGACCGTCTGCTGCGCCATCTCGGCATCCGCAGGCCAGTCTGGCGACAGGTCCACCACCGGAGCGGCCGGGGCGGCGGCAGGAGCGGGGGCCTCAACCGCCGCAGGGGCGGCCTCGGTCACCGCTGCGGCTGCCGGCGCAGCCGCGGGCAGGGCTGAGGCGTCTTCGCCTTCTTCGACCAGAACAGCGATAGGGGTGTTCACCTTGACGCCTTCGGTGCCTTCAGCGATCAGGATCTTGCCGACGATGCCTTCATCGACGGCCTCAAACTCCATCGTGGCCTTGTCGGTTTCAATCTCGGCCATGATGTCGCCCGAGGATACGGTGTCGCCTTCCTTGACCAGCCATTTGGCCAGGGTGCCTTCTTCCATCGTGGGCGAAAGGGCGGGCATGAGAATTTCGGTTGCCATGTCTTAATCGTCCTCTCAGGCGTAGATATCTGTCCAGAGCTCGTCCAGCGACGGCTCGGGGCTTTCTTTTGAGAATTCGGCGGCCTGATTGACGATCTCTTTGATCTCTTTGTCGATCGCTTTCAGGTCATCTTCGGTCGCATGTTTGCCGGTCAAAAGCAGCTCGCGCACGTGTTCGATCGGGTCGCTTTGTTCGCGGACCTTCTGAACCTCTTCGCGGGTGCGGTACTTGGCCGGGTCGGACATCGAGTGGCCGCGGTAGCGATAGGTCTTGACCTCGAGGATGTAAGGACCCTTGCCTGCGCGGCAGTGTGCGACGGCTTTTTCGCCCGCGGCTTTGACCGCCAGCACGTCCATGCCGTTGACGATCTCGCCGGGGATGCCGAATGCCTCGCCCCGGACATAGATGTCAGGCGAGGAGGTTGAGCGCGCCTGCGCCGTGCCCATCGCATATTGGTTGTTCTCGATCACGAAGACGACTGGCAGATCCCAGAGGGCGGCCATGTTGAAGGTCTCATAGACCTGACCCTGGTTCGCCGCACCGTCGCCGAAATAGGTGAAGGTGACGCCGCCGTTCTCTTTGTACTTGTCGGCGAAGGCCAGACCCGCACCTAGTGGCACCTGCGCGCCGACGATGCCGTGGCCACCGTAGAAATGCTTCTCTTTCGAGAACATATGCATCGAGCCGCCTTTGCCCTTGGACAGGCCGCCCTCGCGCCCGGTGAGTTCAGCCATGACGCCGCCCGGATCCATGCCGCAAGCCAGCATGTGGCCGTGGTCGCGATAAGAGGTGATGCGTTTATCACCCTCTTTCGCCGCGGCCTCGAGACCGACGACAACCGCCTCTTGACCGATGTAAAGGTGGCAGAACCCGCCGATCAGACCCATACCGTAAAGCTGGCCCGCCTTTTCTTCGAATCGGCGGATCAGCAGCATCTCGCGGTAGTATGTAGTCAGTTCTTCCGCAGAAACGTTTGGTTTCTTTGTGGTTTTTCGCGCAGCCATTGTGGCGATCTCCCCCTTTCGGCAAGATAGTTTAGCGTTAAACTATCTTCTAAGGCATTTCACTTCATCTGGCGAGGGTAAAAGTGACGCGGGGGCAGGGCGCGCTCCATTCGATGGGGAGACGCTTATTTCATGGGCGGAACGGTGCCGAGATTTTTCGTCGAAAAATCTTGTCAGCGGATGACGATTTCGTCGGCGCGGATCATGCCAAGCACCGAGCGCGCCTGCTGGTCCAGCAGATCAAGGTCCAGATAGGTGTCGGACAGGCGGCGGGTCAGGTTCTCCATCCGGTCGATCTCGGTGTTCAACTGCGCCAGGTCACGGGACAGGGCGTCGCGTTCGGCGGCAATCTCGACACGGCGAAACAGGCCATAATCCCCCTGCACGGCGGCAAAGGTGAAATAGACCCCCAGCATGAAGGCGATCGAGAAGAAGATGAATGCGCCCAGACCGGGGCGATGGGAACGGGTCACTGTGTTAACCGCCGTATAACAAACTGCCTCAGAAACGTGCCCTTTGCGGGCATCTGAACGCACTATGTCACAGGTGATTCGCCTTGTGAATCCCCTGTTCGCAAAAAGCTGCGCTGGGCTGTTTATTGATCCAGTGCGGCCACACCCGGCAGGGTTTTGCCTTCCATCCATTCCAGGAATGCGCCCCCCGCGGTCGAGATATACGAGAAATTCGCTGCCGCGCCGGATGCATTCAGTGCCGCGACCGTGTCGCCTCCGCCCGCGACCGAGGTCAGCTTGCCATCACGTGTCAACGCGGCTGCTTTGAGGGCGGCGGCGTTGGTGGCCGCGTCGAACGGGGTGAGCTCGAACGCGCCCAGCGGGCCATTCCAGATCAGGGTCTGGCTTTTCTCCAAGAACTCGGATACGGCGGCGACGCTTTCGGGACCTGCGTCCAGGATCATCGCGTCGGCGGGGCATTGATCTGCGGGCAGAACCTGATTTGGCGCGTTGGCCTCGAATGCCTCGGCCACAACGATGTCACGCGGAAGGACGATGGTGCAGCCGGTGCTTTCGGCTTTGCCGAGGATTTCGGCTGCGGTGTCCGTCATCGCGTGTTCGGCCAATGATTTGCCAACGTCGATCCCCTTGGCCACAAGGAAGGTGTTGGCCATGCCGCCACCGATCACCAGATAATCAACCTTCTCGATCAAGTTGCCCAGCAGGTCCAGTTTGGTCGATACCTTCGCGCCGCCAACTACAGCTGTGACGGGGCGTTTGGGCGCGCCCAAAGCGGCTTCCAGTGCGCTCAGCTCTTGCTGCATCAAGCGACCGGCGCAGGCGGGCAGCAGGCGGGCCAGTGCCTCGGTCGAGCTGTGGGCGCGGTGGGCGGCTGAGAAAGCGTCGTTGCAATAGGCGTCACCCAGTTTCGCCATGCCTTCCGCGAGCGACACGCTGTTCTTGGTTTCCTCGGCGTGGAAGCGGGTGTTTTCCAGCAGCAGAACTTCGCCATCGCCCAGCGATGTGGCAGCGGCTTCGGCGTCGGGTCCGACGCAATCCTCGGCAAAGCGCACTGGTACACCGAATGCAGCTTCAAGCGCGGGCACCAGTTGCTTGAGGGACATCTCAGCAATGCGTTCGCCTTTTGGGCGCCCGAAATGGGCCAGCAGGATCGGCTTGCCACCTGCGGCGAGGATATCGCGCACGGTGGGCACAATGCGCTGGATGCGGGTGTCATCTGTGACCACGCCATCTGCGACGGGCACGTTGATATCCACGCGCACCAGAACCCGTTTGCCGTTCAGATCCATATCGTCCAGAGATTTCCAGCCCATCGCGCCTATCCTTGCCCATTGCATCCAGTTTCAGGCGGTTCTTTTCCTGCATTTTGCCTTCAGGTCAATGCGTCACTTGGCATTCGTGCCCTCGCGTCTTAGGTATTTGCGCAAGTTTCAAAGACAGGAGGGCCAGATGGCCGAGATCAAAGACCCCGAAAACACGATCATCATCGAGCTGAAGGACGGCAACGTCGTGATCGAACTGCTGCCGGACGTGGCCCCTCAGCATTCGGCCCGCATGAAGGAACTGGCGCGTGGTGGCGAGTATGACAATGTCGCGTTCCACCGGGTCATCGACGGGTTTATGGCGCAGACCGGCGATGTGCAGCATGGCGATATGGAAGACGGGTTCAACATCCGCATGGCGGGCACCGGCGGTTCGTCGTTGCCGAATGTCCCGGCCGAGTTCTCGAAACTGCCCCATGATCGCGGCACGCTGGGCGCGGCACGCTCGGCCAACCCGGATTCGGCCAACTCGCAGTTCTTCATCAACTTCAAGGACAACCATTTCCTGAACGGTCAGTACACCGTCTATGGCCGCGTCATCGACGGGATGGAGCATGTGGACGCCATCGTACGCGGTGAGCCGCCTGCGAGCCCCGACCGCATGATCAGCGTCAAGGTGGCCGCCGATGCATAAGCTGGCCGCCGCATTCGCTCTGCTGGCCAGCCCTGCGCTGGCCACGGGTCTAGAGATCGAAATTGAAGGTGAGGGCGCCAACGGTACCGTCACCGTCGACCTGTTCGAGGACCTCGCACCGCAGCATGTCGAACAGATCACCGCGCTGGCTGCCGCCGGTCAGTATGATGGCGTGGTGTTCCACCGCGTGATCGACGGCTTCATGGCGCAGACCGGCGATGTCGAACATGGTCGTCTGGGCGCGGATATGCGCCGTGCGGGCACCGGCGGGTCGGACCGCCCCGATCTGCCTGCCGAGTTCTCGGACTATAACTATGACCGGGGTGTGGTCGGTATGGCGCGTGCGCAGGATCCCGACAGTGCCAACTCGCAATTCTTCATCATGTTTGCACCGGGGCCGTTCCTGAACGGCCAGTACACCGTGGTCGGTCAGGTCACGGACGGGATGGATGTGGTCGATGCGATCAAGCGCGGCGACGGGCCGAATGGCGCGGTCATCGGCCAGCCGGATGCGATGAAAAAGGTCACTGTGACCGAGTGAACAAACAGGACCCCGGTGCGGATTGCACCGGGGCCTTTGTCGTGGGCTTAGTCGTCGCCCATGGCCCGCCAGATCACCGCTCCGATTGCAGCACCGATCAGCGGGGCCACCCAGAACAGCCACAACTGCGCCAGCGCCGGACCGTCAGCAAACAGGGCAACGCCGGTCGACCGCGCCGGGTTGACGGATGTGTTCGTCACCGGGATCGAGATCAGGTGGATCAGGGTCAGCCCGAGGCCGATGGCGATAGGCGCAAACCCTTCAGGCGCAAAATTAGACGTCGCGCCCAGGATGATGATGATGAAGAACGCCGTCATCACGATCTCGATGATCAGCGCCGACATTAGTGAGTATCCTTCGGGCGACGCCTCGCCATATCCGTTCGAGGCAAAACCGCCCACGCCTTCAAAGCCCGGCGCGCCGCTGACGATCAGATACAGCACCGCAGCGGCGGCAATCGCGCCGATCACCTGCGCAATCCAGTAGGGGATCAGGTCTTTGGCGTCGAACCGCCCTCCGATCATCAGGCCCAGACTGACCGCAGGGTTGAAATGCCCGCCCGAGATATGCCCGACCGCATAGGCCATGGTCAGAACCGTCAGGCCAAATGCAAACGAAACACCCAGCCAGCCGATGCCCACATCGGCCACACCTGCCGCCAGTACCGCGCTGCCGCAGCCGCCCAGTACCAGCCAGAACGTGCCGAAAAACTCGGCCATGAGTTTTGATGACATGAAATCTCCTCCGGAAAACAATGGGGTGGAGTGTAATTCAGAAATCAATTTTTGTGAAATTGAAGTTTGCGACCCGTTTCAGGCGATCGGTTTGCCAGATACAGGGCGCGGGGGTAGACCTGAGGGACCCTCTTCAGTTTTCGGCGGGTCCGTATGGCGCAAGAACGCAAACAGCCTTTCATTCCAAAGGTCGCGGTGGGCGAGCCGTTTTACGAGCTTGTGCAAGAGGCCTATCGCGTCTTCGCGTATCCCAAACCTCAAAGCATCGAGGTGTGCGAGGGATGCTGCATGGATGCCGATATCGAGGCAGACTTCTTCAACCCTCGGATCGGCGATCTACCACTGAGCTATGTTCAGGACTGGTACTTTGCGGCCTACGACCCCAACGGGATCGCCAAAGCGACATGGGGTTATCTTCTGCCGCGCGTGCTGGAGATTCTGGCCTATGGCGAGGATGTCAGCAATACCGGCCCCGAGGTCAGTCTGAACCGGTTCGCCACTGGCGTTGCCGCGAACTGGTCTGTCGAAGAATGGAGCGTTCTTGACCGGTTCCAGCGCCTGTACCTCAACCGCGCCCTTACGGATGATATGGACGAGGCGCTTGACGATGTATTGTGCATGTTTGCGCTGGCTGGTTGGCCGTTGCAGGATCTGCTGGATCAGGTGGCGGCGCAGCGCAGCGCGGTTCTGGCCCACCGGTTCTGGAGGGATTGGTGTGCGGGGCGCGTACCGGGGCGCGAGTCGGTCTGGATGACCGCCTTCTGGGAAAGCCCGGCGCGCACCGAGGTGTTCGATTTTTACACCTCTCGCGCGATGTATCGCAGGTTGCAGCAGTTGGCCTTTGCGGATGATACGCCGCCTGATCTGTCAGAAAAGGCGCTGGCGGTTGCGGCGGTGATTGAGGCAAACGCAAGCTGGAACCAGCCGTCCGCTTAGGGGCTGCGGCGTAGGCAAAGAAAAACGCCGCAGCGCGGGCTGCGGCGTTGGTTTCCGAAATCCGGGGGGGCGGATTATTTCTTCACTTCCGCAGCCGGGTTGCCAGCGGGCTTGGCGCTGCGGCCCGGGTTCAGCGGGTCGTCCTGACGCTGCACCGAGCCTTCGAAATGCGCACCGCTTTCGATGGCGATGGTCTTATGGATGATGTCGCCTTCGACCCGTGCGGTCGAGGTCAGGCGGACCTTCAGGCCGCGGACACGGCCCACGATGCGGCCATTGACCACAACGTCATCGGCGGTGACTTCGCCCTTGATGGTGGCGGTTTCGCCGATGGTCAGCAGATGGGCGCGGATGTCGCCTTCGACGGTGCCTTCGACCTGGATATCGCCCGAGGTCTTTAGGTTGCCGGTGATATGCAGATCGGACGACAGGACCGATGCGGGCGGCTTGGGTTTGGGCGGGGTGCTGGCCTTGGTTTCAGCCGGTGCAGGGGCCGCCGGAGTGGCCGGAGCGGCGGGTTTTGCTGCCTCAGGCTCTTTCGATCCGGGTTCGTTGATTTTGCTCTTAGAAAACATTTCTCGCAGCCTTGATGTAAGTCATTGGATTTACAGGTTTCCCGTTCACGCGCACCTCATAGTGCAGGTGCGTGCCGGTGGACCGTCCGGTGCTACCCATATCAGCAATATGATCCCCGCGCGAGACCCTTTGACCAACCTTTACGCGTATCTTGGTGTTATGAGCGTAAAGTGTCTCAATCCCGAAGGCGTGCTTGATTTTTACCAGCCGTCCAAAGCCCGATTGCCAGCCCGCATGCGTGACCACGCCGTCGGCAGTAGAGAAGATATCGGTGCCCTGCGCTCCGGCGAAATCCGCGCCGTTATGCATGCGGCGTCCGCCGGTCTTGGGGTCGCGGCGGGTGCCGTATCCGCTGGTGAACCGAACCGCTGCACGCACCGGGCTGGCGAAGGGGGCCTTTTCGGCAGCGATGCGATAGAGGTTCAACTGGTCCATCTGTTCCAGCAGGATATTGGCGCGGATTTGGTCGGGGGTCAGTTCCTCACCGCGTGTGCTGAAGGATAAAGGGGTCAGCGGACCGCCCATGCCGCTATATCCGCGCCGGACCTCTTCGAGGATGTGGTCTGTGGGCATTCCGGCCTGTCGGAACATCTTGTCCAGCGGCTCGACCGAGATCACCATCGCCTCTTCCAGCTGGCGGAAAATCTCTTCGCTGTGCTCCTGCATCAGGCGGATTTCCAGTTCCAGCTCGTCGCGCTGGTTCAGCGCGCCCTGCGCATCGGCGGCGATCTGATCGCGCTGCGCGGCGGTGCGGGCCAGCGCGTCAGTCATGAACGCCATCTGCGCCGGATTGGCCGAGGCCATCATGTACGCGCCGTCGTCGCCGGTGGATTGCTGCAGGTCCGCCAGTTCGGTGCGGGCCTCTTCGCGCTGTTTCATGGTTGCACGCAGGGTGGTCTGGATGACCTCGATCCCGGTTTCCAGCTCGCGGCGGCGGTTTTCCGATTCCAGAAGCTCCGACTGCATGACCGAGATCTGTTCCAGCGCTGCATTGAACCGGTCATGGGCGGCCAGCGCCTCGGCGGCGCGGGCGTCGCGTTCGGTCGACAGGATGTTCAGCCGTTCCTGATAGGTGGCTTGATCGCGCTTGGCCTGTTCCCGGAAATTGCCCGATCCGATGCTGTCCATCAGCAGGATCGACGTGGCAATCGCGGTCCACGCGACCATCGCGGCGACACCGGCGACGGCTGCGATCTGAGTCTCGGAACTCAGCCGAATGAACCGTGTGTCATTGTCGGATTTCAGAAAGACCCGGCGTTCAGGAAAGTGCCGCTCGAGCAGTGAGTGCAGTTTGATTGCAAGGCGTGTGCGCACGCGTCCTACCTCAATTGTCCCCATATCCCGGAGCCGGTCGTGAGTGTGTCGCCGCTCCTTGGGGCGACTGCATAAAGCGGTCGGGCCAATCGGGCAAGTTTGTTAACCAGTCAATGGCCCCGGGAGGAGATTTCCCGCACGTGATCGGCGGGAATTTGCCGAAATTGCGCGTTTAATGTCAGTCTGACACAACCCCGGGTGGTGGCAGGTCCTCGGTCAGCGGCCAGTAGAAATCGGGCGGCAATCCGGCCTCGGCGCGCTTTTCCTCGTTGAAGGGCGGTTTCAGGGTGCTGTGGAAATAGCGGCGCACCAGCGTGTGGAACACATCCTTCGGGTCCGCATTTTCGCGCCCGCACAGAAAGTGGAACCATTTCGAGCCATAGGCGACATGACCGACCTCTTCGGCATAGATCACCTCAAGCGCGGCCACGGCGTCATCCGCCTTGGCCTTGCGGAAGATGTCGATCATGCCGGGGGTGACGTCCAGCCCGCGCGCTTCCAACACCATGGGCACCACGGCGAGGCGGCCCATCAGGTCCTCAGCCGTATCTTCGGCGGCGCGCCACATTCCGGCATGGGCGGGCAGGGCGCCGTAATGGCTGTTCATCTGTTCCAGGCAATCGCTGACCATCTCGAAATGTCGCGATTCTTCTTCAGCGCATTTGACCCAGTCGTCGTAGAATCCGATGGGCATGGGGACGTGGCCGAAGCGGGCGATGATGTCCCAGTGCAGGTCCACCGCGTTTAACTCGATATGGGCGACCGCGTGTAGCAAGGCGATGCGCCCGGCCTCGGACCCCGGCCTGCGGCGCGGGACGTCGCGCGGCGATAGCAGATCGGGCTTATCCGGACGCGCCGGGCTAAGCGGAGGTTCGGCGGTACCGATCTCGATCGCCTCAGCCTCGGCCTTGCGGGATGCGAACCATGCGGCGGCGTGGCGTTTGGACAGCGCGGTTTTGGCGCGCCCATCCGCCGTGGTCAGAACCTCGGTCGCCATCTGGGTCAGTGTTTTTGCCACGGTTTGCCCCCCTTACGCTGCATCCGCGCGCGGCATAGCGCGGATGCAAGGGCGGGTCGAGAGGGTCAGAGTGCCTGTACGGCCTCAAGCACCTCATCGACGTGGCCCGGTACTTTCACCTTGCGCCAGACGCGGGCGATCTTGCCCTCGGCGTCGATCAGGAAGGTTGAGCGTTCGATGCCCATGGATTTGCGGCCATACATATTCTTTTCGACCCAGACGCCGTAATCCTCGCACACGGTCTGCCCGTCATCGGACAGCAGCGGTGTGGTCAGCCCGTGCTTGGCGACGAACTTGTCATGCTTGGCCACGCTATCGCGCGAGATGCCGAAAACGTGAGCGCCAGCATCGCTAAACGCTTGAAGCTGTTCCGAGAAACCGATGGATTCCTTGGTGCAGCCCGGCGTATCATCACGGGGATAGAAAAACAGAACCACCGCGCGGCCGCGCTGTTCCGACAGGGAAACCTCTCCGCCGCCGTCGCGGGGCAGGGTGAAATCAGGGGCGATGTCTGAAACGTCGGGCATATGAGGACTCCGGGCTGAGGATATTAACGGTTGCCTCGTATCATAGGGCGCTGTGGGCAGGTTGAAAGGCGTGGAACGCAAATTGGTCCAGCAAGATCAGCAGGATGAGACGGAAGCCGGCAAAAAGCCGCGCCGCCGGTCGCGTCGGCGGACGGCTGGGCTGTGGGCCATGCGCGGTGTTTTCATTCTGGCGCTGCTGGCGCTGGTGACCGGGTTCATGGTGGTCGGGCAGACGATGCACGCGCCCGCATGGGTCCGCGACCGGGTCGAGGCGCGGCTGGATCAGGCGCTGGGCGGGGTGCAGATCCGGTTCGGCGATGTCAGCTTTATCATCCACGAAGGCTGGCGCCCGCGCCTGCGCCTGACCGATGTGCGCATCAGTGATGCCGCCGGGCAACAGGTGGCCGAGGTCCGCGACCTGCGCGCCAGCCTTGCGATGCGGCCCCTGTTACGCGGCCATGTCCGGCCCAAGCGGATCATTCTGCAGGGCGCACAGATCGCGCTGACGCGGGGCGAGGACGGGGCTTTGTCGCTGACGGTCGGCACCGGCAGCACACCTGTGGGCGAGGCCCCGAATCTGGCGCAGCTGATCGAAGCCTCGGACGAGGTGTTCCGGTCGCCCGCGCTGTCGGCGCTGACCTCGGTTCAACTGGATGCGATCACGTTGGACTATAGCGATCTGCGGCTTGGGCGGTCATGGGTGCTGGACGGGGGGCATATTCAGGCCACCCGCAGCGCGCGCGAGGTGCGGCTGGCCACCGGGTTCTCGGTGCTGGCGGGCCGGGATTATGTCAGCGGGATCGAGGCGAACTATACCAGCTCGCTCGATAGTGCTGCGGCGCAGTTCGGCGTGTCGATCACCGATCTGCCCGCCGAGGATATTGCCGGGCACAGCCCTGCGCTGGCGTGGATGCAGGTGCTGCGGACGCCGATCTCGGGGGCGTTGCGCGGCAGCGTTGACGCTGATGGCGCGTTGGGGCCGGTCTTTGCCACGCTGAACCTGGGCGCAGGGGCGGTGCAGCCGACGCCGGAAACGGTTCCGGTCCGGTTCGACTCGGCGCGTACCTATTTTACCTATGACCCGAAACAGGAAGTGCTGGATTTCAACGAGATATCGATCAACTCGGCCTGGGGTCAGGTCGAGGCCGAGGGCAAGGCGTTCCTGCAAGGGGCCGAGGCCGGGCGGCTCGACAGCATGGCGGGGCAGTTCCACCTCAGCGGGATCGAGGTTAATCCCGCCAACTTATTTCCCGAGGCGCTGAACCTGACGCGGGCGGATGTGGATTTTCAGATGAAGCTTGCCCCGTTCCGGATGCGGGTCGGGCAGATGACGGTCGAGGATGGCGAGCACCGGCTGCGCCTTAACGGCACACTGGCCGGGTTGTCCGAAGGCTGGCAGGCCCAGATCGACGCCCAGATCGACCAGATGAACTCGAACCAAGTGCTGAAATACTGGCCCGAGCGGCTGGCCCCCAAGCCGCGTCTTTGGGTCACTGAAAACCTGCATTATGGCGAAATGTCCGACCTGGATTTCGCCCTGCGGCTGCGGCCCGGCGAAAAGCCCGACATCTATGCGGATTTCGAGTTCGATAAGACCAGCCTGCGGTTCGCCAAGACGCTGCCTCCGATACAAGAGGCGCAGGGGCAGGCCAGCCTGCTGAACCGCCGCTTTACCGTGACCGCGCAGAAAGGCGTGGTGATCGCGGATGAGGGCGGGGCGGTGGATGCCTCGGGCACCTCGTTCATCATTCCGGACACCGGGATCAAGAAAGGCGCGCCGGGTATTGCGCGGATTCAGGCCAGCGGCAGCGTGACGGCAGGACTGTCCCTGCTGGATCGCCCTCCGCTGGCGCTGTTGAGCAAAGCCAACTTGCCTGTCGATCTGGCCGACGGGCAGGTGCGCCTTGCCGGTACGCTGTCGCTGCCGCTGATCAAGGGGCTGAAGTTGGAAGATACCCGGTTCCATTTCGACGGTACGCTGGCCGATCTGGACAGTGACAAGCTGGTGCCGGGATTTGAGATCAGCGCCGACCGGCTGCGCCTCAGCGGGGACCAGACCGGGGTTTCGATCGACGGCGAAGGTCTGTTCGGCATCGTCCCGGTTACCGCGAAGTGGCAGCAGCCGATCGGAGGCGAGACCGCGCAGCGCAGCACTCTGACCGGTCAGATCGAATTCTCGCCCCGGCTGCTGGACCAG
The DNA here is from genome assembly GCF_056536725.1 of Ruegeria sp. CJ3. NCBI lineage: Bacteria > Pseudomonadati > Pseudomonadota > Alphaproteobacteria > Rhodobacterales > Roseobacteraceae > Ruegeria > Ruegeria sp. CJ3. The sequence continues at coordinate 237,649 of NZ_JBQFQE010000001.1, forward strand.
ATCCATGCGGGGCTGCCGCGCGGGATGCTGACGGGACAGGCGCTGGCGGATTTCACACTGGATATCGGCGCGGGCGCGCCGCCGAAGCTGCGGGCGCAATCTGATCTGGACGGGACTGCATTGGCCATCCCCGAGCTTGGCTGGCGCAAACCGGCGGCGGCCAGCGGTACCCTGACGGCCGAGGCCACGCTGGGCGCACAGCTGAGCGTCGATGCGCTGCGGATCGACACGGCGGGGCTGCGGGCTTCGGCGACGATTTCGTTCCGAGACGGGGATTTTGACCGGGTCCGGTTCAGCTCGTTCGAACTGGGCGACTGGCTGGCGGTTCCGGCCGAACTGATCGGGCGTGGCGACGCTCTGCCCGATATCCGGGTTCTGGGCGGTGTGCTGGATTTGGGTAAATCGACCATTGGCGAAGGGGGCGGCGACGGCGGGGCCGGAGGGCCGGGGCCCAAGATGGACGTGACGCTGGACCGATTACAGGTGACCGAGACGGTTGCGCTGACCGGGTTGACCGGATCGTTCCAGACCACCGGCGGGCTGACCGGCGCGTTTGCGGCGCAGGTCAACGGAGGCGCGCCGGTCAAGGGGCAGGTGGCCCCGCATAGCGGGCGCAGCGCGGTTGGCCTGACTTCGGAAGATGCGGGCGCGGTGATGCGGTCGGCGGGCATTATTACTCAGGCCCGTGGCGGCAGCTTGCAACTGCAACTCGACCCCATTGCCGAGCCTGGAAACTATGACGTCGATCTGCGGATCGAGAACACGCGGATCAAGGATGCCCCCGCCATGGCGGCCCTGCTGAACGCAATCAGCCTTGTGGGGCTGCTGGATGAAATGGCGGGGCAGGGTATTTTCTTTGCCGGCATCGACAGCAAGATGCGCATCACGCCCACTGAGGTGAAAATCCTCAGCGGCAGCGCCGTGGGGCCTTCGATGGGTCTGTCCTTCGATGGCACAGTTGATACCGTCGCGGGACGGTTGAACCTGCGCGGCGCGATTTCCCCGATCTACCTGCTGAACGCAATCGGCAGCGTGCTGACCCGCAAGGGCGAGGGGGTGTTTGCCTTTAACTACACGCTGACCGGGCCGCTGACCGATCCCAAGGTCTCGGTCAATCCGCTGTCGGGACTGGCCCCGCTGTTCCTGCGCAACCTGATGCGCCAGCCCGCGCCAACGGTTTCGGACGGCCCGAACGCTACGCCGGACCGGTCCGATACGCCGCATCCCGCCCTGCAGTCGCGAGGCGAAGACCGCTGATCACAGGCGGTGGCCGAATCTGTTGCGGCGATGTATGGCGCGGCCATGAAACTCAGCGATTTCGATTTTCACCTGCCGGAACACCTGATTGCCACGCGGCCCGCCAGCCCGCGTTCGTCGGCGCGTCTGCTGGTGGCGCAGGGCGATGGGATCAACGACCGGCATGTGTTCGATCTGCCCGATCTGCTGCAACCGGGCGACCGGCTGGTGCTGAACGACACCCGCGTCATCCCCGCGCGGCTGAACGGGCGCCGCCACCGCGACAGTGCGCAAGGCCCCGTCTCGGCCGCGATCGAGGCGACCTTGCTGGACCCGCAGGCCGACGGCTGCTGGAGCGCGCTGATCAAGCCGCTGAAGAAGGTCAAACCGGGTGAGGAGATTGTCTTTTCCGACGACCTCAGCGCCACTTTGGACCGGGTTGTCGACGGGCAGGCCTTTCTGCGCTTCAACCTGACGGGCGAGGATTTCGACCAGGCGCTGGAACAGGCCGGCGCGATGCCCTTGCCGCCCTATATCGCTGCGAAACGCGCCGCAGATGAACAGGACAAGACCGATTACCAGACCGTCTGGGCTCGGCATTCCGGGGCGGTAGCCGCCCCCACGGCCTCGCTACATTTCGACGATGCGCTGCTGCAGGCGCTCGCCGCGCGGGGCGTGAATTTTACCCATGTGACCCTGCATGTGGGCGCGGGCACGTTCCTGCCGGTGAAGGTCGAGGATGTGACCACCCACAAGATGCACGCAGAATGGGGCCGGGTCAGCCCGCAGGCCGCTGCCGAGATCGCCGCGACCAAGGCCGCAGGCGGGCGGGTGATCCCGGTGGGCACCACCGCGCTGCGTCTGATCGAAAGCGCCGCACGGGGCGGCGAGATCGCGGCCTGGGAAGGCGAGACCGACATCTTCATCTACCCGGGCTTTCAGTTCCATGCAGCGGACGCGCTGATGACCAATTTTCACCTGCCGAAATCCACGCTGCTGATGCTGGTTTCTGCGTTGATGGGGCGGGACCGAATGCGAGCGGTCTATGACCATGCCATCGGTGAAGACTATCGGTTCTTCTCTTACGGCGATGCCTCGCTGCTGATCCCCTAGCGCGCAACTTTTCCGTTAGCGTCCTCACAATGTCGTAGACAAACGCGACGCAGACGGTATTTGAGCGCAAATCGACACTTGGTTTCGGCATTTGGACGGGCGACATGCTTCAGGTTCTCTCCAGCGCGTGGGCGCTTCTTCTCGGCATGGGATTGCTGATGGTCGGCAACGGCCTGCAGGGCACGCTGCTGGGTGTGCGCGGCGAGATCGAAGGATTCTCGACGCTTCAGATGTCGTTTGTGATGTCGGCCTATTTTCTGGGCTTTCTGGGCGGTTCCCGTCTGGCCCCCGAGATGATCCGCCGAGTGGGCCATGTACGTGTGTTTGCGGCGCTGGCCTCGTTCATCTCGGCCGTGATGATCATGTATCCGATGCTGACCGACCCGATTGCGTGGTCGCTGGGCCGGGTCGTGATCGGGTTCTGCTTTTCGGGCGTGTATGTGACGGCAGAAAGCTGGCTGAATAATGCGGCCAGCAATGAAAACCGCGGCCAGGCGCTGTCGCTTTATATGATCGTGCAGATGGCGGGCGTCGTCAGCGCGCAGGCGCTGATGCTGGTGGGTGACCCTGCGGGGTACGAGACCTTTGTGATCGCCTCGATCCTGGTCTCGGTGTCCTTCGCGCCCATTCTGCTGTCGATTTCGCCAACCCCTGCCTTTGATACCACCAAGCCGATGACGCTGCGCAAGCTGTTGGAAACCTCGCCGCTGGGCTGCGTCGGGATGTTCCTTTTGGGGGGCGTGTTCTCGGCCCAGTTCGGGATGAGCGCGGTTTATGGCGCGCAGGCCGGGCTGTCGCTGGTCGAGATTTCGACCTTCGTCGCGGCGTTCTACGTCGGTGCCGTCTTGTTGCAATATCCGATTGGCTGGATTTCGGACCGCATGGACCGGCGTATCCTGATCATGCTGGTGGCCGCCGTCGGCGGTTTCGGCGCGTTGGTCGGCATGATGCTCGGTGCGGGCGCGTTCCCGGTGCTCTTGCTGGCTGCGTTCTCAATCGGAGGGATGACCAGCCCGCTTTATTCCCTGCTGATCGCCTATACCAACGACTATCTGGAATATGATGATATGTCCGCCGCCTCGGGCGGGTTGGTCTTTATCAATGGCCTGGGCGCCATCGCGGGCCCGATCATCACCGGCTGGTTGATGGGGCTTGGCCTGCTGGGGCCTTCGGGGTTCTTTTTGTTCATCGCTACGCTGATGTTCACCATGGCGATCTACGCGGCTTACCGCATGACCCAGCGCGCCTATGTGCCGGTGGACGAGACCGGAGCGATCGCGCCGCTCTATCCGACATCCTCGCCCGTGGCCCTTGAGGTCGCGCAAGAGGTCGCCATCGAGGCGGCGCAGGATGACTCGGATACGCAGGAACCCGCCTGACGCCGGATTTGTGACTTTTGTGTTGCAATATGTTACTGTGACAAATCTGTAAAAGAGATTTAAATGACGTTACGTCCCTGGGGAGGACAATTACGGAGTCTAGGGCAATGGTTGGTCCTGAAGAAGTATTGAGTTTCTGGTTGGATGAGGTTGGCCCCAAGGGGTGGTACCTGCAGGATGATGCGCTTGATGCGCAGATCCGCGACAAGTTCTTTGCTACATGGAAAGCCGCGTGCGAGGGCAAATTCTCGCTTTGGCTGACCTATCCCAGCGGTTCGCTGGCCTATATTATCCTTATGGATCAATTGCCTCGCAATATGTTCCGCGGCAGCGCGCAGGCGTTTGCGACGGATCGCGCGGCGTTGGCGGCTGCAAAATGCGCCGTCGATAAGGGCTGGGACATGAAGATCGACGAACCGGCGCGGCAGTTCTTCTATCTGCCGATGATGCATTCGGAAAACCTGTGCGATCAGGAACGCTGTGTGCGTTTGATGCACGAACGGATGCCGCAGGATGGCGAGAGCAATCTGTTGCACGCACGGGCCCACCGCGAGGTGATCCGCAAGTTCGGTCGTTTCCCATATCGCAACGATGCGTTGGATCGGAATACAACTGAACACGAGGCCGCCTATGTCAACAATGGCGGTTACGGGGCCACAGTGCGCGAATTGCAAACCGGCGCGACCTAAGTCGCGGGCACACATGCCCGAACGATCAGAAGGCTGTTGGTCACGCGGTCGACCGAGGTGGTGATGGCGTGGTCAATCAGGTCTTCGGGATTATCCACCAGGCCCGCCAGCCGGGCCTGAGTGCTTTCCAGACCCTCTTCCAGCTTACCCAGTCGCTGCAAGGTGGCGTTGAGTTTTTGCAGATCAGCTGAATCCAGTACGCCCTCCTGCGATCGGATCGCAGCCAGATCGCTGCGCAACGCCGTCAGCTCTCCGCGAATGCCTTGGGCTTGATCGCGCAGCGGGGTCACCAGTTGCAGGTTCTCGGCAAACCCGGTTCGGATGGTGTCGACCGACTGGGCCAGCTTCCAGCCCAGAAACAGGCACAAGGCCAGCAGGATCAGGGTTGCGTTCAACAGGGCAAGCAACAGATCTTTGAGGGTTTTTGCCATGACAGGCCTCTCTGAAATATACGGTATGAATACAGTCGGGTTCGGTTCTAGCCTTTGGGCGGGCACGGGTATAGGCTGAAATCAGCGTCAAACCGGCGATCTGACCCTGCGTCACATATGTCGCGGGTAGGGCTGTTGATGCGTCGAAAAAAATAGTTTAACGGTAAACTAGTTTTGAAACCGACCTGCGCCGAGAGGGACACATGGCTGCACAATCTTATGATCTGATCGTAATCGGGGCCGGCCCCGGAGGCTATGTCGCTGCTATTCGCGCAGCCCAGCTGGGCCTGAAAACCGCCGTTGTCGAGCGTGAGCATCTGGGCGGCATCTGCCTGAACTGGGGGTGTATCCCGACCAAAGCGCTGCTGCGCTCGTCTGAGGTGTTTCATCTGATGGAGCGCGCCAAGGATTTCGGCCTGAAGGCGGACAAGGTCGGCTATGATCTGGACGCGGTCGTCAAACGCTCGCGCGGGGTCGCGGCGCAGCTGTCGGGCGGCATCGGACATCTGCTGAAGAAAAACAAAGTAACCGTGGTGATGGGCGAGGCGACGATCCCGGCCAAGGGCAAGGTCAGCGTCAAGACCGACAAGGGCACCGAAGAGCTGACGGCCAAGAATATCGTGTTGGCGACGGGCGCGCGGGCGCGCGAACTGCCGGGGCTTGAGGCCGACGGTGATCTGGTCTGGACCTACAAGCACGCGTTGCAGCCGCCACGGATGCCCAAGAAACTGCTGGTCATCGGCTCGGGCGCAATCGGCATCGAATTCGCCAGCTTCTACAACACGCTGGGCGCGGACACGACCGTTGTCGAAGTGATGGACCGGGTTTTGCCGGTGGAGGACGCAGAAATCAGTGCCTTCGCCAAGAAGGCCTTCACCAAGCAGGGCATGAAGATCATGGAAAAGGCGATGGTCAAGCAACTTGACCGCGCCAAGGGTAAGGTAACGGCCCATATCGAAGTAAAGGGCAAGGTCGAGAAACACGACTTTGACACCGTGATTTCAGCCGTGGGTATCGTTGGCAATGTTGAAAACCTCGGGCTTGAGGCTTTGGGTGTGAAAATCGACAGAACCCATGTGGTCACCGATGAATTCTGCCGAACCGGGGTCGACGGCCTCTATGCCATCGGCGACATAGCGGGTGCGCCCTGGTTGGCGCACAAGGCCAGCCACGAGGGCGTCATGGTCGCTGAATTGATCGCGGGCAAACACGCGCATCCTGTGAAACCCGAAAGTATCGCGGGCTGCACCTACTGCCAGCCTCAGGTTGCGTCGGTGGGCTATACCGAAGCGAAAGCAAAGGAGCTTGGCTATGACATCAAGGTCGGGCGCTTCCCCTTCATTGGCAACGGCAAGGCGATCGCGTTGGGCGAGCCCGAGGGGATGATCAAGACTATCTTCGACGCCAAGACCGGTGAGTTGCTGGGCGCGCATATGATCGGGGCCGAGGTGACCGAGATGATCCAGGGCTATGTGGTGGGCCGCCAGTTGGAAACCACCGAAGAAGACCTGATGAACACGGTCTTCCCGCATCCCACCCTGTCAGAGATGATGCATGAAAGCGTGCTGGATGCTTATGGGCGTGTAATCCATATGTAAGAAAGGGGGCTCTGCCCCCGCCGCGGCAAGCCGCGACTCCCCCGGGATATTTAAGGGCCAGATGAAGCAGGGGATCCGCACTTCATCTGGCTAAAAATATCCCGGAGCGCGAGGCAGAGCCTCGCAAAGAGTCTTAACGGTTCAGAGCGTCCAAAATGCGGGCCCAGGAGCGGATGCCCTTGTGGAAGCTTTTGACGTCATACTTCTCGTTGGGTGAGTGGATGGCGTCGTCGTCATTGGCGTAACCCACCAGCATCGAATCTAGTCCGAGGATTTCGTGGAAGTAGCCGACCACGGGGATCGAGCCGCCCATGCCGGTAAAGACGGCCTCGCGGTTCCATTCTTCGGACAGCGCCCCGCGGGCGGCTTCGAATTCGGGGCGGTCGAGGTTCATGACCGAGGCGGGGTCGCCGGCCACGTTGTCCTCCCACACGATTTTCACATCGGTCGACAGACGGTCTTCGACGTGTTTGCGGATCTTGCCGCGCAGCGCGGCGGGGTCCATGTCGCCGACCAAACGGCAAGTGATCTTGCAATGCGCCTCGGATGGGATCACGGTTTTGGTCCCGACCCCTTGATAGCCACCCCACAGGCCGTTGACCTCGAGCGTCGGGCGGGCCCATTGCTGTGCCAGCGCCGAGTATCCCTTTTCGCCATGCGGCTGGGAATATCCGACCGAGTTCAGATATTCTGCCTCGTCAAAGCCGCAATTTTCCCATTGGCGCAGTTGCTCGGCCGAGACCTCGTGAACGCCTTCGTAGAAACCATCGACTGCGACACGACCAGTTTCGTCGTCATAGAATGACGCGATGATCTTCGACACCTCGCGCAGCGGGTTCAGGCCGGGGCCGCCGTAGTGGCCCGAATGCAGGTCGATGCGCGGGCCGGTGAGGGTGAATTCCTCCTCGAGCAGGCCGCGCAGCTGCGAAGCAATCGAGGGAACACCGCGCGAGACCATGGACGTGTCGCAGACCAGCGCCAGATCGGCCTTCAGTTCCTCGGCATGTTCCTTGAGGAACGGCACCAGCGAGGGCGAACCGGATTCCTCTTCGCCTTCGAAGAAGAAGGTGATGCGGCAGGGCATTTTGCCGTGAACGGCTTTCCAGGCGCGGCAGGCTTCGACAAAGGTCATCAACTGGCCCTTGTCATCCGACGCGCCGCGCCCGCGGATCACCTGACCCAGGTCGGTGTCTTCCAGCGCAGGGTCGAACGGGTCACGGTTCCACAGCTCCAGCGGGTCTACGGGCTGCACGTCGTAGTGGCCATAGAACAGCAGGTGAGGGCCGTCTTCGCTTTCGCCCACCTGGCCAACAACCATCGGGTGCCCGGTCGTGGCGCGTTTCTCGGCCTGCACGCCCAGGCTTTGCAGATCGGCGACCAGCCAGTCGGCGGCCTGTTCGACCTGTGGGTCATACTCGGGGTCGGTTGAGATCGAGGGGATGCGCAGAAACTCCATCAGGCGGTCGATAGAGGGGGTCAGATCGGAATCGATCCGGCTCAGTACGGCGTCAAGCGACATGGTGTTCTCCTGAATTGTCCTGAATTTGGTAGGGTATGTAGCAGCGAGGGGAGGGCCCTCCAACACGCGTTCATCGAAAACCGGCTATGCATTGGGGTATTGAGTCGCCCTGCGTCGTTTCCTCGCGTCCGCAGGCCGCAACACCACTTGTCGATTGGGGTTTAGGTCGATATTTGATGCAAATCAATGATGCGCCATTTTTTGAACTATACTTGAGTGGTTCAAAGGAACGCAATCCGACGCCCCGCAGGGCGCAGGAGAAACAGCCGCCCGGCTGCCGCGAACAGAGGCCGGGCATCCAGGGAGGGTCCGTTGGACTATACTGCTCAGCTCGATTCAGCGATTGCCAGGCTGCATGAAGAAGGTCGTTACCGGACCTTTATCGACATTGAACGCCGTAACGGGCACTTCCCTCATGCGGTGCGCACCTGCCCCGACGGGTCGCAGCAGAATATCACTGTCTGGTGTGGCAATGACTATCTGGGCATGGGGCAGAATCCGGTCGTTCTGGATGCGATGCGCGAGGCGGTGGATGCTGCCGGCGCGGGCTCGGGCGGGACGCGCAATATTTCGGGCACTACCGTTTATCACAAGCGGCTCGAGGCTGAACTCGCTGACCTGCACGGCAAAGAGGCGGCGCTGTTGTTCACAAGCGCGTATATCGCCAATGACGCGACGCTGAGCACGCTGCCCAAGCTGTTCCCCGGCCTGATCATCTATTCCGATGCGCTGAACCATGCCTCAATGATCGAAGGTGTGCGCCGGAACGGCGGTGCCAAGCGTATCTTCCGCCACAACGATGTTGAACACCTGCGCGAACTGATGGCGGCGGACGATCCGGCTGCACCCAAGCTGATCGCGTTTGAATCGGTTTACTCGATGGATGGCGATTTCGGACCGATCGAGGAAATCTGCGATCTGGCCGATGAATTCGGTGCGCTGACCTATATTGACGAGGTTCACGCGGTTGGCATGTACGGCCCCCGCGGTGGCGGTGTGACCGAGCGCGACCGGCTGGCCCATCGTATCGACATCATCAACGGCACGCTGGCTAAGGCCTATGGCGTGATGGGTGGCTATATCGCCGCCAGCGCAAAAATGTGTGACGCCGTACGCTCTTATGCGCCGGGCTTTATCTTCACCACCTCGCTGCCGCCTGCGGTTGCGGCGGGGGCGGCGGCCTCGGTCGCGCATCTCAAGCGGACGCCCGAGCTGCGTGAGCAGCACCAGACGCAGGCAAAGATCCTCAAGCTGCGCCTAAAGGGGCTGGGTTTGCCGCTGATCGACCATGGCAGCCATATCGTACCTGTGATCGTTGGTGATCCGGTGCATACCAAAATCCTCAGCGACCGGCTGCTGGATGACTACGGCATCTATGTGCAGCCGATCAATTTCCCGACCGTTCCGCGTGGCACAGAGCGCCTGCGCTTTACCCCGTCTCCGGTACATGGGCCTGACGAAATGAATCGTCTGGTGCAGGCGATGGACGAACTTTGGTCACATTGTGCGCTAAATCGCGCCGAACTTGCTGGATAACCTCACACCAAAGTGTGCAACGAGTTTGCTGCGTGTTAGGCTTAAGCTAACAAAAGTAGCGGACGAATCGTCATAGGGGCGATTCGCCGCTGACGCGTAACACGCGACAGGCAAAGATGGGGCAGCAGGAATGATTGGGCGCAGATCACAGCGCGATTCCGAAGAAGGCATGGACGTCAGACCCAAGGGGTTTGATGACTATGAGGTACGGCTTGGCGATGTCATGCGTGGCGAACGCGCGACGATGGGCAAGTCTCTTCTGGACGTGCAGCGGGAACTGCGGATCAAGGCCAACTACATCGCTGCCATCGAAAATGCCGATCCGGATGCCTTTGACACGCCTGGCTTCATCGCAGGGTATGTTCGGTCCTACGCCCGTTACTTGGGCATGAACCCAGACGAGACGTTTCAGACCTTCTGCAAGGAAAGCGGCTTTGAGGTCGCCCATGGCATGTCGGCCGAGGCGTCTGTGGTCAAGAAAGCACCGGGCGGTCTGCCGTCGCGCGGACCGATGGGGCGCGATCCCTTTGTCTCGCCCAATACGCCTTATATTCCGGGCCGCGAATCTGTTGTCAGCCAGATTGAGCCGCGGGCCATTGGTTCGACGCTGGTTCTGTTGGCCGTCATCGGCGGCATTGGCTATGGCGGTTGGTCCGTCCTGAACCGCATTCAGCAGGTGCAGGTCAGCCCGGTTGAGCAGGCGCCTGTCGTTTTGACCGACCTCGATCCGCTGGACGCGGCGCAAGCGCGGACGGAAGAGACCGAGTTGGCCAGCGCCGATACGCCAAGCTCTGAGGCGCTGGACCGTCTGTATCGCCCTCAGGCGCTGGATGTACCGGTGTTGGTGGCGCGTGATGCGCCGATCTCGACGCTTGACCCCCGGACGGTTGGCACCTTCCGCGCGCCCGAGCCGCCGCAGATTCAGGTGACCGAAGTTCATACAGTCGAACGTCCGGCGCTGCCGCAGGTGGTCGAACAACTGGATACGACGCTGAAGATTGTGGCCGTGAACCCGTCATGGATGCGCGTCACCGCCGCCGATGGCAGCGTCATCTTCGAAGGTACTTTGGGTACCGTCGAGCAGGGCAGCACGTTTGAAGTTCCGCTGACCGAAGAGCCGCCGCAGTTGCGGGCAGGGGCCTCGGGGTCCGTCTATTTCTCGATGAATGGCGAACATTTTGGCCCGGTTGGTGCACCCGGTACCGTGACCAAGGGTGTTGTCTTGTCAAAGGATGCAGTGGCTGAGAATTTCACCGTAGCCGATCTTGAGGCCGATCAGAACAGCGCACTCAAGCAGCTGGTCGCCGAACTGCAGACCGAGGCGGCAGAAGCGCCCGCCGAGTGATCTTGGCATTGCTCCCGCCGGGTTGGCGAACTATCTAAGGCGCAACTCAGGCTGATCCGGACCGATCCCCATGTCCCACAATCCCGTACGTCCGTGGCGCGACATCTATCGCCGCAAATCCCGTCAGATCATGGTTGGCAACGTGCCTGTCGGGGGCGACGCACCTATTGCTGTGCAGACCATGACAAACACCCTGACCACCGATGTGGCCGCGACCGTGGCGCAGGTGCAGGCTGCGGCGGAAGCAGGCGCAGATATTGTGCGCGTCTCAGTCCCGGATGAAGCATCTTCCAAAGCGTTGAGAGAGATCGTGCGCGAAAGCCCGGTGCCCATCGTGGCCGACATCCATTTCCACTATCGCCGCGGGATCGAGGCTGCCGAGGCCGGGGCCGCCTGCCTACGGATCAACCCGGGCAATATCGGTGACGAAAAGCGGGTCAAAGAGGTGATCGCGGCCGCACGGGACCACAATTGCTCGATCCGGATCGGGGTGAATGCGGGGTCGTTGGAGAAACACCTGCTTGAGAAATACGCCGAGCCCTGCCCCGAGGCGATGGTGGAAAGCGGGCTGGAACATATCCGTATCCTTGAGGATAACGACTTTCACAACTTCAAGATCAGCGTAAAGGCCAGCGACGTGTTCTTGTCGGCTGCCGCCTATCAAGGCATTGCCGAGGCCACCGATGCGCCCATCCATCTGGGTATTACCGAGGCCGGGGGGCTGGTCAGCGGCACCATCAAATCCGCCATCGGTCTGGGCAACCTGCTGTGGATGGGCATCGGCGACACGATCCGCGTCAGCCTGTCCGCCGATCCGGTGGAAGAGGTTAAGGTGGGTTTTGAGATCCTGAAGTCTCTGGGCCTACGCCATCGCGGTGTGAATATCATCTCATGCCCCTCCTGCGCGCGACAGGGGTTTGACGTGATCAAAACCGTCGAAGCGCTGGAACATCGGCTGGAGCACATCAAGACGCCGATGAGCCTGTCGATCATCGGCTGCGTCGTGAACGGCCCGGGCGAGGCGCTGATGACCGATGTCGGTTTCACCGGCGGCGGGGCCGGGTCCGGCATGGTCTATCTGGCGGGCAAGGCCAGCCACAAGATGTCGAACGATCAGATGATCGATCACATCGTGGAAGAGGTCGAGAAGAAGGCAGCAGAGCTGGATGCGGCGGCTGAGGCAGCGGAGTAGCGGCGCAATCCTACAAACTTGATGATGTGAGTTCACTTGGGTCGCTAGGCGGACTTTGCTACCGTTGCCAAATCGAGCAAACAAATGAGACTGACCTGCCCGAAGGCAGGCCAGCACCAGCTTTTTAAGGTTAGCTTAGTGATTTCCAGAAGACGACTTTGTCATCCCCCGCAGCCCAGAAATCCCTGATCCGAGCTTCCTCGCTGTAGCCGTTCTTGCGATAGAACGCGCGTGTCTGTTCGAACTCGTCGGTGCCTGAAGTGTCAGCTATCAAGATGCGCTGTCCACGGTTCTTGAGTTCGACCTCCAGATGCTTGGCGATGGCACCGCCAAAACCGTTACCCTGCTCGGTTGGCAGAATTGCGATGGCGAGCATGTTCCATGCACCTTCGGCAAGTTCCTCTGGGATTGCGTAACAAAAGCCCACGGCCTTACCGTTTGCTTCGCATGTCAGCCAAATATCAGAGCTTTCACCGTCGGACAGGAATCCGTCCACCATGTCAGGAAGCATTTCATTGGGGAAAAGCTCGGTGCCGCTAAGCACCTCCTGTAAGGCTGCGATATCGGCTTGCTTTGTTGGTCGTATTTTCATTGGTCTTTCGTCTTTCTTCGTGCTGTCAAACAAGCAAAGACGCTTGATGTGACAGGCGCAAAGCTCATGCATCGTTGGTGATAGTTTGAATGTTCACGAGCCATGCAAAAGGAAAGCCTGCCACCTTTGAACAGACTCTACTTGGCTTGATCGTCCTGCCGTTCAGGACTTAGCGGTTTCCCGCAATCGTAAACATAAAATCTCCATCGCCTAGCTTCCGTGCCAAGCGTGTAATCAGGGTACCAGTGCAGTAGCTTACGAGCAAGACGAAGCAGGATTGAGCTCGAAGCCGACGTCGGCGGTGCCATTGCACTAAGATTTTATGTGTTTACCGAGATGCGGCGCTGGGGTGTTTGGGCGGCTCGGCCGTCCTTGTTCTCACCCCTGTTCCGCGCGCACGCCATCCGCAATCTGCAGCATCTGATCGGCGGGCAGGAAGCCACGCAGCATCTCAGAACCCAGCACAAAGGACGGTGTGCCCGAAATCCGCAACCGCTGCGCCAGTTGGCGGGTCTGGGCGATTTCCGCTGTCACCTCATCGCTGTCCATCGCCGCAACGATGGCGTCGCTGTCCAGACCCAGACCGTCTGAGATCCGGCGCAGGGTGACCTCGGAAGGCTCGCCACTGAACTCCAGCAGCGCGTCGTGGACTTGCTTATAGGCATCGTCCCCAGCCACCTGCTTTGTCGCGATGGCGAAGCGCGACGATACAACCGAAGCGTCGCCCAGAATGGGCAGTTCTTTGATCACCAGCCGGATATTCCCATCCTCGGCCAGCAGGCTGGCAACCTCGGACACCGCACGGCGGCAATAGCCGCAGCGGTAGTCCATGAACTCGACCAGTGTGATGTCTCCGTCCGGGTTGCCGCCCACCCAGCTGTAGCCGTCGTTGAACAGCGCGTCTGCGTTGGCGGCGACCAGCTCTTTATCAGCAGCAGCTTCGGCGACGGCGTTGCGTTCTTCCAGAATGTTGATCGCTTCGATGATCACTTCGGGATTTTCCAGCAGGTATTCACGCACCTGCGCACCGAATTCGGCCCGCTCAGCGTCGCTCATGGCGTTCAGGTCCAGCGCGTGGGCCGGAGCGGCAAGCATGGAAAGCCCCAGAAGGGCGGGTGCTGTATGTCTGAGGATCATTTCCGTTTCCTTTTCTTTTTCTTCGCCTGCTCCGAGGCAATCAGCACATCCTGCGCCCGTTGCCACCCCGGAGACCCCTCGGGCAGTTGCCCAAGGGCGCGCCTTGCGTGGATACCTGCATCATCCAGCCGACCATGCAAGGCATATCGTTCTGCTGTGACCGCCGAGGCCATCCCATTATTGCCAACCCGCGCATATGCCGCGCCGAGGTCCTGCATCAACCGGGCATTTCGATAGTCCCTTGCACGTGCTTTTTCAAGCGCTTGCAAGGCGTCCTTTGTTCGCCCGTCCGCCAGCAGGGCCCGCCCGTACCCGGCCAGGATCAGCGAGTCATTCGGGGCCATATCAACAGCTGTGCCGTAAGCTGCAACCGCTTCTTTCAGTCGGCGGTTTTCCAGCAGGATCTGGCCTTTCAATTCATAGAAGAATGGATCATCGGGGCGGATTTCAAGGGCCTTGTCGATGGCGGCGCGGGCGCGGGTCAGATCGCGGTTCTGGTGATGGGCCGAAGCCTCGCGCATGAGGCGGATGCCGGGGTCGGTTTCCTCGACCGCGCGGCGCAGGGTCCAGCCGGGCGCGCGCAGCCAGGCCGACAGTTTGCCCTTGACCCGCGCGAACCAATAATCGGCATTGGCGTTCTGCTGGGCTTTGTCGTCGAACTCATCCAGAAACTGTTCGGCGGCGCGCAGGCGTTCGCGGCTGGTGGGATGCGAGCGCATATAAGGGTCCTGATTGGCCTGGTTCAGCAATTCCTGACCGGCGAATTTGCGGTGCAGGTTGACCATCCCGCGCGGAGAGATACCCGCCCACCGCAGATAGCTGGCCGCGCTGCGATCAGCCGAGGCCTCTTCGGCACGCGTGTGCCCCAGAAAGCTGCGCAGCGCCGAGCCCGAGGTGCCAGCGGCGATGCCGGCGGCTGCTTCTCCTCCGCCCGCCGCGGCGACGATCAGGGCTAATGCGGTGCCGAACTGGGCGTTGCGTTGGGCCGCACGCAGGTTCTCGGCCCGCCGGGCAAGGTGGCCATTGGCGATATGGGCGGCCTCATGTGCGATGACGGCCTGCAGCATCTCGGGCGTGTCGACCGACAGGATCAGACCATAGTTCACGTAGATGGTGTTGTAGTCGATGACGAAGGCGTTGAACGTGCTGTCATTGACCACCAGAATCCGCACGCGGTTGGTGTTCAGCCCGGCGGCGCGCAGGATCGGAAAGGCCAGTTCGCGCAGGCCGTGCTCGATATCGGGGTCGCGGATCAGGTTCTGGGCGCTGGCCTGTGCGCTTGCCGCCAGCCACATCGCCGCAGCCAGCATCAGGGCCGGGATTGACGCCAGCCGGGATACGCGTTCAAAAGCCATGGCCGCAACATGGGAGATGGGCATGAGAAACTCAACCCGGTCCGGGGTCGACCCGTTCATTGTGATGGACGTGATGGAGGCCGCCCGCAAGGCCGAGGATGGCGGTCGCCACATCATCCACATGGAAGTCGGCCAGCCCGGAACCGGCGCGCCCAAAGGCGCAACCGCCGCGCTGGCGAAGGCCATGGAGCAGGGGCCACTGGGCTATACGGTGGCTTTGGGCCTGCCCGTGCTGCGCCAGCGCATCGCGCGGCTGTATGGCGAGTGGTACGATGTTGATCTGAACCCCGAGCGTGTGGTGATCACCCCCGGCTCGTCGGGCGGATTCCTGCTGACCTTCACCGCTCTGTTCGACAGTGGCGACCGTGTTGGCATCGGCGCGCCGGGCTATCCGTCTTATCGGCAGATCCTCAAGGCGCTGGGGCTGGTACCAGTTGATCTGCCCACCGCGCCGGAAAACCGCTTGCAGCCGGTGCCGGCCGACTTTGCCGGTCTGGACCTGCAGGGCCTGATGGTCGCCTCGCCCGCCAATCCGACGGGCACGATGCTGGATCACGCCGCGATGGGCGCGCTGATCGAAGCGGCACACGGACAGGGGGCCTCATTCATCAGCGACGAGATTTATCATGGGCTGGAATATGAGGCCAAAGCCGTCACCGCGCTGGAACTGACGGATGAGTGTTATGTGATCAACTCGTTCTCCAAGTATTTCTCGATGACAGGCTGGCGCGTGGGCTGGATGGTCGTGCCCGAGGATCAGGTGCGCGTGGTCGAGCGGATTGCACAGAATATGTTCATCTGCGCGCCCCATGCCAGTCAGGTGGCCGCGCTGGCCGCGATGGATTGCGACACGGAACTGCAGGCCAATCTGGACGTCTATCGCCGCAACCGCGCGCTGATGCTGGACGGGTTGCCCAAGGCCGGGTTCACCAATATCGCGCCGCCCGATGGGGCGTTTTATGTCTATGCCGATGTCTCGGGCCTGACCGACGACAGCCGCGCCTTTGCTGCCGAGATTCTGGACAAGGCCGGTGTTGCGGTCACCCCGGGGCTGGATTTCGATCCCGTGCGGGGGCACACGACGCTGCGGTTTTCTTATGCGCGCGCGACGGCGGATATCGAAGAAGGCCTGGCCCGCCTGCAGCATTTCATGGTCGAGCGCGGGGCGATTGCCGCGCCGGTCTAGGGCGTTCACAAAACGGCGTTGGTCGGGTAGAGTACCGGCCAAACGATCTCGGGAAAACTTGAGGCCATGAGCAGGATTTTCTATGCACTCGCCCTGATCTGGGCGCTGACCGGCGCTGCGTTCGCGCATGACTTCAGCGCGCTTGCGCGGGTGTTGCCGGATCAAAGCCGGATCACCGATGCGGGCCGGTCGGGCGTGCGGGTCGATCTTGGTCTCAGCCAGGGCGTGCCCTATCGCGTCTTCACCCTGCGCGATCCCTATCGCATGGTTCTGGATTTTCAGGAGGTCGACTGGACGGGACTGGACCGTCAGCGCTTTTTGCAAACCAACCGGATCAGTGGCGTGCAGTTTGGGGCTTATGTGCCCGGCTGGTCGCGGCTGGTGCTGGAACTGGGCGCGCCCTTGGCAATCGAAACCGCCGATCTGCGCGTGGATGAGGCCACCGGGGCCGCGCATCTGTCGCTGCATCTGATGGGCACCGATTTCGACAGTTTCGCTGCCAGCGCGGGCGCGCCGCGCCAGCCCGGCTGGGATTTGCCCGAACCGGCGGCCACGCCCGAGGCCGCGAAGCCGCGCGACAATCGGACCCTGCGCGTGATGCTGGACCCCGGGCACGGCGGCATTGATCCAGGGGCCGAGGTTCCCGGCACCGACGAAAAGACTCTGATGCTGACCTTCGCACGCGAGCTGCGCGAGATACTGCTGCGCACAGGCGGGTATGAGGTGGTGATGACCCGGGTGGATGACCAGTTTGTCAGCCTTGAACGCCGCATCGCGCTGGCGCATCGGGCGGGGGCGGATGTGTTCATCTCGCTGCATGCGGATTCGCTGTCCGAAGGGCGCGCGCATGGGGCTGCGGTTTATACGCTGGCCGACGAGGCCTCGGACGTGGCCAGCCAGAAACTGGCCGAGCGGCATGACCGGGGCGACCTGATCGCCGGGATTGATCTGAGCGGGTCCGACGATCAGGTGGCTGACGTGCTGCTGGACATGGCGCGGCAGGAAACGCAACCGCGCACCAACGCTCTGGCGCGGGCGCTGGCTGACGGCATGGCGCAGCAGGGCGGGCCGATGAACAGCCGCCCGATCCGCACCGGTTCATTCTCGGTGCTCAAGGCTGCTGATATCCCCTCGGTTCTGGTCGAGCTTGGGTTTCTGTCCAGCCCGCGTGATCTGAAGAACATCCAAGACCCCGATTGGCGGGCAGCGATGGCGCGAGGGTTGGCGCAGGGGCTTGAGGGCTGGCGGCAGGATGATCTGGTGAAACGCGCGCTGGTGGGGCAATAACGCAGCGGCGCAAAACGGCCATTGTAGGCTTTCGTGTTTTGACCCGGGGCAGGCGCGTCCCTATATAGGCGGCACCGCGAGTAAAAGGCAGTAACGTGATCCGGTTTATTCTTTCGATTTTCGGGGCGATCTTCAGCCTCGTGACCTTGGGTATCTTCATGGCCGCGCTGGTCGTCGGCGCGGTGTTCTGGATGTATGGCCGAGACCTGCCCAGCCATGAGTCGCTGGCGCAGTACAAACCACCCACGATCAGCCGGATTTACTCGGGCGAAGGTCAACTGATCGACGAATTCGCGCAGGAACGCCGCCTGTTCACCCCGTCCGAGGAAATTCCTGATCTGGTGAAACAGGCGTTTATCTCGGCGGAAGACAAGAATTTCTATACCCACCAGGGATACGATCCGCGTGGCATCGTCGCCGCCGGGGTTGAGGCGGTGAAATCGAAGGGCGCAAATGTGCGCGGTGCTTCGACCATTACCCAGCAGGTGATGAAGAACTTCCTGCTGTCCGGTGACCGCCGGGCCGAGCGCAAGATCAAAGAGATCATCCTCGCCACAAGGCTTGAGGATACGCTGGACAAGGAACAGATCCTCGAACTTTATATGAACGAGATCTTTTTGGGCCAGAACTCTTACGGCGTGACCGCTGCTGCCCAAACCTATTTCAACAAAACGTTGCAGGAATTGGCCCCGCATGAGGCCGCAACGCTGGCTGCGATGCCCAAGGCCCCGTCGGATTACCATCCGGTGCGCGAGAAAGAACGTCTTCTGGCGCGGCGCAACTACGTGCTGCGTGAGATGAACCAGAACGGCTATATCGATCAGGCGACCTATGAAGCCGAGGTCGATGCACCGCTGCGCTCGGTTCAGAATGGTGACTTTGAAAGCTTCCGCACGGCTTTGCCGCCCCGCGACTACTTCACCGACGAAATCCGCCGCCAGCTGAGCGAAGACTTCGGCGAGGGTGAGTTCTTTACCGGTGGCTTCACCGTGCGCGCCTCGGTGGATGAAGAGATGCAGGTCGAGGCCGCCAAGGCCCTGCGTACGGCGTTGCAAAAATACGACCGGTCACGCGGGAAATGGCGTGGCACCGGAGAGGTAATCCCCGAAGAAAAGCTGGCGGATGAGGCGCAATGGCGCGAGGCGCTGGCCATCATGGAAGTCCCGCGTGATGTGGTGTTGCCGACGCAATGGTATCCGGCAGTTGTTTTGAACGTGGCCGATCAATCCCTGACAGTTGGGATTGAGGACGGCCCGGCGGACGGCAGTATCCCGCGCTCAGATATCCAGTGGATGCAGGGCGACTTTGCCGCCAATTTCAAACGCGGCGACGTGATCCTTGTGATGGAAGGCGAAGAGGGTCAATGGTCCGCCCGCCAGGTGCCCGAAGTGCAGGGTGGTTTTGTTGCGATGGATGTGAACTCGGGCCGGGTTCTGGCGATGCAGGGCGGGTTCTCGTATCAGGACACCGTGTTCAACCGCGCCACGCAGGCGCAGCGCCAGCCGGGATCGAGCTTTAAGCCCTTCGTTTATGCCGCAGCTTTGGACAGCGGCTATAGCCCTGCTACCATCGTTGTGGACGCGCCGATCGAGGTGAACACGCCACAGGGTCTGTGGCGGCCCAAGAACTCGTCGAACAAATTCTATGGGCCAACGCCGCTGCGTACCGGGATTGAACAGTCGCGGAACCTGATGACCATCCGTCTGGCGCAAGAGGTCACGATGCCCGTTGTTGCGGGCTATGCGGAACGCTTTGGTGTCTATGACCGGATGGGGGCATTCCTTGCCAACTCACTGGGGTCCGAGGAGACGACGCTGTATAAGATGGTCGCGGCCTACGCGATGTTTGCCAACGGGGGTGAACGGGTTGAGCCGACGCTGGTTGACCGAATTCAGGACCGGTACGGCAAGACGATCTATCGCCACGATGACCGGCAATGTCTGGATTGCAACTCAAGCTGGCTGGAGCCGGATGAGGCGCCACAGATCATCACCGATCGCAGTCAGGTGATGGATGCGATTACGGCGTATCAGCTGACCTCGATGATGAAAGGGGTGGTGGATCGCGGTACAGCCTCGGCCCATGTCAGGCTGCCGGTGCCGACGGCGGGCAAGACCGGTACGACCAACGAATCCAAGGATGCGTGGTTCATCGGCTTCACGTCGAACATCGTGGCGGGCTGCTATATCGGTTACGACCGTCCACGCCCGATGGGGCGGGGGGCTTATGGCGGCACGATGTGCGGCCCGGTCTTCCAGAGTTTCATGGAGAAGGCCGTCGAGAAATACGGTGGTGGCCCGTTCGAAGTGCCTCCGGGTGGGCATTTCATCAAGATCGACCGGTTCAGCGGTGCGCGTCTGCCCGAGGATGCCTCGGGCGAATATGTCGTGGCCGAGTATTTCCGGGATGGCGTCGATGGCTTTATCGACCGGGTTTATGATGGTGGCTTTGCCGTGGGATCAGAACTGCCGCTGTTCGAAGAGGTGACCCGAGGCGGTCGTCAGGTGACGACCTCGACCGGGAACACGATCACGGTTGGTCCCAACGCAAGTCAGGGTGACCTGCAGGGCGGCGGGCTTTACTGATCTGCGATCTTTAGGAAAAGGTGAAGCAGATCGGCCTCACGGTCGGTTTCGATCAGGGCCTCGGCGCGCCAGAAGATCGACAACGCGCATTTTGCGGCAGCCCATTGGGCCAGCCGGTTAACGTCTACGCTCATCGCATTGGCATAGAGCATCAGGCAGTGTTCAATCTGGCGACGTTGCTGGACCAGCGCGGCCATGCCCTTGGGATGGCGCAGAGCGTTGGCAAGCTCAAACGCGGGATCGCCCAGATACCCTTTGGCATCGATGACCCGAGGGCCTTCGGCGGTTTGGATGACGTTATCGGGGTGCAGGTCGCCGTGCAGCGGGACGGCGATGGGCTGACTGTCTAGCAAAGTGCGTGCCAGGGAGATCGCTTGGCTCATGTCATGCTGGAATTGCGGGGCGCAGTCTGGTGAGAAGCGGATCGCGAAAATCGGGTCGAAAACCTGCCGTAGCGGCCTCAGGCCTGATGCCTGCACAACCGGCGCGTGGTGCAGGCGATACGCGGTTTCAGCCAGAGTTGCCACAGCCGCATCGGGCTGACCTCCTCGTGCCAGATCGCCCAAGGATGGCCCTTCAAGCCAGTCCATCAGCACCGCGTTTTCGGTTTCAGCCAGAACCCGAACCGCGCCGCGATCCTGCCAGAGGCCGAGCAGCTTCGTCCCCGCAGCCTCATTCCCTCGATCCCCCCGGCGATAAAGCTTCAGGGCTGCGTATCCATCAGCTGTTTGCACCTTCCAGGCCCGCGCGTGACCAGTATCGGCGACCTGTTCCAGAAGGCTCAGGCCCCATTCATCTGCTATCTTTTCCACCGCGCTTTGCATTCCGATCCCGCCTGTCTTGTGGTGGCCCGCACCTCTTGCTATCACGCAGGCCTGATTGAGCAAGTTGGGACAAGACCATGCGCGCCGAAACCCAGAACATCGTGGCGGAAATCGAAAAGTCGCTGGAGCTGCTGGCGCAGCGCATGGACTATGAGACCGCGCCGCACCGGTTGGAGGAATTCAACGCGCGGGTCGAGGATCCGAACCTGTGGGATAATCCTGAGAACGCGCAGAAACTGATGCGCGAACGGCAGATGCTGGTCGACGCCATCGAGACCTATGAGACCATCAAAACCGATCTGAGCGACAATATCGAGCTGATCGAACTGGGCGAGATGGAAGAGGACGAAGAAGTCGTTGAGGATGCCGAGGCGGCCATCAAAGCGCTTGGAGCGAAGGCCGCCAAGAAAGAGCTTGAGGCGCTGTTGGATGGTGAAGCGGATGGCAATGACACCTTTCTCGAGATCAACTCGGGCGCGGGTGGGACCGAGAGCTGCGATTGGGCTTCGATGTTGGCGCGGATGTATGTGCGTTGGGCTGAGAAGAAGGGCTACACGGTCGAGCTGCAATCCGAGACGGCGGGGGAAGAGGCGGGGATCAAATCTGCCGCTTACAAGATTTCCGGGCACAACGCCTATGGTTGGTTGAAGTCGGAAAGTGGTGTGCACCGGCTGGTGCGCATCTCGCCCTATGACTCGGCGGCCAAGCGGCATACCTCGTTCAGCTCGGTTTGGGTCTATCCGGTGGTGGACGACAATATCGAGATCGAGGTGAACCCGTCGGATATTCGTATTGATACCTACCGGTCCTCGGGGGCCGGGGGGCAGCACGTGAACACGACGGACTCGGCGGTGCGGATCACGCACATTCCCACCGGCATCGTGGTGACGAGTTCCGAGAAATCGCAGCACCAGAACCGGGATATCGCCATGAAGGCACTGAAATCGCGCCTGTATCAGCAAGAACTGGACCGCCGGAACGCCGATATCAACGCGGCGCATGAGGCGAAGGGCGATGCGGGCTGGGGCAACCAGATTCGGTCTTACGTGTTGCAGCCTTACCAGATGGTAAAGGATTTGCGGACCAATCATGAAACCTCGGACACCAAAGGCGTGTTGGACGGGGATCTGGATGGGTTCATGGCGGCGACACTTGCGCTGGACGTCGCGGGGAAATCCCGGTCCGAGGCGCAGGGCGACTGAGGTCGCTGGGGGCTCTGCCCCCGTCGCGGCGGGCCGCGCCTCCCCCGGGATATTTTTAGCCAGATGAAGCGGGATCCCGTGGCGCGGGCAGGTGCGGAAAAAGATACATTCAAACAGTGGGTTTAATTGCTGTCGCGGCTTGGCTAGGCTGGGCTGCAAGAGGTGGTGGCGTATCTGTTTGGAACCTTGATGAATTTGAATGAATTCTCTGCCGAAGACCTGCTGAGCGGGCTGGCTGATGGGCGCCTGTCGGCTGAGGCGTTGATGCGGGCGACCCTGGATCGGATCGGTGCGGTCAATGGTCGAGTGAATGCGATTGTGGCCTTGCGGGGCGAGGATGAGTTGATGGCCGAGGCGCGGACTATGGATGCGGGGTCGCGCCGTGGTGCCCTGCATGGTCTGCCTGTTGCGGTCAAGGACCTGGTGAATGTGGCCGGGGTTCGTTCGACGCAGGGTTCGCCCTTATTCAAGGATCATGTTCCTGGGTCCGATGACCTGATTGCGGCGCGTTTGCGCGCGGCGGGTGCGATCATCATCGGCAAGACCAACACGCCGGAATTCGGGCTGGGGTCGCATACGTTCAACCCCGTCTATGGCGCGACGTGCAATCCCTATGATCTGTCCCGGTCCGGTGGGGGGTCGTCAGGCGGGGCGGCGGTGGCGCTGGCGACGGGAATGCTGGCGCTGGCCGACGGGTCGGACATGATGGGAAGCCTGCGCAACCCGGCCGCCTGGAACAATGTCTACGGTTTCAGGCCCAGTTGGGGGCGGGTCCCGTCCGAACCTGCCGGGGACAGTTTCCTGCATCAGCTTTCGACCCTGGGGCCCATGGCGCGCAGCCCGGCAGACCTAGGGATATTGCTGGATGTGATGTCAGGGCCTGATCCGAGGATGCCTTTGAGCGGGCCGGTTGCCGATGTCGCTCCGGTCCGGCCTGTTGACCTTTCGGGGATGCGGATCGGGTGGCTGGGCGATTGGGGCGGGGCGTTTCCATATGCAGAGGGGATTGGTGAGCTCTGCGAGAGCGCGCTGAAGGTTTTCGAGGGGCTTGGGGCGCAGGTCGAACCTGTTGCGCCGCCCTTTTCAGCCGATCTGATCTGGGACAGTTGGACCACCCTGCGATCCTGGAGTGTGGCGGCGGGGCTTGAGCCGCTGGCAGCTCAGAAGGCCGCGTTGAAGGACAGCGCCCAGTGGGAGTTGGACCGGGGGCTGGCGCTGAGTGCGATGGAGGTGCATCGGGCCAGCGTCATCCGGTCGGACTGGTTCCGGGGGGCGGCCGAGGTGTTTGAGGCTTATGACGCGCTGATCCTGCCAGCAGCGCAGGTCTGGCCCTTTGGGATCGAACTGCCTTACCCGACAGAGATCGCGGGGCAGGCGATGGACAGCTATCACCGCTGGATGCAGGTGACGACACCGGTCAGCCTGCTTGGCCTGCCCTGTCTGGCGGCACCTGCGGGATTTGGGCCCGACGGTTTGCCAATGGGACTGCAACTGTTTGGCCCGCGGGGATCAGACGGGCGGTTGCTGGCGATTGGTGCGGCCTATCACGCGGAAACAGAGTGGCCGCAGAAAAGACCGGCCCTTTAGAGCAGGGGCCTGGGGAGGAGAGACAGAGAATGGACAAACCCTTTGGTGTGCCAACGCTGAAGCCTGCCGATACGGCGATGCTGAAAGAGGCCCTGCGGCGGGCTTGGCATGATTTCCGCCGTGCGCCGCTGTTTGGGCTGCTGTTTGCGGGCTTTTACGTGCTGGGGGGCTGGATCATGGCTTGGGTTACGTTGCAGACGGGAACCTCGTTCTGGCTGGTGCTGGCTGCCATCGGCTTTCCGCTGATTGGACCTTTTGCCGCCGTTGGTCTCTATGAGGTGTCGCACCGTCTGGAACAGCAGGAGCCGCTGGATTTCGGCGCGATCTTCGGCGTTGTGATCCAGCAGAGCCGCCGGCAGTTGCCGTCGATCTGCGCCATCATCGTGGTTATGTTCCTGTTCTGGTTTTTCCTCGGCCATATGATCTTTGCCCTGTTTCTGGGTTTGACGACGATGACCAATATCTCGTCTTCGTTCGAGGTGTTCCTGACCCTAAACGGGTTGACGATGCTGGCCGTGGGGACGGTTGTCGGCGCGGTCTTTGCGGTGCTGCTCTATATGATCACGGTTCTGTCCATTCCGATGCTGCTGGACCGCGAACTGGATTTCGTGACGGCGATGATCTCGAGCTTTGCTTACGTGAATGCGAACAAGGCGGTGATGCTGGGGTGGGGGGCTTTTATCGCGGTTGTGACCTTTGTGGCGCTGATCCCGTGGTTTTTGGGGCTGTTTGTGACGTTGCCCCTGCTGGGTCATGGCAGTTGGCACCTCTACCGGCTGATCACCGGAGACAGCGTGGCCGACGTGGCCCAGCAGCCATCCGCATAGTCAGGGCTGCCGAACCTCGCGCCCCATGTCGATCAGGCGCTGGCGCAGAGGGGCGGCGGCGGGCAGGTTCGCCTCGAGCGCATGGATATAGGCGTGGGTCAGGAAGAATGCGGCGGCATCTTCATCCCGCGTCGCATCCGCCGCCTGTTGATACAGATCGGCCAGCGCGGCGGTGTCCGCGGCCAGATGTGCCTGTCTGAGCCGCGCGTCCAGATCGTTCATTCCGCCGCCGGTCGGGCGCGATGGGCCTGCAAGCGGCTTGCCACCCAATCGTGGAACAGGTGGGTTGGCCCGTCCATGGCCGGAGAAAATCGCCCGCCGTCAAAACCCGGGGCCGCGCGACCGCGCTGCATCCCTTCGACGACAAAGACGTCCTCTTCAAAGATCTCTTTCCATTGGGCGGTGTTGCGCGCGCGCAGATCGTCATCGGTGTCGGCCACCGCATAAAACAGGTGGATATGTTCCGAGGTCTGGTCCAGCGCCTCAGGGCGCAGGATGATGGCGAAGGCATGATCGCGGTGGACGCCGAGCAGCACGTTGGGAAAGGCCGCGATGTATTCGGCGGCGGTGTCCCATTTTGCGCTGAGCCCCGCGAAGTCGGGGAAGACGGTGCCATCCTCTGCCGTCAGCTGCCGATAGACCAGTGTCCCCTGACCCGAGAACAGGCCGGGCTCCTGGATGTGATAGTGATCTTCCAGCCGGGAATAGCTGTTGAGGCCCGGGTGCACCCAGGGCAGGTGATAGCTTTCGCAGTAATTCTCGACCGCCAGTTTCCAGTTGCAGTTGACATCAAGGCGGAAGCTGCTGCCGGCACCGCCGTGAAAAAGCGGCTTCTCGAACTCGGCCCAGCGCTCGATCAGTGCAGCGTTGGCCTCTTCAAATGAAGGGGCGGTGCCCGAGACGTTGATCCAGACCAACTCGCGCCAGATATGGCTGCGAACCTCGATCAGGCCAAGCTCGGACCGGTTCACACGCTCATGCGCGTTCTGGCCCGGGCCGCCCACATGCGGCGTTGCAACCAGTTGGCCCTCGGTCGAATAGCACCAGCTGTGATAGGGGCAGCGGATGGCACCTTCGATCTTGCGTGGTTCTTCCACCAGGATCATGCCGCGATGGCGGCAGATGTTCTGAAACACGCGCACCTGTCCCGACCGGTCCCGCAGCAGAAGTAGGGGGATGCCCATAAACTGCAGCGGCACCGCGTCACCGGGTTCGGGAACGTCTGCCGTTGCGGCAAGGCCAGCCCAGCCATCCAGCATCAGGGCGCTGGCCTCTTCGGCGTGATGGGCAGGGTCGGTATAGTGCGCGTTGGGCAGGCCCAGAGCGGTCTCGATGGGCTGGCGGACGGTTGACAGATTGGTCGGGATGCTGGCCATGTGGTCCTCCTGTGTCGGGAACCAGCCTAGACACGGCAAGGTGGGGCTGACTTTCAATTCCGCGACTTCGGCTTTTCTCACAGCGACACTTTGGTCACATCTGCGCCAGTATATGGTCTGGCGGATGGGGCATTGCGCGGGCCAGCCGCAAGGCTGCGGACAGGTCACGACCCAGATATCTCAGTTCAAGCTTTTGCACATCCGCGCCGGCACCTGCGGTGCGCGGCAGGCTGATCATATAACCGGACCAGTGTGGTTCGGGGGAGTCGGGCGTCGGGGTTGCCATCATCATCCGGCAATCAAGCCCGCCCCGCCGGGACATAAGGGCGCAAATCTGCCCGTTGGTATGCGAGACAAACCCCTGAATCTCGCGCCTGGGGGCGGGGGTTTCCTGCATCAGAGGTCGCGGCTCATAAGCGCGCAGCAGGGTACAGTGTCGGATTTGCCGCACGAAGAACAGCCGGTGCAGGCCTGTGCCGGTTTCCTCGGCGTGATAGAAGCCGGGTTCGATCGGTGTCTCGGTCCTGGCTGCCAGAAAACGATCAATGGTCTCAGACGCCGGGTGGTCCTGAGCCGTGGCAATTTCGTCCAGCGGTTTCAGCAGAATGCGTGCGTCGACCCCAAAGAAGCGGCAAATACGGTCCAGAACATCCGGTCGCGGAAAGCTCTCGCCCGACAGGTAGCGATTGAACTGGGTGCGGTTAATCCCCAACTGCCGGCAAAGCGCCGCGACGGATGGGTAGCGACGCGCTAGTTGCCGCAGGTTCGCGCCGAACATGCTGCGCAATTCGGCGGGGCTGCGAAAGGTGTCGGCCATGTTTGTCCCGGTCGTGAGTGGTATTGCAGGGAAACATAGTCGCAGCGGCCCCAAAAAAGGCCGAACGTCAGGCAGAAATCGTAATGATGACCCTAGCAGAGACCGTGATCGGCTCCGCTACGGTTCAGACGCTAACGTGCCCGGTGGCAAAATCAATAGGCTTTACGCCAATTTGCGTGATCTTTTTCAGGGTATTGCGCGGATATCGCTCAAGAGAGGTGCGCGATGGCGGGATTGAGATGCTCGCCCGCTCTGACTGCAAGGTGCCAGAGCGGTTGCGAGTCCTGATCAGTCGCCCCGCAGCAGAGCGGCGACGCCCGTTCGGGCGACTTCGGCGAGCCCCAGCGGGCGCATCAGATCGGCAAAGGCGTCGATCTTGTCGGGCACGCCGGTGATCTCGAATATGAACGAGTTCAAGGTGCTGTCGACCACATTGGCACGGAAGATATCGGCCAGACGCAGTGCCTCGACCCGTTTATCGCCTTCGCCGACCACTTTCATGATCGCCAGCTCACGCTCGACCGACGAGCCCTCGACCGTCAGGTCATGCACGTCCCGCACCGAGACGATACGCCCAAGCTGGGCCTTGATCTGCTCGATCACTTGCGGCGTGCCGGTCGTGACGATGGTGATCCGACTGAGATGCCCGGTGTGGTCCACCTCGGCCACGGTCAGGCTGTCGATGTTATAGCCGCGCCCCGAGAACAGCCCGATCACGCGGGCCAGCACGCCGGGTTCATTTTCGACCAGAACGGCAATTGTGTGCTGCTCCTGCACGTCGGAAAAGGTCGGGCGCAGGTTGTAAGCGGAATGGCGGGAGGAGCCTTTTTGGATTTGTAGGGCAGACATGCATGTCCCTTTCATCATAGATAAGTTGCCGGGCGCATCGAACGCTGACAAAATTCGTCGAATTTTGTCAGACCAAGACCGAACCTTTGCTATCAATCACACCCTGCGTTTCGGCCTCGCCCAGAAGCATTTCGTTGTGGGCTTTGCCCGAGGGGATCATCGGGAAGCAGTTCTCGTGCTTCTCGACCAGACAATCGAAGATCACCGGACCGTCGTAGTTGATCATCTCCATAATCGCGTCATCCAGATCGGCGGGGTCGCTGATCATGATGCCCTTGGCGCCGAAAGCCTCGGCGAGCTTGACGAAATCGGGCAGGGCCTCGGACCACGAATGAGAATAGCGTTCGCCATGGAGCAGCTCCTGCCACTGGCGGACCATGCCAAGGCGCTCGTTGTTCAGGATGAATTGTTTCACCGGCAGGCGGTACTGCGTCGCGGTGCCCATCTCTTGCATATTCATCAACCACGAGGCCTCGCCCGCTACGTTGATCACCAAGGCATCTGGGTGAGCCATCTGCACACCGATGGAGGCTGGGAAGCCATAACCCATCGTGCCCAGCCCGCCAGATGTCATCCAGCGGTTGGGATCTTCAAACCCAAGATACTGGGCTGCCCACATCTGGTGCTGACCCACTTCGGTGGTGATGTAGCGGTCATGCCCTTTGGTCAGTTCTTCGAGGCGCTGCAGGGCGTGTTGTGGCTTGATGGTCTTCTCGCTGTTGGTGAAGGCAAGGCAGTTCACTTTGCGCCAGTCAGCGATCTGCTTTTGCCACTCGGCCACCGCGGCGGCTTCGGTCTTGCGCCCGCGCTCGGTCCACGTGGCCAGAATGTCCTGCAACACGTGGGCCACGTCGCCCACGATCGGAATGTCAACACGGATCACCTTGTTGATCGAGGAGGGGTCAATATCCACATGCGCCTTGACCGAGTTCGGCGAGAACGCGTCGATCCGCCCGGTGATCCGGTCGTCGAACCGCGCGCCGATATTGATCATCAGATCGCAGTCATGCATCGCCATGTTAGCCTCGTAGAGGCCGTGCATCCCCAGCATCCCCATCCAGTTCTTGCCAGACGCCGGATAGGCCCCCAGCCCCATCAGGGTTGAGGTGATGGGAAAGCCGGTCGCATCCACCAGTTCGCGCAGCAAGCGGCTTGCTTCTGGGCCCGAATTGATCACGCCGCCGCCCGTGTAGAACACAGGTTTCTTCGCGGTCTCTATCGCGGCCACCAGTTCGGTTATTTCTTCCAGATCGCCCCTCAGCACTGGCTGGTAATGCGACGCCGACGGTTCGGGGCCGGTATAAGTGCCGGTGGCAAACTGCACGTCCTTGGGGATGTCGATCAGAACCGGACCGGGCCGGCCCGAAGTGGCGACGTGAAACGCCTCGTGCAGTCTGGCGGCAAGCGAGTTGGTATCTTTGACCAGCCAGTTATGCTTGGTGCAGGGACGGGTGATGCCAACGGTGTCGGCCTCTTGAAACGCGTCCGAGCCGATCATGAATGTCGGCACCTGACCGGTCAGAACGACAATCGGGATCGAATCGAGCAACGCATCGGTGAGCCCGGTCACCGCGTTGGTAGCACCGGGTCCTGATGTCACCAGTGCCACGCCCGGTTTACCGGTTGATCGCGCATAGCCCTCGGCGGCGTGGATCGCACCCTGTTCGTGTCGCACCAGAATGTGGCGGATGTCGTTTTGCAGAAAGATCTCATCATAGATCGGCAGGACGGCGCCGCCGGGGTATCCGAATACCGTGTCAACGCCCTGATCCTTGAGGGCCTGAACCACCATCTTTGCGCCGGTCATCTCACGTGTCATCTGCTTTTGCTCCGTTCGCGACAAGTGTCTTGCGTATTGCCAAAAAAAAGCCCCCGAAGTTTTCGGAGGCGCATGGGTTCGATTATGGTTTACCGTTACCGGCCCATGCGCGTGGTTCCTACGATTACGACTAGCGTTTTCATCGCCAGAGGCTCCTTCTTTGCGTGCAGGGACATTATGAGCGGGGCGCAGGGGCGTCAACAGGCAATCGTATGAATTTTCTATCCTGGTGGCGGTATTCTCCGACATAATCTTGCGCATTTTGCCGCATGTCCGGAACTTCCGCGAAAAATCATCCCAATTCGGCCTGTCGGGCGGTCGGAGCGAATGTCTGAAACCGGCAACGGAATGTCCGAAACGGGCATGAGAGTCCGTCGCCTCTGAGTCACGCTGGGCCAAGGTGAGTGAAACTGGGAGGTCAGAGATGTTGCATGATCTGGTGGACCTGGGGCGTTACCCGATCGATTGTCCGGATTCCTGGGCCTACGACCGGCTGATCGAAGACCTGAGACGTGAACTTGATCAGGACGGATGCGCAGTGTTGCCGGGCTTTGTGCATGAGGCCGGTCTTGAACATCTGGTGCGAGAGGCCGAGGCCGCTGCCCCGCAGGCACACCGGTCGTTCAACCGGACCAACGCGTATTTCACGCAGGACGACCCGCGCTTTGGCATCGGGCATCCGTTGCGTCGGTTCTATGATCGCTCGAACGCCTTTGTCCCGGCCGACAACTTTGCCAAAGACGGCCCTCTGCGGCGGATTTATGAATTCGAGGGGTTTCTGCCGTTCATCCGCGCCGCTTTGGACGAGCCCGAGGACCAGTTCTTTCGCTATGACGACCCGCTGGCCGATGTGATCATCAACGTGGTCGAGGAGGGGCAGGGCTTTCCCTGGCATTTCGACACCAACAACTACACGGTCACGCTGGCGATTCAGAGCGGCGAGCAGGGTGGCGCGTTCCAATACGTCCCCAATCTGCGCAGCGCAGAGGATGAGAATTTCCCGGGCGTCGCGGCGGTTATGGATGGCAGTATGGCGCAGGTCCGAACGTTGGAATTGTGCCCCGGAGACCTGCAGATTTTCAGGGGCCGATATTCCCTGCACAGGGTCGCGCCGGTCAAGGGCGCGCGCCGGCGCTATGTCGGCATATTCTCGTTTGTTGAAACTGAGGGCATGTGTGGCGGGGTCGAGCGGACCCGGCAACTGTATGGCCGGGTGTTGCCGCATCATCATGAACGTGAAGGGTTGCGAAATGACCAGCTGATCGACTGAGTCGTGCTAGACTGAAGGCATCGATCAGAGGAGGGTTGGTTGATGCAGATCCTGCAACTCACGCCATTTGTCTTGTGTTCTTCGCTGGACGCACAGATTGGGTTTTATTGTGACAGACTTGGCTTTGACTGCACCTTCCGACAGGACAACTATGCCTTTTTGCGCAATGGCCCTGTGGCGATCCGATTGCTGGAATGTCCGCCGCGCGCGGATGGGCGGGCTTTGGGGGATGATCAGTCCTTCTATATAGATGTAAAGGGTATCGATGCCCTGTTTGAAAGCTTGCGTCCGGGTCTGGACGACCTGCCCGAAGGGCGCGTGCGGCCGCCCTTCAATCAGCCGTATCAACAGCGCGAATTCCATGTCATCGACGAGGACGGGACGCTGGTGTTTTTCGGAGAAGACAACAGCTCGCGCGGCGGCGGGTAGCCCTCCCGCCCGTCGTCAATGCGCCTTTGGCGCATCTCCTCGGGTTGGGCCGGGCAGCGCGTGCCGCGCTGCGGTCAGAGCCCGGGGCTGGTGCCCTGCAAGACGCCATGTTCCAGCGCATAGCGGGTCAGGCCGGCGGTCGAGGAAATGCCCAGCTTGCGTTTGATATTCTTGCGGTGGGTCTCGACCGTGCGCACCGAGATATCCAGCGCCTGCGCCACCTCTTTGTTGGATTTACCCTGCGCCAGTTCCAGCAGGATCGTTTGTTCGCGACCGGTGAGCGCCTCACGCGTGTCGCCGTCTTTGGGTTCGAGTGACCCGCTGGCCCCGGTGCAGAGATAACGTTCGCCCTGCATCACGGCGTCGATGGCCTGTTTGATCTCTTCGGTTGGCACGTCTTTGAGCACATAGCCCTTGGCGCCGTGGCTGAGCGCCGTTGAGATGTATTCGGGGCTGTCATGCATCGACAGGATCAGGATGCGGGTGTCGGGCAGGCGTTCGAGGATGATCTCGGTGGCGCTGAGCCCGCTGAGGCCGGGCATATTGAGGTCCATCAGGATCACGTCCGGCTGCAGGCGCACGGCCTGATCCACTGCTTCTTGCCCGTTCGACAGCGTGCCGACCACCTCGATCTCGTCGTAGCTTTCCAGCAGCGATTGGATGCCCTCGGCCACCATGGGATGGTCGTCGACAATGAGAACCCGGATCGTATCAGTCATCAGGAACCGGCCTTTCGTTTTGGTGTTGCGTCTTCCTGCGGCGGCAACAGGTGGCTGAGCGGCAAGCTGACTTCGATCACCGTACCGCTGCGCTGGCCGCGCGACGATAGGATGCGCAGCGATCCGTCAAGCTGTTCGATGCGTTCCTGCATGTTGCGCAGCCCGATCCCGGTGCTTGCACCATCCGGTTCGCTGCGCAGTCCAATGCCATTGTCGGTGATCCGCATGGTGGCCCCTTTCTTGTGACCGCGCAGGTCGATGGTTACACGGGTTGCGCCCGCGTGGCGCTCGATATTGGTCAATGCTTCCTGGGCAATCCGGTAGAGGGCGATCTTGCTATCCTGATCCAGCCGGTTGCGGAACACGACGGTCGAGAATTCGGTCTCGATCCCGGTGCGTTCGCGGAAGTCATCCGTCAGCGCCTTGAGCGCGGGGCCAAGGCCTAGATCATCCAGCACACCGGGGCGCAGGTCGCGGCTGATGCGGCGAACCTCGGTGATCGCAGTGCCGAGATTGTCGATGCCTTTCTCAAGCGGGTCCTGTGCGCCTGCATCATCGCCGCGCGACAGGCGGCGGCGTGCGTTGTCCAGTGCATAACGCACGCCGACAAGGATCTGGCTGATCCCATCGTGCAACTCGCGGGCGACGCGGCCCCGTTCTTCTTCTTGCGCGTCAAATACGCGCTGCGTCAGTTCCTTGAGCTTGGCATCGGCCAGACGGCGCTCGCGGAAGTTCAGCAACATGCCCGAGGCGAAAACGATCAGCACAGCGGCCAGAACGATGCCGCCGATATAAAGGAAGGTGCGCTGCACACGCGCCTCGACCTCGGCGCGGGCGTTGGCGACGGTGGCGACGATATCGTCAATGAAGACGCCAGTGCCCACCACCCAGCGCCAGTCCTGCAGGCCGACCACATAGGCGATCATCTGCGCCTCTTCCCCGGTCGAGGGCTTTTGCCACATGAAGCTGTGCCAACCGGCCCCCTGACGGGCGAGCTTGATGAATTCGTCGACGATGGGGGTGCCATCACTGTCAGTCAGGCCCACCCAGTTGCGATTGATGAATTCGGTCTGGCGCGGGCTGACCAGATTGTTCCCGTCATAGTCGTAGACAAAGAAGAACCCGTCCTTGCCATAGATCATCGCCGACAGGATCTGTGTGACGAGGTTCTGCGCTACCTCGTCATCCGGCGATGCGCGCCCGTAAATGTAGGCAAACCCGTTGCGCGCCTGCGTGACGTAGTTGCGCAGCTCGTCCTTCTTGGCTTCGATCAAGCGACGTTCGAGTGCTTGAATCTCGCTTTCCGCTGTTGCTCGCGATTCATAGGCAACGACCAGCGCAATCGCCGCCACCGCTGCGATCAGCGGTATTGCAGCAACAAGCGACAGCTTCTGCGCGTAGGTCAGCGAGACCAGATTTCGGAATCCTCCCATGGCCGAATCGATACGCAAGCGAGGGGAAAATTGCAAAAAGATTGATCAAACAGAGGGCTCAGGCACCGGGATTTGATGGAATGCGGACAAAACAAGCCCGATTTACGAGGCTGTTTCACCAAAAACCCTCTCGGCTACGTAGTAGTAGGTATTCACATTCATGTGCGTGCAACTAGGCTGTCGCGCACTGGAAACGATCGGTCCGGGACAGAACCGGGCAATAAATATGACAGGGGAGGATCACTCATATGGATCGTCGTAAGTTTCTGAAAACGTCAGCACTGGGCGGCTCGGCTGCTGCAGCCACCACACTGGCGGCACCCGCCTATGCGCAGGGCAAGCGCACGCTGACCATGGTCACCTCGTGGGGCCGCGGTCTTGCAGGCGTTTTCGACAGCGCACAGCGCTGCGCCGACAGCATCACCACGATGTCGGATGGCAACCTGAACGTTGAAATCAAAGCCGCCGGTGAACTGGTTGGCGCGTTCGAAGTGTTTGACGCGGTCTCGTCCGGTCAGGCCGATATGTATCACGCCGCAGACTACTACTTTGTCGGACAGCACCCGGGCTATGCGTTCTTTACCGCTGTTCCGTTCGGCATGACCGCGCAGGAGCTGGTGAACTGGTACTATCACGCAGGTGGTATGCAGCTGCACGATGAGCTGGGCGAAATCTTTGGCCTGAAATCTTTCCTGGCCGGTAACACTGGCGCGCAGGCGGGCGGCTGGTTCTCGAAAGAGATCAACAGCCCCGAAGATTTCAACGGTCTGAAGTTCCGTATGCCGGGTCTGGGCGGCGAAGCGCTGGGTAAACTGGGCGCATCGGTTCAGAACATCCCGGGTTCCGAAGTGTATCAGGCGCTGTCGTCCGGCGCGATTGACGGAACCGAGTGGATCGGTCCGTGGGCCGACGAGAAGGCCGGCTTCCAGGAAATCACCAAGACCTACTACACCGCGGGCTTCCACGAGCCGGGTGCGGGTCTGTCGCTGGCAACCAACCGCGAGGTTTATGACAGCCTGAGCGCGGCACAGCAGAAGATCATCGAAATCGCTGCAGCAGAGTGCCACCAGTGGAACCTGGCGCAATTCCTGGCCAACAACGGTGCCGCGCTGGCGCGTCTGCAGGCCGCTGGCGTCAAGGTCATGGAATTCCCGCAGCCCGTTTGGGATGCCTTCGGTAAGGCCAGCCAGGAAGTTCTGGATCAGTATATGGGCGACGAGCTGTTCGCGCGCATCCACGACAGCGCCATGAAGTCGATGGCTGAGTCCTCGGCCTGGAACAACCTGTCGTCGGGTGTCTACACCTCCGAGCGCGACCGCGTGCGCGGCTAAGCCATCCCGTTCACAGCAATCGGTTCCCCCGTCTGACGGGGGAGCCTTTCCCGTTGCACATAGGCGGTTCGGACATGCCGCCATAACCAAACGTGCAACCGACGCGACCTGGGGACAACATGCAGGACGATAACGGTATCTCGTTCTTCGGCGCCCTGTGGAATGGACTGATCTGGTTCATTCAGAACATTGCCGAAGCCTTCTATAATTTCGGATACGCGATCACGCATCCGCAACTCTGGCTGGACTGGTCGAACAAAGAAGCGATTATGCGCTTTGTTTATTATGGCGGCTCGGTCGAGTTCTTCTTTGTGATCTTCACGCTGTTTCTGGTGCTGACCGCCATCGGGCTTTATTGGCGCGGCTTCATGTGGGGGATGGTGCGTGTCCTTGAAGGGTTCGCCAACACGACAGGGCGGTTCTTTGCGTGGGCGGGCCTGCTGATGGTAATCCAGCAGATCGTGATCGTCTTTATGCAACGAGTGTTCACCCGGCCCGATATGTCCTTTGGGCTGGGTATCCCTTTTCAGATGGATATCAGTTGGTTCGCCGAAGAACTTAAACTGTATAACGCCATGGTTGTCTGCCTGTGTTGCACTTACACCTTCGTTCAGGGCGGTCATGTGCGGGTCGATCTGATCTATGCGGGTATCAGCCACCGTGCCAAACGCGTCGTCGATATGTGCGGAGCAGTTCTGTTCATGATGCCGATAGCCGTGCTGACCTGGATGTATGGCTGGTACTTCATGTGGCGGCACCTGATTGTGCCGAAACCCTCGGCCAGTGACACGTTGGATCGTCTGTTGGCCAAATCCCGCGCCCTGCGCTGGAATGTGGAAACCATCGGGTTCAGCCCCAACGGCTTTAACGCCTACTTCCTGTTCAAGATCCTGCTGGTGGCCTTTGCCGCCATGGTGTTCCTGCACGCAATTGCCTTCCTGTATCGCTCGTATCTGGAGTTCGTGGAAGGGGTGGGAAGCACTGGAAAATACCTCGACAAGGACAGCCTTGGTGAGGGTGAAGAAGCCTTCGAAGGCACGCATTAAGGACGGAGAACCAGACAATGCTATTCGGACTTGATGGTGTCGAGATAGGCCTCATTATCGTATTTTTCTGTCTCTTCGGAGGCATTCTGTCAGGCTTCCCGGTGGCCTTTGCCATCGGCGGGGCCGGGGTGATTTCCTTTGGCATCATCGCCGCGCTGGACAGCGCCGGGCTGTTGATCCACCAAGCGATCGACACCGGGTCGCAAGCCTACCGTGATCTGGTGAATGCCGGGGTCAAACCCGACACGGTGTCGGTGTTCCGATACCCCGATTTACCAAGGATAGCCGAACCGGTCTTTGTGCAGGGCTGGGAAACTGCGCTGGACCGCAACGTATCCTTCATCGTGAACCGCATGAACGAGCGTGTTCTGGCCGGGCAGTCGATTGAGACGTTGCTGGCCGTTCTGATGTTCGTCCTTATGGGCATCACGCTGGAACGCTCGAAGATTGCAAACGATCTGCTAACCACGATGGCGCGCGTCTTTGGCCCGCTGCCCGGCGGTTTGGCCGTGTCGATTGTGGTTGTGGGTGCTTTCCTTGCCGCTTCGACCGGGATCGTGGGCGCGACTGTGGTCACCATGGGTCTGCTGGCGCTACCGACCATGCTGCGCAACAACTACTCGCCGGAACTGGCGACGGGCGTGATTGCGGCGTCAGGTACCTTGGGTCAGATCATTCCGCCCTCGATTGTTATCGTTCTATTGGGGACGCTGGCAGGTGACCTCTATTCAACGGCTCAGGAAACTCGCGCGGTTGAGGCCGGGTGTACCGACGCGCTAACCTATCTGGGTGAACCCGCCGTGGTTTCGGTTGGGACGTTGTTCCAGGCGGCCTTGCTGCCGGGGATCATGCTGGCGCTGCTCTATGCGCTTTATGCCTTTGGCTATGCGCTGCTTAATCCGGATAAGGCACCCGCCGTGGAACTGTCGGGCGGTTCGGGCGAGACCATCACACGGTCCGAAGGCCTGACATGGCTGCTCGGTGCGCCGGTTGCGCTGATCGCGGGCGCGTTGCTGCTGGGCAGTGCGGGCGTGATCGGCAGCCAGAACATCTCGGTCTCGGCGTTTTCGGATATCGGGCAGGGGGCATCGCTGCGCACCAACGTGTCCGAAGAGTGCAAGGCTTCGATGATCGAGTTGCATGGTCAGTCCGCTTGGGATCAGGCGGTGACCGAGCAAGAGGCAATCGATGCCGCCGGTGGTGCTGCATCTTCCGAGCGCCTGAGCGAAGAGGAGCTTGCTGCCGCCCAAGAGGCCAAGATCGCTTCGGCTGCGCCCATCGGCAACGGTGTTGCCGTGATGGTAGTTCTGCTGGGTCTGACACTGGTTCTGGGCCGGGGCATCGCGCCCTCGCGTGCGCCTCAGCCACTGATCTTGGGGGCCATCGGTCTGTTGCTGATGCTGCTGGTCGATGTGCTGCTGATCGCGCCCACGACCTCATCCGGGGCCACGTTCCTGTTGTTGGCCTTGCCCTTTGCGTTGGCCATGTATGGCTGCAAAGAGGCCGCTGCGCGCTGTGCCACAAACGATCTGATCCGCGTGGTCTTCCCGCCGCTGGTTCTGATCATTGCGGTGCTGGGCTCGATCCTGGGCGGGGTGACCAACCCGACGCCCGCTGCGGCCCTTGGCGCGGGCGGAGCGATCATGCTGGCAGCCTATCGCAAGCTTCAGGATCAGGGCCGGTCCGGTAAAGTGATCATCTGGTCAACCTTTGCCGTGATCATTGCGCTGCTTATGGGCGTGAACTTCGATTTGCGCATCAATCAGGGCAATGTCTCGGTCGAAAGCTGGATCGCGTTCATCATCGCCTATTCGGCCTACCTGTACGCTTTGTTCGGCCTGCTGTTCGGCTGCTGGGTCCTGTTCGCAAGCGGCGTGCTGACGCCGGTGGTGCGTGAGACGGCCAAGGTAACCTCGATGGTTTTCACCATCTTGATTGGCTCGCAACTGCTGAACCTTGTGGTGATCTCGTTCGGCGGTGAACATTATATCCAGCAGTTCCTCAAGAGCTTCGATAACGAGTTCACGGTCTTCCTGATCGTGATGCTGGTGTTGTTCTTCCTGGGTTTCGTGCTGGATTTCCTCGAGATCATCTACATCGTGATCCCCATCGTGGGCCCGGTGATCTATGGCGGGTCGTTTGATCCGAAATGGGTGACGATCATGGTGGCGGTGAACTTGCAGACCTCGTTCCTGACGCCACCGTTCGGGTTTGCGCTGTTCTATCTGCGTGGGGTTGCCCCGAAAGAGGTCACAACGGGCCATATCTATCGCGGCATCATTCCATTTGTGATCATTCAGGTGGTGGGAATTGCGATCCTGTGGTTCTTCCCGACGATTGTGACAATTGTCCCTGATCTGATCCCGAACTAGTATCACGTGAAGGAGGCCCAGCAGGGCCTCCTTTTTTTCATGTCAGGTCTGCGGCTGCGCATGGGTCAGCTTGGCAAATTCCTGTTCGACATCGTGGTCGATCTCAAGGTCGGTGGTGTCGAACACGCCCGCCTCTGGGTTGTCGAACACCGTCTTGTCCAGTTTGCCGACCTTCTTTCCGACGATGGTGGTCACGACGGCATCACCGGTGACATTCACCACGGTCCGCATCATGTCGAGGATACGGTCAACGGCGAGGATGATCCCGATGCCCTCCAGCGGCATGCCCAACTGGTTCAGAACCATTGCCAGCATCACGATACCCACGCCCGGCACACCTGCTGTTCCGATCGACGCCAGAACCGAGATCGAGATGACGGTCAGATAACCGCTCAGCCCCAGATCCATGCCATAAGCGTTGGCGAGGAACACGGTGGCGACCCCATGCATGATCGCGGTGCCGTCCATGTTGATCGTCGCGCCCAGAGGAACCCCGAACGAGGCGACCGAACGGTCAACGCCGACGCGCTGCGTCACGCACTGCAGGCTGGCCGGGATCGTCGCGTTCGAGCTTGAGGTCGAGAACGCGAACACCTGAGCCGAACGCATCTTGCGCATGAATGTGCGCGGGTTGAGGCCCGTGGTGAAATACAGCAGCGCCATCAGGGTGACGCAGAGGTGGAACACCAGCGTCAGGCTGATCGTGGTCAGATAGCCGATCACGGGGCCAAAGAGGCCAAAGCCCTCCATCGCAAAGGTCTTGGCGATCAGGCTGAACACGCCGATCGGGGCAAAAGCCATGACGATCTTGACGATTTTCATCGCCAACTCGTTCATGAACTCACAGCCTTCGACAAACGCCTTGGCGCGGTTGCCCATCATCAGAACGGCGATCCCGACGACCATCACATAGAAGATGATCTGCAGCATCTCACCATTGGCCAGCGCGTTGATCGGGTTCTTGGGGATGATGTTCGCCAGAATCTCCCATGTGGTCTGTGGGTTGGCGACGCTCACGCCGTCTCCGACCAGATACATGCTTTCGAACCCTTTGCCGGGGCCGATCAGGCTGGCGAAGACCAGCGCGGTGGTCACGGCCAGCGCGGTGGTGGCCAGATAGGTGACGAAGGTCATGCCGCCGACGCGGCCCAGTAGTTTGACGTCTCCGATCCCGACAACTCCGCAAAGCAGCGAGAAGACAACAAGTGGCACCACCAGCATCTGTAGCGCGTTCAGGAACATCTGCCCCAGCATCGACAGCGCACCATCTACAAGCGTGGCGTTCAGGGCGGCGATATCGAGATAATTCAAAACCAGTCCGAATACCGACCCAAGGGCCAGCGCGATCAGGATCTGGGTCGTCAAAGTGGCCGAGACCAGTCGGCGAGTGGCGTTAACCATTTTCCCCCTCCTTCAGTACCTCTGCAACGGTGGGAAGCCCGTCACAGCAACAAGAAATGCCAGCCCCTGCAGATCGTTAGATGACCGCAGGCCTCAGAACTGGATTGAGTATCAAGAAGTTCGACTAATCTGGTGACGTAACGTCAGTTTTCAACCGCCTAAAAATTATGCAAGGTGGTCAAAATTGCCGCATCAATGGGCGATTTGATTGGGGATTTTGGTAGTGCTTTGATTTATAATACTTTATTCGCTCAGCGAAGGTGCTGAAAACTCGATCAAATCCCAGCGGTTCCCGAAAGGATCGCGCCAGACGGCGACGATTCCATAAGGTTCGCGGCGCGGGGCTTCCTCGAACCCGACGCCAGCCTCAAGCATCGCGGCATGGTCGCGGTAGAAATCGTCGGTTTCCAGAAAGAACCCCACGCGCCCGCCGGTCTGGTTCCCGACCGAGGCTTCTTGTTCCGCGCCCACCGCGTTGGCCAGCAGCAGCGATGCACCGGACGATCCCGGCGGCGTGACGCGGACCCAACGTTTGCCATCGCCCAGATCGATATCCTGCGTCAGTGTGAAGTTCAGAACCCCGGTGTAAAACGCAATCGCCGCGTCATAATCCGGTACGACCAGCGTCACCGCATGTAGGCTCTGCCGCATGGCGGGTCAGCCCTTGGTCGGGTGTCGGTCGGGCAGCTGGATATTGGCCACCTGCTCAGCAATCGGTGCCGAGGACAGGGGGTGGTGTGAGGCGTGTTCGTGCTGATCCGGGTCCTCGACCACGCGCCATTCGCCCTGAATATAGGCCTGCAGGCCCGAGAACTTGGCCTTGTACCCCATCTTCGGACTGCCCGGCACCCAATAGCCCAGATAGATATAGGGCAGCCCGGCCTCTCGCGCGATCTCGATATGGTCGAGGATCATGTAGGTGCCCAGCGATTTTTGCTGAAACTGCGGCTCGTAGAACGAATAAACCATGCTCAGCCCGTCATCCAGAACGTCCGTCAGGCTGACCGCGATCAGTTCGTCCGTTTCCGGGTCGGCATATTCGACGACGCGGCTGCGGATCGGGGTCTCCTCGATCATCGCGGCGAATTCGAACACGTCCATGTCGGCCATGCCGCCATCGGCGTGGCGGGCATCCAGATAGCGACGGAACAGGTCGAATTGCTCATCCGTGGCCCAGGGCGATGTGGCGCGGCGTTTCAGATAGCCGTTGCGCTTGGCCGCGCGCTTTTGGCTTTTGCTCGGGCGGAAGGCCGAAACGTCGATACGGGCCGACAGACAGGCGGAACAATCGGTGCAGGACGGGCGGTAGAGCACGTTCTGCGAGCGTCTAAATCCCTGCTGAGACAGGCAATTGTTCAACTGATCCGCGCCTTCCCCCTGCAGGGCGGTGAACAGTTTGCGCTCCATCCTGCCCTCAAGATAAGGGCAGGGCTGGGGGGCCGTCACATAGAATTGTGGCGCGATTGGCAGCGTGTGTCGCATGAAGGTTCCGCATTTCCTCGGAACGGATGATAGCAACGGTTCCTTATGCCGCCAAGTGTTTCAGTCAGGAGTTTTTCAGGCCCGCTGGTTGATCATGACGGTGCCAAGTAAGGCATCGGTCAAACCCTGACAGCGCGCGCTGGTCATCATCATGATGACCGAGATGATCTGCAGGACCGGGATGGCCATGCTGACGAAATAGCCTGCCGTATGCGCGATGGCCTTGCCGGTATCCATGCGTGCCCCGAACGCGTCGCGCAACTCGATGCCCATGAACCGCATACCCAGCGTGGCTGAGCCGTTGGCGATCGTCACGACCCGATAGATGAAGCTAATGGCCGCATAGATCAGGGCGAGGATGAAAAAGCCCATGCCGAAGGTCAGCAGGATCGCCACGGTACACAGCAACGAGATGAAGGCGATATCAAACAGCCACGCAAAGAAACGCTTGGTGGCGACGGATTGGTAAAATT
This sequence comes from Ruegeria sp. CJ3, assembly GCF_056536725.1. Taxonomy (NCBI): domain Bacteria; kingdom Pseudomonadati; phylum Pseudomonadota; class Alphaproteobacteria; order Rhodobacterales; family Roseobacteraceae; genus Ruegeria; species Ruegeria sp. CJ3. Next base: position 279,086 of record NZ_JBQFQE010000001.1, read on the forward strand.
CCGGCTGGCTGTCGGGATCGGGCAGGTGGGTCATGTCTTGGTCCGGTTATTGGTCAAAGGCACCCTGTCCCGAAGATCGGGACAGGGCAAGGCTGGATCAGGCGGGTTGTTCGCCGGTGTCTGTGTCATCGCGATTGTCGCGGGCGCGTTCGTCCATGAACTCGTCGAACTCGGCCTTGTCCTTGGCTTCACGCAGGCGGTGCAGGAAAGCCTCAAAGTCCTTCTGCTCACGCTCCAGCCGCGCCAGAGTGTCGGCCTTGTAGGCGTCAAAGGCGCTGTTGCCGGAAGGTTTCATGGCGCTCATGTGGCTGTTCCACGACGAACGGCGGCTGCAGGATTTGCTGAACATGCGTTTGCTCCAGATCATATAGGCCAGAAAGGCCAGGCCGATGGGCCAGAAGAAGATAAAGCCAAGGACCATTGCGGCGATCCAGGCCCCTTTGCCCTTGCTGTCAAGCCAGGCCTCGGCGCGGTGCAGCCAGCCCGGGTTTTCAGGAACGGCGTGTTCGGACAATGCGGTCATTTGCTCTCTCCACTCAGGATGTAAATTCTTTTCACATACCCTAGATGGGGCCTGCCGGATTCAATGCAAGGGGCAATGTGAAAAGAATTTACATCCTGTTTTTCGACGGTTGACGCAGTGGCGGATCAGGCGCAATTTCTGCTCATGCAAGATATTGAAAACAAACCCGCTCCGACGCTTGATCAGATCCTTTCGCTGGAAAAGCAGGTTTGGACCGCGCTGGTCGAGGGCAACGCGCAGGCCGATCGGGCGTTACTGAGCTCGGATTTTCTGGGAGTCTACCCGACGGGCTTTGCCAATCGCGACGATCATGTGGGACAGTTCGCCGATGCGCCGACAATGGCCGCGTATGAACTGTCTGAGGCGAAATTGCGTGTCCTGACATCAGACATCGTTCTGCTTACATATCGCGCGGATTACACGCGCCCCGGTGCAGGGCAGGCCGAGGCGATGCTGATTTCATCGCTCTGGGAACGGCGCCACGACGTCTGGATTAATAGCTTCAGCCAGGACACGCCGTTGGAGCGCACATGAGCGATCCCCTTCCCATTCAGCGTCTGCCACGCGCCTTTGACGCCGCTTTGGGCGACGAGACGCGCGCGGCGCTGCCAGATTTGCCCGGTGAACAAGGGGATCTGATTGCAGGTACGGCGGGTTCGAGCCCCTATCTAAAAGGGCTTATTGATCACGAACGGGATTGGCTCCCGCGAGCTCTGTCCGCTCCGGATCGCGCTCTGGCCGAAGTGATGGAGGCAGCGCGCCTCCTGCCTGCGGATCAGTTGAAGCCGGGGTTGCGGCAGGCCAAGCGGCGCGTCGCGCTGTTGACCGCGTTGGCCGATCTGGCTGGGGCATGGCCATTAGAAAAGGTGACCGGAGCCCTGACCGATTTTGGCGCACTGGCCGCGGATGTGGCCGCGAAGGCGGAAATCGCCGCGTTGATCCGGCGCGGTAAGCTGCCGGGGATGACCGAAGAGGATGCTGAGACGGCCGCAGGGATGGTCATTCTGGCGATGGGCAAGATGGGCGCGTATGAGCTGAACTACAGCTCGGATATCGACCTGATCGTGCTGTTCGACGAGACGCGGTTTGAGCCGGATGATTTTTACGATGCCCGGCACGGCATGGTTCGGGCGACACGGAATTTCTGCGCCACGCTCAGCGACAAGACAGCGGATGGCTATGTCTTTCGCACCGACCTGCGCTTGCGCCCTGATCCGGCGGTGACGCCTGTGTGCATGGCGATGGAAGCGGCGGAGCGGTACTACGAAAGCCTTGGCCGCACTTGGGAGCGCGCGGCCTATATCAAAGCGCGCGCCTGCGCCGGAGACCTTGTCGCTGGGCAGCGGTTTCTGGATGCGCTGCGCCCCTTTGTCTGGCGGCGTCATCTGGACTTTGCCGCCATTCAGGACGCCCACGACATGCGCCTGCGCATACGCGAGAATAAGGGGACCGGGGGCAGTCTTTCGATCCCCGGTCATGATATGAAGCTGGGGCAGGGCGGCATTCGCGAGATCGAGTTCTTCACCCAGACCCGCCAGTTGATCGCCGGGGGGCGCGACCCCGATCTGCGTGTGCGTGGCACGGTTCCGGGGCTGGCGGCGTTGGCTGCAAAGGGCTGGGTGCCTGAGGACGTGGCGGCAAAGCTCACCGACCACTACCGTACCCATCGCGAGGTCGAGCATCGCATCCAGATGGTGCACGACGCACAGACTCACAAAGTGCCACAATCTGAGGATGGTATCGAACGGGTGGCTTGCCTGATGGGCCTTGGCAGCGCCGAACTGACAGATGATCTTACCCGCCGTCTAACCGAGGTGCACGAGTTGACCGAGGGGTTCTTTGCTCCCGGTGCCAGCCCACGCCCAGCGACGCCAGAGGTTGAATTCGACAAGGGTGTGCTGGCTCGGTGGACCACATACCCGGCTCTGCGGTCGCAACGTGGCGCGCGCATTTTTGAACGCTTGCGTCCCGAACTGCTCTCGCGCCTCTCCAAAACCGCAAAACCCGATGAGGCTCTGCTGGCGCTCGATGGTTTTCTGGCGGGCCTTCCCGCCGGTGTGCAACTGTTTTCCCTCTTCGAGGCGAACCCGCAACTGATCGACCTGTTGGTCGACATCGTCGGCACCTCGCACGCGCTGGCCACGCATCTGTCACGCAACGCGGCGGTGTTTGATGCGGTTATCGGCGGCAGTTTCTTTGACGACTGGCCGGGGCAGGCGGCGCTGCAATCCGATTTGCAGCAAGCCCTGTCAACAGAAGACGACTATGAAACCCAGCTGGATCTGGCCCGGCGCTGGTGCAAGGAATGGCACTTCCGCATCGGTGTCCACCATCTGCGCGGCCTCATAGACGGGGCGCAGGCCGGGCAGCAATATGCGGAACTGGCGGGGGCGGTCATCGCCTCGGTTCTGCCCTGCGTCGAAACCCAGTTTGCCAGAAAGCACGGACCTGCCCCGGGGCGCGGGGCGGCGGTTCTGGGCATGGGCTCGCTTGGGGCCGGGCGGATCAATTCGCAGTCCGATCTGGATATGATCGTGATCTACGACCCGCAGGATCAGGAAATGTCGGACGGCCCGCGCCCTCTGGCCACGCGCACCTACTATGCGCGGTTCACGCAAGCCCTGATCACCGCGCTGACAGCACCGATGTCGCAGGGACGGCTCTATGAGGTCGACATGCGCCTGCGCCCTTCGGGCAATCAGGGGCCGGTGGCCACCAGTTGGAGCAGCTTTACCAATTACCAGCAGAACGAGGCGTGGGTGTGGGAACACCTCGCCTTGACCCGCGCGCGCGTAATCGCCGGGGATGCCGGGCTGGCCACGGATATCGAAGGCTTCCGCGCTGAATTCATCTCGCGCCCCCGCGACCGCGGAAAGGTTCTGACCGATGTCGCCGAAATGCGCTCCCGGCTGGCGGCGGCCAAGGCCCCGGCGGGGGTCTGGGATGCCAAGAATGGCCCCGGACGGATGATGGATATCGAATTGCTGGCCCAGAGTGGGGCGCTGTTGTCGGGTTCTGCCCAACGCGATGTGCGCGCGGGTCTGGATGGCGCGGTCGCTGCCGGACTTCTGGAGGTCGCGCAGGCGCAGACGCTCAAGGACTGTTACGACCTATGCTGGTCCGTACAATGCGCGGCGCGGCTGCTTTCGGGCAAAGCGATCGAGGCGGACAAGATCGGCGAGGGCGGTACGGCCTTCCTCTGCCGGGCCACCGGGTTCGATCAGGTCGACAGGCTGCAGGCCGCGCTGCAGGACAGCTACGCCACCGCCGCTGCCTTGATTGGTACCGTGGTTGATGGAGGAGAAAATGGCGCGCAGTGACGATCCGAACGACCACAAGGGCCTGATACGCGAGGCCTATCGCATCGATGGCATCACCATGCCCGAATGCCGCAGCATCTTCCTCGACTGGGCACTCAGCCTGCCCGAGAACAGGGATCAGAAACAGGCGCTGACCGAACTGCACGCGCACTACGCGGCGCAAGCGGGTGCTCACCCGATGACACAGGTTCTGGCCGAAGGGCTGCAGGCGGCGCAGGCCCCCAAGCGTCGCGGCGGCTGGCGCAGCCGGAACCGTTAACAGGGCTTTCACCCCAACCGGTTCAAAGCTATGAGGGCGCCATGACCGCCTCATCCGACCGCCCCCGCATCCGCCTGAAACCCAAAGCCAATGCGCGCGGGCTGCGCCATGGCTTTCCATGGGTCTACGCCAATGACATCGTCACCGATCGCCGTACCCGCAAGATCGCAGCCGGAGCACTGGCGGTGCTGGAAGATGACAAACGTCAGCCCATCGCGCTGGTCGCGGTGAACCCCGCATCAAAGATCATGTGCCGGGTGCTTGACCGGGACATTGACGCGGACCTGAATGCCGACTGGTTCGAAACCCGCCTGCGCCGTGCGTTGCAGATGCGCGAACGCCTGTTCGACGCGCCCTATTACCGCCTGATCCATGCCGAAGCTGATGGCTTTCCCGGCGTTATCATCGACCGCTTCGCAGATGCCTGCGTCATTCAACCCAACGCTGCGTGGGCTGAGGCGCATCTGGACACCCTGACCGATGCTCTGGTCAACGTGACCGGCGTGACCACGGTTCTGAAAAACGCCTCCGGTCGCACCCGAGGGCTGGAGGGTCTCGACGACCTTAACCAAACCCTGCGCGGAACGACGCCCGAGGCACCGCTGCCCGTGCCCATGAACGGTGCAACCTATATGGCCGACCTGACCGGCGGTCAGAAGACGGGCCTGTTCTACGATCAACGCCCCAACCACGCCTTTGCCGCGCGTCTGGTGCATCCCGAAGCACAGGTTCTTGATGTGTTCAGCCATGTCGGCGGCTTCGGTCTGGCCATGCTGGCCGGTGGTGCAGCGCAAGCGCTGGCGGTTGACGGCTCCGCCGCCGCACTGGCGCTGGCCGAACAAGGGGCCGAGGCCGCAGGCGTTACCGACCGGTTGCAGACCCGCCAAGGCGACGCGTTCGACGTGTTGACGCAACTGGGCGGAGAAGGGGCTTCATTCGACGTGGTGATCTGCGACCCACCGGCCTTTGCCCCTTCGAAACAAGCGCTGGACGCAGGCCTGCGCGCATACGAACGCATCGCGCGCCTTGCCGCGCCGCTGGTCAAACCGGGGGGCTATCTGGGCCTCTGCTCTTGTTCGCACGCCGCCGATCTGGCTCGGTTCCGCGACGCTTCCTCGCGTGGGATTGGCCGGGCAGGGCGGCAGGCACAGTTGATCCATACAGGCTTTGCCGGACCAGACCATCCGCAGCTGCCGCAACTGGCCGAAAGTGGCTATCTCAAAGCTGTGTTCTACCGTCTGTGAAAGCGGTCCTCGATACCTGCGTCATCTACCCTACGGTGATGCGCGAGATGCTGCTGGGTGCAGCCAATCGCGGTTTTTTCACTCCGGTCTGGTCCGCGCGTATCCTCGAAGAATGGGCCCGCGCCGCCCGCAAGCTGGGCCCCACTGGCGAGGCGCAGGCCCGCGCAGAAATCGCCCTGACACAAGCAAGCTGGCCCAAGGCTGAACATCCCGCCACGCCCGGCATGGAACAACGCCTCTGGCTGCCAGACAAAGCGGATATCCACGTCCTGGCCACCGCAGTCGTCTCATCGTCAGACCTGATTGTCACAGTCAACGCCAAGGATTTCCCGAAAAACATCCTTGCCGAAGAGGGCATAGAACGCCGCGATCCCGACAGCCTGCTGCACAGCTTCTGGCTGACTGACCCCGAAGGCATGGCGCAAGTCGCTGGCGAGACCCTCGCTCAGGCCAACCACCTTTCGGGCGACAAATGGACCCTTCGCCCGCTGATGAAAAAGGCCCGCCTGCCCAGACTGGGCAAAGCACTCACCGCCTGACGCGGATCCACCCTTCATCTGGCCAAAAATATCCCTGGGAGCGCGAGGGGCAGCGCCCCTCGCTTCCAAACCTAGCCGTCCGCTCCCCAACGCTGCTCCAACACCTCCAACGCCGCGATCCGCTCATCCGTTTTCGGATGACTCATCAACCACGCCGGAACCACCCCGGCGCGTTGCTCGGTCAACTCTTCAAGCTTGTGAAACAGCGATTTCTGCGCGCCGATCCCGATCCCGGCCTTGGTCAGCAGGGCAGCGGCATATTCATCCGCCTCATACTCATCCCCCCGCGACAGGCGTGATGCCAGCAATGATGTCAACGCATTGGCAATCATTGCACCAATGAAGGGAATGAACCGGTTCAGAACCATGATAAGCGCTGTCCGCATGGCGTTCTGCCCTGAAAAATCGATCATCCGCCGCCGCGCGTGACCCAAAGCCACATGCCCCAGCTCATGCGCAATCACGCTGGCCATTTCTTCGGCCGTGACCTCGCCGTTGGCGAACTTGCGATAGAACCCACGCGTGATGAATATCCGACCATCCGGCGCGGCCAAACCGTTCACCGGATCGATCTCGTAAATATATACAGGTACCCGCTCGATCTCCAACGCTGCCGCCAGCCGATCGGTCATGCGTTTGAGCGCCGGGTCAGCCAGTTCGGTCGACTTCGCGTCCAGTTCCCGGTGCGTGCGCCAGACCGAGATGCGGTACATCGCAAGGCCATAGAGAACGGCCAGTAAGATCGGGGTGAATCTGATCATAACCCAGATATGAGGTCAGAGGCGCGCCGGGGCAAGCACCGTCCGCTAACGATTGCGGGGGTGGTTCTTGGCCATCCGTTCGTTCCCGCGGCGATAGTTTCCGGTCAGCCGTGCCATCTCCTGCTGCTGGGACGCGAAATCCAGACCGTCCATATCCTCAAGAAACCACCGCGCCTTGTCCTTGCGCAAGGTCGCGGCGCGCTTGCCGCGATGGGTGATCAGGACGTCCCCGCCCGACACTTGTTTGAATATAAAACCCAGATCGTCTTCGGTCATAAGTTGGTTTCCTGTACTCATCTGTAGTTGCCTCGGCGGCGTTACCGCGTAAGTTCTCGCATCCCTTGTTCCAGTCCGGCCAGAGTCATGGGCACCATGCGGTCCTCGAAAATCTCGCGGATCATGCCAACCGAATGGGTGTATTCCCAGTACTTTTCGGGCACCGGATTGATCCACAGGTTCGAGGCCCACTGATCCCGCGCCCTCTGCAGCCAGACCTGACCGGCCTCCTGGTTCCAGTGCTCATTGGCGCCTCCGGGATAGGCGATCTCATAGGGGCTCATTGAGGCGTCGCCGACGAATATGCACTTATAGTCGGGCCCATAGGTGCGCAGCACCTCGTGGGTCGGCGTTTGCTGGTCCCAGCGACGGTGGTTGTCGCGCCAGACACCTTCATAGAGGCAATTGTGGAAGTAGTAGTATTCCAGATGCTTGAACTCGCTTCGTGCCGCCGAGAACAGTTCTTCCACAACCTTGATATGTGGGTCCATTGAACCGCCTACGTCCAGAAACAGCAGCACCTTGATCGCGTTGTGGCGCTCGGGGCGGGTTTTGACGTCCAGATAGCCATGCTCGGCGGTGGCGCGGATGGTGCCGTCCAAATCCAGTTCTTCGGCAGCGCCCTCTCGAGCCCAGCGGCGCAAGCGTTTCAAGGCGACCTTGATGTTGCGTGTGCCCAATTCCACCGTGTCATCGAGATTGCGAAACTCGCGCTTATCCCAGACCTTGACCGCGCGCTGGTGACGGCTTTCCTTCTGGCCAATACGAACGCCTTCGGGGTTATAGCCGTAGGCCCCGAAGGGGCTGGTCCCGGCGGTGCCGATCCATTTGTTGCCACCCTGATGGCGGCCTTGCTGATCCTTCAGCCGCTCGCGCAGCGTGTCCATCAGCTTGTCAAAGCCCCCCAAAGCCTCGATTTCGGCCTTTTCTTCTGCGCTCAGGTGCTTTTCGGCCATCTTCTCAAGCCATTCGGCGGGAATATCAACCGCCTCAAGCACCTGATCAAAGCTGATCTCGTTCAGGCCCTCGAAACTGGCGGCAAAGGCGCGGTCGAACTTGTCGATGTTGCGTTCGTCCTTCACCATCGAGACCCGGGCAAGGTAGTAGAAGGCTTCGACATCATAGGTTGCCAGCCCTTTCTTCATGCCTTCCAGAAAGGTCAGGTATTCGCGCAGAGATACGGGAATGCCAGCTTTGCGGAGGTTTTCGAAGAAGGGCAAGAACATGGGCTTAGACCATACGGACCAGAACCAGTGACAGGATCAGACCCAGCAGGGCAAAAGCGATGCCATACCCGGCGGCATATTGGGCCATATCCGCGCCGCTGCCATTGCGTTTGCGTGCCGTCCGAACGCCAAGAAAGGCGCCTAGAATCGCCATGCCCAGAACCACTACCATCTGCCGTTACCCACTTGTGTTTGCGGCGGACGCCTGTGCAAGCCCTTCTGACACCGAACGCACCACCAAATCCGAGCCGAAGCCGTAGCGCGCCCATCCGATACTGTCCAGCCTGACGGTGCGTGCCTGTTCGGGCTGGCCAGCCTGCCGCAATGCTTCGGATTTCAGCAGCAGCAGGGTGGCCAGAAGGGCGGCGTTCTCGGCCCGAGTCATGACCTTGATGGCGTTGTTCAGCTCTGGCAGAGCGTCCGGGCCCTGTCCCTGCGCCAGCGCAAAAGCGGCGGTCTGGGCGGTCACATGGGCGCGTTGCACCTCGGTTCCCGGTGTGGCGTTGAGGTACTTCTGCGCCAACGCATATTGCTGCTGTGCCGCTTGGGGGTCATCAAACTGACCCATCCGGCCCAGCAGATAATGCGGGTAGGCGCGGCGGTGGTCGGTCAAGCCTTGCTGTTTGCCGATCCGCGCGGCCTCTTGCGCGGCCCGAACCCGTTTGGCAGAGCCAGAGCCCGACCCCAAGGCCCGCTGCACCGCGTTGATCCACGCGCGCGGCGTCTCAGAAACCGGTTGCGGGGTGATCCGGTCGCCTCGTGGGTTCAGTCGGGTCAGCACCCCTGGCAGGACCGCCGCGACCTGCTCTTGGGTCATGCCGCTTTGCAGTTCCGGCGCGTAGGCGGTGCGCAGGATCAGCATGTCGAACCCGGTCAGGACGGTGTGGAAATTGTCGTCGTTGAACACCGAATCCGGCAGGCGATAGAGGTCATTCAACGGCCCCAGCGCCTGGGCCAGCTCCTCGTGCAGGCAATCGCGGACTTCCTGCGGGCTGGCGTCATAGGGGATGAAAATGCCGATCCGCTCGCGGCTGCGCAGCTCGGTCCAGTTGCTTTTGCTTTTGCGACGGTCGCGGCGGTATTCCTCAAGGCTTGAGGCATTGGGGACCACGAAACAGGCAGCTTGCGGCAGGATGCGGCGGATTTGTTTCTGGCTGACAGCTTGGATGGTGATATTCGCCTGGCCCTCGGAAATCTGACGAATGTCGATCCGCGCCTCGCGCTGCAGACGGGTCAGAAGGCGCGTCAGATCGGTCTGCATCGACGGTGGAGGCATTCCAGTCAACCGCACCGTGACCGGGCCTTCGAACCGGGTAAAGACCGGCAGTTCCGCTCCGCTCTCCAACGCGAAATGCAGCGACACGAAATCTGCCGCGATATTCTTGTTGGATCGGGTCGGGGCGCTGGGCCGGGCGGTGCCGAAGGTTTTCGAAGGCGGAAGCGCTTCTTCGATCACCTTGATGCGCGTCGGCAGCTCGACCCTATCGACCGAGGTACAGGCGGACAGCGTCGCCAGCACAAGGGCTGCACCCAGACGCATCATGGGCGCTGATACTTCAGAAACGGCGTTAACTTGCCGATGCGGTCGTAAAGCTGGCGGGCGGTGTGATTGGATTCCTGCGTCAGCCAGTAGACGTTCGGCGCCTCTTGCCTGTCGGCCTCGTCATAAACAGCCTGAATCAGCGCGCGCCCCACGCCGGTACCGCGCGCCTGAGGGCGGGCATAGAGGTCTTGCAGGTAGCAGACGCGTTCCACCTTCCACGCGTGGCGGTGAAACAGGTAATGCGTCAGCCCGACAAGCGCGCTGTCCTGTTCGGCCACAAAGCAGGAAAAGTCTTGTGGATCATCGCCTAAGAGGCGCGCGAACGTGCTGTCATAGACCTCGTCCGAGACCTCGGATTTGTAGAACCCGAGATAGTCGCACCACATCTCCTCCCACTGGGCCCGATCATCGGGGCGCAAGGGGCGGATTGTAACGGCGGTCGGCATGTGGATTTTCCTGCTCAGAAGGCCCGTTTCTGCATCGGGCTTTGATTGGTGCAATGCTGGCATCCGGCCCGCCAGAAGGCAAGCCGTGATCACTGGATGTTCAAGTCACTGACGCTTGCTGCGCGCCATAAAGGCAAGGCGTTCGAACAGATGCACGTCCTGTTCGTTCTTCAACAGCGCGCCGTGCAGCTTGGGCAGGGCATTGGCCCCGTCGCGTTTGAGGTCCTCGGAAGTCAGGTCCTCGGCCAGCAACAGCTTGAGCCAGTCCAGCACTTCCGAAGTGGAAGGCTTTTTCTTCAGCCCCTGCGTCTCGCGGATTTCATAGAACTGGGTTAGCGCGGTGGTCAGCAGCGCGTCCTTGATGCCGGGGTGATGCACCTCGACGATGCGGCGCATCGTGGCCTCATCCGGGAAGCGGATATAGTGGAAGAAACAGCGACGCAGGAAGGCGTCAGGCAGTTCCTTTTCGTTGTTCGACGTGATGATCACGATGGGGCGGTGCTTGGCCCGGATCGTCTCGCCCGTCTCGTAGACGTGGAACTCCATCTTATCGAGCTCCTGCAGCAGGTCGTTTGGAAACTCGATATCGGCCTTGTCGATCTCGTCGATCAGCAGAACGACCTTTTCGTCGGCGTCAAAGGCCTGCCAAAGTTTACCTTTGCGGATGTAGTTCGAGACATCATGGACCCGCTCGTCCCCCAACTGGCTGTCGCGCAGGCGGCTGACGGCGTCATATTCATATAGACCCTGCTGTGCGCGGGTGGTGGATTTCACGTTCCACTCGATCATCGTCAGCCCAAGCGCGCCGGCCACCTGCTTGGCCAGCTCGGTTTTTCCTGTGCCGGGCTCGCCCTTGACAAGCAGAGGGCGCTCGAGCGTCACAGCAGCGTTCACGGCAATGGTCAGGTCGTCGGTGGCGACATATTCGGCGGTGCCTTGAAAACGTGCGGTCATTGGACTCTCATCTGAGTTGAACGGTTGCAGCCCGGGTTACAGAGAGGCGGCATTTTTGACAACCCGGATCGCTGCGTCGTGACGCCCGCGCTTTGCCGTGCCGCGGCGCCTTCCTGCGTGATTCGTTGCCGCAGAGTTATGCCGAAGGTTGAAGTCTGCCCGAAAAAAGCCCGCATAATTCCATAAAGAAATTAGGTTTTGTTGTTAGTGGTCTCATATTTAGACATGCCGCAGCAGCGCCGTCGGGGCGGGACAAGTTTGCATAGTGACATTCCCCGCTTGGTCAGATACACGCTCGGCAGAAGGGGGTGCCGAATGTCTGGTGACACAAATGCAACCGACGTTTCAGCCCATACTGAGGGAGCAGAAATGAAGCAGGAAGTTTTTCTGCCGGAGGATTACCGCCCGGCCGAAGATGAGCCTTTTATGAATGAAAACCAGCTCGAGTATTTTCGTCGCAAGCTGCTGGATTGGAAGAACGAACTTTTGGCAGGCAGCCGCGACACGATCGAAGGGCTGCAGGATAACACCCGCAACATTCCGGATGTCGCCGATCGCGCCAGCGAGGAGACTGACCGTGCATTGGAACTGCGCACCCGGGATCGCCAGCGCAAGCTGGTTGCCAAGATCGACTCGGCCCTGCGCCGGATCGATGAAGGCGAATACGGGTACTGCGAAAAAACCGGTGATCCGATCTCGCTGAAACGTCTGGATGCGCGCCCGATCGCGACCATGACGCTTGAGGCGCAGGAACGTCACGAGCGCCGGGAAAAGGTTCACCGCGACGATTGATCGCTGGAGATTGATGAAAACATCGAACGCCGGGGTCTTCCACTCCGGCGTTTTTGCGTTATGGCGGTGGCATGAATATCAAGGGTCTGAAATTCCATATCATCGGCGGCGGCATCGGTGGCTTGGCTGCGGCACTGGTCCTGAGCCGGAAGGGCGGCCACGTTACCTTGCTGGAACAGGCACCGGAGCTGACCGAAGTAGGTGCGGGCCTACAGATCAGCGCCAACGGAATGGCCGTGCTGCGCGCCCTGAAAGTGGTCGGAGAAAAGACCCCCGGTGGGCTGAAATCCTATGGAACCGAGCTGCGAGACTGTCGACGCGGGCGGCTGATCAGCGAAGTGCCCGCGCCATCGGCGGGGCCGACATATTATTTCCACCGGGCGGACCTGATTGACCTGCTGCACAGCGCCGCGCTGCAAGCAGGCGTTGATATTCGTCTGGGGGCGCGGGTGACGGCGGTGCGTAAGCACCCGTCGGATGTCGAGATCGTGCTGGATACTGGCGAACGTCTGAGCGCGGAATGTGCCATTGCGGCGGATGGCGGGCGCAGCATCACCCGCCCGATCCTGAACGGCCGCGAAGATCCGAAATTCTCGCGTCAGGTCGCCTGGCGCGCCACGATCCCTTGGACCCGCCGGGTGGACGCTCCGCGCGCCGTTCTGACAATGGGACCGGGGCGCCATGTTGTGACCTATCCGCTTAGGGATCATGCCCTGATGAATATCGTCGCCGTCGAAGAACGATCGGACTGGCGCGATGAGGGATGGATGCGCGAGGGCGATCCACAGGATTTCAAACAGAGATTTGCGGATTTCGGAGGGGATGTCGGCGATATTCTCGCACAGGTGCAGGCGCTCCATCTGTGGGCGCTGTTTCTCCGCCCGGTGGCGCGCACCTGGCAGAACGGGCGGCTAGCGCTGCTTGGCGACGCCGCGCACCCAACGCTGCCCTTCATGGCGCAAGGCGGGTGCCTCGCATTGGAAGACGCTTGGGTGCTGGGACGGGCCTTTGAGGAACAATCCGGCGCAACCACGGCCCTAGCAGCATATGAGGCTGCTCGGCGATCAAGGGCGGAGAAGGTGGTCGCCGCCGCCGCCGCCAATGCTCGGAATTTTCACTTGGGTGGGCCGATGCGGCTGGCGGCGCAAGCCGCGCTGATGGCAATCGGGCCGCGTCTGGCTGGTAAATACGACTGGATCTACAGTTACGATCCGACGGCCTGACGCGTTACAAATCGAGATCGACCCAGACTGGCACGTGGTCTGAAGGTTTTTCATGCCCCCGTATCTCCGAGTCGATACGGCAGTCGCGCAGCAGGTCCGCGGCTTGCGGCGTCAGCAGGAAATGGTCGATACGAATGCCGTCATTGCGGTTCCAAGCACCGGCCTGATAGTCCCAGAATGAATAATGCCCGCCCCCCTGCGTGCGGACACGGAAGGCCTCGGTAAAGCCCAGATTAAGGATTTTGCGAAATGCCGCGCGACTTTCAGGGCGAAACAGAGCATCTTCGCGCCAGACCTCGGGGCGCTTGGCATCCTCGGCTTGCGGGATGATATTGTAATCCCCGGCCATCAGCGCAGGTTCTTCAGAGGCCATTAGATCGCGGGCCCGATCATATAGCCGCTCCATCCAGGCAAGCTTGTAATCATATTTGGGCCCGGGTGCAGGATTCCCGTTAGGCAGATACAGACCGCAGATGCGCAGGGCCTGCTTTCCGACGACAGTGGCCTCGATCCAGCGCGCCTGTACGTCATCGCTATCCCCGGGCAGCCCGCGCGAAACGTCTTCGAGCGGCAGCTTGGACAGGATCGCCACACCGTTGAAACTCTTCTGTCCGTGGGTTTCGACGTGATACCCGCGGTCCTCGAACATCTCGCGCGGGAAGTTCTCATCGATGGATTTGATTTCTTGCAGCAGAACGATGTCGGGCTGCGCTTCATCTAGCCAGCGGGGTAAGGCCTCGGCGCGGGCTTTTATGCCGTTGATGTTGAACGTGGCGATTTTCATGCGCGCTCCTCCGGTGCCTTTGGCTCACCTATCGCCCAGAATACACACGGCGGCAAGATACAGAGCATGTTTGCGAGGCTCTGCGTCGCGCTCCGGGATATTTATAGCCAGATGAAGAATTGGATCCTGATGGACCCAACGGAGGTTTCGCATATGCGGGATTGAGAAAGGGACGAGCATCTCAGCCCCGGTAACAGAACGGATCCCATCTTCATCTGGCTATAAATATCCCGGGGGAGTCCAGCCCCATATGGGGCTGGACGGGGGCAGAGCCCCCTTTTCAGCGGCTGCGATACGCGTGATTATTGGGCGCGCATCAACATGCCAAACAGGTCGCGCGGGTCGTCCGGGTCTGCCAGCATGTCCAGAGGTTCGAAGAAGTCAGTCTCGCCGATGGCGCGCTTGACGTAGCGCAGTGCCGAGAAATCCTCGATGGCGAAGCCGACGCTGTCGAACAGGGTGATCTGGCGGTCATCCGTACGGCCCTGGACCTGACCGGTCATGACCTGCCAGATTTCGGTGACCGGGTGGTCGGCGTCAAGCGCCTGAATCTCGCCTTCGATCCGGGTTTGCTCGGGGTATTCCACGAAGATATTTGACCGCAGCAGGATGTCCCGATGCAGTTCGGTCTTGCCCGGGCAGTCGCCGCCGATGGCGTTGATGTGAACACCGGGGCCGACCATGTTGTCCGTCAGGATGGTGGCGTATTTCTTGTCCGCGGTGCAGGTGGTGATGATCTGCGCGCCTTCGATAGCATCTTCGGGCGTTTTGCAGGGGATCACCGTCAGCCCTTTACCCTGCAGGTTGGCCGCGCATTTGGCCGTGGCATTGGGGTCGGTGTCATACAGGCGAACGGTGTCGATGCCGCACAGGGCCTTGAACGCAAGGCACTGGAATTCGGACTGTGCGCCGTTTCCGATCATGGCCATCACGGTCGCCGATTTCGGCGCCAGATATTTGCCCACAAGCGCCGAGGTTGCCGCCGTGCGCAGCGCGGTCAGCATGGTCATCTCGGTCAGCAGGGTGGGGTATCCGGTATAGACATCGGCCAGAAGACCGAAGGCGGTGACGGTCTGCAGGCCCTCGGACGTGTTTTTGGGGTGGCCGTTGACGTATTTGAATCCGTAAGCCTCGCCGTCCGAGGTGGGCATCAGTTCGATGACGCCATGGGGCGAGTGGGCCGGGATGCGGGGCGTTTTGTCAAAGCTCTCCCACCGTTTGAAATCGGATTCGATCTGTGCGGCGATCTGGGTGATCATCTGCTCGACCCCGATATGGTGGATCAGACGCATCATGTTGTCGACGGATACGAAGGGCACGAGTGCCTTGTCAGAAGGTTGTGTCATCTAGAAGCTCCGGGTCGGGCGGTCGAAGATGCGGCGCCCCAACAGCGAGGCGGCCAGATCGACCATCAGTTTTGCGGTTCGGCCACGTTCGTCCAGGAACGGGTTCAGCTCGACCAGATCCAGCGAGCTGACGAGGCCGCTTTCATGCAGCAGTTCCATGACCAGATGCGCTTCGCGCTCGGTCGCACCGCCGGGGACGGTGGTGCCGACCGCCGGGGCAATTGAGGGGTCGAGGAAGTCGACATCCAGCGAGACATGCAAAAGCCCGTCCGCCGCGCGCACCTTGTCGAGGAAGGCCATCAGCGGGGCCTTGATGCCGTGTTCGTCAATGCTGCGCATGTCGGCCAGCATGGCCTTGTCTTTTTCTAACGCGGCGCGTTCGGCGGGGTCGACCGAGCGCAGGCCAATCATGCCGACGCGATCCGTGGGGACCGGCGCGGCGAGGGGGGGGAACGCCTCAAAGCCCGCGCGACCGGTGACATAAGCGACGGGCGTGCCGTGCAGGTTGCCGCTGTCGGTGCTGGCGGGGGTGTGGAAATCGCTGTGCGCGTCCAGCCACAGGACAAATAGGGGCCGTCCGACGCTTTGCGCATGGGCGGCCATGCCCGAAACGGTGCCCATGGCCAGCGCGTGGTCGCCACCCATGAAGATCGGCAGGCCCTGATGCGCGATCTCTTGCGCCGTCCGGCTAAGCGCGCTGGTCCAGCCCACGCATTCGGGCAGGGCAAACAGGTGCGCATCTTCGGCCATGTCGACCTTATCTGGCTGGACGTTGCCGATATCCGTAACGCTATGTCCAAGATCGGTCAGAGCCTCGGCAAGACCGGCCACGCGATAGCCGTCGGGCCCCATACGGCAGCCCTGACGGCGTTTGCCGGAATCCATCGGGACACCGGCCAGAATGAGAGATTTTTTGTCCATGCGTGTGTATAAGGACGCGATATGGGTTGAGAGAAGAGGCCAAAATGATCAAACTGGACTATGGAAATTCGATTTGGTGATCATCTATGGACGAATTGGACAGCCGTCTTCTGAACGCGCTTCACCGTGACGCCCGCGCCTCGTTGTCAGAGCTGGCGGAACTGCTGGGTGTTACCAGAACCACGGTGCGCAGCCGGCTGCAGCGCCTCAAGCAATCGGGCGAGATCGTGGGGTTCACGGTCGTGACCCGGCAGGGGGTGTCGGAAAGCCCGGTGCGTGGGCTGATGATGCTTGAGATCGAAGGGCGCGGGACCGAACGGATCAGGTCCCGCATCGCCGCCATGCCCGAGGTCGGCGCCGTGCATTCCACCAACGGCAGCTGGGATTTGATCGTCGAGATCGGGACCGATACGCTGGCTGAGTTCGACACGGTCCTGTTCAACATCCGCCGGCTCGAGGGGGTCACCCGGTCCGAGACCAATTTGCTGCTGTCAACGCGCAAGGGCCGGACCTAAGACCGGACGCAACATGCTTTGATCGCTTGCAAATATGTGCAAAGCTTTGATCTGACGCCGGAGCAGGCAGCAGGGCAGGGACAATTCACAATGACTTCAGAGGCGACAAACGACGAGTCGCGGGTCGAAAAGCTGGCCGTGCGCGTGACTGGACTGCTGGAAAAGCCTCTGGTCCGGGTAGCGGTGCCAGTTCTGATCACGTTTATTGCGCTGTTTGTACTGCATGATCTGTCGGCGCATGTGAAGTGGGCGGACGTGAAGACCGACATTTCCGCCACTTCGTGGAAGGTGATGTTCTTTGCGCTGTGCTGGACCGCGGTCAGCTTTTTATCGCTGTCCTTCTACGATGTTCTTGCCGTTCAGAGCGTCGCTGACGGCAAGGTTCCGCTGCCCATCGCGGGTATGGCGGGGGCCAGTGGCTATGCGGTTTCGAACTGTCTTGGTTTTTCCTACATCACCGGCACCGCAATCCGCTATCGCATCTATGCGTCTCTGGGGCTGGATTTGGGGCGTGTAGCCGGGGTGATCGCGACCTCGTGGGTGGCGTTTTGGATGGGGCTGATCTTACTGCTGGGCATCCTGCTGACCTTGCATCCCGATGGTGTCTCGCAGGTGCTGCCCATTGGTGAGACCACTGAAACGGTGATCGGCCTTTGCCTGCTTGCGGGCCTTGCCGCGCTGTTCATCTGGTTGTCCAGCGGAGGGCGACGGCTGGGCTATGGCGGCTTTGGTTTCAACCTTCCGGGCGGCAAGCTTGCCAGCCTGCTGACGGTCGCTGCGGTCGGGGACCTGTTTGGCGCATCCATGGCGCTGTACGTGCTGATGCCGGACGATCTGGGCGTCGGGTTTCCCTATTTTTTCACCATCTACATTGCGGCGATTGCGGTCGGTATCCTTAGCCACGCGCCGGGTGGGATCGGGGTGTTCGAGGCGACGTTGATCGCTGGTCTCGGAGCTTCGGGGCGTTCGGATGTAATTGCTGCGCTGCTGCTTTATCGCATCGTCTACACGTTCTGCCCGTTTGGCATTGCCAGCCTGTCCATCGCCGGGGCTTCGGTGCTGACACAGCGGCACAAGATTGGCGGCGCGGCGACATGGGTCTACCGCGCCATCCGCCCCATCGTGCCAATGGTCGCTGCAGGGGTTGCGGCGGTGGCAGGGGTGATCCTGCTGGTCTCGGGGGCGCTGCCTGCCGGGTCGCAGAACCTGAGCGTCTTGCGCGAGGTGCTGCCGCTGTCTTTTGTCGAAGCCTCGCATCTGGCGGGCAGCGCTGTGGGTGTGCTCCTGCTGTTGGTGTCGCGGGGGCTGTTCCGGAAGCTCTACCGCGCGTGGGTTGTGGCGATGCTGCTGATGGTTGCGGGATTCTTTGCATCGCTGGCCAAGGGGTTGGATACGCATGAGGCCGTCTCGCTGCTGGGCACGATTGCTCTGTTGGCGATGTTCCGGGGCGCGTTCTACCGTGTCAGCGGCGCGTCGATTTTCCGGTTAAACATTCCATGGCTGGTCAGCGTGATGGCGCTGCTGCTGGTGATCTTCTGGGTCGGGCTGTTTGCCTATTCCCATGTCGAATACCAAAACGCGCTGTGGTGGGAATTCGCGTGGAATGGCGATGCATCACGTTTCCTGCGCTCCAGCCTCGTGGTGGCGGTGATCCTTGGCGTGGTAGCCGTGAACTCGCTGTTTGGCCGCGAGATACCGACCCCGACCCGCACCGAAATCCCCGAAGTGGTCGAGCGGCTGGTGATGGAATGCGAGGACACCGAATCCCAAATCTCGCTGACTGGCGACAAGCAATTCCTGATCTCGGACGATGAAACCGCCTTTCTGGCCTATGCCGATACGGGCAATGCCCTGATCACGAAGGGGGAGCCGGTGGGGGACGAGACAGCAGGCCAGCAGTTGATCTGGCAACTGCGCGAAATGGCGGATCGCGAAGGCAAGCTGTGCGCGTTCTATAGCGTGTCCACCAAATACCTGCCGACGTTTCTGGACCTCGGCCTGTCGATCCTGAAAATCGGTGAGGTCGCGCGGGTGCCGCTGACCGATTTCTCGCTGGACGGCAAGCCGCGCAAACGGTTCCGGCAGGCCAAGAACCGGGCCGAGCGTGAGGGCTATGTGTTCGAGATCATTCCCAAAGAGGAACTGGCACCGGTCTTGCCCGAGTTGCGCAAAATCTCGGACGACTGGCTGGCCAAGAAGGCGGGCGAGGAGAAAGGTTTCGCTCTGGGCGGCTTTGACGAAAAGTACCTGTCTTATTTCGACCACGCCGTTCTGCGGGACGAGACCGGCAAGATCATGGCTTTCGCGAACCTGTTTCAAGGCGGCCACAAATCTGAGCTGTCGCTGGACCTGATGCGCTATGAGCCCGACAGCCCCAGCTTTGTCATGGATGCGCTGTTTGCCGAGATGATGTCTTGGGGGGCAGAACAGGGGTTCCACTGGTTTTCGCTGGGCGCCGCGCCGTTCTCCGGGATCGAAAACCGACAACTGGCCTCACTGTGGAATCGTATCGGCGGGTTCGTCTATGAGCATGGCGAGCAGTTTTACCACTTCGAGGGTCTGCGCAGTTTCAAGCAGAAGTTCGACCCAGAATGGAGCCCGAACTACCTCGCCAGCCCCGGCGGGTTGGCGGCGCCGCGTATTCTCTACGAGGTGAATATCCTGATCTCGGGCGGCTTGCGCGGGCTGACGAAGTAGTGGTTAGTTCAGGCTGACACCGGTTGGTGTTTTCTCAAGCAGATCGCCCCAATCGGTACGGTAGGCCATCTCGGCCAGCACCGTTTCGGGCAGGAATTCCTGATTTTGGCGAATCTGCCAGCCGCCGCCCAGACCTTTGTAGATCGCGACCAGATTGGACGAGACCTCCTGCCGCGCTTCGATCAGATTGGCCTGCGAACGCAGCAAAGCGGTCTGCGTGTTCAGGATACGCGAATAGCTGGCGATGCCGTCGCGGTACTGGTCGACCGCGATATCGGCGGCCTTGCGCGAGGCCTCGACGCTGCGTTGGTAGAAGGTGACTTGTTTGCGCGCCTCGGTGTACGCGACCATGGCGCTTTCAACCTCGGAATAGGCGGTCAGAACGGTGTTCCGATAATTTGCGATCAGCGCCTGATAAGCGGCGTCCTGCGCGCGCACGTTGTTCTTGATGCGGCCATAGTTCAACACGTTCCAGACCACGCCTGCATTGGCCAGACCCGTCGCGCTGTTGGTGCTGAACAGATCGCGCCCGCCTGAGGCCTGCAGTCCGATCGAGCCCGACAGGATGAATTGGGGATACAGATCAGCCAGCGCAATGCCCACCTGCGCCGATTGCGTCGCGGCGGCCAGTTCGGCGGCGCGCACGTCGGGGCGGCGGCGCAGCAGTTCGGCGGGGACGCCCACAGCGACGTTGGAACGCGCCGAAGGGATGCGACCTGAATTACCCAGCAAGCCCGCCATTTGCGATGGGGTTTTCCCCAGCAACACCGCCAGCGCGTTTTTGGCTTGTTGCAGGTCGCTTTCCAACTGCGGCACCAGCGCCTTGGTGTTGTTCAGCAGCGCCGTGGATTCCTGCACGTCCAGTTCGGTGGTCACGCCATTGTCGAACCGCAACTGCGTCAGATCCGCCGAGACCTGCTGGATCTCGATATTCTCACGTGCGACGGCCAAGGCCTCTTGCAAGGAGCGGATGTTGATATAAAGCGCCGCCACATCGCCGGTCAGCGTCACAAGCGCGTCGTCGTAGTTGGCCACCTGCAGCGCCAGATTGGACCGCGCCGCCTGCACGCCACGCCGTTGGGCGCCCCAAACATCCAGCTCCCACTGGGCATCGAAACCAACCTGCGAGGTCGAGAATTCAGTGTCCAGCGGCACGATGCGCCGGATATCCGCGATGGGCCCCAGATTGTCGCTGATCTGGCGGCGCTGCAGCGACCCTCCGACTGCTTGTGATTGGGGGTAGAGCTCTCCGAAAGCGATGCCAAGCTGCGCGCGGGCCTGCAGTACGCGGGCCCCGGCGACCTGCAGGGTCAGGTTCTGGGCATAGGCCTCGGCGATCAGCTTGTTCAGGGTGGGGTCGTTGAACGTCTCCCACCAGCGCACGACGGGCGCGCTGCGCGAGGTCAGGCCGCTTTGACCGGCGCTGGGGCTGTTTACCTCGATCCATTGTTTCACGACCGGAGAGTTCGGGCGCACGAAATCAGGCCCGACCGGCGTACAGGCCGCAAGGGTGGCGGCGCAGAGGGCGGTGCCTAACAACCGGCGGAGTGTCATGGCGCGCATCCTCAGATATCCAGCGGTCGGATGAAGTTGGCAAAGGAATAGAGGCGGATGTTGATGCGCCTCAGAAACTCGAAACTCTGGCCCATGCCGGTATAGATTGCCACCGCCCCGTGACCGCCGGCGGGGAAGGTATGACCCTCGGGCACATCGACCGAGATTTGCACCGCAATGCGACCGGGCAGTTTGGGCAATTCGAAACCGGGCAGGCGGCCCGAGGGCAGATACTGACCCTGACGGGTGGCCCACCAGATCGCCTCGACCTTGCCGGTCAGAATCTCGCCGGGATAGAGATCCAGCGCGACCTCGACCGGCTGCCCGACCTCGACGAATTTCAGGTTCTGCTGGCGGAAGGTGGCGAGGATATAGGGGCTGTCCTCGGTCACGAAACTGGCGATGGCTCCCAGCCGCAGATCGCCGACCACCAGACCGGGGCGAGCCTGTTGCGACACGATCATGCCGTTCTCGGGGGCGTAGATCGTGGTGTTGTTCAGGAAGTACTCGGCCTCGGCCAATTGCGCCTCGGCCTGCAGGATGCCGGTGTTCACGCCGTCGATCTGCGAGGACTGCGCCAGCTTGGCTTTCTCGAGATTGGCCTCGGCCTCGTTCACCAGCGCCTGATCCTCGGCCACCTGTTCGTTCCAGCGATCCAGTTCGTCCTGTCGCGCCCCTCCGGCGGGGACAAGGTTTTCATACCGCGCCTGCTCGGTCAGGGCATAGGCCAGCTTGGCATTTGCGCGCTCGATGGCCTCGGTCGCGGCGATGACGTCCTGTTCCAGAATCTTGGCATTCTGCTGTGCCGCAACCAACTGCGCGTTGGCCTTGTCGACGGCCAGCGAAAACACGGTGTCGTCAAAGCGATACAGCGGCTCACCCTTTGTGACCCATGTGTTCGGCTCGACCAGTACCTCGGTCAGCAGCGTGGGCTGGGTCAGCCGCGGCAGGATCTGGATGGTCGAGCGCACCACATGGCCGTCGATCGAGAAGGGCTGAAAGAACCGCAGCGCCACAAGAAAGATCAGCAGCAGATGCGCCCCGACCCAGAACGAGACGATGCCCCACATAATGTTGAACTTCAGCCATTGGGCCTTGAAGAACACGAACCATACGAAAATGATGTAAAACAGCGTGATGCCGAGGGCGACGAACATTGGTACTGATTTCCTCTGGCCTTAGCTCTTTTGGGTTTCGTCGGTGTCCAGCGGGTCCTGGTATTCCGGTTTGACCGTCCCGCCCAGCCGCTTGATCTCATCCCGGATGGCTTTGCGCTCTTCGTCCGGTCCGCGGCGCATGTCGACGGTGACGCCGTCATGGAAGGCCCAGATAAAGGCGTGGACCCATGGGACGATAGCCAGAAACCCCATCCAGCCCATGATCTTGACAGCCTCGGCATGGGGGTGGTTGCGCTTGATGGCGATGCGCCCGGGCAGGCCCATCAGGAACAGAAACAGCGCCATCACCGCAGCCAGCAGAAGAATCAGCGCCACAAACGTCAGGTAGTCGTAGTAGCCTAGTGGTTGCCCCAAAAGTCCCATGCTCGCGCCTCGTGTCGGGAAGGTTGTCCTATCCTCGGGCGAGGGGGGTAAATCGTCAATCGGTTTGTGGCGGGTTGTGGTCAGAAAGGGCGCTTATTGCCACCCGAGTCTGCCAATCGCGGCAGGCCTGCGGCAGGTCGCCGGGCAAGGGGGCGTCGGTATAGATCGTATCAATGTCAGCCAGCGAGGTGATACGCGCCGGGGCCGAGCGATGAAATTTGGACTGGTCAGCCACCAGAAAGGTCTGCCGTGCCTGCGCGATGATGGTCTGGCTGACCAGCACTTCCTGCAGGTCAAAATCCAGCAGATCGCCATCGGCATCCAGTGCTGAACACCCGATGACGGCCACGTCAAACTTAAACTGCCGGATGGTCGAGACGGTCAGGTTGCCCACCAGCCCCCCGTCCGAGCGGCGTAGGACACCACCCGCCACCACGATCTCGCACTCGGGGTTGGCCACCAGAATGTTGGCAACGTTCATGTTGTTGGTCACCACCATCAGGTTCTTGTAGGCCAGCAACTGCGCGGCAACGGCTTCGGTCGAGGTGCCGATGTTCAGGAAGACCGAGCTGCCCTCGGGGATGTCGCGGGCGCAGCGTTCGGCGATGCGGGTCTTGGCGTCTTCGTGCAGGGCACGGCGGTCTTCGTAGCCGATATTTGACACACCTGACCGCAGCACCGCGCCGCCATGCACCCGGTCCAGTTTGCCGGCATCCGACAAATCGGACAGGTCGCGGCGGATGGTCTGGACCGTGACGTTAAAGCGGTCGGCCAGATCGTCGACGGCCACACGGCCTTCGGTTTTTGCGATCTCAAGGATGTCCGATTGGCGAAAGGACAATGACATAGCGGGCTCCGGGGTGGGATAAGTGATTTCGTTTTTGTTCTTTTTAAAGGGTAAGGCAAGGATAAATGGCAATACGGCTCGTTTTATCACGATAAAAGCGCCAAAACGAACTTTGACGAAGATATGCATTGACGATCCGAACCATGATACGGTTAATGCGGACGACCACCCAATCAGGGAATCGACCGGATATGCAGCCTCAGGACAGCCAGATTACCGACCTCTTCGTGATCGGAGGCGGCATCAACGGATGCGGTATCGCCCGTGACGCCGCAGGCCGCGGTCTTTCGGTCACGCTGGCCGAGATGAACGATCTGGCCTCGGCCACGTCCTCGGCCTCGACCAAGCTGTTTCACGGCGGTTTGCGGTATCTGGAATTCTTTGAATTCCGTCTGGTCCGCGAGGCCCTGATCGAGCGTGAGACCCTGCTGCGCGCCATGCCTCATATCAGTTGGCCGATGCGGTTCGTACTGCCCTATCACCGGGACATGCGGTTCGATACCGAAACACCGACCTCGCGGCTGTTGGGGGTGGTGATGCCGTGGATGAAGGGGCGGCGTCCGGCCTGGCTGATCCGGTTGGGGTTGTTTCTGTACGACCACATGGGCGGGCGTAAGATCCTGCCGGGAACGCGGTCTTTGAATTTGACCGATGCGCCCGAGGGCGGGCTGCTGCAGGGCAAGTTCGAAACGGCCTATGAGTATTCGGATTGCTGGGTCGAGGATTCGCGGCTGGTGATCCTCAACGCCCGCGACGCCGAGGCGCGCGGTGCGACGATCCTGACCCGGACACAGGTCGTGTCCGCGAAGCGCAGCGGCGATCTGTGGCACGTTACAATCCGCGATGACGAAGGGACCCGCGTCATTCATGCGCGGATGCTGATCAATGCGGGTGGACCATGGGTCGGCGATATCATCCACACCAAAATCCACACCAACACGCGCGAAGGGGTCCGTCTGGTGCGCGGTAGCCATATCGTGACGCGCAAGCTGTACGACCACGACAAGTGCTACTTCTTTCAGGGCGAGGATGGGCGGATCATCTTTGCCATTCCCTATGAGCAGGATTTCACCCTGATCGGCACCACCGATCAGGATCACGCGGACCCGTCGGAACCGCCCGTCTGCACCGAGGCTGAACAGGACTATCTGTGCAATTTCGCCTCGAAGTATTTCGCGCAGCCGGTCACGCGGGACGATATCGTCTGGACCTATTCCGGCGTGCGGCCGCTTTATGACGACGGGGCCAGCAGCGCCACAGCGGCAACACGGGACTATACGCTTCGGGTCGATGCCGAGGGCGCGCCGGTACTGAACGTCTTTGGCGGCAAGATCACCACCTATCGCCGTCTGGCTGAAAGCGCGCTGGATAAGGTGGCCGAGCACTTCCCAAACCTGCCGGGGCCGTGGACGGCGGGGGTTCCTCTACCGGGCGGAGATTTCCCTGTCGATGGGTTTGACGACCTGGTGCGTGACCTGCGCGCGGGCTATGCCTTTTTGGATGCGGCCTGGGCGCGCCGTCTGGTGCGCGCCTATGGGACCGAGGCGCGGGATATTCTGGGCGATGCTGCCGCCGCCGGGGATTTGGGCGAGGATTTCGGGGCGACCCTGACCGCAGCTGAGCTGACTTGGCTGATGGACAAGGAATACGCCCGCACCGCCGAGGATGTTGTCTGGCGGCGCAACCGGCTGGGTTTGCGGCTGAGCCCCGAGCAGATCGAGCGGATCGATGGGTGGATGGCCGACCGCGTCTCGGGCACTATCCAAAGGTAAAACGCCCCGCGAGGGGGCGTTTTGCTTGATTTCTTATGCCGCTTCCTCAGCAGAGGGCTCGGGATCGTCCTTGCCGCCCTTTATCCTCTCGCGCAGCCCCTGCATGACCGCGTAGAGGACCGGCACCAGAATGACACCGAACAGCGTTGCGGCCAGCATCCCGCCAAAGACGGCGACACCAATAGCCTTCTGGCTGGCAGCCCCCGCACCGTTTGCGGCCAGCAGTGGCACAACGCCCAGCAGGAAGGACAGGGCGGTCATCATCACCGCCCGGAACCGCTGATGCGCGGCCTCGGCAGCGGCTTCCTTGATCGACAGGCCCTTGGCGCGCTGCTCCATCGCGAATTCGACGATCAGGATGCCGTTTTTCGAGGCAAGCCCCACAAGCATGATCATCCCGATCTGCGTATAGAGGTTGATGTCGCTGCCCACGATGGCCACCGCCGCCACCGCGCCAAACAGCGCCACGACCACGGACAGCAGGATCGACACGGGCATCGACCAGCTTTCGTATTGCCCCACAAGGAACAGATAGCCGAATAGGATCGCCAGCCCCAGGATCACGACCACCAGCCCGCCCGAGGCCAGCTGTTGCTGCGCGGTACCGGTCCATTCGAACGCATAGCCGGGGGGCAGGGCGGTTGCTGATTCCTCGGTCATGACATTGATGGCGTCACCGGTGGACAGACCTGGCGCAGGCACCGCTGTCACCGTGGCTGACCGGAATAGGTTGTGTCGTTTCAACAGAACCGGCCCCAGCACGTTCTCTACATCGATCAGCGTGCCCAGAGGCACCATCTCGCCCTTGGTCGAACGGACATAGAGGTCCGAGATATCCTCGACCTTGTTCCGGTAGGACCCTTCGGCCTGAATCATTACGCGATAGACCCGGCCAAAGAGGTTGAAGTCATTCACGTAATAGGACCCGAGCTGAGCTTGCATGGTCTGGAAAATCTCGGCGACCGAGACCTGCAGGGTCTTGGCCTTTTCCCGGTCCAGATCAACGAACAGCTGCGGCACGTTTGCGCGGAAAGTGGTATAGGCCTGCGCAATCTCGGGCCGCTGGTTGGCCGCATAGACGTAAGAACCAACCGCCGCCGCCAGATCCTGCGGTGAGCCACCACCGGTCTGCTGCACTTCCATCTCAACCCCGGCAGACATGCCGAGGCCCTGAATGGGCGGCGGGTTGAAGGCCACGATCGAGGCTGCGGATTCGCCGTTGGCGATGGCCAGCACCTGACCCAGAATGGCATCGGCGCTCAGCTCGGGTTCCTGCCGTTCCTCCCAGTTGGTGAGGTTGACGAAGATCGCCGCACCGTTGGTCGTGGTCCCGTTCAGCAGCGAGAACCCATTAACCAGAACCGTGCTGGCCACG
Source organism: Ruegeria sp. CJ3 (assembly GCF_056536725.1). NCBI lineage: Bacteria > Pseudomonadati > Pseudomonadota > Alphaproteobacteria > Rhodobacterales > Roseobacteraceae > Ruegeria > Ruegeria sp. CJ3. The sequence continues at coordinate 305,544 of NZ_JBQFQE010000001.1, forward strand.
CCGGGGATTTCCTGAATCTGCGCATCGACGCGGGCGGTCACGGTTTCGGTCCGTTCCAGCGTGGCCGCGTCGGGCAGCTGGATGTCAACGAACAGGTAACCGTTATCCTCAAGCGGGATGAACCCCTTGGACGTGTTGCCCATGATCGTCCCGGCCCCCGTCGCAAAGGCCGCGATGATGCCCAGTGAAATGACCGGCAGGATCAGCAGCTTGCGCACAATCGCGGTATAACCATTGCGCATCGAGCCGATGAAGCCTTCGAACACCGCCAGCAGCCCTTTGGGCGGGCCGGACCGCGCCCGCAGCACCAGCCCGCACAAGGCCGGGGACAGCGTCAGCGCGTTGATTGACGAAATCACCACAGCGGTCGAGATCGTCACCGCGAACTGCGAATACAGCCGCCCCGAGATGCCGGGCATGAAGGTCACCGGTACGAACACCGCCAGCAGAACCAGCGTGGTGGCAATCACTGGCCCGGTGATCTGGCCCATCGCCTTACGGGTTGCCTCGGCGGGGGGCAGGCCCTCATCCGCGATGATGCGTTCGACGTTTTCAACCACAACGATGGCGTCATCCACCACGATGCCGATGGCCAGCACCAGCGCGAACAGCGAGATCGTGTTGAGCGACATGCCAAAGGCCAGCAGAAAGGCAAATGTCCCGATCAGGGACACGGGGATCGCCACCGCTGGAATGATCGTCGCGCGCCAACTGCCGAGGAAGATGAACACGACCGAAATCACCAGCACGAAGGTCAGCATCAGGGTCGAGACGACGTCGTTCAGCGACTGTTCCACGAAGTCTGTGGTGTTGAAGGGAACGGCGTATTCGACATCGGTGGGGAAGGATCGCGACAGACGCTCCAACTCGGCCTGAACCCGTTCCGACACTGCCAGCGCGTTTGCGCCGGGGGCCTGATAGATGCCGATCACGGTTGCGGGGACGCTTTCGAAAAAGCCCGACGCCGCATAGAACTGCGCGCCCAGTTCGACCCGCGCGATGTCTTTGACACGCACAATCGCGCCAGCATCGCCGGTGCGGATCACGATGTCACCGAATTCCGCCGCCGAGGTCAGACGGCCCTTGGTCTTGATCGTGTATTGAAACGTCTGCCCCTCGGGCACCGGGGGCGCACCGATGGACCCGGCCGAAACCTCAATATTCTGCTCGCGGATCGCGTTGATGACATCTCCGGGCGTCATCGCCAGTGCCGCCATCTTGTCGGGGTCCATCCAGATACGCATGGCGTATTCCAGATTGGTCAGAACATCCGCCTTGCCCACGCCCTGAACCCGCGCCAGCGCGTCCTTGAGGTTGATCGAAGCATAGTTCGACAAAAACACGCTGTCATAAGTCTCATTCGGCGAGGTCAGCGTGACCAGCAACAGCATGTTGGTCGAAGATTTCTGAGTAACCACGCCCGAAGACGTCACCTCGGACGGCAGCGAGGACATGGCCTGCGCCACCCGGTTCTGCACGTTGACTGAGGCGATATCGGGGTCGGTGCCCACCTGAAACGTGACGTTCAGCGAATAGGATCCGTTATCGGATGAGGTCGACGTCATGTAGATCATGTCGTCCACACCGTTGACCTGCGCCTCGATCGGCGCGGCAACGGTGTTTTCAACCGTTTCTGCGTTCGCGCCGGTATAGGTCGCGGTGACGCTGACGACCGGAGGTGTGATGTCGGGGAACTGCGCCACGGGCAGAACCATATAGCCGATCCCGCCGAGAATGGTCAGGACCAGCGAAATGACAAGCGCCAGCTTGGGCCGGCTGATGAACAGGGCTGAGAACATCGGTTATTCTCCCGGCTGCTCAGAGGCGACAACCGCGTCCACGGCCACACCCGGCCGCACGCGTTGCAGGCCCTCGACGATGACGCTTTCGCCTTCGCGCAACCCGTCCAGCACGATGATGGCCGTGCCGACCACGTCTCCGGTGGTGATATAACGCTGTTCGACCATCTGCTTGTCATTCACGACCAACACGAACTCACCGCGCTGATCGCGCTGAAGGGCGGCCTGCGGGACCAGCACTTGCAACGTCGGCTCGAGCGCTTCGATCTGGACGTTCAGGAAAGCGCCGTCGACGATCAGGCGGTCCGTGTTGTCGAACTCGGCCCGCACTGTGATCGCCCCGGTCAGCGGGTCGATCCGGTTGTCGACGAAGATGATTTTGCCCGTTTCATCCAGGGCAGTGCCATTGGGCAACGTCACCTTCACCACGGGCGTCTGATCGCTTTCGGCCAGCGAAGCGGGGTTTGCCCCAACCGTTTGCAGTACCGTGGTGAACTGCTTTTCATTCAACGAAAAATTGACATAGATCGGGGCCTCGCTGACCAGATTGACCAGCGGAGGATTGTTGGGCCCGACCACGTCGCCGACGCTGGTGGCGACCCGACCCAGACGCCCGGTGAAGGGCGCATGAATCTCGGTATAGCCAAGGTCCAGTTCTGCCTGCTGGATCGCGGCATTCGCGGCTTTGACCTCGGCTTCGGCCACCAGTTCGTTGGCGCGGGCGATGTCGCGTTCGGATTCCGGCGTCGCGTCGCGCTTATAGAGTTCCTCCTTGCGGGCCAGATCGACCTTGGCCAATTCCAGATTGGCCTGCGCCCGGTCCAGATCGGCCTTGCGCGCCTGCAACGTGGCCTCGTAGAGGTCCGGCTCGATCTTGAACAGCAGGTCGCCTTCGGTCACCAGCGCACCGTCTTCTACATCCTGACTTTCCAGAAAACCGCCGACGCGGGCGATAATGTCGACCTTGTTGATGGCCTCGGCGCGCCCGATGAACGAGGCCTCGTCGGTGATTTCCTCGGAATAGGCCGCGGCGATCGAGACCTTGGGCGCGGGTGCGTCGGTCTGATCCTGCGCCCAAGCCGCCGGGGCGAAGGTCAGGCAGGTGACAAGGGCAAAAGCCGCGCCGGGGCGAGAGGTCAGGGGTTTTGATGCAGGGACCATGATGAATGCCTCGTTCAAACTATGAGTTTTCGTTCCCGAGGCGGACGGGCACCCGGACGAGTCGATAGAATTCCGGTTCAGGATGGCCGTTTTGCCCTGACATCTCAAGCATGTTGAATGTGAGGTCGCTCAAAAGCGTGCAGGATTTCTTATTTTTTCGGCAGACTTAGATCAACGGCGCTGCTCAGGGCTGCGTGCGAAAGAATAGCGGGGGCCGCAATGGCCCCCGTTTCCGCGTTGTCTGAACGCTGCGTTCAGGTGCGCGTTCCGGCGAATTTCTCTTGCCAGTCCTCACGCTGTTCGTCCGCGATCTTGGCGAACAGAACCTCGGGCACCGAGAACTCGTGACCGGCGGGCAGGGCGCTCAGCGCGGCCTCCACATCGTCGGGCCAGCCGGTATCCAGCGTGTTCATCGCGCTCAGCATCCGGGCCGAGGTTTCGGGGATGAACGGCGCGCTGAGCACGGCATAAAGCCGGATCAAGTTCAGGCCCAGACGCACCTGCGCGGCGGCCTGTTCGGGGTCTTCCTTGAAGGTCGACCAAGGTGCCGCGGCCTGCAGGTATTCGTTGCCTGCCACCCAGATTGCCCGCAGTTCCTGCGCGGATTTGCGAACTTCCATCGCTTCCATGTGGCCTTCATAGGCGCGGATGCGTTTAGTCAAATCCGCAATCAGCGCCTGCTCGCGCTCGCCAAAGGTACCCCCCTCGGGTACGGCCTCTCCGAACTTCGAGCGGCAGAACTTGGTGATCCGGCTGACGAAGTTGCCCAGCACGTCGGCGAGATCCTTGTTCACCGATTGCTGGAAGTTCTCCCAGGTAAACTCACTGTCGCTGCTCTCGGGCGCATGGCTCAGCAGCCACCAGCGCCAGTAGTCGGCAGGCAGAATTTCCAGTGCCTGATCCATGAACACGCCGCGACCTTGCGAGGTCGAGAACTGGCCGCCGTCATAGTTCAGGTAGTTGAACGATTTCAGGTGGTCGACCATCTTCCACGGTTCGCCCGAACCCAGAATTGTGGCCGGGAAAGAAAGCGTGTGGAAGGGCACGTTGTCCTTGCCCATGAACTGCACGTAACGCACGTCATCCGCGCCTTTGTCGGTGCGCCACCAGCGTTCCCACTCGGCATCCGATTTGCCTGTGGAATCAGCCCATTCCTTGGCGCAGGCGATGTATTCGATGGGGGCATCGAACCAGACATAGAAGACCTTTCCCTCCATGCCGGGCCAGTCCTGATCACCTTTTTTGACCGGAACGCCCCAGTCCAGATCGCGGGTGATGCCGCGATCCTGCAGGCCGTCGCCGTCATGTAGCCACTTCTTGGCAATCGAGGTTGTCAGGATCGGCCAATCCGTCTTGCTGTCGATCCAAGCATCCAGCTGATCCTTCATCGCCGACTGGCGCAGATACAGGTGCTTGGTCTCGCGCACCTCAAGATCGGTCGAACCGCTGATTGCGCTGCGGGGTTCGATCAGATCAGTCGGGTCCAACTGCTTGGTGCAGTTCTCACACTGGTCACCGCGCGCACGGTCATAGCCACAATTGGGGCAGGTGCCCTCGATATAACGATCCGGCAAAAAGCGACCATCGGCGTTCGAATAGACCTGCTTCTCGCTGACCTCGCGTACCAGGCCAGCCTCATCCAGCTTTCCGGCGAAATGCTGGGTCAGGCGCTTGTTCTGCTCGCTGGACGACCGGCCAAAGTGATCGAAGCTGAGCCCGAACCGCTTGGCGATATCCGACTGCACGCCATGCATCTGGGCGCAGTATTCCGCAACGGGCTGGTTGGCCTTGGCCGCGGCCAGTTCGGCGGGCGTACCGTGTTCGTCGGTGGCGCACAGGAACATGACCTCGTTCCCCCGGCCACGCTGGTAACGTGCATAAAGATCGGCGGGCAGTTGCGAGCCGATCAGGTTGCCGAGGTGTTTGATCCCATTGATGTAAGGGATCGCCGAGGTGATGAGAATCCGAGCCATTTTCTGTATCCAGCTAACTGTCTGCGCGCCCGTCTACCTTATGTCGGCGGCCAGCAAAAGCCCGGTTTCCCCATTAACATATCTGCTCTGCCTTCGTGACGGGTGCAGGCCGTGTCTTATGACGGGGCAAGCAGTTTCGCGTTGGGGGCATTCCTGAAAGATTTTTATCCGAGCCATCCACCAATGTTTGGGCAGATCAGGACCAGGCCCTGAAGGCGGTCGATCTGCTGGGCATGAAGCAGGCGCTGTCTTGTATGAGATGATCCCGTCCTCTCCGCCTTCGGAATAGCAGTAGCTATCTTTCGCGGGACCGTTTCAGCAAGCGCCCGATGGTGAAGGATGTGCGCGGCGCATAAACGTAATGCGTGCGCGCGTCCGGCGTCGGGCGTGACCGCATCCGGGCCAGACCGAACACGATCAGTCCCAGATGACCGACGGCGACAAAGGCAAACAGGGCGCCGGGCCCGAACTGTTGGATCAGCGTCGACGAGACATAAGGTGACGCGATGGCCCCCAGCGCGTACCAGAACATCAACGCGGCCGAAAGCTCGACACGTTGTTCGGTGGTGGCAAAGTCATTGGCATGGGCCGAGGATACCGAGAAGATCGGAAAGGTGGTCAGGCCAAAGAACCCGGCGGCCAGCAGCACGCTCAAGGTGCCTGCGCCGCTGGCGGCCATGGTGATGCCGCAACTCAGCACCGCCGCCGCAGACAGCCAGATCAGCACCCAGCGCCGGTCGTATTTGTCGGCGAGCCATCCCAGCGGATATTGCGCCAACGCGCCACCCAGAACGAAAGAGGCCAGAAAGAACGCGATCTGATCCACGCCCAGACCGACCTCTTGCCCGTAGACCGGGCCCACCATTCGGAACGAGGCTGAACTGAGCGCCGAGACGATCACTCCGGCCACGGCAAGTGGCGAGTTTTGCCAAGCCATCCGGGGCCGTAGGCGCGGTGCGTCTGGTGTTTTCGGCTGACTGGCCCGCGTCAGGGTCAGCGGCAGCAGCGAGGCGCAGCACAGGATCGCCAGCAGATTGTACGAGACATAAGAGGCCGGTGGCAGAACTGCGATGATCAGCTGTGCGCAAAGCGACGCGCCCAGATCCGCAATGCGATAGCTACCCATGACGCGCCCGCGCGAGTCATTTGTGACCTTTGCGTTCAGCCAGGCCTCGATCACGGTGTAACATCCTGCAACACAGGTGCCCGAGGCGATGCGCAGGATGGCCCAGATGCGCGGGTCTTCGGTCAGCGTGTGCCCCAGCAGGCCCATCGCGCCAAGCGCGGTGCAGACGGCAAACGCGCGGGAATGGCCCACGCTGCCCATCAGGCGCGGGGCCCACCAGCAGCCGATGAAAAAGCCCAGAAAATGCGCAGACCCCAGCAGGCCGATCTGTTCCGTCGAGAAGTCCAACGTCAGGCCCGAGATCGCATCCAGCGGGCCAACGCCGCCGGTTGAAAGCTGCAGCAGGATGACGGAAAGAAACAAGGCGGCAAAGGAAATGATCGTACGCATGATAACCTCAGCTTGACGTCATGCGCGGGCTTTGCGCGCGCCTATTCGACCTTGGCGCGTCGTTTTTTGCCCTTTGGTCTCACCCCTCGCGGACGATTTCCGCGTGGATGTTCAGCCCAACTGTGTCCTGCACCAGATCAGGATATCCCGAGGCCCCGAACTCGTGCCGGTTCAGCGCGCCAGTCAGGCGGATGGACAAGGCGTCCAGATCGTCAACCGCGGTGCCCGGCATCCGGTAGAGGTCAGCCTTTAAGGTCACCGGGCGCGTGACACCGCGGACTGTCAGATCACCTGTGACGGTGGCGCCCTCGGATATGCGACCGGTGGGACCAAGCTGAATTCTGGTCGAGGTGAAGCGGATTGTTGGGTGGGTCTTGGCGTTCAGCACGCTCTGACCCAGCATCGGACCCCGGGCAAAGGGCAGCTTGGTCCGCGCATCTGCCACGTCCAGCACCACATCGACCCGGCTGTTTTGCAGGCGATTGGTATCAAGGCGAATATCGGCGGAGCGGATCGGTATCGTCCCCGACTGCGCCACGCCAGACAGATCAAAGGTGAACCCAACCGAGGTGCCCTTGGGGGCCAGCATATACGGTATCAGCGGGGTTTGTGCCGCACTTGCCAGGGGCAGGGCGGTCAGGCCCACAATCAGGGTGCGTCGGGTCAGGTGGGTCATGCCAAAACCTCTCCTCCTCGGGGGCGGGATCGTTTCATCAGAGTCAGTAGAATGACGATGTTCAGGCCGTTCCAGAGGATGCCGTTGATAAAGGCCAATTGATAATTTCCGGTTACGTCGTAAATCCAGCCCGACATCCAGCCACCCAAAGCCATGCCCATGATCGTCATCATCATGACAAAGCCCACACGCGCGCCGGCCTCTTGCGGGGGCATGTATTCGCGCACAACCAACGCATAGCTGGGGACGATGCCGCCCTGCGCCAGACCGAACAACATGCTGATGACATACAGCGAAACCATCCCGTCATAGGGCAGGAATAGAAACAGTGCGATGCATTGTAGGATCGACCCGATCAGCAAGGTGGTCAGCCCACCCAGCTTGTCTGCCACAAGGCCCGAAATCACGCGGCTGACCACACCGCCCAGCAGCATCAGCGACAGCATCTCGGCCCCGACCGCCGGGCCGTAGCCCAGTCCGACGCAATACGAGACGATATGAACCTGCGGCATCGACATCGCGACGCAGCAGCCAATACCGGCCAGCCCGAGTATATACTGCAACGCGCGCGGCGACAGGCCCACGCTTTGCGCTCGGGTCTGGGCGGCGGCTGCGGCGGTGCTATGCGCCTCAACCGGGACCTGGCGGCGCAGCAGCAGGGACAGAGGGATGACGGTCACGACAGTGATCAGTGCGAGAGTCAGATAGACCTGTTGCCAGCCCTCACGCGCCAGAATGCCCGACAGCAGTGTGGGCCAGATTGCGCCAGACAGGTAATTTCCGCTGGCCACCAGCGCTACGGCGATCCCGCGCCGCCGCATGAACCAGTGCGAGATATCGGCAATCAGAGGTCCGAACCCGACCGCTGTGCCCAGCCCCAGCAACAGATGTGCCAGCGACAGCAGCACCATGTTCGGGGCCAGCGTGGCCAGCAGATAGCTGAAGGCGCTCAGAATTGCCGCCCCGATCAGCGCTTTGGTTACGCCCAGCCGATCGACCAACTGGCCCAGCCACATATTGCCAAGAGCAAAGCCGATCATGGTCAGGACATAGGGCAGCGATGCCTCGGCGCGTCCGGCCCCGAACTGGGTTTCGATGGCGGGCATCACCACGATCACCGCCCACATGCCGACATTCACCACCGTGGCAATGGCCAGAGTGATCAGCAAGCGCAGCCAGGAATAGCGGCTATCGTGGATCGCGTGGGTCATCCCGGAACGCTAGGGTGCGGTTGCGGTTTTGACCAGTCACAAGTTGCGTGATCGCGGGGTGCCGGTCCCAAGACGGTGCATGGACCGCTAGCGTGACAGGATCAGTTGGCCATCGGTGAATTGGATATTCGGAAACTTGTGCAGATAAGCCATGCCCAGCAGCGACTGCCCCAGATCGCCTTCGGTGATCGAGGCCGAAACATTGCGATCCGTGATCGGCCCCAGCGCAAGGCTGTCCAGCCGCACCGGTGCTGTACGCACGATCCCGTTGGCGGTGGCGGCGCGCCCGATATAGTTCAGCTGATCAGGATCAATTCCGACCCGCTCGGCGTCTTTGGCGCTAAGGACGATCTGGCTGGCGCCGGTATCGACTAAAAAGGTGACGGCCTGACCATTCACCAGCATCGGCAGGTAATAATGCCCGTCAAAGGACCGGGGCACTTCGATCCTGTGGTCGGTCACGGTCAGCTGCGGGGTGGTGCTGACGGTCGAGCGGATATCGTCCCAAAGGCCGATCACCGCGATGACGCCGATGAAGATGAACACCCAGGCAGCGGCTTGCTGCATTGTCTTGCCAAGGGACTGGCGGTTCTGGGTGATGAACCACATCAGCAGGGCCGCACCCAGCAAGACCAGATAGGTCAGATACCCAAGACTATCGCCATCCATACCGCTTACCCGCAATCAGTTTCCTGATCTCTATATGGGGCCTCAGGACGCAAACCCAAAGGCCTTGAGCCCGTCCAGAATGAACTGCACCGAAAGCGCTGCCAGCAACATACCCAGCAGACGGGTCAGCACGTTCAATCCGGTCTTGCCCAGCAACCGTGCCACTGCGCCTGAGGTCAGATAGGTCACAAAGACCATAGCCACCACGATCAGCATCATGCCGATCACCACGGCGAGCCCTTCGATCCCCGGCGTTTGCCCGGCCAACAGGATCATTGTGGCAATTGCGCCGGGGCCGGCGATCAGGGGGATGCCGAGTGGGAAGACAGACGGGTCGGGGTGCTCTTCTTCCTCGGCGCTATGCTCACGGCGTTTGGTGCGGCGTTCGAACAGCATGTCGAGCGCGGTCAGGAACAGCAGCACGCCACCCGCGACGCGGAACGCCTCCATCGAGATGCCGATGAAGCCCAGAACCGCCTCGCCAAAGGCGGCGAACATCGCAAGGATACCTGCCGCCGTTATGCAAGCCCGCAGGGCGATCACGCGGCGCGTCTCTTTGTCCATGCCTTGTGTCAGTGCCACGAAGATCGGCGTTTGCGCCGGAGGGTCGATCACCACGAACAACGTGGTAAACGACGTAATCAGGAACGCCATGTCCATCATGCTGCAGCCTCTGCCTGTTCCAGCCGTTCAGCGGCGGTCACCCACAGCGCCTCGGCGCGCTGCATGGCCTCAACCACTTCGGCAAATTTGCGGTTCCACGTTTCAAGGTCCTGAACGCGGTCTTCTTCATAAAGTGCGGGGTCAGCCAACCGGGCCGAAAGCTTTTCGTGCATGTCCGTCAGTTTGTTGACGCGCTCTTCGCATTTGCGCAGGTCAGCACGTAAGGCCAGAATAGTATCGCGTGACGGGCGCTTGGGCTTGGCTGCCGGCTTTTCCTTCACCGGCTTGTCGCGGGCCAACAGCATGGCGCGATAGGCCTCGAGGTCTCCGTCGAACGGCTTGACCGTCCGATCCGAGACCAGCCACAGCCGGTCCGCCACAAGCGACAGCAGGTGCATGTCGTGGCTGACCAGAATGACCGCGCCGGAATATGCGGTCAGCGCCTCGACCAGCGCCTCGCGGCTTTCGATGTCCAGATGGTTGGTCGGTTCATCGAGGATCAGCATATGCGGTGCGTCGATAGTGGCGATCAGCAGCGACAACCGCGCCTTTTGCCCGCCCGACAGACGCCCAACCTCGGTCTCGGCCTGATCGGCGTTCAGCCCGAACCCGGCCAAACGCGAGCGCCATTTGCCAGGGGCCTCATCGGGGCGCAGGCGGCGCAGGTGGTCCAGCGGGGTTTCGTCTGCATACAGCTCGTCCACCTGATGCTGCGCGAAGTAGCCGATGCGCAGTTTGTTGCTGCGATTCATCTTGCCCGCCATCAGAGGTAGGCGGTCCGACAGCAGCTTGGACAGCGTCGACTTGCCCTGACCGTTCTTGCCCAGCAGGGCGATGCGGTCGTCCTGATCGATGCGCAAGTTCAGGCGGCGCAGCACCTCGGTGTCGCCATAACCGGTCACGCCGCCCTCAAGCTGGATGATCGGCGGCGACAGGTCCTCGGGCGTGGGGAAGGTGAAGGCACGCAGGGCGGCCTCTTGCGGGGTTGAGACCAGTTGGATGCGTTCGATCATCTTCAGACGCGACTGGGCCTGAACCGCCTTGGACGCCTTATAGCGGAAGCGGTCCACATAGCTTTGCAGATGCGCGATGCGGGCCTTGGCCTTGGCGTTCTCGGATTCAGCCTGCGCCAGACGTTCGGCGCGGCGTTCGGCGAACTTGTCGTAAGGCACGGCATAATAGGTGAGCTTGCGATCTTCCAGATGCAGGATCGAGCCCACGGCCCGGTTCAACAGTCCGCGGTCGTGACTGATGATGATGACCGTATGCGGGTACTTCGCCAGATAGCTTTCCAGCCACAGCGCGCCTTCGAGGTCCAGATAGTTGGTCGGTTCGTCCAGCAGCAGCAGGTCGGGCTGGGCAAACAGCACCGCCGCCAGCGCCACGCGCATCCGCCAGCCGCCCGAGAAATCCGAGCAGGGTTTCAACTGGTCCTCATCATCGAACCCCAACCCCTTGAGGATCGATGCCGCGCGCGCCTCGGCAGACCAGGCGTCGATATCGGCCAGACGCGTCTGAATCTCGGCAATCCGCGCGGGGTCTTCGGCAACGTCCGCCTCGGCCATCAGGGCGGCACGTTCGGTATCGGCGGCCAGAACGGTGTTGATCAGCGAGACATCGGACGAGGGCACCTCTTGCGCCACCCCGCCGATGCGCGCGCGTTTCGGGACCGAGATATTGCCTGATTCCAGCGCCAGTTCGCCCCGGATCAGGCGGAAAAGCGTGGTCTTGCCCGTACCGTTGCGACCCACCAGACCAACCTTGTGGCCATCGGGAATCGTGGCGCTGGCCCCGTCAAACAGGGGGCGGCCTTCAACGGCGTGTGTTATGTCGTCGATCCGTAGCATGGGGCGCTCTTAACAGAGCATGAGGCGGCCCGCCAGCGGCTCGGTATGTTCCCGGCGCAGAGGTGGCATGTTCAACGCGCGGGGGATGTGATAGCGCTGATCCGGTTCGGATTTTCGTTGGTTCCTGTCATGCGCGCGGCTCAATCGCCCCCTTCGCTGGTTACGCTTATATTCGCCACGGCGCTGTCGGTGCTGTCGCTGAATATGTTTTTGCCATCGCTGGCGCGGATGAGCGCGGATTTTCAGGTCGATTACGGCCTGATAAATCTGTCGGTCGCAGGGTATCTGGGTGTCTCTGCCGTGTTGCAGCTGATCATGGGGCCGCTGTCCGACCGGTTCGGGCGCAGGCCGGTTCTGCTGATCTGCATGGCTGTCTTTGCTGCCGCGTCGCTGGGCTGTGTACTGGCCGAGTCGATCTGGGCCTTCCTTGGCTTTCGCCTGCTGCAGGCGGCTGTGGTGGCCGGGCCGGTCCTGTCCAGCGCGTCGATCCGCGATCTCTACCCGCCGAACGAGGCCGCCAGCAAGCTGGGTTATGTCGCCATGGCGATGGCACTGGCCCCCATGCTGGGGCCGATGCTGGGCGGAGCGCTGGATATGCTGTTCGGCTGGCGCGCGGGATTTGTCCTGTATGCGGCGCTGGGCGCAGGGATGCTGGCGCTGCTTTGGGCCGATATGGGCGAGACCAATACCAACCGCGCGGCAACCTTTTCGGCGCAACTGCGCGAATATCCCCACCTGTTCCGCGCCCGCCGGTTCTGGGGCTATGCGCTTTGTGCGGCCTTCTCGATCGGAGCCTTCTTCAGCTTCATCACCGGCGCGCCGCTGGTGGCGGCAGCGTGGTTCGATCTGAGCCCGGCGCTGTTGGGTCTGGGCATCGGGATCATTACCGGCGGCTTCATGTTCGGCAATTTCATCACCGGGCGTATCGCTGCTCATACGCCGCTGACCACGATGATTCTGGCGGGCCGCATCGTGGCCTCGACCGGGCCGTTTTGCGGGCTGCTTCTGTTTGCGGCGGGGCTGGGCTCGGTCTGGGTGTTCTTCGGGTCGGCCATCTGCGTGGGGTTCGGCAACGGGCTGACCAATGCCAATGCCTCGGCCGGTGTCATGTCGGTGCGCCCGAAACTGGCAGGCAGCGCGGCGGGGTTGTCGGGGGCGATGATCGTAGGGCTGGGCGCGGTGATCACATCGTTGACCGGGGCGTTCGTCAGCCCCGAAAACGGGCCTTTTCTGGTTCTGGGCCTGATGTGTGTCAGCAGTTTCATCGGCCTGTTGGCGGTGCTTTACGTGCGCCAGGTCGACCGGCAGGACCCGTTGCCCGACACGATCTGAGCCATCACGTATCATAGTGCTTTTCATACGCCCCAGACCATGTTAGGCGGCGCGCGATGGATTTCGGCGCGCTGCGCCAAACACGAAGGAGAGGCCGACATGGCACTGGAACGCACATTCTCGATCATCAAACCCGATGCAACCCGCCGTAACCTGACTGGCAAGATCAACGCCAAGTTCGAAGAAGCCGGTCTGCGCATCGTCGCGCAAAAGCGCATCCACATGACCAAAGCACAAGCAGGCAAGTTCTATGACGTGCACGCCGAGCGTCCGTTCTATGACGAACTGTGCGAATTCATGTCGTCAGCTCCGGTCGTTGTGCAGGTTCTGGAAGGCGAAGGTGCCATTGCCAAGAACCGCGAAGTGATGGGCGCAACCAACCCTGCAGACGCAGCCCCCGGCACCATCCGCGCCGAGTTCGCTGAATCGGTTGGTGAAAACTCGGTCCACGGTTCGGACGCTCCGGAAACGGCTGCGGTTGAGATCGCGTACTTCTTCTCGGGCATCGAACTGGTCGGCTAAGCCAACGCTCCGATGAAATAATTGGGCCGCTCCTGACCGGGGCGGCCTTTTTCGTGTTCAGATGGGTTTGAGGTCTGCCGGCGTCACCCGCACGCCCACGGCGTCGAGGTCCGAGATCATCCGGCTTTCCGGTGCCCGGTTGACCCCGGCCTTGATGGCGTCAAATCGCTTGCGCAGCGCCTTCTTCTCGTCGCCCTTGCAATCGTTCCATGGGCGACCCTGCAACCCCATCACCAGCACATAGTAGCCGATGAAATGCGGGCGTGAGCCGGATTGCAGCAGGCGGGCATAGGCCTCATCTGCGCCCAAATCCCGCAACTGCTGCGCCGAATGGATGCCCGCGCGGGTGCAGGCTTGTTCGAAGGCGGGGCCAAGGTTTCGGATGGAAGAGACCGGATCAGACATGCCCCTGACATAGCCCGACCAATGCCTGCTGTCACCCACGCAGAGTTGTCTGGCTTTGCCTCATGCGCTAGGCAAGAGACAGGGGCAGGGAGGATGCGATGAGTAACGTAAGCCATGAAGATCTGGTGCAAAATCTGGATCTGATGAATCCGCCGGATGGCTTCATCGACGACCCGTTTCCGTTCTACGATGCCTTGCTGAAACATGCGCCGGTTTTGCCGCAGCCTGATGGCTCGGTCCTGCTGGCGCGCCATGCCGATCTGGACCGTATCTACCGCGATACCACGCTTTATTCGTCGGACAAGAAGGCAGCGTTCGGTCCCAAGTTCGGGGTGGGCTCGCCGCTTTTTGAACATCATACGACCTCGCTGGTGTTCTCGGACCCGCCGCTGCACACGCGGGTGCGCAAGATCATGACCTCGGCCCTGACACCGCGCGCCATCGCCCGGATGGAGCCGGGCCTGATCGAAACCGTCGATACGCTGCTGGGCGCGATGGCGGGACGGGACAAGGTCGATCTGATCGAGGATTTTGCCTCGACCATTCCGATCCAGATCATCGGCAATCTGCTGGACGTGCCGATGTCCGAACGCGGGCCGCTGCGCGACTGGTCGCTGGCCATTCTGGGCGCGCTGGAACCGGCGTTGACCGACGCGCAACTGGCAACCGGGCAGCAGGCGGTGACCGACTTCAAGGCATATCTGGAAGACCTGGTCGCCCGCCGCCGCGCCAGCCCTGGCGATCCAGAGACAGACGTTCTGACCCGTCTGATCCGGGGCGAGGGGGCGGATGCGCAGCTTAGCGAGATCGAGTTGCTGCAGAACTGCATCTTCATCCTGAATGCCGGGCATGAGACCACGACCAACCTGATCGGCAATGGGCTGGCGCTGTTGCATGACCACCCGGCGCAGCGCCAGCGGTTGTCCGAGGATCCGGCGCTGATCGCGTCGACGGTTGAGGAAGTGCTGCGGTTTCGCTCGCCCAACCAGTTCGGCAACCGGGAAACCACGGCGGATATGGAACTGGATGGGCTGTATCTTCCCAAAGGCACCAACCTGCATCTGTGTATCGGTGCGGCGAACCGCGACCCGGCGGTATTCGCGGAACCTGCGCGCTTTGACATCACCCGCAAACCCAACCGCCATCTGGCCTTTGCCGGAGGGCCGCATGTCTGTGTCGGGCTGACGCTGGCGCGGCTGGAGGGGCGGGTTGCGCTGGGCCGGTTTCTGAACCGACACCCTGACTATCGCCTGAGCGGACCGCGGGTCAAAGGCGGGCGGATTCGGTTTCGGGGCTATGCGGCGCTGCCTGCGACACTCTGAGCGGTTGCCGGGTTGGGCCCCCGGGCCAGTTGCAGGGTGGTTTCAAGACCCGGCTTCCGGTTCTGCGCCAGAAACTTGCCATCGTGCATATGTGAAATCGCGGCTACCAAAGCCAACCCCAGCCCCGCATTGCGCCCGGTCCGGGCCGGATCAAGTGTCACGAAAGGCATCTGCAAGCGCGGCAGATCGGCATCAGGCACACCCGGCCCCCGGTCGCGGACGCTGAGCAGGGTGTGATCACCCTCTTCGCGGATTTCAATGGTGATCGCGGTGCCCGCTGGGGCATAGCGCATCGCGTTTTCCAGCAGGTTCGACAGCGCCTGTGACAGCAACGGTCTGTGGCCCTGAATGGGTGCCGCACTGCCCTTGACCTCAAGCCGGACGTTCTGATCAGCGGCCACAGGTTCATAGAGCTCGACCACATCGCCGACCAGTTGCAGCAGCTTGATCGGTTCAAACTGTTCCCGGCCCAGCCCGGCCTCGGCCCGCGAGATCTCGGTTAGCTGGCTGAGAACACGCAGCAGGTGGTCGATCTCGGCCGTGGCACGGGCCATGTCGACCTCGCGTTCCTGCTCGGTCTTGCCGGGCTCGGCCAGCGCCTCGACCCGCTGCCGCAAGCGGGACAGGGGCGAGCGCAGATCATGCGCGATCGAGTTCGAGGTCGTCCGCAGGTTGCTGATCAGCTCTTCGATCTTGTCCAGCATATTGTTCAGCGTGCCCGAGACCTGATCGAACTCGTCCCCCGTGCCGCGCAGGGGCATCCGCAGGGCCAGATCGCCGGACACGATATTGTCGGCAGTATCGGCAATGTCCTTGAGGCGCGAAAACACCAGACGTGTCAGCAGCCAGCCGGTCAGCAGGCTGAGCGCCAATGCGGTCACAAGCGCCAGCGCAACGGATCGGAACAAGGCGCGGTCGAACTGTTGGCGGGCCAGCGCGTCGCGCCCGACCAAAAGCCGTTCGCCGCCGGTCAGCCGGATGGAGGCGGCCGAGATCGGCACCAGTTGCTCGCTGCCTTCACGGCGCAGTTGCAGCTCGACCCAGCCGCTGCCTGCGGCGATGCCGTCGGGCCAGCGGGTCAGATTGCCCGCCAGCTTGGTGCCTCGCGGTCCGGTCAGCAGATACAATGCGTCACGCTCGGCTGCCGATGGCAGGCGGCGTTCGATTGCGGTGATCAGCCCTAGCATCCCACCCCGTTCATATTCATCCGCCAACCCCGTGAGTTCAGCTGACACGACCGAGCGTGTCTCGCCCGAGATAGTCCGGTTGGCGGTAACATAGACCGTCGTCAAAACTGCCGCCGTCAGCAGGGTGCTCAGCACCATGCTGGCCACCACCAGACGGGTGCGGGCGTTGTTCAGCGACAGCGGCAGGTCAGGCATCCGAGACCATGTATCCGGCGCCACGGACGGTTTCGATCATCGGATCGGCCCCGTCTTCGTCCAGTTGGCGGCGCAGTTTCGAGATATGGACATCGACCACATTGGTATTGGGATCAAAGTGATAATCCCACACGCCTTCCAGCAACATAGTGCGTGAGATGACGCGGTTCTTCCGCCGCAGGAAGAATTCAAGGATCTGGAATTCGCGCGGGGTCAGGGTGATTTCGCGCCCATTGCGGCTGACCTTGCGGGTCAGCAGATCCATCTCAAGATCGCGGCAGGCGAGGGTCGCGGTCTCTTCCGATTCCTGCGGGCGGCGCAACAGGGCCTCGATCCGGGCGTGCAGTTCCTGAAACGAGAAGGGCTTGACCAGATAGTCATCCGCCCCGGCGCGCAGGCCCTTGACCCGCTCGTCAACCGCGCTCATGGCGGTCAGCATCAGGACAGGTGTTTTCAGCCCGGCAGCCCGCATGGACTTGATGAGCGACAAACCATCCAGCCCCGGCAACATCCGGTCCAGCACCACCGCATCGAAACCGCCATCGGTGGCATGATATAGGCCCTCGCGGCCATCCGAGGCGACCTCGACCACATAACCTTCTTCGCCGAAGCCTTTGGCGACGAAATCCCGCGTCTCCTGGTCGTCTTCAACAATTAACAGGCGTCTGCTCATGGCCGGGGCTCCTTTCCATCAGGATATAAACACAGATACTCTTTGAAAAAAACAGGCCGGGTGCGGGGGCCGCACCCGGCTGCCCCGGGGCGCGTGGACAATCCGCGCCGCCGGGAGTAAGCGCACCAGATTTCCCCATCATGCGGTGCGCTTTGGGGTCTTGGGTCAGGCGATTTCGACCGCGACGAAGATCTGGTTGCCGCCACGATTGATCAGCACCAGCGCCGGGTCGGTCTTTTCGCTTTCCAGCGCGGTTTTCAGCGCATCGGGGGTGGCGGTGTCCTGGTTGCCCAGCCGCACGATCACGTCGCCGGGCTGCAGACCGGCCTTGGCTGCAGGGCTTTCAGGCTTCAGGTCAGTGACAACCACGCCGTCCACGGCCTCGGCCACACCCATCTCTGCGCGCGCAGCCTCGGTCAGCGGCGCGACCGTCACGCCCAGAGAGGTGCCTTCGAACTTGTCCTCGACCACGCTGTCGGTCGCGGCCGAGGCCGACTGATGCTGGCCAATGGTCAGTTCGATCTGCTGCTCTTTGCCATTGCGCAGAACGGTCAGGGCGCTCTCGGTGCCGACTTTTGTGGTTCCGACCAGGATCGGCAGATCGCTACTGGATTCAACGGGTTCTCCGTTGAAGCTGAGGATTACGTCACCCTGCTGCAGGATGCCCTCGGCAGGGCTGTTGGCGACTACATCCGAGACCAAGGCGCCCGCTGTTGCATCGACACCCATCGCAGCGGCCAGCTCTGGGCTGATATTCTGGATCGACACGCCCAGCCAGCCGCGGCTGACCTGACCGTCATCGCGCAGATCGGCCGAGATGTGGTCGACGATGTTCGACGTGACCGCGAAACCCAGGCCAACCGAACCGCCGCTGGGCGAATAGATGGCCGAGTTCACGCCGATCACTTCGCCCTCCATGTTGAACAGCGGACCGCCCGAGTTGCCCTTGTTGATGGCAGCGTCGGTCTGGATGAATTCGGCATAGGGTCCTTCCGAGATATTGCGCCCCTTTGCCGAGACGATGCCCGTGGTCACGGTCGAACTGAGCCCGAATGGGTTGCCGATGGCGACCACATCCTCACCCACGCGGATGGCGTCACTGTCGCCCATCTGAACCGCTTGCAGGTTCTCGCCCGCGTCGATCTTCAGAACGGCGATGTCGGTCAGCGGGTCGGTGCCGATCACCTCGGCCTCGAAGGTGCGGTCGTCGCTCAGGCGAACGGTGACTTCGCTTGCGTTATCAACGACATGGTGGTTGGTGACGATATACCCGGCCTCATCCAGCACGAAGCCCGAGCCAAGACCCTGAGCCGGTCCGCGCTGCGGCATCTGGAACCCTTCGGGACCGCCGAAACGCTTGAAAAATTCGCCAAATGGGTGGCCTTCGAGATCGAAGTCCTGTCCCTGTGCCGGGGTCGGCACAGTGTCCTGCCGGGCGATGATTGTCACGACCGACGGCGACACGTTCTCGACCAGATCGGCCAGCGCCTCATCCGCCATTGCGGGCAGGGCGGTGGTGGCCAGCATGGCCGCGCCCAGTGCGCTGACCCCCATCCAGTTCGACGTGCGCGGCAAAAGCAGCGAGGATTTACGGATGCTCATTTTGACTCCTGTCTGTGTTTGGCGGTTGAGTCCGCACTTTGAGACAGCAGATGCCGCATCAATCTGGGGTGTTCCTGAGAGAAAGGTTAAGAAACCTTAATTTTGCCATTTTCTGCCTCTTTTATGCAGCGGCTTACCGATCGGGCATCGGCGGGAATCAGCCGGCCTGACGTCGGGCGAATCGGTGGATTGTTGCCGATGCAGTCAACAGTCACGCAAAAGGGCGACATTGATTCAATTTCGTTAACAAACGAACGAGAAGTTGGCACGGCATGACGAATTTCGTGCTATGGTTGTGTTTTATGTGTCGGACGAAATCGGTGTTTTGGCGAAGATACCTTGAAACCAACGGGAACCTGAGGTTGGCAGGGCCGTGACGACCTTTGCGCCATGTTGCGGTTGGTTCGTGATGCAACTCAAGGGTGATTTCGACGAGATGCAATGTTGCGCAAAAACCAAGCCGATTTTACGGAAATTTACCAATTCTTCCAATTTTACGTTGTTTGAAAGCATCTGATAGGCGACGATGTAAATGCCCAAGTGAGGGGGGCCTGAGACACTAGGGGGTGTCAAAGGCGCATCTCAGTCTCCATAGCGCTGAGCGGCATGTTAACGAGGGGGTCTTGTTTAGGTTCGGCAGCGGATAGTCAGACAGCCAGTTTGGTGATCTGACCGCGCTAGAGGGATTGGTGAAAGTGGTAGTCCTGTTTTTGGGCAACCGGCCCGGTCGTTCTTCGACCGGGCCGCGTTCATTTTTGGGGCCGGTTCTCGTGCCAGCGCTTCCAGTCTTCGGGCGTATCCAGATCCAGCAAGGCGTTCCGGGCAGGCAGCGCATGTAGATGTACCTCGCCCTCGCAACGCTTCACCACCTCCTGTGCGCCAGTGTCTCCGGTCAGTTGCGCAAGCGCGCCGAACAGCGTGCGGTCAAAAATCACCGGATGCCCCGGCGCGCCATCCTCGGTTGCCCCGCGCCAGACACGCGCATCGGGGTGGTCGGTCATAGACCCAAGCACGGCGCGCAGATCGTCAGAGGTCAGATCGGGCAGATCCGCCAGCAGGACCATGGCAGCAGGCGCGTCAGCAGGAACCCATTCCATCGCGCCACGCAGGCTGGCATTCATGCCTTCAGCGGCATCGGTGATCTCGGCCTTGATGAGATCGAGACCCTCTAGCGCGGCGTATCGCGGGTGAGGTCTTGGGGGCAAGGCGGCGATCACGGGACCAACAACCAGTGCCCTTTGGGCCGTGCGCCGCAGCAGCGGGATACCGTCGACCGGCTGCATCAGCTTGTCCGCGCCGCCCATTCGGCTGGATTGTCCTGCGGCCAGAAGGATGATGGGTATGTCGTTCATCCCGTGACCATGCCGCTTACAACGGCCCGAGTCATCCCCGCATTCGCGCCCCATCCGCATCAAACAGCGGTTTGGTGATCACCCGCGCGCGGCGCATCTGGCCGAGGATTTCGATCTCGACCTCCTTGCCTTCTGTGGCCTGCTGGACCGGCAGGAACCCCATGGCGATGGATTTCCCGGCATAGTGTGAATACCCGCCCGAGGTGCAGAAACCCACGACCTCGCCGTTTAGCCAGATCGGCTCGTAGGCGTTGACGTCGGAGTCATCGGCATCCACCTCGAATGCGACCAGTTTGCGGGTGGGACGGTCAGCCTCGGCAGCCGCGCGCCCGATGAAATTGGCGGGCTTGGCGAAGGAGATGAACCGGTCCAGCCCGGTCTCGGCGGCAGTATAGTCAGGCGAGAATTCACGCATCCACGAGCCAAAGAACTTGTCCAGCCGCAAGCTCATCATCGCGCGCATGCCGAAGGGTACCATCCCGTGTGGTTGCCCGGCCTGCCAGAGCGTCCACCAAAGCTGAAGCTGGGCCATCGGATCGCAGTAGACTTCATAGCCAAGATCGCCGGTATAGCTGACGCGCTGAACGATGCAGTCGGTCATACCGATCGTCATGCGGCGCAGGTCGAGGAATCGCAGCGCGCTGACGTCGTCGCGTGTGCAACTGGCCAGCACCTCGGCCGCCTTTGGCCCGGCAATCTGGAAGCCGTTCAGGCGGTCGCTGATATTGTCGACCGCCACGCCGTCCTGCGCGTTCTGTTGGAACCAGCGCATGTGAAACGCCTGACTGCCGTAGGAGGCGGTCAGTTGGAACTCGGTCTCGCTCAGGCATGAGACGGTGAAATCGCCGATCAGTTTGCCCTTGGGTGACAGCATTGGTGTCAGCGATAGACGCCCGGGCTTCGGGATGCGACCGGCCATGATCTTATCCAGCCAATCTCGTGCGCCGGGTCCGGCGATGCAATATTTGCCGAAGTTATGCACCTCGTTGATGCCGACGCTTTCGCGTACGGCCCGGACCTCGCGTCCGGTGGCGTCGAACGCGTCTGAGCGGCGGAACGAGGGTGTTTCATATCCGGGCTCTTCACCCTGGGCGAAGTAGTTCGGCACTTCCAAGCCATATTGCTGCCCCCAGACCGCGCCGAGGTCCGAGAAGATGTCATACATCGGCGTCGTCCGGTTGGGCCGGGCGGCGGGCAATTCCTCGTTCGGGTAGGCGACGCTGAAGCGTTTCTGATAGTTCTCGATCACCTTGGGGCGGGTGTAGCCGGGGCTGATCCAGTCACCGAACCGAGCGACATCCATGGCAAACACGTCGCGTTCCGGCTCACCTTCGATCATCCATTGCGCCAGCGTCAGGCCAACGCCGCCACCCTGACTGAACCCGGCCATCACCCCGCAAGCGGACCAATAGTTGCGCACGCCCGGCACCGGACCGACCAGAGGGTTGCCGTCGGGCGCAAAGGTGAACGGCCCGTGAATGACCGATTTCACCCCGGCCTCGGCCAGAACGGGGAAACGGCGATAGGCAAACTCGATGCTGTCGGTGATCTTGTCATAGTCGTCCGGAAGCAGCTCATGGCCGAACTCCCACGGCGTGCCATCGACGGCCCAGGGTTTGCAGGGCTGTTCATAAAAGCCGATGCACAATCCGCGCCCCTCCTGCCGCAGATAGCTTTCGCCAGCGGGGTCCATCACGTGCGGGTGCTCGCCGCCTGCATCAATGATCGCTTCAATCTGAGGGATGGCATCGGTGACCAGATACTGATGCTCCATCGGGTGTAGGGGGAAGTAGATGCCAGCCATGGCCCCGACCTCGCGCGCCCAGAGGCCGCCTGCGTTGACCACATGCTCGGCATGGATGGTGCCCTTGTCAGTCACCACATCCCAAGTCCCGTCGGCACGCTGGTTGGTTTCGCGCACCATGCAGTGGGTTTCAATCGTAGCACCGCCCATCCGCGCGGCCTTGGCATAAGCATGAGTGGTACCCGACGGATCAAGATGCCCGTCCAGCGGATCATAAAGCGCGCCGAGGATGCCGTCGGTGTTGGTGATCGGGGCGATCTTCTTGATCTCATCGGGACCAACGATCTCGGTTTCCAATCCCATAAACCGATGCTTGGCCCGTTCGGCCAGCAGCATGTCAAAACGGTCCTGATTGTCGGCCAAGGTCACACCGCCCACATGATGCAAGCCGCAAGACATGCCGGTGATCTCTTCCAGCTCTTTGTACAGCCGGATCGTATAGCCCTGCAGCGCGGCCATATTGGTGTCGCCGTTCAGCGTGTGAAACCCGCCCGCCGCGTGCCAGGTCGAGCCGCTGGTTAGTTCGGATCGTTCCAGCAGCATCACATCCGACCAACCCAGCTTGGTCAGGTGATAGAGGACTGAACAGCCGACGACGCCGCCGCCGATAACTGCAACGCGTGTGGTGGTTTTCACGGCGGATCTCCCTTGGGTTTTGGGCAAAGCCTGCAGGGGTCGCCGGGGCAATACTGTTCCGTTCGCGACATGGCTCGTCGCTGGTTGAGCTTACAGCGGGCGCACTTTCAGCCCGGTGATCCGATTGCCTTCGCGGGCGATGACCTCGAACCGGAAGCCGTGGAACGAGAACACCTGACCCACGATAGGGATCATCTGCGCCTCGTGTATGACCAGACCGGCCAGCGTGTTGGCCTCTTCATCCGGCAGCGACCAATCAAGCGCGCGGTTGGCGTCGCGGATGGTCATCGCGCCCTCGACAAGGAACTGGCCATCATCGGTGCGGGTCACCGGCACTTCTTCGTCGATGTCAAATTCGTCGGCGATCTCGCCCACGATTTCCTCGAGAATATCTTCAAGCGTGATCAGTCCGCGCAGCGAGCCGTATTCGTCGACAACCAAAGCAAAATGGCTGTGCATCCGAAGAAACTCGCGCATCTGGTCGTCCAGAGTGGTGGTTTCAGGCACGAAATAAGGATCGTTGGCGACCTTCGAGATATCGAAGCTCTTGAGCCTTTCGGTATCTCCGTGTGTGCCGCCCACCTGCGCATACATGGCGCGGAACAGGTCCTTGGCATGAACGACGCCCACGATGTTTTCATGCTCGCCCCGAAAGACGGGCAGGCGGGTATGCGGGCTTTCCAGACATTGCTTGAGGATCGCCTCGGGTTCATCGTCGGCGTCGATCATCTCGATGTTCGAGCGGTGCAGCATGATCTCTTCCACGGCGCGGTCGCCGAGGTCGAGCGCGCCCAGGATACGGTCGCGGTCTTCTTTTTCGACCACGCCTTCGGAATGGCCCAACTGCAGCGCGCCCGCGATTTCCTCGCGCACGGCCAGAATGTTGCTGTCGGGGTCGATCTGCACGCCGAACAGACGCAGCACGCCGCGCACCAGCAGGCGCACGGCTGCCACCACTGGCGAAAACACCGTGACCAAAACGCTGATGACCGGGGCCACCAAGGCGGCGGCCTTTTCGGCATTGGTGATGGCATAGGTCTTGGGCAGAACCTCGGCAAAGATCAGAACCAGCAACGTCATCACCAGCGTCGCCAGCGCAACGCCGCTTTCGCCGAACAGGCGGGTGAACAGGGCCGTGGCCAGCGAGGCCGCCAGAATGTTAACAAGGTTGTTGCCCAGCAGGACCGAGCCGATCAGCCGTTCATTGTCGTCGGTGATATCAAGCGCCTTCTGGGCCCCCTTCGACCCTTTGTCGGCCTGCGCCCTTAGCTTGCCGCGCGAGGACGCCGTCAGCGCCGTTTCAGAGCCAGAGAAAAAGCCCGACAGCACGAGCAGAAGAAGAATAGAGCCCGAGGTGATCCAGAAGGCACTATCGAGCAGAGAAGAGGTGGGTTCCATCGGTCCTTGAATATGTCTGTTGCTGCATCCGTTATGGGGGTGCGACCCCGTCCGATCAAGAGGTTAGCCCTGATCGGTGGTGTCGTCTTTCGCCAGCGGGTGGTGTTCCAGCACCAGTTCCGACAGGCGTTCGTCCAGCACATGGGTGTAAATCTCGGTCGTGGCCACATCGGCATGTCCCAGCAGCGTCTGTATTGACCGCAGGTCGGCCCCGTTGGCCAGAAGATGCGTGGCAAAGGCGTGGCGCAGGGTGTGCGGTGTGACCTTATCGGGCGAAACACCGCCCTCGACCGCAAGGTCCTTGATGAGCAGAAAGAACATATGCCGCGTCAGATGGCCGGATTTCCCGCGCGATGGGAACAGAAAGCGCGAGGCCTGCCCGCCTTTGGCAGCCGCCTGTTCCTCAGTCTGATCACGCTGATCAAGCCACGCGGTCAGCGCATCACGGGCATCAGGGGACAGAGGGACCATCCTTTCTTTCCCACCTTTGCCTTGCACCAGCAGCATTTGCGGATTGCCACGCGCCGATGCGACCGGCAGCGACATCAGCTCGGTCACCCGCATCCCTGTGGCATAGAGCAGTTCCATCAGGCAGGTGTTGCGCACCTTGTCGGCCTGCGTGCGCCCGGTGCGGCGGGCAGCGGCCAGCAGTCTGTCAACCTCGGCCACGTCCAACGTTTTGGGCAGGCGTTTGGCGCGGCCGGGGCCTTGGATCTGGATCGCTGGATTGGTGTCGCGCCAGCCTTCCTCGAACGCGAAGCGATAGAGCTGCTTGATCGCAGACAGCCGGCGGGCACGGGTTGAGCGGGACAGGCCCTGGGCGTCGCAGTCGATCAGATAGGCCTCGATCCGGTCGCGGTCGGCATTTGCGAAATCGGCCTTGCGGCGCACCAGCCAAGCCGCGAAATCCTTGAGGTCGCGCCCATAGGCCAGCAGCGTATTGGTGGCGGCCCCAAGCTCGGCGGCCTGTGCTTCAAGGAAGGTGGAAATCCACAATTCCGGTGAGGTGGGGGCAACCATGGTCACGCCCCGTTGAGGATCATCA
This sequence comes from Ruegeria sp. CJ3, assembly GCF_056536725.1. Lineage (NCBI taxonomy): Bacteria > Pseudomonadati > Pseudomonadota > Alphaproteobacteria > Rhodobacterales > Roseobacteraceae > Ruegeria > Ruegeria sp. CJ3. The sequence continues at coordinate 330,532 of NZ_JBQFQE010000001.1, forward strand.
ACTGCAGCGCAGCCCGGCGGGCGGTGTCCTCAAGGCCCACGCGCCGCAATGTGGCAATCGCGGCGGTCAGGTCCACCAGATTGCCTCGCGCTCCATGGGCGAACAGTTGCATGGTTTCCAGAATGGCCTCACCCAGTTGATCGTTGCTGAGCAGGGCGTTGATGTCCGACGGGATCGGAGCGGACCATACGAAGCCCTCGGAAATGGCATCGGCCAGTGGCGTGGGGGCATCTGCGCGGGCCGGATCACCCATCGCAAGCGCGGCGAGAAAGGCATTTGCATCGGACCCGGCCGGGGCTTTTCGTGCAGCATCCTCGTAAAGCTCGGACAGCAGCAATATCCGCCAGCGCAAGTTCTCGGCGGCGGGGTCGGGCAGGGTCAGCGGGCCGAGGCGCGGGGCGAACAGCTCTGCAAAGGCGACCTCTAGGCCCACGGTCTGCATCTGGGTCCACGCGGCGATAAGGGTTTTTGCGATCGTCTTGGGCTTGCCGCTGTCCAGCGCGGCTTCGAACCGTTGAATCGCGGCAACCCGATCCCAGACCGCGCCGGATGCGGCAGGGGAACGCTCGGTATAAAGGCCAAGTAGTTGGTTCGGTGTCAGTGCTCCGATGCGGGTCAGACGCTCGGCGGCCTCGACCTGTGCCTTCCAACCGGCCACATCGCGCAGATCAGCATTGGCAAAGGCGCGGGGCAGGGACGCGGTGGGCAGGCGTTCACCGATGGCCTCGAACAGGCGGAAGGTCAGCGGGTTGGGGTCTTCGGGTTGCGGCAGGTATTCAGCACCTTCAAACAATTCGGGGCTGAGGAACCGGTCAAGCAGGGCAAGCTGATCTTCGGGCAAAACCTGAAGTGCGTGGGCAGCTTCCAATGTCAGTGCCGCCGAAGCCCAGTCGCCGCGCCGGGCCTTGCAGAATATCTGCGCCGCATAGTCCCGCGACAGATGTGGCTGCGCGATCAAGGCGGTGCAGCTGCGATCTTCGTCCCCGGTCAGCAGTGTGGCGTCGAACCAGCGCTGAAACCGCTCTTGCGTGTCGGTCGGCCCGGCAAGCTGCACCAGCGACTGCACCGGGTCCGATGCGCCCAGTTGCATCAGGCGATCCAGCCGCGCCATCAACAAAGCGTCCGTCGTTTGCGTGCCCGAGGGCGGGCGCGCCTCGGTCAGAAGCAGGGTGAACAACAGCCGCTGCATGGCCGGGTTGGCCTTTACCGGCACCCGCGCGATCAGTTCCGCAAGCCGGTCCGGTTCGCTGCCTTGCCACAGGTCCACCGGCAGGCCGGTGACCGACGAGGCAACCAAGCCCAACGGCGGCGACAGCGCCTCAAGCGGGGTGACCTGCACATCGGGCTGCAACCCGGTCTCGGTCACCGGAGGCTCCAGCAAAACGGTTCCCGGCAGGTTCTCGGGCGGGTCGGTCAACCAGTCGATGGCCGACAACGGCTCGGAGGTTTGTGCTTGCGCGGTTCCGGCCAGAAAAAGCGCCAGCAGGGTGGCCTTAGTCCGCATTCAGGGTGACCGGTTCGCGGACTTCGCTTTGCGGGGCAGAAAAGTCTGCGCCAAAGAATGGCCCGATATAGGCATACCCGATCAGCCCGATGAAGCTCAGGCAAATGATGTAAATCAGGAACTTGATCAAACGGCCCATGGGTGAACGCTGCCTCAAATTTTGCTTTTGGCCAAGTTATAACTGGCATTTTTTCCAAGATCACGTCATTCACGATGAAATGAGCGAAATTAAGCATAATGCGTCACGCCCGGGCACCGCTGAACGGTTTCGACTGCACAAAACCGTTGTTTTGGTCGGGATGATGGGCGCAGGGAAGACAGCCGTGGGGCGGGCGCTGGCCGCGCGGCTGGGTGTGCCGTTTCTGGACAGCGATGCCGAGATCGAATCGGCGGCAAATATGACCATCCCGGAAATCTTCGCGCGCGATGGCGAGGCCTTTTTTCGCGGCAAGGAAACTCAGGTTATCGGGCGGTTGCTGGATGAACAGAAAGGCATCCTGTCGACTGGCGGCGGCGCGTTTCTGGCGGCGGGGAATCGTCAGATGATCTCGGACCGGGGGGTGTCGGTCTGGTTACGGGCTGATCTGACGGTGCTGTGGAACCGGGTCAAGCACAAGGACACGCGGCCTTTGCTGCGCACAGCGGACCCATATGCGACATTGCGCGATTTGTATCTGGCGCGGGTGCCCATCTATGAACAGGCCGATCTGGTGGCCGACTCGGACGGTCAGACCGCGATCGAGGATATGGTAAGCCGGGTTGTTACCGCATTGCTGTCACGCCCGGATGTTTTGGAACGGATTTAATGCATCAGACCGTACACGTAGACTTGGCCGAACGTTCCTATGATGTCGAGATCGGCCCAAACCTTCTGGCGCAGGCCGGTGCGCGTATCGCCCCCTTGCTGCCGCGCCCACGGGTTGCCGTTCTGACGGATGAGACCGTCGCCGATCTGCATCTGGACACGCTGCGCGACGGGTTGGCGGCATCGGGTGTCGAGATGAGCGCGCTGGCGCTGCCCGCAGGTGAGGCCACCAAAAGTTGGCCCCATTTCGAACGCGCGGTTGAGTGGCTTCTGGCCGAGAAGGTCGAGCGCCGCGATGTGGTCGTCGCGTTCGGCGGTGGCGTGATTGGCGACTTGGCCGGATTTGCAGCGGCGGTCATGCGGCGAGGGGTGCGGTTTGTGCAGATCCCGACCTCGCTGCTGGCGCAGGTTGACAGTTCGGTGGGGGGTAAGACCGGGATCAACGCGCCTCAGGGCAAGAACTTGATCGGAGCGTTCCATCAGCCCTCGCTGGTGCTGGCCGACACTGCCGTTCTGGGCACGCTGACCGCGCGCGATTTTCTGGCCGGCTATGGCGAGGTGGTGAAATACGGCCTGCTGGGCGATGCGGAGTTCTTTGAGTGGCTTGAACAGAACGGCCCGCGCCTGTCTTCGGGCGATATGGCTGCGCGGGTTCAGGCGGTCACCCGATCGGTTCAGATGAAGGCCGATATCGTCGCCCGTGACGAGACCGAGCAGGGCGACCGCGCGCTGCTGAATCTCGGCCACACCTTCTGCCATGCGCTTGAGGCCGCGACCGGCTATTCCGACCGCCTTCTGCATGGCGAAGGCGTTGCCATCGGATGTGCTCTGGCGTTCGAACTGTCCTCGCGCCTTGGCTTTTGCTCGCAGGAAGACCCCAGCCGTGTGAGGGCGCATCTGCGTGCCATGGGGATGAAAACCGATCTGGCCGATATTCCTGGAGAGTTGCCGGACGCTCAGGCGTTGGTTGATCTGATGGCACAGGACAAAAAAGTTGTCGACGGCCAGCTGCGTTTTATTCTGGCGCGCGGGATCGGGCAGGCCTTTGTCACATCGGATGTGCCGAAAGATGCCGTGGTCTCGGTGCTTCAGGATGCTCTGGCAACCTGCTGATATCGGGGCTCATCGCCCCTGTATCACCATCAGCTCGCCGATGTTTTCACGGGTAATATAGCCCACCATCTTGCCCGCTTTGGTGCAGACGGCAACGGCCGGTGCGCCTTGGTGTAGACCGGCAAGAACTTTGTTCAACCCGCTTGTAAGGGGGACTTGCGGAATGTTGGTCTCCATGATCGAGATGGCAGGTTCCGAGCGCGGATGATCCCCGGCAAGCGCGGCAAACAGGCGATCGCGGGTGACGAAACCCAGCAGATCGCCGTTATGATCCAGCACCGGAAACTCATGCTGCGTGGTGTGGATGACGGCCTGTGCGGCTGTGGCCAGCGTATCTTCGGGCGACAGCGCGCGGAATTCGGTGATCATCGCATCCCGCGCCTGAACCCGCCGCGCGACCGAGCGCATGGCCACGTCCTGACTTTCGGCATTGGCAGCGACGAAGACAAAGACGGCGATCAGAACCAGAATGGGATTGCCCGAGGTCAGCCCGAAAAACCCAAGCCCGAAGGCCACGATTTGCCCGCCGATTGCAGCGACGCGGGTCGCCTTGACCCGGTCCATCCTGAGGCACAGCAGGGCCCGAAACACGCGCCCACCATCCATCGGAAAAGCCGGTATCAGGTTAAAAACAGCCAGCAGCAGGTTCACATAGGCCAGTCGGCTGAGCAGATCTGCCTGTGGAGATTCAAGCTGCGCGAGGGATCCGAGCCGCAAACCGGCGCCAAGTACGACCAGAAGGCCCCAGATTGCCACATTGACGGCAGGTCCGGCCAGCGCAACCCAGATTTCCTGCATCGGCTTCTCGGGCATACGCTCCAGCCGCGCCAGACCGCCAATGGGCAAAAGGATGATATCGGGGGTGCGGATGCCATAGCGCCGCGCCATCAGGGCGTGACCGAACTCGTGCGCCACGACGCAGGCAAATAGGGCCAGAACAAACAGAATGTTGTCGATGGCAGCGGGCCAGCCGCCGTTCGAGTAAGCGGCGAACCCAACCCATGCCAGCAAAAGGAAGAAGGTGACATGGACCCTCAGTTCCGAGCCGAGCAACCGGCCGAGCGAGAAGGACCATGCCATGTTTTATCTCCGTCTGGGTTAGAACGGAATCTCGTCGTCGTCGATTCCGCCCGATGCCGGGGCTGGCGCGCTGGATTGGCTGCCATAAGGATCGCCATAGCTGCCGCCGCCCTGACCGCCGCCATAGCCTCCACCACCGCCGCCGCCTTCACCGCGGCTGTCCAGCATCGTCAGTTCGCTGCGATAGGGGCGCAGAACCACCTCGGTCGAATATCTGTCCTGCCCAGATTGATCCTGCCACTTGCGGGTTTCCAACTGGCCCTCGACATAGACCTTGCTGCCCTTGCGCAGATATTGCTCGGCCACGCGGACCAGAGGTTCCGAAAAGATGGCGACCGTGTGCCACTGGGTCCGGTCCCGGCGCTCTCCGGTGTTGCGGTCTTTCCATGATTCCGAGGTGGCGATGCGCAGGTTACATACCTTTCCACCGTTCTGGAACGACCGCACCTCGGGGTCGGCACCAAGATTGCCGATCAGAATGACCTTGTTGACTGAACCCGCCATATATTCCCTCGTTCTTTTCTGACTGGATCGCGCCCGAATCTGGCGCTTTGCTCTGCTGCTGACCCTATACGGGCTGGGTCTTGGTTAAAACATCATTGATGACACATCCCTTGAGGTAAAAATTTAGGGTCGCCTTTACCAAGCTTTCATTTCTGGCCGTTTTAACTATACTCCATATGGTTGTTAAGCGTGCAGGATTGCCTTTGATGCGTTTTCTGGTTGGCGGTATTTCGGTTTTATGCCTTTGCCTTGTGTCCTTTGGGGCGCAGGCGCAGACGTTGTCCTCGAAGAACCGCAAGGATATTTTTCTGAAGCAATCGAAAGTGCTGGATAACCGCGCAGCCTCGCAATATCGCGGGTCAGAGCGGCTCAAGCCCAAGACCGACCGCGGGAAATTCCAAAAACGCTACACTGGAAGCTATAAGGGCCAATACCTTGAGCACGCGCGTCGCGTCGCGCGTCAACACAATGTGCCCGAAGACCTGTTTCTAAGGTTGGTTCAGCAGGAAAGCGGCTGGAATCCGGGCGCAAAGTCTCATAAGGGGGCGCTGGGGCTGGCCCAGTTGATGCCGCAGACAGCGCGGCTGCTGGGGGTCGATCCCTACGATCCGATCCAGAACCTCGAAGGCGGCGCGCGCTATCTGTCCTGGCAGTATCGTAAGTTCAAATCCTGGCCTCTTGCACTGGCCGCCTATAATGCAGGCCCAAAAGCGGTCGAGAAACACGGCGGTATCCCTCCTTATAAAGAGACACAGAACTACGTGAAGGTGATCTGGGGCGGATAGGTCCCAGTCCAGCCGACCGCTACTCAATCTCTGCGGCAAGACGTTTGGCCAGAATGCCGATCAGGACGGCGGCGATGACCAAAAATACCGCGCCGACCATCCAAGCCGTGGGAGTGGAATAGAGTTCGGCGATGGCTCCGGCCAAAATCAGGCCCAATGCTGCCCCAAGTTGCTGTATCAACGACCTCAGGGATAGGATGGTGGATCGCTGGCGGTTTTCTACGCAGCGATGAAGAATACTGCTGGCAGGTGTTTCGGAAATGCCGATGACAACGGAATAGAGGATGAATACCGTCACAAAGCTGACGATGTTGCCCTGCAAAGCCAACGCGGTCTGAATGCCCGCCAAACAAGCAAAGGCCGCCGCAAGCGCAAGTGCGTGTCGTCTCTTGAAAATGCGACTGATGTGCGGTGACAGCCAAGCGCCGAGTGCGATTGAAAAGAAGTAGGTTGCAGTCAGGGTACCAATGACTGTGTTTGCATAGCCTTCCTCCAGCATGGGCTTTGCATAGGTAGGCCACAACACCTCGACCGGATTGGTCGCCATCAGGAAAAACGCCAGTGCGGACAAAAGGACCGACAACGCCGGATGCCGCAGGGCGAGAAGGCCTGCGTTCTTGATCACCAATGGTACAGTAGCGAACCCCTGTTTCAGAGCTTGTGGGTTTTGCGGGCGCGGTTCTTCCACGATGTAGAACACGGTGTAGGCGAACACCCCAAGCATCACCGCCAAGCTCGCCACATAAGAAACATCATAGACGCTGACGCCCAGTTTTGCCGCCGCCGAGCCAAAGAGATCGGGTAGAAGGCCACCCAACACAGCCCCCACCGCCAAGCCCATGGCATTGGCCCATTGAGCTTTTGCAAGTGCGGGTTGAACGTCCACATTAGGCGCAACGGCTTTGAAGGTTTCAACGAACCAGGCGTCGAGGGTGCCCGACCGCAAGGCACGCCCAAAACCGATGAATGCAAATGACAGCGCAAGAACATAGAAGTCGCTGGTCGAAAGAAAGAGGACGAGAGAGATCAAGCTGGCGACCACCGCGGCCAGAAAGACCGGCTTGCGTCCGATGTTATCGGCCAATCCCCCGAAGGGGAGTTCCATCGCCATGGTTGTAAGTGAGTAGACCCCAAAGAGGAGCGAAATCTGGAACAGATCCATGCCTCGGTCGGTCAACGCAAGTGCGACAACGGCAACCGTCAAACCCATCGCAAAACGATCGAGAAACTGGTGGACCTGAAACACCCGGATGTGCCGTCGCGCCGGACCGGTCAGCGCAGCGAATGAGAATTCTACTTCCGTTGCCATGGTCGCACCTTCGGCTCTGCATGTGACATGCGCAATACCCCGGCGCAACGGAATGCCTATGCCACGTGCACTCACGCGGTCGTTCTCATAAACGCAGCGAAAGCCGGAGTTGTTCCGCAGAACGAAATCTCGCGATCAGCCTGAGACATTATCGTTGGGGAAAAGACCTTCGGCTGCGAAAGCAGATACAGGTCTGGAATTGCCCCGACGTCGTCCGAAAAGCTGGCGCATTGGCCTCCAGAAAGGGCGGGCGCTGAACCGGTCCAGTTGTGGTTCGGTCGGCTTACTCCGCCGCGACCTTGATCACAGGTTCCATACGCGCGAGGATGTCCTCGGCCAGATGGCATTTGACCTGATGGCCGTCCGCAAGTGTCTGCACCGGCGGGATATGGGACTCGCAACGCCCGTCCGGCACCTCGGACTTCCAGCGGCAGCGCGTTTGGAACGGGCAGCCCGGCGGTGGATTCATGGCCGAGGGGATGTCGCCTTCCAGCACGATATGCTGCTTTTCAATCGAGGTGTCAGCGATTGGTACTGCGCTCAGCAGTGCTTCGGTATAGGGGTGATAGGGCGGGGCGAAGACCTGATCGGTGGTGCCCAGTTCGACAACATGGCCCAGATACATCACCATTACCCGGTCGCTGAGGTAACGCACGATGGACAGGTCGTGGCTGATGAACAGCAGCGTGGTTTTCTGCTCGCGCTGAATCTCCATCAGCAGATCGGTCACAGCGGCCTGAACCGACACATCCAGGGCTGAAACGGGTTCGTCGGCCACCACGATCCGAGCGTCTCCGGCAAAGGCGCGGGCGATACCGACACGCTGTTTCTGCCCCCCCGACAGCTGACGCGGCATCCGGTCGGCAAAGGCGCGGGGCAGTTTCACGAGATCCAGCAATTCCAGCATACGTTTTTTGCGGTCGGCCTCGGAGTTTCCGATGCCAAAGATCTCCAACGCGCGGATGATCTGCCGACCCACGGTCATGGATGGGTTCAGCGTGTCAAAGGGGTTCTGGAACACCATCTGAACCTCGCCCACGGTCTTGGCATCGCGTTCTTCGATCGGCACATCCTCAATGTTGCGGTTGTCCAGCAGGATCTGCCCATCGGTCGCCGTCTCAAGCCCCATAAGAACCTTGGCGAAGGTCGACTTGCCGCAACCAGATTCGCCGACGATGGCCAAGGTCTCGGACTCATGCGCCTCGAAACTCAGGGTCTCGTTGGCCTTCACCACCTTCTTCTCACCACCACCGAACAGGGCGTTCGCCGCGACCTCATAGTATTTCTTGAGGTTGTCCATTTTCAGAACCGTTCGGCCAATCTCGGCCTTCTCTTTCTGTTCGCCCACGGTAATCGGCGCATTCCAGTCGATCTCCTGGAATTTCAGACAACGCGTGTGATGCCGGTCATTTCCAGGCACGGCCTCCATCAAAATGTCCTTGGCGTCGCAGCGACCTTCTTCGAAATAGTCGCAGCGCGGGCCAAAATTACATCCCGGAGGCCGCTCATGCGGCAACGGGAAGTTCCCCGGAATCGCCACCAGCGGGCGCGAGTTCTTGTCGGCCCCCGGTAGGGGGATCGACCGGAACAGCGCCTGCGTATAAGGGTGCTGCATCTCATCGAACACATCATGGATCGAACCGCGTTCGACCGCCTCACCTGAATACATCACGCAAAGCCGGTCGCAAGTTTCCAACACCAGCCCGAGGTTGTGCGAGATAAACAGCATCGACGTGCCGTATTTCTTGCCAAGGTCCTTAACCAGTTCAACCACGGCGGCCTCGACGGTCACGTCCAGAGCGGTCGTCGGCTCGTCCAAAATCAACAAGGCAGGTTTCGACATCAACGCCATCGCAATCACGATCCGCTGCTGCTGACCACCTGACAGTTGATGCGGGAAGGAATTCAGCATCCGCTCGGGGTCGGGCAGGCGCACATCCGTCACCACTTCCAGCGCACGCGCATAAGCCTCCTCCGCGCCCACATTTTCGTGGATCATCGGCACTTCCATCAACTGCTTGCCGATCTTCATCGCCGGGTTCAACGAAGCCATCGGCTCCTGATAGATCATAGCGATCTCGTTGCCGCGAATATCGCGCAACTCCTCGGTGGTCATCTCACCCAGATCGCGGCCCTTAAACTTGATCGAACCGCCAACGATGCGCCCGTTCTTGCCCAGATCCTGCATGACACCCAGCGCCACCGTAGACTTTCCGCACCCGGATTCGCCCACCAGACCCACAGCCTCACCGGGCTGCACGCTGACCGAGAAATCCATAACGGCGGGAATTTCCCTCAGCCGGGTAAAGAACGAAATCGAAAGCTTATCGATCTCCAGAATCGGCCCGTCATAATCCGCCATTTTGCTCATCTTGTTACTCCTCGCGAGAGTCCGGGGGATCCCCTTCATCTGGCTAAAAATATCCCGGGGGTCCGGGGGCAGAGCCCCCGGCCTTCGATCTCAATCAGTCCTTCAGACTTTCTTCGCGCAGACCGTCTGCCAGTAGGTTCAAACCAAGAACCAGCGACAACAGGGCCAAAGCAGGCGGAAGGGCAGGGTGCAGGTAGATCGACAGCAGCTTACGGCCTTCGTTGATCGTCGACCCCCAATCCGGGCTTTCCGGCGGCAGGCCCAACCCGAAGAAACCCAAAGTCCCCAGAAGGATGGTCGTATAGCCGATGCGCAGACAGAAATCGACGATCAGCGGACCCCGCGCGTTGGGCAGGATTTCCCACAGCATGATGTACCACGGACCCTCGCCTCGGGTCTGGGCCGCGGCCACGTAGTCGCGGGTTTTGATGTCCAGCGCCAAACCGCGCACGATGCGGAACACCGTGGGCGAATTCACGAAGACGACCGAGACAAACACCACCAGAATACCGCCGGGAATATCGAACAGGTCCAGATAGGTCGGCAGACCCCAGATCCGGTAACTGTCGGTGTTGATGATGTAACCACCGGTCGAAATCAGTGAAAGATAGAACCACAGCGCGACGCCCAGAACCCCGATCAGCAGGGGCGTCCTAAAGTTCGGCCGGGTATAGTAGCGTGAATTCAGCAGGACACCGAGGAAGATGATCGGGAAGATGAACAGGATCGCCGCCATATAGTTCGGCACGCCGGTCGCCACGATTTCAGGCGTCACCAGCAGGTAGAACAGCAGGATTACCGGGAATGCCAGGATCAGGTTCGCCAGGAACGACAACAGCGTATCCAGACGACCGCCATAGTACCCGGCGGGCAGACCCAAAGTGATCCCGACCATGAAGGCGAACATTGTCGCCAGAGGCGCGATCTGAACCACGATCCACGCGCCCTTTACCATGCGGCTGAACACGTCGCGGGCAAGGTTATCACCACCTAGCAGATACCACGAGTAGACGCCTTCTTCCGCGCCCGCCAGCGGTGTGCCGGGCACCTTGTTCTTCATGCCCGAGACCTGTGACAGCGGGTCATGGGTCACGATCAGATCAAGCGCACCAAAGATGCCGGTAAAGACCCAGAACATCACAAGGCCAAAGCCGATCATACCGATGGGGCTGTCGAACAGCTTGCCGTAAAGGCCCAGCTTGCGTTTGAACGCGATCGACATGGCATAGAGGATGATCAGCGATAGCCAGACGGGAAGAAATTGTTGCGAAATCGCACCAATGATCCCGGCGCCGGTGCCCATCAGAATGCCAAGCACGATATAGGCAACGGCAATCCCAACGCTGGCCAGAAAGCTATAGCGCAGCGCGGCCTGTATCATGTTCCGCAGGCCCGAGCTTGAAGTTAACGTGCCATCAGGGTTCACCGTCATCTGATCTTCGGGCAGCACAATGCTGGCCAGCATCCAGACGACGATGGACAGGGCCATGACCCCCAGTGCCAGCGCGAGTAGCGGGTTGAGGAAGGCGATAGAGCCGGTCCAGGTAAGTGGTTCCATGATCTGACCCTCCCTTAAGAAATGCGAATACGCGGGTTGAGGTAGACATAGCCGATATCCGAGATCAGCTGCGTCACCAGCACCACAAAGACCGACACGACCGAAATCGCCAGCAAGAGCTGAATGTCATTATTGCCCGCCGCCTGAACCAGCGCCCAGCCAAAGCCCTTGTAGTTGAACAGGGTTTCGACGATCACAACGCCATTCAGCAGCCATGGGAACTGCAGCATGATGACGGTGAACGGCGCGATCAGCGCGTTGCGCAGCGCATGTTTCATAACGATATTCGGGAACGAGACACCCTTCAGACGCGCAGTGCGGATATACTGCGCCGTCATCACCTCGGTCATCGAGGCGCGGGTCATCCGGGCGATATAGCCCATCCCATAAAGCGCGATGGTCAGCACCGGTAAGAAGAAGTTCTCAAACGTCGGGTTCTCCATCGCCTGCGTGGCGGTGCCTTTGAACCATTTCAGGCCCACGGCAGAGGACGTGAAGATCGCGATGAAGATCACGCCTGATACGTATTCCGGCGTCGCCGTTGTTGTAATGGCAAAGGTCGACAGGGTGCGGTCCGTGGCCGAGCCTTCTTTCATCCCCGCCAGAATACCCAATATCAGCGCCGAGGGGACCATCAGCAGCATCACCCAGAACATCAGCCGCCCGGTCAGAGCTAGACGGGTTCCTACAACGGTCCCGACCTCTTCCTTGAAGACGGTTGAATAGCCCCAGTACCCCTGCAGGATACCGCAGAAATTGGGCGACTCTTCGGCTGTTTTACCCGGTAGAATGCAACGGCCTTGAACAGTACCGTCCTCATTCGTGTGCCGGTACGAGGGTAAAACACCGAGCCATTCGCCATATTTGACGGGTGTCGACTGAAGATACCCGCCTTTCTCCAAAAAGCTCTCGACCTGTTCATCTGACATCCGGAAATTGCCCTGCGTTTTCGCAAGCTTTTCCAGGTTCGGGTAAAGATTGGTGAGGAAGAAGACCAGGAATGTCAGGCACAATGCTGTCAGCAGCATAATCCCCACACGCCTTAGAATGAAAAGTCCCATGTTAGCCCCTGTTGGTCGGCTGGCGTGACAGGCTTCGCCTCACGCGTTGCTATTCTTCTGGTCGCCGTATTGAGGACGAAGGGCCGCACCAGTGCGGCGCGGCCCTTCTTGTGGTTTGGGTCAGGAGGTCAGACCGAACTTATAAAGCTGCGGCAGGTCTGCGATGTGCTTTTCAACACCGACCATATTGTCGCGATGGTGGCGCATTGCCGTCCGCCAATAGGGCTGGATGGTGACGCCTTCTTCGATCATGATCGCCTGCAATTTGGCCATCACCTCGCGGCGTTTGTCCACGTCGGCGATTGAGTTCGCCTCGGCCAGTAGCTTGTCAAACTCTTCATTGGCAAATCCGGATTCGTTCCATGCAACACCCGATTTGTAGGCCAGTGCCAGAACCTGTGTGCCCAGCGGGCGGTGGTTCCAGTTGGTCGACGAGAAGGCGTATTTCGTCCAGTCATTCCAAAAGGTCGAGCCGGGCAGAACCGTATGCTTGGCCTTGATGCCCGCGTCGTTCAGCTGAGCAACAACCGCAGCGGTCGTGTTCCGACGCCAGTCATCGTCGATGGACTGTACTTCGTGCTCGAAGTCACCCATGCCCGCTTCGTCCATCAGCGCCTTCGCGCCAGCCGGATCGTAGGGCAGGCGGGTCACGGCCGAGTCATACTCAGGGTGCATCGGGCCCACGTGGCAGTTGTCGGCAGGGATGCCGTAGCCCGACATGCCAAGTTCGAGGCAGACGTTGTTGTCGACGGCCATCGCAAGGGCCTGACGGACCCGCTTGTCGCCGTAGATCTTGTTGCCATCGGCGTCTTCGGCCAGCTGGTTCGGGCGGATGACGATGGTAAAGCCGGACGGGATTTCCGAGCGGACAAGGCCGATGCTGTCGAAGATGTCGACGAATTCACCGACCGATTCCCAGTTCATGTCGATCTCTTCGGCCTCATAGGCGGCCAGGAAGGCGGCAGGGTCGGTGCCGTAGTCGATGAACTCGATTCGGTCGACATAGCCGCCTTTGCCAGCTTCATAGCCCCACCAGTCGAAGCCTTCGTTGCGGACCAAAACGCCCTTCACGCCGACCTCATGGCTTTCGGGGATCATGAAGCCCGTGCCAACCGGGTTCGAAAGCATGTCGTTTGCGTCAAAGCTGCTGTGGACGATGGCGCCCGGATAGTCCGCCATGCCCGGGATGATGGTGATGTCCGGTGCGCTGCACTTCAGTTTGACGGTGTGCGAATCAACCACGGTGATCGCGCCATCGGCGGCTTTCTGAGTGCTCTCATCCACCAGCGACGCCATGCGGGACGCCATCGAGTTGCCTTCCAGCGAAGAGTCGCACCAGCCTTCGATGTTGCGGGCCACGTCTTCGGCGGTGAAGTCATCACCGTTGTTCCACTTGACGCCTTTGCGAACGTTCAGAGTGTATTCGGTGGCGTCTTCATTGGCTTCCCAGCTTTCCAGCAACATTGGCTTGAACGTACCGTCGTTGTTGTACTCGACCAGATATTCCAGCCAGCCCGCGGTGAAGGTTGCGATCTGCGTCCAGTCATAAGTACGCGGGTCTTTGAGCGCGCGGACTTCCATCTGATAGCGAATGGTGCCGCCTTGTTGTGGCTCAGCTGCGGCTGCGGGTGATTGCAGACCGATCATGCCATAGGCGGTCGGAACGGCAACGCCCAGGGCGGTGACACGGGCCATGAATTCGCGGCGACTTAGATTGCCCTCACGATATTCCTTGGCGTGCATTTCCGCTGCCCAGTGCATCGGCTTTCCATTGATTGTCTGGTTTTCCATAGATGTCTCCCTGTGACACTGAATATTGTATTTCTTTTTGATTAGGCTTGGCGCTGCCGGGGCCGATCCATGTCGGGCCGCAGGACCGTGGGCTTGATTTTCTGAGTTCCAAACATCCCCATGTCCGCATTCCGCACCAGTTTTGGATTAACGTCAATGTTCGAAATCGTCATGGAATGCCTAAAAACGACATATCTGTAGAAAGTCAGATGCCGGTTGTTTCAATCTGAAACCCGGCATGTGCCGCGAAAAATGCGGCGTTCAGGCCCCGAAGCTCGCATATCAGGCCGTCGTCGTTTCCCTCTTTTTGGGGTGCGGGTGCGCTGGTCCTACAGCGCCGCGTCAATGCGGTGCCAAGCACCCATCCGGGCGCGAAACCACGTGCGTTGGCGTTTGGCGTATTGCCGGGTCGCAATGGTGGCCCGCTCGCGCGCGGTGTCCAGTGTCATCTCTCCGTTCAGGCAAGCCATCAGTTCCGGCACACCGATGGCCTTGCAGGCGGGCAGGGCTGGATCATAGCGGTCGCGCATCTGGGCGACCTCGTCCATCGCGCCGTGATCAAGCATCTGGTCAAACCGGCGGTTGATGCGTTCCAAAAGCCATGCCTTTTCGGCGTCGAACACAATCGGAACCGAGTGGTCGAGGTCAAGGATCGGCGGCCGTGTGTCGGCCTGCCATTGGGCCAGAGACCGGCCGGTGGCTCGCTGCACTTCCCACGCGCGCTGGACGCGGGCGCGGTTGCGGAGGTCGAGACCGGCGCGGGTTTGCGCGTCGACACCCTCGGTCAGTTCCTCCAGCGATAAGCTATCGGCTTGCGCCCGGATCTCGGGCGGTGTGGCGGGAATATCGGCCATTCCTTCAGTCAGTGCAGCGAAATACAACCCGGTGCCCCCAACGATGATCGGGCGCGGGGCCTGCGACAGCAGCGGTGTTACCTCCCGCAGCCAGTGACCGGTCGAATAGGCCTGATCGTATCCGACATGCCCATACAGGCGATGCGGCGCGCGGGCTTCCTCGTCGGCCGAGGGGCGGGCAGAGATGACGCGCCAGCAGTCATAGACCTGACTGGCATCCGCGTTCACGATCACGCCGCCGCAGCGCTCGGCAATCAGCAACGCCAGCGCCGATTTACCCGAGGCCGTGGGCCCGGCGATCAGCACCGGTTTGTCGTCGGGGATCGGGGGCAGGCGGTTCCAGAGCCGGTCGGCGGGGGTATCGACCATCAGCGGTTGCCTCATTCCTGACTATCCGCATTGAACCCGCGGAGGTTTTGCTTCATTTTGCGCCGGAAAATAACCCCGTGCCAGCCCGGAGTGCAACATGACCCTTTCCTCGACCGCAGAGACCCGAAAAACCAAGTATGACCGCGTCATGCTGAAGATTTCCGGCGAGGCTTTGATGGGTGACCAAGGATTCGGTCTGCACCCGCCAACCGTTCAGCGCATCGCGCAAGAGGTCAAATCAGTACACGATCTCGGCGTCGAGATCTGCATGGTCATCGGCGGCGGCAATATCTTCCGGGGCCTCAGTGGCTCGGCGCAAGGGATGGAGCGTACGACGGCGGACTACATGGGAATGCTGGCTACTGTGATGAACGCGCTGGCGATGCAATCGGCACTGGAAGGGGTCGGGGTCTTTACCCGCGTGATCTCGGCCATTCGCATGGATGAGGTGTGCGAGCCCTATATTCGTCGCCGTGCTGTACGCCATCTTGAAAAGAAGCGGGTCTGCATCTTCGCCGCGGGAACCGGGAACCCCTATTTCACCACCGATACAGCGGCCACGCTGCGCGCCAACGAGATGGCATGTCAGGCCATCTTCATGGGTAAGAACGGTGTTGATGGTGTGTATGACAAGGACCCCAAGACCAACGCCGATGCGGTCCGGTATGACACGGTCAGCTATGACGACGTACTGGCCAAGCGGTTGCGGGTGATGGATGCCTCGGCCATTGCGCTGGCGCGCGACAACAACCTACCGCTGATCGTCTTCGGGCTGGATGAACCCGGCGGATTCCGTGGGATTCTGGCGGGCGAGGGCACGTATACCAAAGTGCAGGGCTAGGCCTGCGGCAGACGGTTCCAAAGAACCGTCACTGACCAGGAATCGACGTATTGAAGTTCGAAGCGCTGGGCCTTGAGTCACGCTTTCTACACAATGTCGTTTTTGGCTAAAAAAATCTGAAAATGTCGTTTTCGGTCCTCGGACAGTCTTAATAGTCTTGCCTAAAATACTGTCGTTCCACGAAGACTTGGGGCACTAAAACAGAGAGGAAGAAAAATGTCCGATAATACGGATTCCGACTATGAAGTCGGTCAGGACAATGTTCAGATCTTCGGTCTGGACGTCCACAATCCGGTTTTTGCTGTTTCGGGTCTGACCGTCATTGCTTTCGTGTTCTTCTCGCTTGTCTTCCGCGAGCAGGCGTCGGAGTTCTTCGGTTGGCTTCGTCCGGCATTGACCAGCCAGTTCGACTGGGTGTTCATGATTGCCGCTAACATCTTTGTGTTGTTCTCGCTCATGCTGATCGTCACACCATTTGGGTCGATCCGACTGGGTGGTGATGACGCAAAACCTGATTATTCCTACGCAGGTTGGTTTGCGATGCTGTTTGCGGCAGGCATGGGGATCGGCCTGGTGTTCTGGGGTGTTGCAGAACCGATTTCGCACTACGGTTCGTCCGTCGGCGGTATCGCTGTCGGTGAAGACGGTGTACGCACGGACTGGGCCCCGTTGGGTGCCGGTCTGGAGGACCCTGAGGCGTCGAAAAAGCTGGCCATGGCTGCAACCATCTTCCACTGGGGGATGCATCCTTGGGCGGTTTATGCGGTTGTCGCTCTGGCGCTGGCCTTCTTCAGCTTCAACCGTGGCCTGCCGCTGACCATGCGGTCGGTGTTCTATCCGATCTTTGGCGAAGCAACCTGGGGTCCGCTGGGTCACATCATTGATGTTCTTGCGGTTTTCGCGACCATCTTTGGTCTGGCAACCTCGCTGGGTCTGGGGGCGACGCAGGCGCTGGCCGGTCTGAACTATCTGTTCGGCGTGCCGGTGAGCGATGGGATGAAGGTACTGCTGATCGGTTTGATCACCGCGTTTGCGCTGGTCTCGGTTGTGGCTGGTTTGGACAAAGGTGTGAAGCGTCTGTCCGAGGCGAACATGATTCTGGCCGCAGCCCTGCTGTTCCTGGTTTTGATCCTTGGCCCGACGATCGCGATCCTGACCGGGTTCTTCGACAGCTTGATCGCATACGTGGTTGCGTTGCCTGCCCTGTCCAACTGGGTCGGTCGTGAAGACGTCAACTTCATGCAGGGCTGGACCACCTTCTACTGGGCGTGGTGGATTTCCTGGTCACCTTTCGTCGGTATGTTCATCGCGCGTATCTCGCGTGGCCGGACCATCCGCGAATTCGTGACCTGCGTCATCCTGATCCCGACCGTTGTCGGTGCCCTGTGGATGGCCGTCTTTGGCGGTGCCGCACTGGATCAGGTTCTGTCCGGTTCCGGTCAGGCCCTGTCGGACGCGGCGCTGGAGCTGAAGATGTTCACCATGTTCGAACAGTTCCCGATGACCTCGCTGCTGTCGTTCGTCGGCATCATCCTGGTGGTCGTGTTCTTCGTAACCAGCTCTGACTCGGGCTCGCTGGTGATCGATACGATCACTGCAGGCGGCAAGACCGATGCGCCGACCGCGCAGCGTGTGTTCTGGTGCATACTGGAAGGTGCGATTGCAATCGTGCTGCTGCTGGGCGGCGGTCTGGGGGCGCTTCAGGCGGCAGCTATTGCCACCGGTTTCCCGTTCGCCATCGTTCTGGTGCTGATGTGCATCTCGCTGTTCATCGGGCTGATGAACGAGCGGCGTCGGCGCTGACCGACCGGTTCGAAACCTGAAAGTCCGAAAGGCCCCGGTCGATGACCGGGGCCTTTTGCATTTGACGTGAGGGGCTGCTTGACGGGCCAGCCCGACCTCTGCTTACTGGCGGCACCGTCAGCGCGGGCGGGGTGGTTGATCGGGGAGGAGTGCGCATGAGCAGGCTAGATATCGAATTTGTGCGCGCCCAGTTCCCGGCCTTTGCCGAGCCTGGCCTGCAGGGGCAGGTTTTCTTTGAAAACGCAGGCGGGTCATATACTTGTCAGCCGGTGATTGACCGGCTGCACCGGTTTTATACCCAGCGCAAGGTTCAGCCCTATGGCCCCTACGAGGCCAGCCGCCTTGGCGGAGCCGAGATGGACGAGGCCCGAACCCGGCTTGCCGCTCTTCTTGGTGTCGAAACGGATGAGTTGAGTTTTGGCCCGTCGACCACGCAGAACACCTATGTTCTGGCGCAGGCCTTCCGCCAGTGGATGCAGCCGGGCGATGCAATCGTGGTGACCGATCAGGATCACGAGGCCAACTCCGGCCCCTGGCGGCGGCTGGCGGATGAGGGGATTGAAATCCGGGAATGGCAGATCGACCCCGCGACCGGCTCGCTGAACCCCGCCGATCTTGAGAATTTGCTGGACGATACCGTTCGGCTGGTCTGCTTCCCCCATTGCTCGAACGTGGTGGGAGAGATCAATCCGGTGACCGAGATCACTGCGATAGCCCACGCGGCAGGGGCGTTTGTCTGTGTTGATGGGGTGTCGTATGCGCCGCATGGTTTCCCGGATGTGGGCAATCTGGGGCCGGATATCTACCTGTTCTCGGCCTACAAGACCTATGGCCCGCATCAAGGCTGTATGGTCATCCGGCGCAGTCTGGGCGCGTTGCTGCCCAATCAGGCGCACCATTTCAATGGTGGGGATTTGACCAAGCGGTTCACCCCGGCGGGTCCCGATCATGCGCAGATCGCGGCCAGCGCCGGAATGGCGGATTATGTCGATCAGTTGTGTGACCACCACGGCGGCCCAGCAGCCGGTGCCAGCGAACGTGGCGCTTTTGTCCACGATTTGATGCGCGCGCATGAGGTCGCGTTGCTACAGCCGGTGCTCGATGCCGTCAGCACGCGGAATGCGGTGCGCCTGTTGGGACCCTCGGATGCGGCCTGCCGGGCTCCGACTGTGGCGCTGGCTTTGAACCGTCCGGCTGGTCCAGTTGCCGCGGAACTGGCCCGGCACGGCATCATGGCAGGTGGCGGCGATTTCTATGCAGGCCGCCCGCTGCAGGCGATGGGGATCGACCCTGAGCAGGGCGTGCTGCGGCTGAGCTTCACGCATTACACCTCTCAACAGGAAATAGATCAGCTTTTGCAGGCGCTTGACGACGTTTTGTGATCCGGTTTCCGGGCCACCGCGTAAACCCGAAAAACAGGGGGCCGTGAATGACGGACGAGCGGTCAGCGATCATAATATGGTTTAGGCGCGATCTGCGGCTGAGCGACCACCCCGCGCTTGATGCCGCCGTTCGATCGGGTCGGCCTGTCGTGCCCGTGTTCATCAGGGATAATCAGGTCGATACGCTGGGCAGCGCGCCCAAATGGCGCCTGGGGCTGGGGCTCGAAGCTTTTGCACGCGCGTTAGAGGACAAAGGCAGCCGCCTGATCCTGCGTAGCGGCGATGCGGGGGATGTACTGCGCAAGCTGATCAGCGAGATCGGTGCCAAGGCGGTCTATTGGTCACGCGCCTATGATCCGGCTTCAATCGAGCGCGATATCCGGATCAAGGCGGCGCTGACAGCGCAGGGGATCGACGCCCAATCCTTCGCGGGGCATCTTTTGTTTGAACCGTGGACCGTGGCCACGAAGGCGGGGCAGCCGTTTCGCGTCTTCACGCCGATGTGGCGCGCGGTGCAGATGCGCGATGTACCGGCACCCGCGCCGGCGCCCGCCCGGCTGGCTGTGCCAGACAAATGGCCCGGCTCAGAAGCTCTTGCGGCCTGGCACCTGCATCGAGACATGCAGCGCGGCGCTGCCATCGTCCGGCCTCACATACAGCCCGGCGAGGCGGCGGCGATGGATCGGTTGGATGCGTTTCTGCAGCATGTTGA
The DNA here is from genome assembly GCF_056536725.1 of Ruegeria sp. CJ3. Classification (NCBI taxonomy): domain Bacteria; kingdom Pseudomonadati; phylum Pseudomonadota; class Alphaproteobacteria; order Rhodobacterales; family Roseobacteraceae; genus Ruegeria; species Ruegeria sp. CJ3. The sequence continues at coordinate 350,374 of NZ_JBQFQE010000001.1, forward strand.
TCGCTACCCGGATCAAAGGGACCGGCTGGACGCCGAGGGAACGTCGGGCCTGTCAGAGTATCTGTCGCTGGGCGAGATCGGGCCACGTACCGTATGGCACCGGGTTCAGGCCGCATCGCAGGTGGGCGCGACAGGGGGCGAAGCCTATCTGCGCCAGTTGGTCTGGCGCGAGTTTGCCTATCACCTGATGTATCACTGGCCGCATCTGCTGACTGAAAACTGGAAACCCGAATGGAACGGGTTTCCGTGGAACACAGACCCGGACACCTCTCAGGTGCGGGCGTGGCGACGGGCGCAGACCGGAATACCGCTCGTCGATGCGGGGCTGCGGCAGATGTACGTCACGGGCCGGATGCACAACCGCGCCCGGATGATCGTTGCAAGTTATCTGACCAAACACCTGACAACCCATTGGAAAATCGGCATGGACTGGTTCGCAGATTGCCTTGTCGACTGGGACCCCGCGGCCAATGCGATGGGATGGCAATGGGTGGCAGGTTCGGGGCCTGACGCCGCCCCCTATTTCCGCATTTTTAACCCAGAGACACAGCGCGAGCGATTTGACCCGCAGAGCAACTATATGTGCCGATGGATCGCCGAGGGGCAGAGCTGCCCTTCGGCCACCGCATTGGCCTATTTCGACGCGGCGCCGCGATCCTGGGGCCTTTCGGCGACGGATCCGTACCCCGCGCCGATCATGGACCTGCCCGAGGGCCGCCGCCGGGCGCTGCGCCTCTACGAGAACACAAAAAATCCAGTAAGGAACTGAAAACTTGCCAGAAACCGAATCCCGCCCTAGCCTTAAACCACAACCGCAGAGGGGAGAGCGGATGGTCCTAACGTCCACGGAAGGGCAGGAAAACCTGCCGAGGTATTTTTCTCAGGTCTTCAAGATGCTGAACCGGATGGAGTCCGGGCGGCTGGACATCGCGCTGCCCGACGGTCGCGTTTTCCGTGCCGACGCGCCCAATCCCGGTCCTGTGGCTCATGTGGACATCCACGACCCGGACGTGTTCGCGCGTCTGGTACGAGAGGGAGAGCTTGGCTTCTCGGATGCCTATCTGGAGGGCGATTGGAGCACCCCCGATTTGCGCAGTTTCATGGATTTGGTGCATCTGGGTACGGAAACAGTCTATGATGATTTCACTGGACAGTTTCTGGTTCGCGCCTATGAGCGTCTGAGGTTCTGGTTGAACCGAAACCACAAGTCGCAGGCAAAAAAGAACATCTCGTACCACTATGATCTGGGCAATGAGTTCTATGGGCTGTGGCTGGACGACACCATGACTTATTCCAGCGCCATTTTTGAAACCGGGCAGGAAAGTCTGGAAAAGGCGCAAACCGCGAAATATGCCAGTCTGGTCGATGAAATGGGGGCCAAGCCCGGCGATCATATCCTTGAAATCGGCTGTGGTTGGGGCGGGTTTGCCGAATACGCTGCCAAAGAGCGCGGGTTGCGCGTAACGGGCCTGACCATCAGCCAAGAGCAGTTGAAGTTTGCGCAAGAGCGCATTGAAAAAGCAGGGCTTTCTGATCTGGTAGATTTCAAGCTGCAGGATTACCGCGATGAACAGGGGCAATATGACGGCATCGCCTCGATCGAGATGTTCGAGGCGGTTGGGCAGAAATACTGGCCGGCCTATTTCGACACCGTGCGGGATCGTTTGAAGCCCGGCGCGCAGGCGACCTTGCAAATCATCACCGTCGCGGATCATCGCTGGGATGTTTACAAGAACGGCGTTGATTTCATTCAGAAATATATCTTTCCGGGCGGAATGCTGCCCGCACCTTCGGTTTTGCGGGAACAGATCGGGCTGGCGGGGCTGGATGTGGTGCGTTCGAAAGAGTTCGGCCAGAGTTACGATCTGACCCTGCGCCGCTGGTATGAGACATTTAATGCGAAATGGGATCAGATCTCCGAACTGGGTTTTGACGAGCGTTTCCGCCGCATGTGGAATTATTATTTGACCGCCTGCGGCGCAGCCTTTGACACCGGCAATTGTGATGTGACACAGATCACAGTAGCTAAACCCAGTTAAAGGACGGAAAAACCGAATGCCTACAGCTTCACGCCTTGTTGCTGCCCTGTGTCTTCTGGTGGTGGCGTTCCTCGTGTCGAGCATGATTATCGAAAACGGCGAAGAGGGGAAGGATTACGGCTATTTCACATATGTGAACATGCTGTTGGGCGTGATCTGTGGCTGGGTAATCATGGGCAAACGCGCTGGCCGGGGGTGGACCGCGGGTGTGAATAACGGGCTGACCGGGGTCGTGTCTTTGGTCTTTTGGGGCCTGTTCGTTCAAGGCACCTACGAGATGTTCAGCCAGGCCATGCGCCACCGGTTCGGTGGCCCGTTCGAGGCGCTGCTGGCCATCTTCCAACTCGGTGTCGGCTATGGCGAAGAACTGCTGGCACCAGAGATCCTGTGGACGTTGGCCATCGGCGCAGTCGTCACCGGCCTGTTGACCGAGATCGCGTTCCGGCGTTGGCGCTGAGCCCAGAAGGTCGGCGCTTTGTCTGATCTGTTTTTCTACGGCACCCTGCGGCATGAATCCCTGCTAGAAGCGGTGCTGGGTCGCCCGGCTTCGGACCTGTCTGCGACCCCCGCTGTATTGCCGGATCACGCCGTCTATGGCGTCAAAGACCAGCCGTTTCCGATGATCGTGGCAGAGGCAGGCAGCAGCGCCGATGGACTGCTGGTGCGCGGGCTGGAACGCCAGGACTTGAACAGGCTGGCCTACTACGAAGGCGGTTTTGACTACGACCTTCGCTTTCAGACCGTGCAGCTTGCCGATGGCTCGGCGGTCAAAGCGCAGGTGTTTTACCCCGAAGCCGACCTCTGGACCCCCGATCAACCGTGGTCCCTTCGAGCTTGGGCCGAGCGTTGGGGCGATCTAAGTCTGCTGGCCGCCGATGAGGTCATGGCGCATTTCGGTAAGGTGGATCCCAGCACAATTGCCCGCAACTTTCAGGCCATTCGGACCCGCGCCTGGGCCAGACTAGCCGCACGGGCGCGCGGCACCGGCGATCAGCGCGACGTCGGGCGCGATGTGATCGTTCACCGCCGCACCCGTGCCTATATCAACTATTTCGGAATGGAAGAGGTTGAACTGCGGCACCGGCAGCATGACGGCTCGATGGGGCCGGTGCTGCATCGCAATGGGTTAATGCAGGGGTCAGCCGTGGTTGTGCTGCCATATGACCCGGTGCGGGATGCGGTGCTTTTGGTCGAGCAGTTCCGTCCGCCCGTCTTTCTGGCCGACGACCCCGAACCCTGGATGTGGGAGCCCGTTGCGGGCATGATCGACCCGGGCGAAACCCCCGAACAGGCGGCCCGCCGCGAGGTGATGGAAGAGGCGCACGTGTCCCTGAGTACGCTGGAATATGCAGGCGGGGCCTATTCTTCCAGCGGGTCTTCGACCGAGTATCTGTACCTCTATGTCGGGCTGGCGGATCTGGCCCATACTGTGGGCGGCGGTGGGCTGGCGTCCGAGGGCGAAGATATCCGAAGTGACATCCTGCCCTTTGAGACGTTCATCAAGCGTGTGGACAGTCATGTTTTCAAAGACCTGCCGCTGCTGATGCTGGCTCAGTGGCTGGCGCGGCACCGTGAACGGCTGCGGGCCTGACTATCGCGGCTTGTGGTTGTGGCGGGGCACCTGTAAATCTTCTGCGAAACCATATGACAAGAGGGCGCCATGCGCATTGCACGAGACCTTGCCGACGCGGTCGGACACACCCCCCTGATCCGGCTGCGCAGCATTAGCGAGCAGACCGGCTGCGAAATTCTCGGCAAAGCCGAATTCATGAACCCGGGGCAGTCTGTCAAGGATCGCGCGGCGCTCTATATAATCCGCGACGCGATCGCGCGGGGTGATCTGAAGCCTGGGGGCACGATTGTCGAAGGTACCGCCGGCAATACCGGGATCGGTCTGGCACTGGTCGGGGCCTCGATGGGGTTCAAGACGGTGATCGTGATCCCGGAAACCCAGTCGGAAGAGAAAAAGGACATGCTGCGACTGGCCGGCGCGCAGCTTGTACAGGTGCCTGCGGCCCCTTATCGCAATGCCAACAACTTCGTGCACTACTCGCGCCGTCTGGCCGAGGAACTGGCGCAGACCGAACCCAATGGCGCGATCTGGGCCAACCAGTTCGACAATGTGGCCAACCGTCAGGCGCACGTGGAAACCACCGGCCCCGAGATCTGGGAACAGACCGGCGGCAAGGTCGATGGCTTTGTCTGCGCGGTGGGTTCTGGCGGCACGCTGGCGGGTGTGGCCGACGCGCTGCAGCCCAAGGGCGTGAAGATCGGCCTTGTCGATCCGATGGGCGCGGGGCTGTATTCCTATTACACCACCGGCGAGATTGCGATGGAGGGCGGTTCGATCGCGGAAGGCATCGGTCAGGTTCGGATTACCAAGAACCTTGAAGGGTTTACGCCGGATTATTGTTATCAGATGACTGATAACGAGGCGCTGCCCTATATCTTTGATCTGCTACGGGACGAGGGCCTGGTCATGGGCGGTTCGACCGCCATCAACATGGCGGGCGCGGTCCGGCTGGCGAAAGATCTGGGGCCGGGGCATACGATCGTCACCATCCTGTGCGACTATGGCACCCGCTATCAGTCCAAACTGTTCAACCCGGAATTCCTGCGCGAAAAGGAACTTCCCGTGCCTGACTGGATGACCGAAGCGCCGCGCAGCATACCTGGCGTGTTCGAGGACGTATGATGATCTGGCGGGCCCGCCTGTTTCTGACGGTCATTCTGATCGTTCTGGGCGCGACCGCCACGGCGCAGCTGACGGATCGTCAGAGCGAGTATTATCAGGGCTGGCTCAGCACCGCGAACCGGGCGGAGGCCGTGATCGAGGCCAACCGGGCATCGAATGCATCCCTCGAGAATTTGCGTTCTGAAATAAATAGTTACCGCGAGGACTTCAATCGCGCACGTGGGGCCAGTACCGAGCGGATTCAGACGCTGCAAGATCAGATCAAGGCGCTTGGCCCCAAGCCCGAAGGTGACGCGACCGAACCCGAAGACATCGCCACCCTGCGCGAGCATCTGGAAACCCAGCTCAACAGCCTTCGGGTGCCGCGGATCATCTCGCAGGAGGCCTATACTCGCGCCAATGGCCTGATCAGCGAGATCGACAAGATCATTCGCGATCGCCAGAAGAAAGAACTGCTGGAGCGCGGACCGTCGCCGTTCAATCCGGTTTATTGGGCACCGGCTTGGGCGGATATCGACGAAGCGGTGCGTGGGTTGGTGAACGAGACGGCTGAGAACCTGCGGTCGGACATCGTACGTGAGCAGATGCGCGAGCGGGCGTTGGAAATCGTCATTCTGGTGTTCATCGCCTCGGTTCTGTTGCTTTACGGGCGGCGCTGGTCTGAAAAAGGCGGGGCCTATTTGCGGCTGCTGGGCGGTCGGGGCAGCGGTGTCTGGACCTTCGTGGTCTCGCTGCTGCGCATTCTGTTGCCCTGGCTGGGCGTATTGGCTCTGACGATGGCCATTGTGTTGACGGGCGTTCTTGGTCTTCGTGGCAGTCTGTTGATCGAAAATCTTCCCTATTGGGCCGCCATCATCTTCTATTTCGACTGGATCGGGCGTCAGATCTACCTGATGGGCGAGGCGAACGGCTTTGCTCGCTTATCCGCACAAAAGATCAAAGAGTTACGGGTCTATATTGATCTTCTGGCGATCATGCTCATCCTGCATGATCTTGCGATGCTGTTTGAGGATATCGAAAATATCTCGGACGCAACGCGCGCGGTTGTCGGGTTCCCGATCATACTGACCACGGCACTGTTGCTGTTGCGGGTGCGCCAGATCCGGCAGTCTTCGCCCGCCGAGCCGGCGCAAGAGGCCTCTCCGCGCGCAGCAGGGCTCGGTCAACTGGTCGAGTTCATTCGCCGCGCGCTGTTCCTGCTAGGGATCGCAACACCGGTTCTGGCGGCAATCGGTTACATCAACGCGGCCGAGGCGATTGTCTTCCCTGCGGTCAAGACCCTGATCCTGATCGCCGCGCTGGTGATCGTTCAGCGCTTTTTCGCCATGGTCTACGGCTGGTTGTCGGGGCAGGGCGAGGCGGCGCGGGATTCGCTGTTTTCCGTTCTGGTGGGGTTTGCGCTGGCGATTGCGGCGCTGCCTATTCTGGCGATCTATTGGGGCGCACGGCAGACCGATCTGCTTGAGGCATGGTCGCGGCTTCTGCTGGGGTTCGATATCGGCGGGGTCACGATCTCGCCCAGCAATTTCCTGACCTTTGTGGCCGTTTTCGCTATCGGATACACGCTGACTCGCCTGCTGCAGAGCGGGTTGCGCAACTCGCTTTTGCCCAAGACCAGCATTGATCCGGGCGGACAGAATGCGATCGTTTCGGGCACCGGTTACGTGGGGATTTTTCTGGCCGCGCTGATTGCGATCATGGTGGCCGGGTTTGACCTGTCGTCACTTGCGATTGTGGCCGGCGCACTTTCGGTCGGGATCGGCTTCGGGCTGCAGACCATCGTTTCGAACTTCGTTTCGGGCATCATCCTGCTGGTCGAACGACCCATTTCAAAGGGTGACTGGATCGATGTGAACGGGATGATGGGCTATGTCCGCGATATCTCGGTCCGGTCCACGCGGATCGAGACCTTTGATCGCACGGATGTGATTGTGCCGAACTCGGACCTGATCAGCGGCGTGGTGACGAACTATACACGTGGCAACACGATTGGCCGGGTGATTGTACCCGTTGGTGTGGCGTACGGCACCGACACCCGCCGGGTCGAGATCATTCTGGACGAAATCGCCAACGCTCACCCCATGGTGCTGGCCAACCCGGCCCCAAGCGTTGTGTTCCAGGGTTTCGGCGCGGATTCGCTGGACTTCGAGATCCGTGCCATCCTGCGGGATGTGAACTGGGTTCTGTCTGTGAAGTCGGACATGAACCACGAGATCAATCGCCGCTTCGTCGAGGAAGGCATCGAGATTCCCTTTGCTCAGCGCGATGTCTGGCTGCGCAATGCCGAGGTTCTACACGCCGATGTTCAAGCGCAGCCCAACCCCGCCGAGACGCCCCCTAGTGCTGAGGCAAAGCGCCCCTCGGGCGCTGTCGAAATGACTGAAACAGATTTGGATTCCGGCGACGGAGATGAGCTGTAATCGGGCCTTGCAAATCCGGTTTCGATGGTCCACATATCGCCCGCACGGAGAGGTGGCCGAGTGGTCGAAGGCGCACGCCTGGAAAGTGTGTAGGCGGGAAACCGTCTCCAGGGTTCGAATCCCTGTCTCTCCGCCATCCCCCAAGGATCGATAGCGCGCTGGTTTCCGGCATCTAATGACCTACTTAACTGGTGGGTAGACTCGAAAAAACCGTTCCTCTAGGATCGGCTTGTTTACGAGTGAACCTAGGCATCAGAACAGAGATATTACTGGGGATGGTATTGACTATGAAGCGTGTTTTTCTGTCGTTTATTTCTTCGATTTTTGTGCTGAGTTCGGTGCAGTTGGCCTTGGCTTCGGACTATCCGCCGCGAACGCCAAGCCCGGTCAATGTCCGCCAGATACACAGCGGTCACAGCCTGACTGACGCTTATATGTCAGGGCCCTGGCCGGGGCAGTTGATCCTGGCGACAGATACTATTCGTGGCGCGGGGCCTCTTAACTCGATCCGGGGCACCAATTTTCAAACAATTGGCCACTCTTCGATACCCGGCTCGAACCTAAGATGGCGCTGGAACAACGAGGCGAAGTATGGTGCTCCGGATGCGCGCAATGACATCCAGCACTATGAGTTGCTGGTGACCACCGAAGCCGTACCGCTGAGCCCGGATGCCGACTATTTCAAAGAGAACACACTCGATTTCATCGAAAAATGGGTGGACAACAGTTGGAAAAATGGCAATCGCGGGCAAGGTGCCGAACTCATGCTCTACAGCACCTGGGTTTGGTGGGAGAACCCAGACGATCTGCGACCGGGCGGCGAGGGCCATATTCCTTTCCGCGAACGACTGGAGATTGAGGAGCAGCGTTGGGAGCAAATTCAGGACCACGCCAACGCCGTGCGCCCCTCGGGGATGCCGCGGATTTACATGATCCCCGGGCATCGCCTGATGATGCGAATCTACGACGATATCGAAGCGGGTAAGGTGCCTGGGGTAGACAGTATCGGCGATCTCTTTCTGGATACGATTCACCTGAATCAGGCAGGTGCATACGCTGTCACCTGTCTGATTTTCGCCGTTATCTATCAACGGGATCCGGCGTCCCTTCCGAACCGCTATGATATCGGGAATGGGGATGTGGTTGAGGTGCCATTCGAACTGGCCGAGTATTTCAAGGCCACAGCTATGGATGTCGCCAGAAACTACGAAAGATCGGGAGTTCCGAAATAACTGCCCGGTAATTGCCGTATTTATTTGTGATGTTCCTAACCAGGAATATCTGACCAGTTATTTGTAAGCGGCGGTACGATGGACAGAGTATCTTTGGAAGACGCGCAAAGCAGGCGCTGGGACGTCATCATTGCTGGAAGCAGCTTTGCATCGATGTTCTTCCTGTACGGGCTGCCCGAACATCTGTCGGTGCTGATTGTCGAAAAGGGCGATGTGGTCAGCCATCAGGATCTGATCGCCTCGCCGTTGCCGTATGAGCCCTTCAAGTCCAACAGCGAAAAGCCTTGGATCGCGCGGACAGCGTTCGGAGGAAACTCAAATTGTTGGTGGGGGCAGACTCCTAGGTTTCACCCGACTGATTTTCGGACCAAGGATCTGTTCGGTAGAGCCGAAGACTGGCTGGTTGGATATGACGAGCTTGAGCCCTACTACAATGAAGTTGAAGCCGTGATGGAGATTGCGGGCGGCGGTAGCGACCATATACTGCCCCGCAGCCAACCGTTTCCCTTCCCGCCGCACCTTCCGTCGCGGTCCGACAAGGTGTTGCAGGAGGCAAGCGATCTCTGGGTTCCTGTTCCCACCGCGCGCAGCAACGGGGGAAGTCGCGGATTTTGCTGTTCTAACGGTATCTGTCACAGCTGCCCCGTGGATGCAAAATTCACCATTCTAAACGGGTTACCGCATTTTGAGCGCAATGGTGTCTTTCTGCTGACCGGCCAGGAAGCGCGCGAGATTCGAACTGAAGCGGGGATTGCCAAATCTCTGCTGATCAGAGGCGCGAACGGAGAATCCGAGATCGGGGCGGATTTGATTGCGCTGGGAACGAATGCAATATTCAACGCCGCCATCCTGTTGCGAAGTGGTTTTTCGGCCCCGGCGCTTGGGCGCTATCTGAATGAACAGCTTGCGCATCACCTGCAGATCGACGTGCCGATCAAGAATTTCTTCGGCGGAAGTTCGATCACCGGGCACGGATATCATTTCTATCACGACATGGATCGCTCGGATTTTGCCGCCGTATTAATCGAGAACTTCAACGTGCCGGCCGCAACGCGCCCGCAAAAGAACCGCTGGACTGAGCGTCTGACGCTCAAGTTCATTGCCGAAGACCTGCCCCAGCCCGAGAACCGGGTGACAATTGTCGATGATGAGGTGATGGTTGATTGGCAGGGCCATTCACAATACGCGGTCGACGGCTTGTCCAACGCTTTGGATAATATTGATAAAATATTCCCCACTGAGGTCGAGAGCATCGAGTCGCTTGGTGTGGTCGCCACTGAAGCCCATATACTTGGCACGACCAGGATGGGGCCATCGCAAGAGACTGGCGTGGTGGATCGCGAGTCAAAAACACATGAGATCCCGAATGTCCTGAGCCTTGGGGCGGGCGTTTTCCCGTCCTGTTCGCCGGCTAATCCGACATTGACCTTATCGGCCCTGTCCATATTTGCAGCGAGGGCAATTTGATGATCACCCGTCGCAAACTGCTGATTTCGGGCGCTGTCCTAGCTGCGATCGCTGCGGTCCCTCTGTCGAGCGGCCTCAGAAGCTGGCTGCGTGCCCAGCTGGCCGATGAATTTGGCGATGAAATTGCGGCTCAGGCTATGGCCGAGGGGTTCGGCGATGATTATCTCGCTTCGCTCAGGCAGATGCGGTTCAGGGACTATCTTCTTGCGTCCGTCTACTTTCGGCTCAAACCGCAATCACTGGTCCTTATGGCGGGATCCGAGGCGGATATTCGGCGGCACATGATCGGCGTCTTCCTGAGGTCCTCCAACGTCATATTGACCGTCGAACGGGGCGATGCGTTTGCATATGAGGGCCTGTTTCTGCCCGAGGTTTATCCTTGTTCAAATCAACTGGGCGGCCACGTTCTTTGATCTCCGCCCGCGGGGATTCACCCCCGTTGCCGCAAGTAGCGCGTCGATCGGCAGGGCGCTACCATGTTGTGCGTTGCGCCCGGTTGTCTAGGCTTGATGTCCAAACTAGCCGATTATGCTCAAAAAAGTTAACAACACTTTCAATTTGATATAACGTTGCGGTGTTGTTTCCAATTATCATTCGGTTTTGTGTTGTGAGTCAGACGATCTACGAAAAGTACGGCGGGTTCAAAACCATCAGCCGTATCGTGATGTCATTCTACGAGATGGCGTTGGAATCCGACGAAATCGGAGATTATTTTGATGAGATCGATTTGCCGCGTCTGATCGACCATCAGACCAAGTTTGTGTCTTCTCTGGTCGGAGGGCCGGCCTCGTTCAGCGATGACCGGATCGAAGCGGTGCATCGTCATCTGAACATCTCGCATTCTGATTTTGACGAGATGGCGGCGCTGTTTAGCGAGGCGCTGGCGCTTCATGGGATGGCCGAGAAGGACATAAACGTCGCGTTGGACGCGATCGAGGGCAAGCGCTCGATCATCGTGGCGCGGAACGCTGCATGAGCATTCTGGCCATCAACGAGCATCTGCTGCGCGCAATTGGCGTGGGTGTGGCGGTGCTGCGCGCGTCAGACCTGACCTTTGTGTTCCATAACGGCCCGTTCGCCGAATGGTTCGGGGCCCCGACCGAGGGTCAGACCCTGCTGGACCTGCTGCCCGATCTGGACCCAAAAGAGCTTGAAGACGTCAAGCAGTCGGGCCTGCGGTATTCCGTGGAACTACAGATCAAACCAAAACGTCGCACGCTGATCTTTGCCACGACGGTTTCGCTGGCCAACGGACTTGACGAGCAAGTTCTGGTGGTCGAATGCCAGAATATCACCCGCATTCGCGAGCTTGAAAGCATGATCGACAGCTACTCGACCATGGTGGAACGCAATACGCGCGAGCTTGAGCGCGAGAAAGAGCGCGTCGAACGCCTTCTGCTGAACCTGATGCCCAAGGCGGTGTACGAAGAGTTCAAGACATTCGGCGTGGTTACGCCGCAACTGTTCGATCAGGTGTCGGTGGTCATGCTGGATTTCGTAGGCTTCACCGATTTTGCCGCCAAGACCGACCCGACGGTGACGCTGAGCGAGTTGAACGACATATTCACCGCCTTTGACCGCATTGTCGAGCAGTTCGGCTGCGAAAGGATCAAGACCATCGGCGATGCCTATCTGGCTGTTTCGGGGATGCCCGACGAGACGCCTGATCATGCTACGGCAGTTGCTCATTGCGCGGTCCGGTTCCTGCGGTATCTCGAACGACGCAATGAAAGCCATCCGCATAAATGGCAGGCGCGGATCGGGTTGGGGATGGGCCCAGCAGTTGGCTCGGTCGTTGGGATTCAGAAATACGTTTATGACGTGTTTGGCCCTGCGGTGAACATCGCCTCGCGCCTGCAGGTCTTTGCAAACCCGATGCGGATCGTCGCGCCGGAAGAGATGAAATATGCCCTGATCGACGAGTTTCAGATCACCGATATTGGCCCGGTGGATATCAAAGGCATGGGGCAAATGGACCTGATCAATGTGACCTCGCGGCTGACCACGGCCAAACCTAGCCGGGCGTTCTGATTGCTCAGTCGTCCTGTGCGACCAGACCCAGACCGCGCAGATAGATGCCGATCCCGGATTCCAGCAGGTCTTCGGGCGGGAAGGGGGAACTGGCACCGGTATTGCGCGCAAAGAGTTCGACAACCCCGTGGCTCATGGCCCAGATATGGGCGCTGAACATCAAGGCGGGCGGGCGTTTTTCGGGCGGGATATGCTGTGACAGGTCGCTGGCGGCCTTTTCCAGAACCCCCTTGGCGCGGTTGGCAGCCAGCGCGAGTTCAGGTGTACGGTTGATCGAAATACCGCTTTCGAACATGGCGATGTAATGCCCGGGATGTTTGCGGGCAAAGGCCAGATAGGCGCGGCCTGTGGCCTCGAACGCGGCCAGCGCCGAAGGCTGACCCTTGTCATAGGCAAACTGCATCAGGTCGGCGAACATTTCATAACCCTGCCGCGCGGCCTCGGCGATCAGGTCCTCGCGCCCCTCATAATGGCGGTAAACCGCAGCCGGGGTGACCCCTGCGGTCTTGGCCGCTTCGGACAGGGTAAAGCCGGTCGGGCCCTTCTGTTCGATCAGCACAAGCGCAGCCTCGATCAGGGCTTGTTTCAGGTTTCCGTGGTGATATCCGCGTTTCGTCATCCCGGCCTCAGGCGCATTTGTTCTTATATATGCAGGGTCTGTGTCCGAAACCAGCGCGTTCACGCATCCCAGATATCCGGCCCACCGCTGATCTTTGCGTCGGGCGTGCCGACGATTTCGGTGTCCTTGCCATCATAGTCCAACCCGCTGAGAACGGTGCGAATGGCCGCAAGGCGCGCGCGTTTCTTGTCATCCGAGCGGATGATGGTCCAGGGACAGTTGTCGGAATGGCTGCGGGTGAGGGTTTCCGAGATTGACTGGCTGTATTCGTTCCATTTGCCCAAGCCCGCGACGTCGATAGGGCTGAGCTTCCACTGTTTCAGCGGGTCGGTCTCACGGGCGAGGAAACGGTTCAGTTGCTCGGCGCGTCCGACATTCAGCCAGAACTTGAACAGGTGGATGCCGTCATTCCGAAACCCCATCTCCAGGGGCAAGACCTGCCGGAAGAACCTTTCGCGCTCGTCTCTGGTGCAAAAGCCGAAGACATTTTCGACCACGCCCCGGTTATACCAGCTGCGGTCGAAGAACACGATCTCACCGGCGGATGGCAGATGGGAGATATAGCGTTGAAAATACCACTGGCTGCGTTCGGCATCCGACGGTTTGCTGAGTGCCACGTTTCGCGCGCCCCGCGGATTAAGGTTTTCCCGAAACCGTTTGATTGTTCCGCCTTTTCCAGCGGCGTCCCGACCTTCGAAAAGGATTGCGACGCGCTGGTTTGTTGCCTTGACCCAGGATTGCATCTTGACCAGTTCGATCTGCAGCGCATCCATTTGCGCATCATAATCCTTGCCCTTAATCTTTTCGGAATACGGGTAGGACGGGTTCAGAATGTCGCCTTTCTTGGCGTCTTCAATGGCGGATCGAACGGCCTTCGGGGCATCGTTGCGGAAGTAACTTTCGATTGCGCCCTGTTGTGATCCGGTCATCTGCGGCCTCGCCATAAAATCCAGTTCGCACTATGGATTACGGATCGTCTTAACGCAAACCCGCCCGTTCGGCGGCGCGGTCGATGGCGGCTGCGACCTCGGGTGCGGCGACCACCTGCGGCATGTGGCCGATGCCATCCAGTTCGACCAGTTCCGAGCCCGGGATTTGTTCGATCAGGCGTTCGGAATGCCAGCTGAGCCCAACGGTATCATCGGCGGTGCCGTGGACGATTTCGGTCGGAACCGAGATTTCGCCATAGCGCGGCTGCAGTTCCGTCACCTCGTCCAGCAGGTTGGCGCGCTGTTTTGCGTTGGCGTGCATCGACGCGCGGCGCATGGTCAGGCCGGGGCCGAAATGCTCTGCATACCCTGCGGGCGCTTTCTGCGGCGCGAATACGTTATCCAGCGCTTTCGTCACGTACCAGTCGGGCACAAAGGCAGAAATCAGGGGCAGGGCCAGTGCATTCCCAGCCGAGGTTGCGCCGATCGTGTTGAACGCATCCAATGGCGTTTCCCACGGGATTGCCGCGGCGGCGATCAGCACAAGGGCCGAGATGTTGTCGGGCCGCGTCACAGCCCAGGCCAGCGACACCGACCCGCCATAGCTTTGGCCCGCGACGATGGGCTTCTCGGCACCCAGCTGCGCAGCAGCGCGTTGCAGAATATCCGCTTGTTCAACAATGGTCTCGCCGTCGGAGTTAAAGCTCTCCGAATAGCCAAGCCCGGGTCGGTCGAACACGATGACACGGTAGTTTTCGGCCAGGATCGGCGCCAGCGCAAAGGTCATGTCGCGCGTATTGCCGCTGGAGCCGTGGATCAACACCACATCCGGGCCTTCACCCATCACGACCGCATGGACTGCGATGCCGTCGACATCCAGAATCTGCCCCTCGGGCGGGAACGCGGCCTCGGCCTGGGCTTCGCGTTGAGCACTGCGCCACGCCGTCGCGGCGGTGATGCCTGCCGCGACAAGACAAAGGGATATCAGGATCTTACTGGCCAATCTTATTCAAATCGAAAGGAGTGGTCTGATAAATCGAGTTGATCCAGTTGCCATAAAGCAGATGCGCATGGCTACGCCAGCGGTTCTGCGGGTGCTGGCCGGGATCGTCGTCGGGGTAATAGTTGATCGGCACGTTGATCGGCGCACCGCTGGCGACGTCGCGGTCATATTCCTGTTTGAGCGTGTCGCTGTCATATTCGAAGTGGTTGAAGATATAGAGCGCCCGATGCGCTGGATCCTCAACCAGACATGGCCCCACATCGTCGCTGCCCAACAGGGTAATCAGATCGGGGACCGCGTCGATTTCGTATTGCCGCATCTCGGTCCAACGGCTGACAGGAATGACGCAATCGTCGGAAAAACCACGCAAAAACGGCGAGGCCGGGGCCAGATTCCGGTGCCGGAAACAGCCGAACGCCTTGGCGTCCAGCATGTGCTTTTTCACATCGTGGAAGTGGTTGATCATCGCCATGCCGCCCCAGCATACGCCAAAGGTGGAATGCACGTTGGTCTGCGTCCACTCGAACACTTCGCGCATCTCGTCCCAATAGGTGACGTCGGTAAAGTCCAGATGCTCGATCGGAGCGCCGGTGATGATCAGGCCGTCGAATTTCTGATCCTTCACCTCCTGAAAAGGATGATAGAACTCGGCCATATGCTCGGCGGCGGTGTTCTTGGTCTGATGCTCGGTCATGCGGATCAGCGACAGTTCGATCTGCAAGGGCGTGGCCCCGATCAGGCGGGCGAACTGGTTCTCGGTCTGGATCTTCTTGGGCATCAGGTTCAATAGCCCGATCCGCAGGGGCCGGATGTCCTGACGTGCGGCCTGATCCTCGGCCATGACCATGACGCCCTCATTGGTCAGGACATCAAAGGCGGGCAGGTCTGAGGGTATCTTGATCGGCATCACGTCACGCTGTTGAAACTGCGAATGAAGTCTGGAACTTAGGCGGGGTTGGGCCGGGTCTCAAGGGTGCGTTCGATCAACTCGTCGAAATCGCCGCTGTCGCGCACCTTCGCGATGTCATCAGCGTTGATCGTAACCCCCCAGTTGCGCGCCATGGCTTCATACCGGGGCTGCCGGTGCGCCAGCGCTTTGGCATAAGTCCAGCGGATAAAGGCGTTGGGGTCAACCTGTTCGGCAGTGCAATCATTAAGCGCCAGATAGTCTGCCCAGACACGCCCCAGAAACTCGGCCTGATAGGACATCGGCTTAGGGGCCTTGTCGAAACGGCAGATCAGTTCTTCGGTATGGGCCTCGTCGCCCTTGATCCAGATCATTAGCGTTTGGGCAGAGAGCTCGGTCAGGATTTGATCGTTGGGGTCGTCGGGCTCGACCCATTCACAGATTGACCCGCCCGTGTCGCAAATGAAATGCGGATAGTGATAGAGGCGCTGCGCCCGGTCGATGAAGTACCTGGTGTCCAGCAGCGCGTGGATCTCGGCCCGGCGGAACTGTTCCTGTCGCATCTGGTATTCAGATATTTCCAGACCACCCCGATCCCGGTTGCCGGGCTTGCCCAAATAGGCTGCGACCGGGGTCAGGTTCTGAAAGGTGATGTTCGATCCGATATAGATCGAGTCCGACAGCAGCAAGTCACGCAGAAACGGGACCTTCATCGCCTCGGCCTTGGCGTTGTCGGTGATGTATTCGCCCATGTAACGGGTGCCAATGCGGTAGTCGATGGAATAGTGAAACCAATCGCCCGCATCGCGCAGCGTGTTCGAGACATAGGATTTTCCCAGCCCGGACATGCCGAAGAACAGCACCTTCTTGCGCGCCGCGTCGCGCCAGTCCTTTGCCGAGTTGTAGATCATCGTCCGCCGTCCCTTGTTTTGTCCTAGCTAAAACGGGCGGTTGGCGGCGTCAATCGCGTCTGCGGGATCGGCTGAGGATTAAGAGCCCCAGCGCCAGAATGGCAAAGCCGACGAAGGCGCGTGGGGGCAGTGCCTCATCCCGGACCAGCGCGCCCAGCAGAATGGCGACCGGAGGGATGATCAGTGTCACCAACAGGACATTGCCGCTGCCGCCTTGTTGCAGGACGCGGTAGTACAGCAGATAAGCGCCAGCAGTCGCAACCAGCGCATAGTAGGCCATGGCCATCAGCGTCTCGGCCGGTAGGTTGAGCGATGGCACCCCGTCCACCACCAGCGTTATCGGGATCATGATCACCGTCGAGGCCGTTAGCATTCCGGCAGCGGCAACCGGAGGGGCGAGATCACCAAGATGCGCCCGAGCCCAGATTGCCGCGAAGGCATAGGATAACGCGCCAGCGAGAATGGCCAGTTGTCCCAGGTTTGCTGGGCTGAAGCTGTCGAATTGATTGAGACCGATGGTGATCGACACACCGG
Source organism: Ruegeria sp. CJ3 (assembly GCF_056536725.1). Taxonomy (NCBI): domain Bacteria; kingdom Pseudomonadati; phylum Pseudomonadota; class Alphaproteobacteria; order Rhodobacterales; family Roseobacteraceae; genus Ruegeria; species Ruegeria sp. CJ3. The sequence continues at coordinate 367,161 of NZ_JBQFQE010000001.1, forward strand.
TGAACCCCAATGCTACGCCCAGCATGCGCGGCTTGGTCAGGCGTTCATCGCGGAAGAAAACGGCGGCCAGTAGGACGCCAAAGACTGCGGTGCTGGCGTTCAGGATCGAGGTCAAGCCTGTTTCCACATGCAACTGTCCCCAAGCCATCAATGAGAACGGGAGGGCATTGTTCAGCAACCCCATGACAAGGAACGCGCCCCAGATGCGCGGGTCGCGGGGCAGGGGCTGCCGTTGGAGCGCGATAAGGGTCCACAGGGCCAGCGAGGCCCAGAAGACCCGGTGGAAGACCGAGGTTACGAATGGGATTGTGTCCAATGCGATGCGGATTGACAGAAAGGACGCGCCCCAGATCACTCCGAGCAGGATCAGTTCGGCCCACGCACGGGCGGAAAGGGTTTTCTGAGCAGCCATGGCGTGTTGTCGCATTACTGTGGGCGTCAATCGACCCGGAACATGCGAAAAAGCCCCGCCTGATCGACGGGGCTTGATGTCTGGTGTTGAAACAGGATCAGTCCAGAGCGTAGGTGATCTGAAAACCAACACTCCATGCGCTGTTGCCGGTGAATTCACCACCGGTGGTCGTCGTCGCGTCGCCGATGTCTGTGTAGCGCACGCCACCGGAAATCTGCGCTTTTTCAAACGAATAGGTGCCGCCAAGTCCAACGCTCCAGAAGCCATCTGTAGGGCCTAGGTTGGTGACCTCCGATCCGGTTGAGGTTTCATAGCCGACGGTTACGGCTCCGGAGAATTCTTCTGAAAACTGATAACCCAGACCCAGAGTATAGGTGAAAGTGTCGTCCTCGTAGTCGACGAGATTGTCGTCGGTTATTCCGACATAAACCGGCGGCGCGAGAACAGTTTGCGGCCAATCAACCCAGCGGACCGATCCAAACAGAAGCGTTTTCGGCGCGACGCCGGTTTGGAAGTCAAGGTTGACCGATTGCGGCGACTCGACTTCGGTTTCCGTATCCTGCGTCACAAGGACAGCAACCGGCGGGATCGGCGGTGCGATGACGGTATTAAAAGACTCGGTCTGCGAGATATCGTGAGTGATCTTCGAATTGTAGGTCAGAGCGACGCGTGCCGCGATGTCCGGCCGCTCCCATGCGACGCCGACCACATAGCCGAAGGCGATATCCGAGTCCGTATCAAGCTCATAGCCTGCTGCTGCAGGGACTGCCACGTTGGCCTTGAGGCGTTGCCCGCGTACACCGCCAATGGCGCTGAAACCATTGTCAAATTTGTAACGGAGCAATGCCGTGATTGCATCGACATCTGCTTCAGCACGCAACACATCCGAACGCCCGCCAAATGCCGCAGTCGGATTGACCGACAGCGGATAGTTTGACGGATATCGGATGTCGGCACCAAACGGTTCGTCATAGACAAGAGCAAAATCCAGTTGCTCCGTCAGCGCGCTTTTGTAGGCAAGATGCGGTGTGAAGAAGTTATTAGTGACGTTCCCGGAATCGACACCGTCCTGTGATCCGCTTACATCGGGGCTGGTGTATCCAAGCCTGAACTGTACAACAGATCCTTCCTCAAACAAGATGTTCACACCCTGACCACTCCGGTCAAGTCCGCCCGCCTGCGCGGTGGTCGCCCCGACACACACCGCACACGCCTGAAGCAGCGCTTTTTTCATTTCGTCCTCCCTAAACTGTCCAATTGCCTGCAATGTGCACCCTCACGTACACACCCGGCTTCGTTACCGGTTGTTACTCTCTTAATCCTTAAAATAAGGTCAACCCGTGACGGAGCGTTAGTCTGAGTCAGCGTGGCGAGTCTGTGTTGCCAAATTGTTACGATTCTCGGACCAGACGTTCAGAAAGATGCCGCAGAAGATCACGACCGCTCCCAGAAGGGTCCAGTGATCCAGCGGTTCCTGATAAAAGATCATGCCCACAATTGCGATGGTCGGCAGGCGCGCGAAGTCGAACGGGACCACCACCGTGGCCGGCGCGATGGCCAGAGCGTTTGTGATACAGAAATGCGCCAGCAACCCGGCCAGACCGATGAGCAGAAGAAACGGGGCCGTGCCCAACGAGGGCAGGGTTATGTCGCCGTCAATGCCGGAAGCGATCAGGCCAAGTACGGCCTGCATCACAGTTAACCAGAACATTATGCAACCGATGCTGGCCGTGCGCGTCAGGGATTTGGTCGAGATGTTTGTCAACGCAAAGAAGATTGCCGACAGGGCTGCGGCGATCACGCCGGGGCTGATGGATGCGGCGCCGGGGCGCGCTACGATCAGGATGCCTGCAAAACCGATCATCGCAGCGGTCAGGCGAATGGCAGTCAGCCGTTCCCCCAAAAACAAGGGCGACAGCAGGATGACCCAAATGGGGTTGGTGAACTCCAGCGCAAAGACCTGCGCCAGCGGGATGACTGTCACCGCGTAGAACCAAAGATTCTGCCCGGTGAAATGCAGGACGTTTCGCACACCGTGCAAACCCAGCCGCTGCGTCGTGACCTGATCCCAGTTTCGTGTAAACGACAGGACCAGCGCAACCACGCAAATGCCGACGAGGCTACGGTAGAACATGATCTCGAACGTATCATGGGTCACACTCAGCTCGCGCCCGGCAACGGCCATCGAGGAAAACGACGCAATCGCTCCGGTCATCCAGAGCGCGGCTTTGCCGACCTGTGATTTGCTTTCATCCATAGAGCCAACGCTGTATCAGAGTGTGCCGCGCCGACTAAAGGGCGTTTCGCCTTGGAATGTAAAGCAAAAAGCCGGGCTGAGACCCGGCTTCTCGATCATTCCCACTCGATGGTTCCGGGGGGTTTCGAGGTGATGTCATAGGTGCATCGGTTGATGCCTTTGACCTCGTTGATGATGCGGGTCGCGGTTTCGCCGAGGAACTCATGACTGAACGGGTAGTAATCCGCGGTCATGCCATCAACGGAGGTCACCGCGCGCAGCGCGCAGGCGTAGTCGTAGGTACGACCATCACCCATCACTCCGACGGTACGGACAGGCAGGATGGCCACGAAGGCCTGCCAGATCTCGTCATAGAGACCGTGTTTACGAATCTGGTCGATATACACCGCGTCCGCTTCGCGCAGGATTTCCAGCTTTGCGCGGGTGATTTCGCCGGGGCAGCGGATGGCAAGGCCGGGGCCGGGGAAGGGGTGGCGACCGATGAAGCTTTGCGGCAGGCCCAGTTCGCGGCCCAGCGCACGCACTTCGTCTTTGAAAAGCTCGCGCAGAGGTTCGACCAGTTTCAGGCCCATCTTCTCGGGCAGACCGCCCACATTATGGTGCGATTTGATCGTGACCGAGGGGCCGCCCGAGAACGAGACGGATTCGATCACGTCGGGGTAGAGGGTGCCCTGCGCCAGGAACTCGGCTCCGTCGATGGTGTCGGCGTGTTTCTGGAACACGTCGATGAACAGCTTGCCGATGATCTTGCGTTTGGTCTCGGGGTCACTCTGGCCGTCGAGTTCGCCAAGGAACAACTCGCTTTCATCCGCATGGATCAGCTGGATGTTGTAGTTGTCGCGGAACATGCCGACCACCTCGGCGGCCTCGTTCTTGCGCAGCAAGCCATGATCGACAAAGACACAGGTCAGTTGATCGCCGATGGCTTCGTGAATCAGGATCGCCGCGACGGAACTGTCGACACCGCCCGAGAGACCGCAGATGACCTTTTTGTCGCCCACTTGCTCGCGGATTTTGCGGATCATTTCGTCGCGATAGGCCCCCATGGTCCAGTCGCCCGAGAACCCGGCCAGTTTGACGAAGTTCTCATACAGCTTCGCACCCTTGGGGGTGTGGTGCACTTCGGGATGGAACTGCACGGCGTAGAAATGGCGGCTGGGATCAGCGGTGATCGCGTAAGGCGCGTTGGGCGAGGTGCCGAACACCTCAAACCCCGGGGCGATTTCGCTGACGTGGTCGCCGTGGCTCATCCAGACCTGTTCATCGCCGTCGGTGAACCAGCCTTCGAGGATATCCAGCTGGCTATTCGGTGTCACGAAGGCGCGGCCGAACTCGGCGGTGCCATGGCCGCTTTCGACCTTGCCGCCCAACTGGTGCATCATGACTTGCTGACCGTAGCAGATGCCCAGAATCGGCACGCCGTAGTCAAAAATCTCCTGCGGGGCGCGGGGCGAGCCGTCGCGCGTCACGCTGTCGGGGCCGCCCGAGAAAATCACGGCCTTGGGGGCCATCTCTCGGACAAACTCCATCGTGACGTTCTGATAGGGGTGGATTTCGCAGTAGACGTTCAGCTCGCGCAGGCGGCGGGCGATCAGCTGTGTTACCTGGCTGCCGAAGTCGATGATCAGAAGGCGGTCGTGGGATGTTTGGGTCATGCAGGGCTATTAGGTCGCAAGCCTTGCTTGTGCAAGCGCAATGACGTCAATTAAGGGCGGAGGCTGACAGATGACGACGCTGAAACTCAGGACCGCGAACCACCGCGACACCGAGGCGATAGAAACCTGTATCGCCCGCGCCTATGCGGACGTGATGCGCGAGATTGCGGATTTGCCGGATGTGACAAGCGGGGTCGCCGAGGATATCGGGGGGCGTCAGGTTGTCGTGGCCGAACAAGAAGGGACGCTTCTGGGCGTCATCATATTCGACCGGCAAGCAGACGCCATGATGATCCTGAATCTTGCCGTTTCTCCGGACGCGCAGGGGCAGGGCATTGCGCGGCAGCTGTTGGGTAGGGCTGAAACCCGCGCATCCGAGGCGGGGCTAAGCACTCTCCGCTTGCGGACCCATCGGCTGATGACGGAGACTCGTGCCCTGTACCGATATTTGGGCTGGCAAGAGCTCGAGGTCGCCGGAAACTCTGTTCTGATGCAGAAAACGGTAACGTAACGTCTTAGCCGCGCTGTTCAAATGTGTCGCTGCTCATGTCGCTTTTACCCCTATTGCGCCGTAAACTACCGGTGGCGCTGTTGGCGGTTCATGTAACACACTTATCAAACCAACCATTCAGACGGGATTTTCTCAATGGCAGAGGCAAACACCCGGCGCAGAGCGCGAGGGGGCGGTGGCGCCGCCCGCCGGGCCGAGCGCACGGCGGTCAAGATCGAAACCGCGAAGTATATCGAACGCAATATTCCCAATTTCGAAGTGCTCAACGAAGAAGCGTTGGAGATCATCGAGACCAACGCGGAAACCGTGCTTGAGGAAATCGGCGTCAATTTCGTCGACAACCCCGCCGCGTTGGAACGCTGGCGCGAGGTCGGGGCGGATATCGACGACGAACGTGTCCGCTTGCCGCGGGGGCTGGCGCGCGAGTTGATCAAGACCGCCCCCAGCGAATTCACCCAACACGCCCGCAACCCCGAGAAATCGGTGGTGATCGGTGGCCGCAATCTGGTTCTTGCGCCGGTCTACGGCCCTCCGTTCGTGCGGGACGCGCATGGTGGTCGCCGCTATGCGACCATGGATGATTTCAACAAGTTCGTGAAACTGGCCTATATGTCCAAGTGGCTGCACCACTCGGGCGGCACGGTGTGCGAACCGACTGATATCCCGGTGAACAAGCGTCACCTGGACATGCTGATGGCGCACATGACCCTGTCGGACAAGCCGTTCATGGGCTCGGTCACCGATCCCAGCCGAGCGCAGGATTCGGTCGAGATGTGCGAGATTCTGTTCGGCAAAGAGTTCGTACAGAACAACACCGTGATGACCTCGCTGACCAACATCAACTCGCCGATGACCTTCGACGATGTGATGATGGGGTCGCTGGAAGTCTATGCGAAGAACAATCAGGCCTGCATCATCTCGCCTTTCATCGTGGGTGGAGCAATGGCACCCGTTTCGGTGGCGGGGACGCTGACTCAGGTTTTGGCTGAGGTTCTGGCAGGCGTCGCCTACAGCCAGATCATCCGTCCGGGTGCTCCGGCGATCTTTGGCGCGATGGTGACTTCGATCGACATGAACTCGGGCGCGCCGACCTTTGGTACTCCCGAAGCGTCGCACATCACCTATGGTGCGGGGCAGTTGGCTCGGCGTTTGGGTCTGCCATTCCGGTCTGCTGGTTCATTCTGTGGTTCGAAGATTCCGGACGCGCAGGCAGCCTATGAAACCGCGAACTCGCTGAATATGGGGCTGCTGTCGGGCGTGAATTTCATGCTGCACTCCTGCGGCTGGCTCGAAGGCGGTCTGGTGGCGGATTTCGAGAAATTCGTCATGGATGCCGATCAGTTGGGCGTGCTGCACGGTCTGGCCAAAGGCGTCGCCTATGACGAGAACGCGCAGGCGATGGACGCAATCCGCGAGGTTGGTCCGGGTGGCCACTATCTGGGCTGCGCCCACACGCAGGCGAACTTTAAGGAAGCGTTCTGGAAGACCGACCTGCTGGATTACAAGCCGTTCGAGACCTGGGAAGAGGAAGGCGGCCGCGATACACGGACGCTGGCAACCAACCGGGTCGAGCATCTACTGGCCAATTACCAGCAGCCGCAGATCGACCCGGATGTAAAGGCCGCGCTGGACGCCTATGTGGCCGAGAAAAAGGCATCCATGCCCGATGCCTTCACCTGATCACGTATAGCGCGTGGCGCGGCTGGTCTGATACAGCTGCGCCTCGCCGATCAGGGCGATCAAAATATCCAGATGACGCACCAGAGAATAGGCGGCGTCATCTTCCTGCCTCTGCAGGTCAAGCTCGCGCTCGGCTTCCATCAGCCGTATCAGCGCCGACCCTGTTCCCGGTATCGCCCCATAGCCCAGCACCCGCTGCAGGTGCCGATCCCGGTTGTAATCCTTTGCGCCGATCTTCGCGGCGCGGGTCAGCAGCCGCGGGCGGCGGAGTGTGGTGATCATGGTCATCAGGTCCTGCACGATGGCTTTCCTTCTTTTTCAATTCCGATGCCCATCATGTGACACAACTTATGCGGGTGTTGCCTCGTAATCTCTCACCCCGAACGATGGTTTCACGACTGTTTATCAATTTGAATCAATTCTGCTCTGTGTCGTCCGCGGTTAACGAACGGGTAACGAAACCGGCTCTAGTTAGATTTGGTTAACTAAGAATCCGACGACGAGAACTGTCAGTTTGTTTGTCGATGAGGGCATTGAAATATGGAAAACAGCGTGGCTTTCAGCGTACCGGCTTGGGTTCCCGAGGGGGCGCAGCGATATCTTGATCATACCGAGTCGGGTCGGTCGATCCGGGACATAGCACGTGCCGCGGGATGCCACGCCTCGACCATTCTGCGACAAATCCGCCGCGTCGAGATGCGCCGCGACGATCCGCTGGTAGATGCCGCGCTGCAATCACTTGCACGGACGCATTTTGCGCCTGGAATAGGCGGTGCAACTTCGTATCAAGCGTCCGATCACCCGTCAGGCGAGACCGAGGATGACTTGTTCGAGCGCGAAGCCCTGCGCGTCCTGCGCCGCCTGTGCGAATCCGGTGCGGTGCTGGCCGTGGCTGAGGATATGGATAAGGCCGTCGTGGTCCGCGACAATGGCGAGGGCGGGACCACCCGAACCGCCGTGGTCGATTGCAAGACGGCGCAGGCGCTGGCACTGAAAGATTGGATATCCTGCGACAATCCCGGACGGATCTCGCGCTATCGTCTCTCGACCGCGGGCCGGTCGGCGCTGAGCCATCTGCTGGCCGAGGCCGAGAACCGTGCCCGAGCGCAGAACGAGTTCGGGATGGCCGAGGCACAGGCACCGTTTCAGCCCTCTGCAGGTCAGCCCGGTCGCGCGAAAGGACCGATCCGCATTCGCTACAGCACCACCGAAAGCCCGTTGATCGCGCTGTCGCGTCGGCGGGACCGTGACGGCAAGCCCTTTCTTGACGAAACGCTGGTGGGTGCCGGCGAACGGCTGCGCGAGGACTTTGAGCTGGCGCAGATCGGGCCGCAGGTCACGCAGAACTGGGATCGGTTCCTGACCGGGGGCGGTCGCGCTGATTTCGCTGCGGATGCGCATGTCGGGCACGGCTCGTCGGGGGCGCGGGACCGCGTGGCGCGGGCGCTGGCGGACCTCGGGCCGGGGCTCAGCGATGTCGCCCTGCGCTGCTGCTGCTATCTTGAGGGGCTGGAGCAGGCCGAAAAGCGCATGGGCTGGTCGGCCCGGTCCGGCAAGATCGTCCTGCGGATCGCATTGCAGCGGCTAAAGCGGCATTACGAAGAACAGACTGAGCGCGACCGAATGATCGGCTGATCTTGTGGATCTGGCGGTAAGTGATAATCAGAGGTTATGAATTTCACACTCCGCCAGTTGCAATATTTCCGCGCGGTTGCCGAGCAGCGCAACTTTGGCCGCGCGGCGCAAGTCTGCCACGTGTCGCAACCTGCGCTGTCGGTTCAGATCAAGGCGCTGGAGGATTTGATGGGTGGAGCTCTGTTCGAACGGCAGGCCCGCGATATCCTGCTGACGCCGCTGGGACGGGATGTTCTGGATCATGCCCACAGGGTCCTGAAGGCAGCGGATCAGTTGGATCGGTTCGCCCGGGATCATTCCGGCGGACATCGCTCTTTGTCGATCGGCATCATTCCCACCGTTGCGCCGTACCTTCTGCCGGGGGTTCTGGCTGGGTTGCGTGCCGGGGATGTTTCGCTGCGGGTCCAGATCCGCGAGGCCAGAACCGAACGCCTGCTGTCCATGCTGCGGGCGGGCGAGATCGACGCAGCGGTTCTGGCGCTACCCTCGGGCGGGGCGGGGCTGTACGAAGAGGCGTTATTTGACGACCGGTTCTTGCTGGCGGGCAGCCAGGCCCGACTTGACCGGCTCACCGTCAGCCCCGAGGCGCTACGCCCGGTTGACCTGAAGGCGGCGCAGCTAATGCTTCTGGAGGACGGGCATTGCCTGACCGATCAGGCGCTTGAGGTGTGCGGGCAGGATCGGGCCAGCGGCCAGATCAACATGGGCGCATCCTCGCTGGCGACCTTGTCGCGGCTGGTGGCCGAAGGGTTCGGCCTGACCCTGATGCCCGAACTTGCCGCACGGGCCGAGACCGATGCGGTACCGGGGCTGCGGCTACTGCGATTCGGCGCGCCGCAACCGGCGCGCACGATAGGGTTGGTGCGTCGCGCGGCGACCGGGGCCGAAGATTGGTTCGAACGGCTGGCACAGGTGATCAGGCTTGTGGGTGAAGAGGTCGTGGCGCAGACCCGCGCCTAACATGAAAGGCCCGCCGGAACCGACGGGCCTTTGATCCGGTCTTAGCAGCGACGTTACGCCAGCGCGGGCGCGCGAACCTCATCCAGATGTTTCATCAGGCTTTCCGGCGACGAGACGCCGTAAGGGTCTTCGGGGCAGTTGTCCATCAGGCCGGGTTCTTCGAACCATGCCTCAACCACGCCGTCATTAACGATGGCCGCATAGCGCCACGAACGCATCCCAAAACCCAGATTGTCCTTGTCGACCAGCATCCCCATCTTGCGGGTGAATTCGCCAGAGCCGTCCGGGATAACCTGAACCTTCTCAAGTCCCTGATCAGCGGCCCATTTGTTCATGACAAAACTGTCATTCACGGACATGCAATAGATCGCGTTGATTCCCTTGGCAACGAAATCGGCATACCCGTTCTCGAACCCCGGCAGTTGATAGGTCGAGCAGGTGGGTGTGAATGCGCCCGGCAGCGAGAACAGGATGACACGTTTGCCTGCAAAATAATCAGCCGTGGTCGTGTCCTGCCAGCGGAACGGGTTGGGACCTTCGACCGAGTCGTCGCGGACACGGGTGTGGAAGGTCACATCGGGCAGTTTTGCACCGGTTTTCATTGGTGGACTCCTGTGATTCACCTCTGTTTGGCCCGAGGGGTATGATGTTTGCACATGAGCTTCAACAATAGATGTGCTGCAGGTACAAAATATCTTCTCGGTCACGGATATCCTTGAAATAAAGGCAAAAAGACCTCTGGGCGCCTGAATGAATGCTGCTTGCGCAGAACCGTGCCGCATAGCGGCTATGCGTCGCTGGCGTAACGGGGGCAGTCGGTTTATGTTATGCGCGATGCAAATTGACCCAAAGTCAGGAAAGCAAACCGTGCGCGATCTGAAAATTCCCGAACAAAGACACCCGGAAAAGGCGCACAGGCCCGACAACGCCGCCCCGCGCAAGCCCAAGTGGATTCGCGTGAAAGCCCCCGGCGGGGCAGGGTATGCCGATACGCACAAGATCATGCGCGAGAACAACCTGGTCACCGTCTGCGAAGAGGCCGGATGCCCCAATGTCGGCGAATGCTGGAGCCAGGGCCACGCCACCATGATGATCATGGGCGAGATCTGCACCCGTGGCTGCACCTTCTGCAACATCGCCACAGGCCGCCCCGACGAACTGGACGCGTTCGAGCCGGGCCGGGTGGCTCATGCAGTTCAGAAACTGGGGCTGAAGCATGTGGTGATCACCTCGGTCGACCGCGACGACCTGCAGGATGGCGGGGCCGAGCATTTTGCCCAGACCATCCGCGCCGTGCGGCACCGCTCCCCCACCACGACGATCGAAATTCTGACGCCTGACTTTCTGAAATGCGACCCCGCGGTGCTTGAGGTGGTGGTCGAGGCGAAGCCGGATGTGTTCAATCACAACCTTGAAACCGTGCCGGGCCTCTATCCGCAGGTGCGCCCCGGTGCGCGCTATTTCCATTCGCTGCGGCTGTTGCAGCGGGTGAAAGAGATGGACCCGTCGATCTTCACCAAATCGGGCATCATGGTCGGTCTGGGCGAGGACGAACAGCAGGTCCGGCAGGTCATGGATGACATGCGCGCTGCCGATATCGACTTTCTAACCATCGGCCAGTACCTGCAGCCGACACCGAAACATCACGGTATCGACCGGTTCGTCACGCCCGAAGAGTTCGCTTCGTATGAAAAAGCGGCCTTTGGCAAAGGGTTTCTGATGGTATCGGCCACTCCGCTGACCCGATCTTCGTATCACGCGGGCGACGATTTCGCGCGTCTGCGCGAGGCCCGGCAACAGAAGCTGGAGCAGGGGTGAAGCCCGAGCTTCAGAACTGGCTGACCGAAAAGCGCCACGAATTGCATCAGGTGCCCGAGGTCTCGGGCCAGGAACGCGGAACCGCCGCAAGCATCGCCAATCTGCTGCAGACCTGCGACCCCGACACGGTTCTGACCGGGATCGGAGGGCATGGCGTCGCCGCCATCTATGACAGTGGTCAGCCCGGCCCAACCGTTGGCATCCGGTGCGAGCTGGACGGCTTGCCGATACAGGAGCTTTCGGACACGGCTTATGCCTCGCAAAACTCCGGATCGGGGCACCTGTGCGGGCATGATGGCCATATGGCGATGGTGCTGGGCGTGGCATTTGTGCTGGGCCAGACCCGCCCTGATACCGGGCGCGTTGTTCTGATTTTTCAGCCCGCCGAAGAAACTGGGCAGGGCGCACAGGCCTTTCGAGCCGACCCGCAATTTGCCGATATCGCGCCGGACTATGTGTTCGCGCTGCACAACCTGCCGGGGCTGGAACTTGGTGCGGTTGAGCTGTGCGAGGGCCCAACCAACTGCGCCTCGCGCGGGATGCGGATTGCGCTGACGGGCAAGACCTCGCACGCGGCGGCGCCGCAGGACGGGGTGTCTCCGGCAGGGGCGCTGAGCGCGCTGATCCCGGCCTATGCGGCGATGGGCGCAGGCGGTGCGCTGGATGCGGATTATGCGCTGACGACGGTCACACACGCGCGTCTGGGCGAGCCGACCTTTGGCATCGCGCCCGGCATTGCCGAGTTGTGGGTGACGTTGCGCACGGTCTCTGACGCTCGCATGGCACGCCTGACCGAACAGGCTGAGGCACTGGCCCGCGAGATCGCTCAGGCTGAAAAGCTGGAGGTCGACATCACCTATGATGACGTGTTCGAGGCCTGCACGAACGACCCCGAGGCTGTCCGTATCTTGTCGACGGTCTGTCAGGCGCAGAACGTGCAGTTTGGCCTGACTCCCGAGCCGCAAAAGTTCTCCGAGGATTTCGGGCAATTTGGCAAGGGGGCAAAAACCGCGATGTTCTGGCTGGGGGCTGGGCAGGATCATCCGCAGTTGCATAACCCGGATTACGACTTTCCCGATGCGCTGATTCCCATCGGCACCGGCATCTTTCTGGCGGCGATCAACGAGGTTCTGAACCTCAGGGCCTGAGCTTGCCCGGCTCGCTTCCGGCCCAGTCGGGCCACCAGCCCATCATCTCGATCCCTGCGATCAGCAGGCAAATTGCGATGATGGCAAACACCAGCACCACGCGGCGTTCAGACGGCGGGTTCCGCGCCCATCGCGACATCCGTAGAAAGTGGCGCAGGCTCATCTCGGGTCAGTCCTCGACGAACCGCACTTTGCCGATGAACGGCAGGTTGCGGTTGCGCTGCGCGTAGTCGATGCCATAACCCACGACAAATTCATCCGGAATCTCGAACCCGATCCAGTCGGCGCGGAAATCGACCTCGCGCCGGATAGGCTTGTCGAGCAGCGCAATGGATTTCAGTCGCGCAGGCTTGCGGTTCAGCAACAGCTTGGTGACATGGTTCAGCGTGTGACCGGTGTCGACGATATCCTCGACCACCAGCACGTCGCGCCCTTCAATTGCGCCGCGCAAGTCCTTGAGAATGCGAACTTCCCGGCTGCTTTCCATCGAGTCGCCATACGAGGATGCCTCAAGGAAATCCACCTCGATCGGCAGGTCCAGTTCGCGCACCAGATCGGCGATAAACACGAAACTGCCGCGCAGCAGGCCCACAACCACCAGCTTGTCGGTGCCGCCGAACTCATCCGCGATCTCGCGGCACAATTCCTCGATCCGCGCGGCGATGGCCTTGGCCGAGATCATCTCATCTATCACATATGCGCGGTCGCTCATCGCTGCCCCCTTGATCTTTGGCGCGCAACATACGACATGACGCGCCATTGTCACCTGCAAATGCCGGAACGTCATGCCCATCCATTCGGAAACCCGACCGCTGCCCTATACCGCCCAACAGATGTACGATCTGGTCGGCGACGTGGCCAAATACCCCGAGTTCCTGCCGTGGTGTGCTGCCTCCCGTATCCGCCGGACCTCCGCCGCGGGTGAGGGGCAAGTGATGGAGGCCGATCTGGTGATTTCGTTCAAGGTGTTCCGCGAACGCTTCGGCAGCCGGGTAACGTTGTTTCCGGCGCAAAAGAAGATCGACACCGAATATCTGGACGGCCCGTTCAAATACATGCGCTCGGACTGGCAGTTCGAGGATACGGATCAGGGCTGCAACGTCTCGTTCCATGTGGATTTCGAGTTCAAGAACGCCGTCCTGCAAGGCATCATTGGCGTGGTTTTCAACGAGGCGATGCACCGCATCGTCCGCGCCTTCGAGCAGCGCGCCGCAGACCTGTACGGCTGAGCCTTTACCCGGGCCCGCCGCGCGCTAGACTGCGCCTTATGACAGAACTGACCTCAACGCTTGCGCAGTTCGCTGCAGGCCCCGTTTCGACCACGACGCAGGCGCGGATCGTGACCTCTCTGTCCGCGCTGGACTGGCTGGCCGTTGGCCGTGCGGGCGCTGACGAGCCCGTCTCGCACATCATCCGCGACATGGTTTTGGCCGAAGGCGGAGCGCCTCAGGCGCAGCTGTTTGGCGGCGGCGGGGCTCCTTTGCGAGGGGCGGCGTTGGCGAACGGCACCATTTCCCACGCGCTGGACTATGACGACACGCATTTCGCCCATATCGGCCATCCGTCGGTCGCCGTGTTCCCGGCGGCGCTGGCCATTGCGGCGCATGAGGACAAGCCCGTCGTTGATCTGCTTGAGGCCGCGCTGGTCGGTATGGAACTATCCATCCGCGTAGGGCTTTGGCTGGGGCGCGGGCATTATCAGGCCGGCTTCCACCAGACCGCCACCGCAGGCGCGTTCGGCGCTGCGGCCGCGGTGGGCCGCCTGATGGGTTTTGATCCGGCGCAGATGCGGCGTGCCCTGGGCCTGACCGCCACCCGCGCGGCGGGACTCAAGGCGCAATTCGGAACGATGGGCAAACCCTATAATGCCGGGCTTGCGGCCTCGACGGGGGTCGAGACAGCCCTTCTGATCCATCGCGGTTTCCAGCCCAGCGAAGACGCCTTGCAGGGTCCGCATGGTTTCGGCGCGACACATAAGGGCGCGGATGACACCTTGGCGGCGCTCGATGGCTTGGGCGATGAATGGCTGTTCGAGGCGGTTAGTCACAAGTTCCACGCCTGCTGCCATGGCCTGCATGCCGCGCTTGAGGCTGCCCGCGAACTGGACATCGCCGAACCCGAAGTGGCCGAAATCAAGGTCAAGACCCATCCCCGCTGGATGAGTGTCTGCAACCAGACTGAACCGTCGACCGGGTTGGGGGCGAAGTTCTCTTATCGCACCGTTCTTGCGATGCTGGCGCTTGGCTATGACACCGCGGTGCCCGACAGCTATTCCGACCAGACCTGTGCAGACCCACGCCTGCAGGCGCTGCGGCAGCGGATTACGGTCGAGGCGGACGAAAGCCTTTCGGAAACGCAGGCCCATGTGGCGCTGCTGCGCCGCGATGGTGCGCGGCTTGAGGCTGGTCATGATCTGCTGACACCCATGTCTCTGCCCGACCGCGAAGACCGGGTGCGCCAGAAAGCCGCGAAACTGATCGGCGGAGACGAAGCCGATGCGATCTGGTCAATGTTGCGCACCGGCGGGCGCGCAGCCGATCTGTCGGACAGGCTGGCCGGCTAGGCCACGCGCCAGTGCAGCGGAAAGCCCGGATCAAACACCGTGACGGGCCCGTCGGCGGTGTCGATCCTGGCGGGATAATCCACTGGCGCGCCTTTGGTCAGGGTGATCGTGTCCTCGTTAACCGGCAGGCCATAGAAGTCCGGGCCGTTCAGCGACACAAAGCCTTCCAGATTGTCCAGTGCGCCTGCGCGGTCGAACATCTCGGCCACCAGAGACATGGTGTTGGTCGCGGTGAAACAGCCTGCACAACCACAGGCCATCTCTTTATTCGCGTCGGTGTGAGGTGCACTGTCGGTGCCGAGGAAGAACCGGGAATCACCTGAGGTTGCGGCCCCTAGCAGGGCCAGCCGATGTTCCTCGCGCTTGGCGACGGGCAGGCAGTAATAGTGCGGTTTGATGCCGCCCACCAGAATGTGATTGCGATTGATGATCAGGTGATGCGCGGTAATCGTCGCGCCCAGATCGCTGTCGTTGGCCGTGACGTAATCGACCCCGTTGGCGGTGGTAATATGCTCCATCACCACGCGCAGCCCGGGCGTGGCCCGGCGGATCGGGTCAAGCACGCGATCGATGAACACCGCCTCACGGTCGAAAATGTCGATCTCGGAATCGGTCACTTCACCATGCACGCACAGCGGCAGACCGATCTCGGCCATCTTCTCGAGCACCGGGCGCACTTTGTCAAAGTCACGCACGCCCGAGGCCGAGTTTGTCGTCGCCCCCGCCGGATACAGCTTCACCGCCTTGATCAACCCGCTGGCATGGGCTGCGGCCACATCGACAGCGTCGGAGTCTTCGGTCAGATAAAGCGTCATCAGCGGCTCAAACGTCATGCCCGCAGGCAGGGCGGCCAGAATGCGCCCGCGATACGCGGCGGCCTGATCCCCGGTCACAACGGGAGGCACAAGGTTCGGCATGATGATCGCGCGTGCGAAATGGCGGGCAGTTTCGGGCAAGACGGCCTGCAACATGGCGCCATCGCGCAGGTGCAGATGCCAGTCGTCGGGGCGGCGGAGGGTCAGGGTATCGGTCATGCGCTCCGGCTAGCACAGCCGCTGCGGCGGGAAAACCCTTGCCGGCCGCCCCGATTGCCGCAGATCACCGGACAGGCCCGGTCTTGACGCCCGCGTCCAGCCATGACCTGTTGTCGGCAAGGGAGATTGACGCACATGACGCAGCCAGACACGATCGACGCGGTTCAGACCATGCTGGGCTCTCAGGGCTATGTCTGTGGCCGGGCACTGGCGACGGTGGTGTTCCTGTCGCTGAAGCTGGGCAGGCCGCTGTTTCTGGAAGGCGAGGCCGGCGTCGGCAAGACCGAGATCGCCAAGGCACTGGCTGCCGGGCTGAACCGCCGCCTGATCCGGCTGCAATGCTACGAAGGGCTAGATGCCTCGTCGGCGGTGTATGAGTGGAACTTCCCGGCGCAGATGGTGGCGATCCGCACTGCGGAAGCCTCGGGCGGGGCCAACCGCGACACGCTCCAGACCGAGCTTTTTTCGGACGACTATCTGATCGAACGCCCGCTGCTGCAAGCCATGCGCCCCGACGCTAATGGCGCGCCCGTCCTGCTGATCGACGAGCTTGATCGCACGGATGAACCCTTCGAGGCTTTCCTGTTGGAAGCGCTCAGCGACTTTCAGGTCACGATCCCCGAACTGGGCACGGTCAACGCCCCCGAGCCGCCCATCGTGATCGTCACCTCGAACCGCACGCGCGAGGTGCATGACGCGCTGAAACGCCGCTGTCTTTACCACTGGGTTGACTATCCCGGTTTCGACCGCGAGATCGAAATCCTCAACGCCCGCGCCCCCGAAGCAGCGCAAGCGCTCAGCCGCGAAGTGGTCGCCTTCGTCCAACGCCTGCGCACCGAGGACCTGTTCAAAAGACCCGGCGTTGCCGAAACAATCGATTGGGCCAAATGCCTCCTGGCGCTGGATGTGATCAATCTCAGCCCCGAGGTGATCGGCGATACGTTGGGTGCCATCCTCAAATACCAGGACGATATCCAGAAACTTCAGGGGTCCGAGGCCAAGCGTATCCTCGATCAGGCCAAAGCCGACCTCGAGCCCGCCTGATGCTTCTTCTGTTCAAAAATACTTCGGGGGTATGGGGGCAGCGCCCCCATGACAACTGATGGCCGAACACATCCCGCTGGACATCCCCGACACCCCCAAACTGGCGCAGAACATCACCCATTTCGCCCGCGCGCTACGCAAGGCCGGCCTGCCCATCGGCACGGGCCGCGTGGTCGATGCAATCCGCGCCGTTCAGGCCGCAGGCTTCACCGAACGGCGCGATTTCTACTGGACGCTACATGCCTGTTTCGTGAACCGCCCCGAACACCGCACCGTGTTCGCTCAGGTCTTTCGCCTTTACTGGCGCGACCCGCGCTATCTGGAACACATGATGTCGATGATGCTGCCCGCCATCCGGGGTGTGCAGGAAGAGCACAAAGCCGATGCAGCTGAAAAGCGCGCCGCCGAGGCGCTGCTGGACGGCGTCGACCGAGACCTGCCCGAACCGACGCCGCAGGAGGAAGAAACCGAAATCGAGATTGATGCCACCCAGACAGCCTCGTCCGAAGAACGTCTGCGCAGCCTCGACTTCGAACAGATGAGCACCGCCGAAATAGCTGAGGCCAAACGCCTGCTGGCGCGGCTGACGCTGCCGGTCCAACCCATCGCATCGCGCCGGGGTCAGCCCAGCCATCTGGCCCACCGCATCGACCGCGCCCGCACCTTGCGCGCCGCGATGCGACAGGGGGGCGAGTTGCACCACATCGCCCATCTGAAGCCAAAACCTCGCTGGCCGAACCTTGTGGCGCTCTGCGATATCTCAGGGTCGATGAGCCAATACAGCCGGATCATCCTGCACTTCCTTCACACGGTCTCGAACGCAAAGGGGGCAGGCTGGGCCAAGGTGCACGCCTTCACCTTCGGCACACGGCTGACCAATATTACCCGACATCTGCATCAGCGCGATGTCGACGCCGCTCTGGCCGCCGCCGGGGCCGAGGCGCAGGACTGGGAAGGTGGCACACGGATCGGAGAGTGCCTGCACCAGTTCAACCGCGACTGGTCGCGGCGGGTGATGGGGCAGGGCGCGGTGGTGTTGCTGATCACTGATGGTCTGGAACGGGGTGATCCCGACCTGCTGAACAAGGAAACCGAGCGCCTGCACCTGTCCGCGCGCCGTCTGATCTGGCTGAACCCGCTGCTGCGCTGGGACGGGTTTGCGCCCAGGGCGCAAGGGGTCAGGACAATGCTGCCCCATGTCGACAGTTTCCGTGCGGGGCATTCGATTGCCTCGCTTGAAGATCTGGCCAAAGTGATTTCTGCGCCCGACGATCAGGGGCAGAAAGCACGGCTGATGGCCGCGCTTTCTGAATAACTTCTATGACACCTGTTCCGCGTTGCACTTGCGCGCCATTTCCATGGCTTTGTAAGTACCGGTCAGATCGACGGTGAACGCAAATTCCTTTTCCGGGAACACCACCATGACATGCTTTTTGGCGATGTCCTCGGCGAACTGGGGATCGTCCGACAGGACATAGCCGCCGGAATAGCCCTTGGTGATGTTGCCTTTCATCCCGGTGGCCTCACCCACGTAGATGTTGTCACCCAGCAGAATGGCCACGCCTTCGGTCTCACCGGCTTTGATATCGGTCTTGGCCTTTGTGAACACGCCCACATAGCCTACGCCGCGATCTTCGGTCAGGCCCATCTGAACCACGTTTTCGTCGTCATCCACGGCCTCGATCAGGCAGGATTTCTTGTCCTGGTCGATAAAGACCTTCCAACCTTCGACCTCGCCATAGCGCAGGAAGGTGTCGGCCCAGCCAGAGGTCGCGGTAGCAAGGGTCAGGGCTGTGCCGAGTGCAAGAATGCGTTTCAAATCGTTGTCTCCGTTATGAAATGTCCTGTGGGTCGCACCGGTTGGGATGCAGACCGCGCCTGCAGGCTAGGGGCAGTTTCGCAGGCAATCAATGCTTCACTTTTCTGAATGTGAAAACGGCGCGTTGACGCCAAAGGTGAGTTTGCTGGCGTCTTTTCATCACGGCAAAGCTGCTTATGTTGGACCCGGACAGGGACGGAGGTCTCAATGGAACGATTCGATAACAGCCCAGAAACCGCGCTGGACTGGTACCGCGACGGCAAGGGGGCGGCGCTTGCCACCGTGGTCGAGACATGGGGCAGCGCGCCGCGACGCGTGGGGGCGCAGCTAGTGATCGGCGCGGACGGGCGGATCGAGGGCTCGGTCTCGGGCGGCTGCGTCGAAGGTGCGGTGATTGTCGAGGCGCTGGAGGCCATTGACGAAGGTGACGCCCGCCTGCTGGAATTCGGTGTCAGCGACGAAGATGCCTTTGCCGTGGGGCTCGCCTGTGGTGGCACGATCCGGGTGCTGGTCGAGCCGGTGGGCGCGGTTCTGCCCGAGGCGATGCTGGCCGAACTGGTCGCCGCCCGCGCGCGGCGCGAGCCGCTGGCCTATGAGGTGAACATCGAAACAGGCCATCGAGAGTTGCGGCGCAATGCCTACCCCGAGCGGCTGCGGATGGACCGGTCCGGGTTCGAAGGGGATGGCCAGACATTTGTCGCCGTGCATAATCCGCCCTTGCGGCTGATCGTCGTGGGCGCGGTCCATATTGCGCAGGCGCTGGTGCCGATGGCGCGGATTGCGGGATACGATCCGGTCATCATCGACCCGCGTGAGGCCTTCGCCTCGGACGCGCGCTTTCCGGGTGAGACCATCCTGACCGACTGGCCCGACGAGGCGGTCGCCAAACTGGGGCTCGACGCGCGCACGGCGGTTGTGCTGCTGACTCACGACCCCAAGCTGGACGATCCCGCGCTCGAGGCCGCGCTGCGGGCCGATGCCTTCTATATCGGTGCGCTGGGGTCGACCCGGACCCATGCCAAGCGCGTGGATCGGATGCAGCAATCAGGTTTCACCCCGGACGAGATCGCGCGGATACATGGCCCCATCGGGCTGGATATCGGCGCTGCAGGCCCGTCCGAGATTGCGGTGGCAATACTGGCGCAAATGACCGCTGTGTTGCGGGGCAAGGCATGAGGTTCGGCCCCGTTCCGCTGGCCGACGCCACGGGTGCGATCCTCGCCCATTCTGTAAAGGCGGGCGATACCAAGCTGCGCAAGGGCTTGGTGTTGACCGTGGATCACCTGTCTCAGCTGCAGGAGGTCGGGTATTCAGAGGTCACCGTCGCCCGGCTGGATCCCGGAGATTGTCACGAGGACGAGGCCGCCCGGATGCTGGCGGCGGCACTCGCGCCCGATCCGGCTCGCGCGAACCTGCGCTTCACCGAGGCGTTCACAGGCCGCGTCAATCTGCTGGCGAACGGGCCGGGGGTTGCGGTTCTTGATGTAGAGGCGCTGGAGCGATTTAACCTTGTGAACCCGATGATCACGGTGGCCACCGTGCCCCAATATCAACAGATGACCGAAGGCGGCATGGTGGCAACGATCAAGGTGATCTCATACGCCGTACCGGGATCGGATGTCGACCGAGCGGCGGGTCTGGCGCAGGACGCGGTTCGCCTGGTTGCGCCCGTCCACCGGACCGCTGGTCTGGTCGTGACTGACATTCCCGGAGGGCCCCCGAACGAAAAGGGCGTCGCCGCGATTCGCGGACGGGTCGAGGCGCTGGGGATGGATCTAACGGACGTGCGCGTGGTTCCGCACGAAACCGTAGGTCTTGCCGGGGCGGTGTCTGAGATCAGGGGAGATGTCGTGATGATCCTGACCGGCTCGGCCACATCCGATGCGGATGATGTTGCCCCAGGCGCGGTGCGGCAGGCGGGCGGCGTTGTTGATCGTTTCGGGATGCCGGTTGACCCGGGCAACCTTCTGTTTCTTGGCACTTTGGGCGCGCGCCCGGTGATCGGACTGCCGGGCTGCGCGCGCTCACCCGCGCTGAACGGGGCGGACTGGGTGCTGTCCCGGGTGGCCTGCGGGATCGAAACCACGGGGGCCGATATTGCCGCGATGGGTGTGGGCGGCTTGCTCAAGGAAATCCCGACCAGACCGCAGCCACGGGCGGCCCGGAAGAAGTGACGTGGCGGCACTTTGGCCCTTTGTGGGTCCCGGCTTATGTCCTGAATGTTGACCGCCGGGTGGGCCGCGAAACGCAGTAAATATTTTTGTTCTCAAACAAAATTTCCCGTGTTTAACTCCGGGGTAAGAAAAAATCGAAATGGGAGGAACTGATGACACAGGTCTCAATGACCGTGAACGGAAAATCCGTGAGCGGTGATGTCGAGGGCCGGACGCTGCTGTCCAGCTTTCTGCGCGATCACCTGTCGCTGACCGGAACGCATGTCGGTTGCGATACGGCGCAATGTGGCGCCTGCGTGGTGCATGTGAATGGCGAAGCGGTGAAATCGTGCAATATGTTAGCGCTCGAGGCTGATGGGGCCGAGGTGGGCACCATCGAGGGGCAGGCAAACGCGGATGGCTCGTTGAACGTGATCCAGCAGGCGTTTCAGGATCATCACGGTCTTCAGTGTGGCTTTTGCACGCCGGGCATGGTGATGAGCGCTGCGGCCTTGTTGAAAGAGAACCCGCGCCCGACCGAAGCCGAGATACGCAAGTATCTTGAAGGCAATCTGTGCCGCTGTACCGGCTATCATAACATCGTCAAATCGATCATGGCCGCATCCGGTCAGGACGTTTCCAACATCGCTGCCGAATAAGGCGGCGGGCGAGAATTTTCGACGAAAATTCTTTTCCAGGGAGGAGAACAAGCAATGCCCAAAGACAGTGGCATCGGAGCCAGTTCCAAGCGGCGCGAGGACGTGCGCTTTTTAACCGGAGCGGGCAATTACACCGACGACATCAACGTGGCCGGACAGGCCTATGTGTATTTCCTGCGCTCGGATATCGCGCATGGCCGGATCACCAGCATCGACACTGCGGCAGCCGAGGCCATGCCTGGTGTGGTCAAAGTGTTCACCGGCAAGGATTTCGAAGGGGTGGGCGGCATCCCCTGCGGCTGGGAGGTAACCGACAAGCACGGCGCGCCCATGCAGGAACCGGCGCATCCCATTCTGGCGCAGGGCAAGGTGCGCCATGTGGGCGATCCCATTGCCGCCGTTGTGGCCGACAGCCTGGAACAGGCGCGTGACGCGGCCGAGGCGATTGACCTCGACATCGCGGAACTGCCCGCCGTGATCGACATGAAAGCCGCCGCGCAAGAGGGCGCGACGCTGGTCCATGACGATCTGAAGAACAACATCTGCTATGACTGGCAGCTGGGCGAGGCCGATGACGCCAAGGTCAGTGAGGTCTTCGCCAATGCGGCCCATGTGACCACGCTGGATCTGGTGAACAACCGTCTGGTCGCTAACCCGATGGAGCCGCGTGTGGCGGTGGCGGAATACAGCCGCGGGACCGAGGAGTATACGCTCTATACCACCTCGCAGAACCCGCATGTGATCCGCCTGCTGATGTGCGCCTTTGTGCTGGGCCTGCCCGAACATAAGGTGCGCGTGGTGGCCCCGGATGTGGGTGGTGGCTTTGGCACTAAAATCTTCCATTATGCGGAAGAAGCGTTCGTGACCTTTGCCGCCAAGGCCTGCAACCGGCCTGTGAAGTGGTCGGCCAGCCGGTCCGAGGCGTTCATGTCCGATGCCCATGGCCGGGATCATGTCAGCACGATTGAGCTGGCGCTGGATGCGGACAATAACTTTGTCGGTCTGCGCACCAATACCTTTGCCAATCTGGGGGCGTATCTGTCGACCTTCTCCAGCTCGGTGCCAACATGGCTGCACGGCACACTGATGGCGGGCAATTACAAGACGCCGGTCATTCAGGTGAATGTGAAGGCGATGTTCACCAACACGGTGCCCGTGGATGCTTATCGCGGCGCGGGCCGGCCTGAGGCGACGTACCAGCTGGAGCGTGTCGTCGACAAAGCCGCGCGCGAGCTGGGGGTCGATCCGATTGCCCTGCGCCGTCAGAATTTTGTCACTCAGTTTCCCTATGACACGCCGGTGGCGCTGACCTATGACACTGGCGATTACAACGGGACGATGGACAAGCTTGAGGCCGCCGCCGATCTGGCCGGTTTTGCCGCGCGGCGTGCGCAAAGCGAGGCCAATGGCAAGCTGCGCGGTCTGGGCATCAACTGCTACATCGAGGCCTGCGGTATTGCGCCCTCGAACATCGTGGGGATGCTGGGCGCGCGTGCGGGTCTGTATGATGCGGCGACCGTGCGGGTGAACGCCACCGGTTCGATCAGCGTCATGGTGGGGGCACATAGCCACGGGCAGGGGCATGAGACCGCCTTTCCGCAGGTTGTGGCCGACATGATCGGCATCGACGAGTCGATGGTCGAGATCGTGCATGGCGACACCTCGAAGATCCCGTTTGGCATGGGCACCTATGGCTCGCGCTCGCTGGCGGTCTGTGGCTCGGCCATGGTCAAGGCCACCGAGAAGGTGATCGACAAGGCCAAGAAGATCGCGGCCCACCTGCTAGAGGCGTCAGAGGCCGATATCGAGCTGAAGGATGGTCAGTTCAGCGTGGCGGGCACCGACAAATCGGTGGCCTGGGGCGATGTGACCCTGACGGCCTATGTGCCCCATAACTACCCGCTGGAGGTGGAACCGGGGCTGGAGGAGACCGCTTTTTACGACCCGGCCAACTTTACCTTCCCGGCTGGGGCTTATGCCTGCGAGGTCGAACTGGACCCCGAAACCGGTCAGGTCAGTATCGAAGCCTTCACGGCAGCGGATGACTTCGGCAACATCGTCAACCCCATGATCGTGGACGGCCAGGTGCATGGTGGTATCGGTCAGGGCATCGGTCAGGCAATGTTGGAGAACTGCGCTTATGACGAGAATGGCCAGCTACTGAGCGCGTCGTTCATGGATTACGCCATGCCGCGCGCCGATGATGTGCCCTTCTATGGGGTGGATCATTCCAGCCAGACGCCGTGCACGCATAACCCCTTGGGGGTGAAGGGCTGTGGCGAGGCCGGGGCCATTGGCTCGCCGCCTGCGGTGGTCAATGCGGTGCTGGATGCGATGAACTCTGGCGGCAAGGCGGTGGATCACATCGACATGCCGGTGAGCCCGTCGCGCGTCTGGGCGGCGATGAACAGCTGAGAGGTTGGGGTGCGAGGGGCCAGCCCCTCGCGCTCCCCGGGATATTTATAGCCAGATGAAGAACGGATCCGTGTTCTTCGGAAAGGAAAATGCGAAATGTATAGTTTCGAGTTTGAGAAGCCCTCGAGCATTGCCGATGCGGTTACCGCGTTGGGGGCTGAGGATGCGCAGGCGTTGGGCGGGGGGCAGACGCTGATCCCAACGCTGAAACAGCGGTTGGCATCGCCGTCAGCGCTGGTCTCGCTGAGTGGGATCGCTGAGATGAAGGGGGTTTGTGTCGAGGATGATGGCTCGGTCGCTGTTGGTGGGGCGACGACCCATGCCACGGTCGCGCGCGAGGCGGCGGAGACTTATCCGGCGTTGGCAGCGTTGGCGGGGCAGATCGGTGATCCAGCGGTGCGCAATCGCGGCACGATTGGTGGGTCGGTGGCCAATAATGATCCGGCGGCCTGTTATCCGGCAAGCGTTCTGGGTTCGGGCGCGACCATCGTGACCAACAAGCGCGAGATTGCGGCGGATGAGTATTTCCAGGGCATGTTCTCGACGGCTTTGGATGAGGGCGAGATCATCACCTGGGTCCGCTTCCCGGTGCCGCAGTCGGCGAGCTATCAGAAGTTCCTGCAGCCCGCATCGCGCTTTGCTTTGGTGGGCGTTTACGTGGCGCGGTTCGCGGATGGTGTCCGCGTGGCCGTCACTGGCGCCAGCGAAGACGGTGTTTTCCGCTGGTCCGAGGCCGAGGCGGCGTTGGACAAGGAATTCCGCGCGGATGCGTTGATGGATCTGCAGATCAATCCGGCGAACATGATCGGCGATCTGCATGGCAGCAAGGCGTATCGCGCCCACCTGGTTGGCGTCATGACCAAGAGGGCCGTCGAAGCCTGTATGTGAGGGCGCCCCGACCTGAGCGATCAAAGGCCCCGGTTCGCCGGGGCTTTTTCATGTGTTTCTGATTCTGGGTGGTTTGGCTGGCTGCCAGTAGGCCCCGGTATCTTCCCGGGCCTTCTGATAACGGTCGACCCTGTCGCGCGCTGCGTGGCCGCCTGCGGCGAAGAGGTGACCCAGCAGGCATTCGAGCACCGCCATCGCTCCGGTAAAGCTTGAGAGGTGATGTTGGGTTCGTGTGCTGATGGGCAGGATGATATCGGGATCGACGCCGGGGGCGATGACCTCGCTGTCGGACAGCAAGATGATCCGGGTGCCCCGGTCGCGGGCGAATCGAATCGATTGGATAGTGTCCGATGAATAGGGGTGGACCGTCAGCGCGAATAGGCAGTCGTTCTGATCGGCGTCCAGCAGGTCGTCGATGGCAGTGCCCATGTGCCGTGGGATCAGTTGAAATCCCGGATGCGCCATTCGCCCGGCATAGTGGAAGTAATAAGCCAGCGCATAGCTGGCGCGGGTCGCAGTGATAAAGCAGCGATTGGCTGATCGCATATAGTCGATTGCGCGTTCGACCAAACCGGGCTCCATCAGGCGCAGCGAACGAGAGACCACGTTCAGCTCATTCTGGGCGAAACCGGCCTGGGCTGCGCCGAAGGGGCCCTGAGTCTGCAGCCGGTTGAGCCAATCCTGCCCCAGCCGGTCCTCGCGGTCGGTCACAAGGGTCTGGCGGAAGGGTTTGCGGAAGGCATCATAGCTGTGGAACCCCAGACGTTCAGCCAACCGCACCAGCACGTTTGAGCTGACCCCGATCTTGCTGGCTGTGACACGGATGGGGTCGAGCCCAAAATCTCCGGGGTGGTCGATGACGTATTTGGCCGCGGCCTGCATTTGCGGGGGCAGGGTGTCGATGTCCCGACGCAGGCGCTGGGTCAGAAGGTTTGGACTGATCTGCATGGACCAAGAAAAACATATGTTTTGATGAAAGCAAATTAAAAACGATCGCGTCGGCGATAGATCGGAGGAAACCAGAGCGGAAAATGAAAATGCCCGACACGTCTTCCAAATATGACACGCTGCCATATGTGCTGGTCGCGCCAAACGGGGCGCGGCATGGACAGGGGGACCATCCAGCGCTGCCGATCAGTATTGTTGAAATCGTCGAGACCGCGCGGGCCTGCCATGCCGCAGGTGCGGACGGTATTCATCTGCATGTGCGGAATCGATCCGGGGCTCATACGTTGGATGCAGGCCTTTACCGTGAGGCGATTGCGGAATTGCGGCAGGTCGCGCCGCAGATGGATATTCAGATCACGACCGAATCTGCCGGTGTTTTCGATGTTCAGGCGCAGCTCGACTGTCTGCAACTGGTGCATCCGGAATGGGCCTCGATTTCCGTGCGAGAAATTGCGCGGTCGCCCAAGCTGGCCCCTCGGGTCTATGCCCTGTGCGCCGATCAGGGGACGCGGGTTCAGCACATCCTATACGACGCGGCGGATGCCGAGCTTTTGACGCGTTGGCAGAACAGCGGTGTGGTTGATAGCGATCAACTGGATCGTCTGTTGGTGCTTGGCCGCTATGCGACCGCGCAGGAGTCAGTGCCCGACGATCTGGATGCATTCCCAAGCAGCGTGGACCCGTGGATGGTCTGTGCCTTTGGTGCGCAGGAACATATGTGTCTTCAGCGCGCCGCGCTACGCGGCGGTGACGTTCGGGTGGGGTTCGAGAACAGCCTGACCAGCGCAAACGGGGACGCGTGGACCGATAATGCTGCGTCGGTTTCCGCTTTGATTGATCTTCTGAAAGGGACGGAAACATGAGCCACGTCTTTCCACGCCACACGAAATCGGACCTGCCGGTCGCCGTTGGGGGTGATGGCTGTTACCTGATCGATGCCGAAGGGCGGCGCTATCTCGATTGCGGTGATGCGGCGGTGTCTTGTCTGGGGCATTCTAATGCGGCGGTGATCAAGGCCGTGCAGGATCAGGTTGGACAGATCGCCTTTGCCCATACCGGTTTCATGACGTCCGAACCGGCCGAGGCGCTGGCGGATTTGCTGGTCAGGCACGCTCCGGGCGATCTGGATCGGGTGTACTTTGTTTCGGGCGGCTCCGAGGCGACCGAGGCGGCGATCAAGCTGGCCCGGCAGTTTTTTCTGGAGACCGGACAGCCCGCGCGCCGCCATGTCATCGCGCGACGGCAGAGCTATCATGGCAACACGCTGGGGGCCTTGTCCGCTGGGGGTAATGCGTGGCGGCGGGCGCAATTTGCGCCGATGCTGATCGAGATGACGCATATCGCGCCCTGCTATGAGTATGCCGAGAAGTCAGAGAGTGAGAGCAGCTTTGACTATGGCCAGCGCGTCGCCAATGAGTTGGAGGCCGAGATTTTGCGTCTGGGTCCCGAGACGGTCATGGCGTTCATGGCCGAGCCGGTGGTCGGTGCAACGCTGGGCGCGGTTCCGGCGGTCGAGGGGTATTTCAAGCGGATTCGCGAGATTTGCGACCAGTACGGGGTGCTGCTGATTCTGGATGAGGTGATGTGTGGCATGGGGCGCACCGGGCACCTGTTTGCCTGCGACTTTGATGATGTGGTGCCGGATATTTTGTGCATCGCCAAAGGCTTGGGTGCCGGGTATCAGCCGATTGGGGCGATGATGTGCTCGGGCCGGATCTATGATGCGATCCGGGATGGAACGGGGTTCTTCCAGCACGGTCATACCTATGTCGGACATCCGGTTGCAACGGCGGCGGCTTTGGCCGTTGTGACCGAACTGACCGGGAAAGACCTGCCCGCGCGCGCGGCGCGGATGGGTGAGAATCTGCGATCGGCGTTGACCGCGACCTTCGGCCAGCATCCAAATGTCGGGGATATTCGCGGGCGCGGCCTGTTCCGGGGCCTGGAACTGGTGGCAGATCGCGAGACGAAGGCTCCGTTCGACCCGGCGCTTGGAGTTGCGGGCAAGATCAAGAAGGCTGCTTTCAACGAGGGGCTGATCTGTTATCCGATGTCCGGCACGCGCGACGGGCGGCAGGGCGATCATATCCTTCTGGCACCTCCGTTCATCATCGAAGACGCGCAGATCGACGAATTGGTCGCCAAGCTGGCGCGCGCGATGGCTAGTGTGATCTGACAATGCCGTGACAGGTCTGCCGGTGCGGGGCTAACCCTGTAGGGTTGGTGCATTGAACACGTCGAAAGGTCCCCGCGTATGGTGCGAGATATCTGGTCGAGTTTCCGGGACCTGCCGCTTTGGGTTCAAGTCTGGGTCGCGCTCATTTTGGTGCCGGTGAACCTGATGCCGCTGGCTTTTGTTGATCAGCCTTATGGTTGGCCGATTGCGGCGCTGGCGGTGATGGGCATGGCGTTGAACATTCCGATCATGCTGGTTGCACGGGGCATGTCGCGGGCGATGGCCTTGCCGCATCTCCTGTGCTGGGTGCCGCTCGTCGTGCTGGTGGCCTATGTGCTTCAAGATGGGGGCGATCTGTCCCCGGCTTATGCCTCGGCGCTGATGCTGCTGGTTGTGGTCGACGTGATCTCGCTGGCGTTCGACCTGCGCGATGCGGTACTTTGGTTGAAACGCGACAAGGCATGAAAAAGGCCCCGGCCAGAGCGGCGGAGCCTTCGTAAACGCTGAGATAAGCGCTTATTTCTGCGGAAGAGGTCCGATCATCATGATCATCTGGCGGCCTTCCATCTTGGGCATGTTCTCGATCTTGCCCAGTTCTTTGACGTCTTCGGCCACGCGTTCCAGCAACTCACGCCCTAGGTTTTGGTGCGCCATCTCGCGCCCACGGAAACGCAGAGTGACTTTGACCTTGTCGCCGTTCTCGAGAAACTTGAACACGTTGCGCATCTTGACGTCATAATCATGCGTGTCGGTGTTGGGCCGGAACTTGACCTCTTTCACCTCGATGATCTTTTGTTTCTTGCGGGCTTCGCTTTCGCGTTTCTGCTGTTCGTACTTGAACTTGCCGAAATCCATGATTTTGCAGACAGGCGGGTTCGCGTTTGGCGAAATCTCGACCAGATCGAGGCCGACATCGGCGGCCATCTGCATGGCTTTGGCGGGATGAACCACCCCGACATTTTCACCTTCGGCGCCAATCAGGCGAATTTCGGGGGCACGGATCTTGTCGTTGACGCGCGGTCCGGTGTCTCGCTGCGGCGGCGCGTTGTGAGGTCTGCGGGCTATGGGTTCATTCCTTTGATGATTGCAGAATTTCGAGCCCGGAATTTAGACCGGGCTGGCAGGTGTTTCAAGCGGCATAAATCGCAGCCGCATGAAAATTTCCATGAATTACCGGCGTTTTTGCCGGTTCGACGCCCAAAGACGCGACCGGCAAACCGGTTCAGCCGACAAAGGCCTTCTCGATCACGAACTCTTTGGGCTCGGAATTTGCGCCTTCGCGCAAGCCGAACTCTTCGAGGATCGCCTTGATATCGTGGTTGAAGGCCAGGCTGCCGCAGACCATGGCGCGGTCATTTTGGGGGCATATGCCGCCTTCGATGCCCAGATCGGCAAAGACCGTGCCGTCCTGCAGCAGGGTGGTGATACGGCCCATCTTGGGGCTCTGTTCCCGCGTGGTGGTGGGGTAATAGCGGATCTTGTCGGCAAATCCTTCACCGATCAGTTCGGCCAGCAATTCGTCGTTACGGACGTTTTCGATCAATTCACGGCCATAGTCCAACTCGGCCACATCGCGGCAGGTGTGGGTGATGATCACCTCGTCGTAATCCTCATAGGTCTGCGGCTCGCGCAGCAGCGAGGCGAAGGGCGCAAAGCCGGTGCCAGTGGCAAAGAACCAGATGCGCTTGCCGGGCAGCAGGGCGTCATGGACCAAAGTGCCGACCGGTTTGGGGCGCAGGATGATCTGATCGCCGGGCTGGATGTGCTGCAGCTTCGAGGTCAGAGGGCCGTCCTGCACCTTGATCGAGTAGAACTCCAGTTCCTCGTCCCACGAGGGCGACGCGATCGAATAAGCCCGCAGCAGCGGTTTTCCATTGTCGCCCAACAGACCGATCATCACAAACTCACCCGAACGGAACCGCAGCGTTTGCGGGCGCGTGACCTTGAACGAGAACAGCCGGTCGGTCCAGTGCTTTACGTCTGTGACGGTCTGGGCGTCGGGCAGGACGGGGGCCTTTACGGCGGTGGCTTCACTCACGGGCTTCATCTCTGTCATCGTTGTACCTGTCGGTTGGGTAAACCGACATCTCCGTTTAATCTTTGATCCAAGTCAGGAAAAGGGACAGATTGCCCCTTGCGTTTCAAAAGCTGGCGACGACGGCGTTAGCCGCGCAGGCGGGCCTGATAGCTATGATCTTTCCAGTTCGCACGGGCCAGCCACTGATCTTCCGGTTGCCGCGCGGCCAAGACGTCGTCGATTTCAACCTCGTCAAAACCGCTGCGCCGGGCCATGGCGTACTGGTCAGCCAGCACATGACCCTTGGCGCGCAAACGGCCGGTATAGCCTTTCAGACGCAAGATGCGCGCGATGGTAAAGCCGCGCCCATCTGCCGAAGACGGAAAGTTCACGCGCACCATCTTGGCACTGCCCAGACGTTCGACAAGCTCATCTGGGTCAGTGTCCGAGGCGACATCCAGCGCGACCACGTCATTGGCTGCGTCCTCAAGGGTGACATAGCCGTCGGTCCAGTCATCGGGCGCAAAACCCGCATCAGATACGATTACGTTCATGTTTTCTCTCCGGCGCGCACCATCTTGCCATCGACAAAATGGATGCCGCACTCTTCCTTGTTTTGATCGCGCCAGCGTCCGGCGCGGGGGTCTTCGCCTTCCTTGACCGGCGAGGTGCAGGGCGCACAGCCAATCGAAGGATAACCTTTCGCCACCAGTGGATGCCGGGGCAAGTTGTTTTCTTCCATATAGGCGCGGACGTCCTCGGGGGCCCAATGAGCCAGCGGATTGACCTTGATGCGGCCCGTGCCGTCCTCGACTTCAAAGAACTCAAGCGCCGCGCGGGTGCCCGCCTGAAATCGCTTGCGCCCGGTAATCCAGCCGCAATAGCCCGATAGCGCCTTTTGCAGCGGAAAGGTCTTGCGCAGGTTGCAGCAGGCATCCGTATCCTGCAGGCGCAATGCGCCATAGGGGTCTTCGCGCTGCACGTCGTCATCCTCGGCGCGGATGATCTGGACGTTTTTCAGGCCCAGGCGCTCACTGACCTCTTGCTGGTATTCCAGCGTTTCAGTGAACAGCATCTGAGTATCGACGAACAGCACCGGCGTCATCTTGTCGACCACGGCGGCCATATGCAGCAACACTACTGATTCCGCGCCAAAGCTTGAGACCAGCGCAAGCGCGTCGATCTCCTCAAGGGCACCGTGCATGACGTCATGCGCCGAGTGGTGCCGGAACCGGGTGTTCAGCGCCTCGACCCTTTCGGTCAGTTCGCTGCGGTCCTTGCCCAGTTCGGTCTGGATCAGATCAAGCGGCATTCGCCTGCGCCTCGGGGTAGAGGGCTGCTTTGAACGGGGCCATGCCGACACGGCGATAGGTCTGCAGGAATTCTTCTTCGGCGCTTTCGCGTTGCTCCAGATAGGTGTCGACGATGCGTTCCACGGCGGGAACAATCTCATCATAGGCAAAGCCCGGACCGGTGCGGTCGCCAATGGCTGCAGTCTCGGTGCCATCGCCGCCCAGAGTGATCTGGTAGTTTTCAACGCCTGCACGATCCAGACCCAGAATGCCGATGTGACCAACGTGGTGGTGCCCGCACGCGTTGATGCAGCCTGAGATCTTGATCTTCAGGTGGCCGATATCATGCTCAAGCTTCAGGTCTTCAAACCGGGTCGCGATTTCCTGCGCAACCGGGATCGAACGCGCAGTGGCCAGCGCGCAGTAATCCATGCCGGGGCAGGCGATGATGTCGCTGATCAGGCCGATATTAGCGGTGGCCAGTTCGTATTCCTTCAGCTTGGCATGGATCGCGGGCAGGTCTGATTTGTGGACATGCGGCAGGATCACGTTCTGCTCATGGCTGATGCGCAACTCGTCATAGGCGAACTCTTCGGCCAGATCAGCCATGACGCGCATCTGTTCAGCGGTCGCATCGCCCGGCGTCGCGCCGTGCTTCTTGATCGAGATCGTCACGATCGCGTGGTCCGCGTTCTTGTGCGGCGCGATGTTGATGTCGACCCACGAACGGAACACCGGATCGTTGGTATAGGCGCTTTCGAACGACGCAACAGAACCTTCGCGGAAGGCGGGGGCGGCAAAGTGGCCCTTGATCTCTTCCAACAGGTTCATGTCCGCGCCTTTGAATTGCGGGCGGACTTGCAAGAAGCGCTCATTGACCTTGGCGCGGATTGCGTCGATGCCGTGCTCGTGCACGGTGATCTTGATGCGCGCCTTATACTTATTGTCGCGGCGGCCGATTTGATTCCACACCGAGACGGTGGCTTCGAGATAAGCCAGCAGGTCGTCAAAGGCGACGAATTCGGACAGCTCCTTGCCGATCATCGGGGTGCGGCCCAGACCGCCACCGACAATAACGCGGGCACCTAGGATACCATCACGCTCGACCAGTTGCAGGCCGATGTCGTGCGCCTTGATCACAGCACGGTCGTTTTCTGAGCCGGTGATGGCGATCTTGAACTTGCGCGGCATGAACTGGAATTCCGGGTGATCGGTCGACCACTGGCGCAGCAACTCGGCATAGGGGCGGGGATCGGCGACCTCATCGGCAGCAGCACCGGCGAAATGGTCTGCGGTCACGTTGCGGATAGTGTTGCCACTGGTCTGAATGGCGTGCATGCCGACCTCGGCCAGCGCGTCCAGCATATCCGGCACGTCGTTCAGCTTGGGCCAGTTGTACTGGATGTTCTGGCGGGTGGTGAAATGGCCATAGCCCTTGTCCCACTTCTCGGCCAAAAGGGCCAGTTGGCGCATCTGCGCGCTGGAGAGCGTGCCATAGGGAATGGCAACCCGCAGCATGTACGCGTGCAACTGCAGATACAGGCCGTTCATCAGGCGCAGCGGCTTGAATTCATCCTCGGTCAACGAGCCGTCAATGCGGCGCTCGACCTGTGCCCGGAACTGCGCGTTACGTTCTGCCAAAAATGCTGTGTCGAACTCGGAGTAGCGATACATGATTAGCTGTCCTTAGTTGCAGCCCCGAACCTTGGGGCATTGAAGAGGGGAGAGAGCCTGTGATCAGGCCCGGGGCTGCGGGGAAGTTTCCTGTTTGCCATGGGCATAGTTGGACGGACCAGTGCGGCGGAAGTCTTCCCGGAAATGGGTGGGCTCAGGGCCGTTGTCCCCGGCGACGGCATCGGCGAGGTAGGCACCGACAATACGGTTGACCTGACGCTCGGCATCCAGCAGGCGAAGTTGTGCGTGGGCCTCGTCGGTGATCAATTCAGCCTCCGAAAGCTCACGCGACCACCGGTCATCATCGGTCAGATAGATCACGTCGCCTTCCAGCAGGTCGTTGGCTGTGACCACTTTGGGTGTAAAAGCGCGGGGCATCAGGCAAGGTCCTCGTTATTTGCAGGCGTCGCTGCCGTGTGATTTCGGTCGTTTGACTTGTTGCTCAATATAGGAAATTATCCCGACTAGACGCTATATGTCTTGGAAAATAAGAACGTATGTTCCATCACGTGGCCACGGTGGAACCCATGTTCTGAATTGAAGGAGAATGTGGAATGTCGGTGCGTATCGACGAGACGGATCGGAAAATTCTGACCGAGTTGCAGCGGGATGCAAGCCAGTCACTCGACGAAATCGCCGCCCGCGTCGGCAGTTCCAAGACCCCGGTCTGGAATCGCATTCGCAAGCTGAGAGGAGCCGGGGTGATCGGTCAGCAGACCGTCCTTCTCGATGCCGAGGCGCTGGGATTCGAGGCGACGTTCTTTGTGCTGATCCGTACATCTGAGCATGAGGCGGAATGGCAAAAAAAGTTTCTCAAAGCCCTGCGAGACCGTCCTGAGGTACAGGAGGCGCACCGGTTGGCAGGGGACATCGACTACATTCTCAAAGTACGCGTCCGGAACGCCCGGGCCTATGATGCGTTCTACCAGACATTGATATCCGAAGTCCGCGTACACAATGTCACCGCACTCCTATCGATGGAAGAAATCAAATCCACTACGATGTTGCCCCTGAATTCGGCAAGTGTGGCCTGACCCGTCGATTGGAGAGGGGGCCCTGCCCCCGCCACCCGTTGGGCGGCTCCCCCGGGATATTTATAGCCAGATGAAGCAGGGGATCCAGTCTTCATCTGGCTACAAATATCCCCGCCGGAGGCATCGCGCGGCACGCGCGATTTGGTTGTCTCAGGTGCAGACTCTCAGCTCGGTCAGGCCGTGAAAATGATAGCTGTTGGAATAGCGGGGTCTTTCCGCGAGGTGCAGGCCGGGGCATCTGCTGAACAGAATGGGCAGGGCTATCCGCATTTCGAGGCGCGCAAGGGGGGCACCTACGCAGAAATGCAGCCCTCCGCCGAAGCTGGTGTTGGCGCTGACCGGGCGGGCTGGGTCAAAGGTGTTGGGTGATGGCCAGATATTTGGATCACGATTGGCCGCGCCCAGAAGCAGGGCGACCTCTTGGCCACGCGTGAACCGGTGCCCGAACAGTTCGACATCCTCATAGGCGTAGCGCGTGAACATATGCAGGGGCGGGTCAAAGCGCAGGATCTCTTCGATTGCGGTGTCGATTGTCTCGGGAGATGTGATCCGATCCTGCGCTGCGGTGGTCAGGATGGTCTTCACGCCGTTGCCGATGGCATGAACGGTTGCCTCATGGCCGGCGTTCAGCAGCAGGATGCACGTTGTGATGAGTTCCTCACGTGTCAGCCTGTCGCCATCCTCCTCGGCGGCGATCAGGCGGGTGATCAGATCGTCGCGCGGGTCTTTCCTGCGGGTTTCGATGTAGCCTTCGAGAAAGCGAGTGAACTCGGTCGAGGCGATGGCGGCAGCGTCTTCGGTCTGACGCGTTCGGCTGGCCTGATACATGGCGACCATTGCGTGCGACCAGTTCAGAAGTTGCGGTGCCATGTCTGTCGGCACGCCCAGTAGCCGGCAGATGGTGATCACGGGCACCTGTGTGCAATAGGCCTGCAGAAGGTCGAAAGGGTCGCTGGGAAACCGGCCGACCAATTCGTGGCATAGGGTTTCGATAGAAGGGGCGAGCGCGGCGATGGCGCGGGACGTGAAGGCGCGGACCACCAGCGCACGCAGGCGGGTGTGCCGGGGCGGCTCAAGTTCGAGCATCGAATGCGCCTCGACATCGAGCCAGGGTGCCAGGTGATCGGGGCCGGGTTGCGCAAGCTCGGGCGGGACCTCGCGCCCGAAGCGGCGGTCGCGCAGCAAGGCGTGAACGGCGCGGTGCGAGACGGCGGCGACCATGTCGTAGTCCTGCCAAAAGACGAGATCCCCGAACTGGCGGGCGCTGTCGTAGAAAGGATAGGGGTTTTGCACGAAGGCGGGATCGGTGGGGGATTGGGTCAGCATCTTCATGCGGTGCAGACTTGCCACGAGTCGTTCTGAATGCAAGACCCTAACATATGCAACGGGTTTGGATCATTGTCGGATTCCTTTGCGCGGTAGGTTTACTGTCATCTGCCGTCTGGACCTATGGCTATCGTCAGGCCCTGACGCAGCTGAGCCAGCAGGCTGAGGCCGATCTCGAGCTGGCCGCCGACCGGTTGAGTACGCAGATGCAGGTCTATCAGGAGGTCGCGGTGCTGTTGGCGGATCATCCGACCCTGCGGGTGCTTGAGACCCCGGCGCAACGTCAGGCAGCGCAAGCAGTGCTTCTGGACGTGGCCGATAAGACTGCCGCGGTCAACGCGATCTATCTAGATGCCCAGGGGCAGGTCCTGGTTTCGGCGCAGCCCGCCGGGCAACTCGACATGGCCGGGCATCCCGCGTTCGAGCGGGCCTTGCAGGGCGCGTTGGGCAGCGCGCATGGGGTGCTGCAGGATAGTGGGGATCGGATTTATTCTTATGTCGCCCCGGCCTTTGGCGCTGCCGGTCAGGTCAGGGGCGCGATGATGGTTGTTGCTGATGTGCAGGATGTGGAACAGACCTGGCGCGGCAGCACCGAGGCGGTGTTTTTCGTCGATCCCGATGGGATCGTCTTTATCTCGAACCGGTCGGATCTGCTGTTCTGGCAGCGCGTCGACGGGCAGTTGGGTTTGACGCCGCCGGACGGGCAGGTGGTCGATTTCGCCTCGACCCGTGTGGGCGAGCACGAGTTGTGGCGGCTGGGGTGGGGTCGCTATTTTCCGCGCCGGGCGCTGCATCTGACGCTGGCATTGCCGGTGATCGACATGACCGCCGAAGTTCTGGTGGACGTCGCCCCGGCGCGGCGCCTGGCCGGGTTGCAGGCGGCAGCGGTGGCGGCGATTTGCTTTGCCTTTGGTGCGCTGTTGTTTCTGGCCTCAGAACGTCGCCGAACGTTGGCGCAGGCCAATGCCGTGCTGGAAAGCCGTGTCGCGCAGCGCACACGGGCGCTGACGGCGGCAAACTCTGCCTTGCGGCGCGAGGTTACGGAACGGCAGGAAGCTGAGGCGGCACTGAAACAGGCGCAGGCTGATCTGGTGCAGGCCGGAAAGCTGAGCGCGTTGGGCAAGATGTCTGCAGGGATAAGCCATGAACTGAACCAGCCGCTGATGGCGATCCGGCAGTTTGCGGATAACGGCTCGGCCTTTTTGCAGCGGGGCAAGGGTGAGAAGGCGGGTGAAAATTTGGGTCGCATCTCGGACATGGCGGCCCGCATGGCCCGGATCATCAAGAACCTGCGCGCCTTTGCCCGCAACGAAAGCGAGCCGATGGGGCGGGTCGATCTGGTGCAGGTGCTGAACGCGGCGGTGGAACTGACCGGGGCCCGGCTGCGGGACGAAGGTGTCACGCTGGACTGGTCGCCGCCCGAGGCCGAGGTCTATGCATGGGGCGGCGAGGTGCGTCTGGGGCAGGTTTTCGTCAACCTGATCAACAACGCCGCCGACGCCATGGCCGATCAGCAGACGCGGCGGATTTCGATCTTGTTGGAGGATGGCGCGCGTATCCGGGTCTCGGTCCGGGATACGGGTCCCGGTATCGAGGACCCGGATCGGGTCTTCGAGCCCTTCTATACCACAAAGACCGTCGGTACATCGGAGGGCATGGGGCTGGGCCTGTCCATTTCCTACGGGCTGGTGCAGAGTTTCGGGGGCGATATCCGTGGCGCGAACACCGAAGACGGGGCCGAGTTCACCGTGGAACTTGAACCGTGGGATGAGGACAGGTCGACATGATCCGTAAGGTTCTTTTGGTGGATGATGATGCGGCGGTGCGCGAGGCCTTGGCGCAGACGCTGGAACTGGCTGACTATGAACCCGTGCCTGCGGGGTCTTTTGTGGCGGCGAAGGATCACATCCGGCATGACTTTGACGGGGTGATTGTCTCGGACATCCGGATGCCGGGGCGGGACGGGTTTCATCTGCTGAACTATGCGCGCGAGGTCGATCCGGACTTGCCGGTGATCCTGTTGACGGGCGAAGGCGATATCCCGATGGCTGTGCAGGCCATGGGGCAGGGTGCGTTTGATTTTCTGGAAAAACCCTGCGCGGCTGCCGATCTTCTGTCGGTCCTGGAACGCGCCTTCTCGGCCCGCGCCGAGGTTCTGCAACTGCGTAGACAGAAAAGCGAGCTTGAGCGCGGTGACCCTGCGGCGCGGATGCTGTTTGGGTTGTCCGAACAGGCCGAAACCCTGCGAGAACGGGTGCGCGCCGTGGCCCCGACCCGGGCCGAGGTATTGGTGACCGGACCCGCGGGCAGCGGAATCTCGAAAGTGGCGGAGGTTGTGCATCTGATGTCGCCGGTCGGGCAAGGGCCGTTTGTCAAACGGCCGGCGTCCGGGCTGACGGCGGAGGAGTTGCGCCGGGGGTGCGAGGACGCCTCGGGCGGGTCGCTGTTTCTGGATGAGGTCTCGGCCATGTCTGACGCCACGCAATATGCAGCACTGGAACTGATCGAGCAGGGCTCGGACGCGCGTATTGTCGCCGGGACGACGGCAGACCTGTCGGAGCTTTGCGCGCAGGGACGGTTCAACGCCGATCTGTTCTATCGTCTGGATGTGATGCGTGTGCGCATCCCGTCGCTGGCCGAACGACCCGAGGATATTCCGGTGATCTTCCGGCACTACGTGGCGCAGGCGGCCGAGCAGGCGGGGATTGCCGAGCCGCAGATCACGCCCGAGCATCTGGCGGCGTTGATGGCGCAGGACTGGCCGGGAAATGCGCGGTCGCTGATGTCGGCGGCGATGCGGTTCGTGCTGGGGATGCCGGAAGAGGTGGGGCAAGCGGCGGATCAGGGCCTGACTGAGCAGATGGCCCGGGTCGAACGATCCCTTTTGATCGCGGCGCTGGGGCGGCACAATGGCCGCGCCTCTGAGGCGGCCAAGGCGCTGAAGCTTCCGCGCAAGACCTTCTATGACAAGCTGGCGCGCTATCAGATCCGGCCCGAGGATTACCGCAGGTAGGGGCTCCCGCCGGTTTTGCCGGCATTGTCATGCCATCAAGACCGTTGGGCCGAGCAGCCCGCCGGGGCGGGCTGCGGTTGGACATGGTCCGATTCGCGGGTTTGATTCGGAATCTGTGCGGAAATCCGCACAGGGCGTGGCGCCCCTGTGTGAAATCCCGCACATCCTGTTTTCGGATCAGTTCAGAGACGCGGCGGTACGACGAATAGCTCCCTGAATATCAACAGAAAATTATGAACTGCTCATCGTTTCAACAAAATGTTGAGAGAGGCCCGGCGATTCGGTTCACTTCGCCCCATACGGCGCCCGGATGGCGTCGGACGAACGTCTTATGGAAGTCTGGGAGGAAAAGACTGATGAAATTCCTGACAACGGCTGCAACCGCTCTGGCCCTGTCCGTCACCGCAACTGCAGGCATCGCCGCCTGTGACGATGGCGAGATCGTCGTCAAGTTCGCGCATGTGACCAACACCGACAAGCACCCCAAGGGGATCGCCGCATCGCTGCTGGAACAGCGTGTCAACGACGAGATGAACGGCGTGATGTGCGTCGAGGTGTTCCCGAACTCGACCCTCTACAATGACGACAAGGTGCTTGAGGCGATGCTGCAAGGCGACGTGCAACTGGCCGCGCCCTCGCTGTCGAAATTCGAGAAATTCACCAAGCAGTTCCGCCTGTTCGACCTGCCGTTCATGTTTAAGAACATCGATGCCGTGGATGCGTTCCAGGCCTCGGCTGAAGGTCAGGCGATGAAGGACAGCATGCAGCGCCGCGGCCTGCAGGGGCTGGCCTTCTGGCACAATGGCATGAAGCAGATGTCGGCGAACCAGCCTTTGGTTGCGCCCACGGATGCAGATGGCCTGAAATTCCGCGTTCAGTCGTCGGACGTGCTGGTGGCGCAGATGGAAGCGATCGGTGGCAGCCCGCAGAAAATGGCGTTCTCGGAAGTGTACGGCGCGCTTCAACAGGGCGTTGTGGACGGGCAAGAGAACACCTGGTCGAACATCTACGGCAAGAAGTTCTTTGAGGTGCAGGACGGCATCACCGAGACCAACCACGGCATCATCGACTATCTGGTTGTGACCTCGGTTGACTGGCTGGACAGCCTTGACCCTGAAGTCCGCGATCAGTTCCTGACCATTCTGGCCGAAGTGACCGAGACCCGGAACAAGGAAGCCTTTACTGTGAACGAGGCGGCCAAAGCATCGATCACCGATGCGGGCGGCATCATTCGTGAGCTGAACCCCGAGCAACGTCAGGCCTGGGTCGATGCGATGAAGCCCGTTTGGGACAAGTTCGCCGATGACGTAGGTCAGGACAAGATCGACGCGGCACAGGCGATCAACGCCGGGTTCTGATCCCGGACAGAGGCTGCGCGTCGGGGGACTGGGGAGTTATCGACGCGCAGGCCGGGCGGGCCGGATCGGGCCCGCCAAACCTTACTCTCACCATAAAATGCGGGGACTGAAGAGATGTCTGGTGCGAAACCCGGCCAACACGGGCTGGTCGACCATATCGAAGAAACCCTGATCGCGTGTCTGCTGGGCCTGATGACGGTTGTCACATTCGCCAACGTAATCGCGCGGTTTGTGTTTAATTCCAACATCCTGTGGGCGTTGGAGCTGACGGTGTTCACCTTTGGCTGGCTGGTGCTGCTGGGCGCATCATATGCGGTCAAGAAACACGCCCATCTGGGGGTGGATGCGATCCTGAACATGCTGGCGCCGGGCGCGCGCCGGGTACTGGCGCTGATCGCTGTCGCGTGCTGCCTTGTGTTCTCGCTGCTGCTGTTGAAGGGGGCGTATGACTATTGGGCGGTTTTTGCCGACCTGCCGCCGACCTCGGGTCGCTGGTTCCCCACGGGGTTCGACACCAGTGCCCGCAGTCAGAGCTTCTATGAGGTCGACGACATCCCAATGGTCGCGCCGCTGCGCTTTCTGGAAGGCCTGATCAACTATGGC
This sequence comes from Ruegeria sp. CJ3, assembly GCF_056536725.1. Classification (NCBI taxonomy): domain Bacteria; kingdom Pseudomonadati; phylum Pseudomonadota; class Alphaproteobacteria; order Rhodobacterales; family Roseobacteraceae; genus Ruegeria; species Ruegeria sp. CJ3. The sequence continues at coordinate 407,253 of NZ_JBQFQE010000001.1, forward strand.
GAGGGGTACGAGAAGCTGCCCAAGGTTGTGCCCTATCTGGTACTGCCGGTGTCGATGCTGCTGCTGGTGATCCGGTTCACGCAGGCCGGTATCGAGATCCTGCGCGGTCAGACCGACCGCATCGTCGCCAGCCACGAAGTCGAGGACGAGATCGAAGAAGTCCGCGCCCTGCAAGGAGAACATGACTGATGGACGTCGTACTTCTTTTCTCGATGGTCATTGGCCTGTTGCTGATCGGCGTGCCGATTGCGGTGGCGCTTGGCCTTAGCTCGACCCTGTTCCTGCTGATTTATTCCGACAGTTCGCTGGCCTCGGTCGCGGGTACGCTGTTCGAGGCGTTCGAGGGCCACTTTACCCTGCTGGCGATCCCGTTCTTCATCCTCGCGTCGTCCTTCATGACGACGGGCGGGGTGGCGCGGCGAATTATCCGGTTCTCGATCGCCTGTGTGGGGCACCTGCCGGGTGGTCTGGCGATTGCGGGCGTCTTTGCCTGTATGCTGTTTGCCGCGCTTTCGGGATCTTCTCCGGCAACCGTTGTGGCAATTGGTTCCATCGTGATCGCCGGGATGCGGCAGGTGGGCTATTCCAAGGAATTCGCCGCTGGTGTGATCTGTAACGCGGGTACGCTGGGCATTCTGATCCCGCCGTCGATCGTGATGGTTGTGTATGCGGCTGCGGTCGAGGTTTCGGTCGGGCGCATGTTCCTTGCGGGTGTCATTCCGGGCCTGATGGCCGGCCTGATGCTGATGATCACCATTTATGTCATGGCCAAGGTCAAGAACCTGCCCAAAGGGGAATGGCTTGGTTGGGGCGAGATATTCGCCTCGGCGCGCGAGGCTGCTTGGGGGCTGTTCCTGATCGTCATCATTCTGGGTGGCATATATGGTGGTATCTTTACTCCGACCGAGGCCGCTGCGGTGGCCGCTGTCTATGCCTTCCTGATCGCCAGCTTCATCTACAAAGACATGGGCCCGCTGCATGTCAAAGGTGATGATCAGAACTTGCCGCTGATCAAGAAACCTTATGCGCTGCTGACCGCGTTCGTGCATCCCGACACCAAGCACACGCTGTTTGAGGCGGGCAAGCTGACCGTGACGCTGCTGTTCGTGATCGCCAACGCGCTGATCCTGAAGCACGTTCTGACGGATGAGCAGGTGCCGCAGACCATCGCCAGCGCCATGCTGTCGGCAGGTCTGGGACCGGTGACGTTCCTGATCGTGGTGAACGTGATCCTGCTGATCGGCGGTCAGTTCATGGAGCCCTCGGGCCTGCTGGTTATCGTGGCCCCGCTGGTGTTCCCGATTGCCATCGAGCTGGGCATCGACCCGATCCATCTGGGCATCATCATGGTGGTGAACATGGAGATCGGGATGATCACGCCTCCGGTCGGTCTGAACCTGTTCGTGACCTCGGGCGTGGCGGGGATGCCGATGATGGCGGTTGTGCGCGCCGCGCTGCCCTTCCTGGCCGTGCTGTTCGTGTTCCTGATCATGGTCACATACATCCCGTGGATATCGACCTTCCTGCCCAATACCTTCATGGGGCCGGAAATCATAACGAACTAGATGTTCAAGAACCGGGCGGAGCTTTTCCGCCCGGTTCCTGCCCTCTTGAAACGTCGGGTGGCGTTCATAGATAGGGGGCTGAGGACGACCTCTCCGTCATGGATACCTTTTTCGGGACGACCCGAATTCTCGGAGGGTCTGTCATGGCTTGGATTTTTCTTCTTTTTGCTGGTCTGCTGGAAATCGTCTGGGCGGTTGCGATGAAGCAATCGGCTGGGTTCACGCGGCTTTGGCCCACGGCGATCATGGGTGTGTCGATGGTGGGGTCCTTTGGCCTGCTTGCGCTGGCCATGCGGACGCTGCCGCTGGGCACGGCCTATGTGATCTGGACCGGCATCGGCGCGGTTGGCGCGTTTCTGGTGGGCGTGATGTTGCTGGGCGAGGCGCTGACGCCGATGCGGATGATGGCAGCGGTGCTTATCATCTCGGGCATGATCGCCATGAAGCTGGCCTGAGCGTGGTTGACGGGCCTGTTGCTGCGCGCCAAGCTTGCCGACAACAACTGGGGCCCCTGACCATGCTGACCGACACTGACATCCGACTGCTGCGTATTGCTTATGACGAGGCAAGTGCGGGCTTTGACGAAGGCGGCTGTCCGATCGGGTCGGTTCTGGCCCGTGGTGGCGAGGTGGTTGCGCAGGGCCGCAACCAGCGTGTCCAGCGCGGCGATCCCATCGCCCATGGTGAGATGGACGCGCTGCGCAAGGCCGGGCGGCAGCGCAGCTACCGCGATACGGTGCTCTATACCTCTCTGTCGCCCTGCATGATGTGCGCGGGCACCATCGTTCAGTTCGGTATCCCGCGCGTCGTCATTGGCGACACCCTGAATTTCGGCGGCAACGAAACCTTTCTGCGTGAGCGCGGGGTCGAGGTTGTCATCGCCGATGATCCCGACTGCATCGCGCTGATGAAGCGGTTTATCGCGGAAAAGCCCGAGCTTTGGGCCGAGGATATCGCCGAATAGCGCTCAGGCGCCTTCAAGCGCGCTGATGATGCCCGAAAAATCCTGTGCCTTCAGGCTGGCCCCGCCGACCAGTGCACCATCGACATTCGGCACGCCGAAGATGTCCGCCGCATTGCCCGGTTTGACCGACCCGCCATAGAGCAATCGGACCGAGCGCCCCACACCCTCACCAAAGCGGCGTTCCAGACGGGCGCGGATGAAGTCGTGCACCTCACCGATTTCGTCCAGCGTGGGAACCTTGCCGGTGCCGATGGCCCAGATCGGTTCATAGGCCACAACCAGATTCTCGCCGGTTGACTGATCGGGGATCGAGCCCGACATCTGCCCGCCGATGATGTCCAATGTGTTGGCGGCCTCGCGTTGTTCAAGGCTTTCGCCGACGCAAATGATCGCCATCAGCCCCGCATCCATTGCAGCATTGGCCTTGGCGCGGATGTCTTCGTTGCTTTCGTCGTGATCCTCGCGGCGCTCGGAATGGCCCAGAATGACCGCCGTTGCACCCGCATCGACCAGCATTCCTGCACTCAGGTCGCCGGTATGCGCGCCGGACGCGTTGGCGTGGCAATCCTGGCCTCCGATGGCAATACCACCAGCTTGTGCGGCCCGATGTACCAGGGTCGCCGGAGGGCAGATCAGGATATCGACCGAGGGGGCAGGGTGTGCGCGGGCCAATGCCTCGATCTCGGTCAGGTCGGCACTGGTGCCGTTCATTTTCCAGTTGCCTGCCGCAAGCTTGCGCCGCATTGCCGTTCCTCCGTCCCGGGTGTGTTGGGAACCGATAACACCCGTGGGGGCAACTGACAATTCCGGTTGCGGAGGTATCGCACAATCGACAGAGTGCGCGCGGGAACCACGGGGGCGTTCATGATCGACAATCTCAACCTTGAAAAGCTGGACCGGCGCGATGCGGATGAATTGGCGCGGCTGCGGCGCGCTGTCGGGCAGGTCGGGTTTCTGACAGTGTCCGAAACAGGTCTGGATGCGGATCGTGTATGTCGGGTTCTGGAGGCCTATCGGGCCTTCTTCGGGTTGCCCGAGCCGGTCAAGCAAACCGTGAACATGGCGACCACCGGCGCGAACCGGGGCTGGGGTGCGTCGAAATCCGAGCAGGTCGATCCCAACGCCAACCCCGACTACAAAGAGGTGTTCGATTGCGGTTACGAACTGCCCCCGGGCGATCCCTATGCAGCACGGAATCTGTCCGTTTACGCGCCGAACCTGTGGCCTGAAGGCGCCGATGAGTTCCGCGACACGATTCAGGATTACTATGCCGATGCTTGCGCGGTCGCCATGAGGGTCCTGCACGCGATTGCTGCCGCGCTTGGCCGGGACCCGCGCAGTTTCGATGCGGCGTTTGACACACCGATGGCGTTACTGCGTGGCAACTTCTATCCGCAACGCCCGGATTGGGCGGGCGAAAACGACTTCGGCATCGCCGCGCATACCGACTATGGCTGTTTGACCCTGCTGGCCACTGATGGCGCGCCGGGGCTTGAGGTGCAGATGCCCGATGGTAAATGGCAGGGCGTTCAGGTCGAGCCCGGCCGGTTTGTCATCAATTTCGGCGAGATGCTTGAACTCTGGACCGGCGGAGAGGTCAAGGCCACGTTGCATCGTGTCCGGGGCGGTGCGAATGAGCGGATTTCGGTGCCGCTGTTCTTCAACCCGTCATACGACACGAATGTGGCGCCGCCGGAATCGGGGCAGACCATACGGGCGGGCGATCACCTGACGCGGCGCTTCAATGAGACCTACGTGCACCTGAAATCTGCGTCTTAACGCTCAGCAAGGCTTTCGTCGAACTTGATCGATTCGCCACAGCCGCAGGCATCGACGACGTTGGGGTTGCGGAACTTGAAGCCGGATTCCAGCAACGAGACCTCATAGTCGATCTCGGTCCCGAACAGGAACATCTGGGCCATGGGCGCGATCATCACGCGCGCGTCGTCCTGTTCGACCACTTCGTCATTCGGGTCGGCCTGATCGACATAGTCCATGGTGTATTCCATGCCCGCGCAGCCGCCTTTCTTGACGCCGATCCGCAGGCCTGCATGGCCGCCGGATTGCATCAGCCGAACAATCTGCTCGGCGGCTTTGGGTGTCATGGTCACGGCCTGCTTGCCGGGAATGCCAAACATTGGGGGGCTCCGTTTTCGCGCGTTGCATCTAATTTAGGGCCAGGACGCGCCGGGCTCAAGGGATTGCGGACGCAAAACCGATTGCTTTGCGGCGTTGGATGACCGTAGCGTGACAGGCAAGAGTAGATTTCTGAGAGAGGCTGGATAATGGCACAACCCTTACTGCAACGGATCGGTGCGGGCGTTCTGACTGGGCTTCTGCTGGCAAATACGGCCATCGCGGCCGACACGGACAAACGACATCCGGTCAACTGCGCCACCGCGCCGGGTGATCTGCGCGCCATTGCAGCCGAAAAGAAACATGCCGAGGATCAGCAGGTCGAAAGCGTGGTCTCGGTCCTGCCCGCCGGTGCCTTGTTGGGCTTGATAACGGGGACCGAGAACAAGCACCTGAAGATGCTGTCGGGTGACTACATCAAACAGCTGGATGCCCGGTCGGCCGAGATCAAATCGACCTGCGGGATCGAGTAGGGGATGAAAAAAGACCGCCCTCGGGCAAGGGCGGTCTCAACATCCGGGTCAGGTCTTTGTTGGGGACGGCAATCAGGTCTTTTGCCCCGGAACGCCTGCACTGCAGGGAGTGCGCGGCAAACGTGCCGACTCTTTGTGTCAATAGATCAACAGAATCGTAACAGGCTCATAACCGTTTCATGACAAACGGCAAAAACCGGTGGATCGCTTAGCGGTTTACATAAAGCCCAGTTCAAGCCGGGCTTCGTCCGACATCATCTCCATGCCCCAGGGGGGCTCCCAGGTCAGTTCAACATCGACCTCTTTGACGCCAGCCACGGGTTCGATGGCTTCCATGATCCAGCCGGGCATCTCGCCTGCGACCGGGCAACCGGGGGCGGTTAGCGTCATGATGACTTTGACCGCGTTCTCGCTGTTGATGTCGATCGTATAGATCAGGCCGAGGTCGTAGATATTGACCGGAATCTCAGGGTCAAAAACGGTCCGGCAGGCGTCGACCACGGGTTCATAAAGCGGGTGATCAATGGTCGAAGGCGCAATCAGCGGGCTGCCTTCGAACTGTTCGCTGGGGTGGGTCATTCAAGCCTCGGGTCTGTTACCTGACGAATTATATAGGGAAAGAGCTGGGCAGCGTCCAGAGGGGCCGTGGCGCCTGCGAAAGACGCCACAGCGGATTAGTCGTTGATGTCGTGGTTGAAGGTTTTGACCTGACCATGGGGCAGGGCAAACATGCGCCGCAGCACCAGCCACGAGACCAGAGACAGGACCGCAAAAATCAGCGCCAGAACCGCCAGCGTCGGGGTCAGGCCGGGGATCAGCAACAGCAGGCCGGTAATGGCCGCGCCGATGGCAAACCCAAGGAAGATGAAGCCGGGCAAAAGGATCTCGAGAATGCCCAGCGTCAGCGCCCCGGCCAGCCAGATCCACCATGTCAGCCAGAAGGGGTCGGCCATCATTTTCCTCCTTTCAGCATGTTGAAGGCGTTGCCGAATGCCTCAAGCGCATTGGCGGGCACAACGATGGTTTGCGAACCGGTGCCGTTGCCCAGTGTGTTCAGCGCCTCGACCTGTTTCAGGGCGACCTGGTACTGCGCGGCTTCGATGCCGTTATCCTGGATGGCCTTGGCCACGACGCCGGTGGCGTAGGCCTCGGCTTCGGCCTGAATGCGGCGGGCCTTTGCGGTTTGCTCGGCGGCGTACAATTCGGCATCGGCCTGCAGCTCGACGGCGCGTTTCTGGCCCTCGGCCTCAGTCACCTGCGCGCGGCGGGCGCGTTCGGCGTTCAGCTGCTGCAGCATCGCGTCGCGGGTGGCCTGATCGAGGTTTACGTCCAGAATCTCGGCGCGCGTCACTTCGATGCCCCAGTCATCGACTGCAGTTTCAACGCTTTCCTGAATGCGTTCAATCAGTTGCGCGCGGTTCGACTGGACCTCATCAAGGTCCATCTTGCCGATCTCGGCGCGGACGATCCCGGCGACGGTGGTGGCAATGGCGCCATCCACGTCGCGGATGCGGTAGACGGTCTTTTCAGGCTCCAGAATACGGTAGAACACCGATGTATCAATCTGCACCAGAACGTTATCCTTGGTGATCGCGTCTTGCGTCGCATTGGGCAACTGGCGTTCCAGAATGGATATCTTGTGGCGTGCAACATCCAGAAACGGAACGATAAAGTTGATCCCCGGCCCAAGGACCGAATGCAGGCGGCCGAACCGTTCAACCACGTATTTCTCGGATTGAGGGACGATCTTGATGCCCTTCAGAATGACGACGACAACAAGGGCCGCAGCGACAAGGTAAATAATGTTCGATGAAAGCAGTCCGATAATCTGGTCTTCGATCATATCTGTCCTCTTTTATTGTGTACTATAGTATACATTTGGGGATTGAGTCGCCCGATTTCAACTCTGGTATGGATTGAGCCGCCAGGAATGCAAATCTGCGAATGCAACTGTACCATGATCTGTGACGGCTTTGCATCGCCGCCTGTCCGGGTTGCAAAACCGGGGCAGATCGGGCAAACGCGGCCCGGTTCCCGTGATCGTAGGGTGTCAGGATGACCGACCGTTTCTCGTTTGATTTGAAAGCCACCGATGGCAAGGCCCGGACCGGCGTGATCCACACCCCTCGGGGAGAGGTGCGGACACCCGCCTTCATGCCCGTGGGCACGGCGGCGACGGTCAAGGCGATGATGCCCGAAAGCGTGCGCGCCACGGGGGCCGATATTCTGCTGGGCAACACCTATCACCTGATGCTACGCCCCACGGCCGAGCGGATCGACCGGCTGGGCGGGCTGCACAAGTTCATGAACTGGGACCGGCCGATCCTTACGGATTCGGGTGGGTTTCAGGTGATGTCGCTGGCCGGGCTGCGCAAGCTGACCGAAAAGGGCGTGACCTTCAAATCTCATATCGACGGCTCGAAACACGAACTGTCGCCCGAGCGTTCGATGGAGATTCAACGCCTGCTGGGGTCGGACATCGTGATGTGTTTCGACGAATGTCCGGCCTTGCCTGCCGACCGTGACCGGATCGCGCAGTCGATGCGCCTGTCGATGCGGTGGGCCGAGCGGTCTCGCGCCGCCTTTGGTGACCGTCCGGGGCACGCCCTGTTCGGCATCATACAGGGCGGGCTGGAGCGTGATCTGCGCGAGGAAAGCGCCGAGGCGCTGAAACAGATCGGGTTCGAGGGCTATGCCATCGGCGGTTTGGCCGTGGGTGAGGGGCAGGAGGCTATGTTTGACTGCCTCGATTATGCGCCGGATTTCCTGCCGACGGACAAGCCGCGCTATCTGATGGGCGTCGGCAAGCCCGACGATATCGTCGGCGCGGTGGCTCGGGGGGTGGATATGATGGATTGCGTTCTGCCGTCGCGGTCGGGGCGCACCGGGCAGGTGTTTACCCGTTATGGTGTGGTCAACATCAAGAACGCCCGCCACGCCGATGACCCGCGCCCACTGGACGAGGCGTGTGGTTGCCCGGCCTGTTCCCACTATTCCCGCGGCTATCTGCATCACGTGTTCCGCGCGAACGAGATGATCTCGGGCATGCTGCTGACCTGGCACAACCTGCATTATTTTCAGGAAATCATGCAGGGGATGCGCATGGCGATTGCCGCGGGCACGTTCAGCGCATGGCAGGCCGAGTTCCACGCGCAGCGCGCGCAGGGCGATATTGAACCTATCTGACAGGCTTTGTCGTCTTATTTCGGTGGATATGTCTGCGCGACGTCTTGCAGTCGCCAGAACCTCGGGTCATGCTGCATCACGAGACACGGCGATAAGCTTGAAACGGGCAGACAGGAGCCCCACGTTTATCGTCCAAGATAGGAGACGGCCAAGCGTTGCCTTGACAAGGGACCGGTGCCGTCTTGCCAACGATAAGGATAGAGCATGCAAGAACCTCTGAATTCCTCATACCCCGTCCTTCCGCTGCGCGATATCGTGGTGTTCCCACACATGATCGTGCCGCTGTTCGTGGGCCGTGACAAATCGGTCCGCGCGCTGGAAGAGGTAATGCAGGATGACAAGCAAATTCTGTTGTCCAGCCAGATGGACCCCGGCGACGATGACCCGGATATTGACGGCATCTACCGCTCGGGTGTGCTGGCCAATGTGCTGCAACTGCTGAAACTGCCCGATGGCACCGTCAAGGTGTTGGTCGAAGGGCAGGCGCGCGTGCAGATCACCGAGTTTCTGGATAACGACAACTTTTTTGAAGCCCGCGCCGAATATCTGACCGAAATCCCCGGTGACATGACCACGACCGAGGCGCTGCTGCGCACCGTCGCGGATGAGTTCGAGCGCTACGCCAAGGTGCGCAAGAACATCCCCGAAGAGGCGCTGACCGCTGTTGGCGACACGACCGAGCCGGCGAAACTGGCCGATCTGGTCTCGGGCCATCTGGGCATCGAGGTCGAGCAAAAGCAGGAACTGCTTGAGACGCTCTCGGTCAGTGAGCGGCTTGAGAAGGTCTATGGCCTGATGCAGGGTGAGATGTCGGTCCTGCAGGTCGAGAAAAAGATCAAGACCCGTGTCAAATCCCAGATGGAGAAGACGCAGCGTGAGTATTACCTGAATGAACAGATGAAGGCCATTCAGAAGGAACTGGGCGATGGCGAGGACGGCAGCAACGAAGTTGCCGAACTGGAAGAAAAGATCGCCGAGACCAAACTGTCGAAAGAGGCGCGGGAAAAGGCGGAAGGTGAGCTGAAGAAGCTCAAGAATATGTCGCCGATGTCGGCCGAAGCCACCGTTGTGCGCAACTATCTGGATTGGATTCTGGCGCTGCCTTGGGGCACCAAATCCCGCGTCAAAAAGGATTTGGGTCGCGCGCAGGATATTCTGGATGCCGATCACTATGGCCTTGAGAAGGTCAAGGAACGGATCGTCGAATATCTGGCGGTGCAGCAACGGTCGAAAAAGCTGAAAGGCCCGATCATGTGCCTTGTCGGCCCTCCGGGTGTGGGTAAGACCTCGCTGGGTAAGTCGGTCGCACGGGCCACGGGGCGCGAGTTCATTCGCATTAGCTTGGGCGGTGTGCGCGACGAATCCGAAATTCGTGGTCACCGTCGGACTTATATCGGGTCGATGCCTGGTAAGATCATTCAGGCGCTGAAGAAGGCAAAAACCACGAACCCGCTGATCTTGTTGGATGAGATTGACAAGATGGGTCAGGATTTCCGTGGCGATCCAGCCTCGGCGATGCTGGAAGTGCTCGACCCTGAACAGAACAGCACGTTCATGGATCATTACCTGGAGGTCGAATATGACCTGTCCAACGTGATGTTCCTGACCACGTCCAACAGCTACAACATGCCCGGGCCTCTGCTGGATCGGATGGAGATCATTCCGCTGGCCGGTTACACCGAGGACGAAAAGAGCGAGATCGCCAAGCAGCACCTGATCGAGAAGCAGGTCAAGAACCACGGCCTGAAAGACAAAGAGTTCGAACTGACCGATGAGGCGCTGCAGTCGATCATCCGCACCTATACCCGTGAGGCGGGTGTGCGGAACCTTGAGCGCGAGATTGCCAAGGTTGCGCGGAAATCGCTGACCAAGATTATCAAGAAAGAGGCCGAAGCCATCACGGTGACGCCCGACAATCTGGATGATTTCCTCGGCGTGCCCAAGTTCCGCTATGGTCTGGCCGAACAGGACGATCAAGTGGGCGTGGTGACCGGTCTGGCCTGGACCTCTGTCGGCGGTGATCTGCTGCATATCGAGGCGCTGAAGCTGCCCGGTAAGGGGCGCATGAAGACCACCGGTAAGCTGGGCGATGTGATGAAGGAATCCATCGATGCGGCGTCGTCTTATGTGCGGTCGATTTCGCCTCAGATCGGGGTTAAGCCGCCGCAGTTCGACAAGATCGACATCCACGTGCACGTGCCTGATGGGGCCACGCCCAAGGATGGCCCGTCGGCGGGTCTGGCGATGGTGACGTCGATTGTCTCGGTCCTGACCGGCATTCCCGTGCGCAAAGACATCGCCATGACCGGTGAGGTGTCATTGCGTGGTAACGCGATGCCGATCGGGGGTTTGAAGGAAAAACTGCTGGCGGCGCTGCGGGGCGGCATCAAGACCGTTCTGATCCCCGAAGAGAACGAAAAAGATCTGGCCGACATCCCGGACAACGTGAAGGAAGGCTTGGATATCATTGCGGTCAAGCATGTATCCGAAGTCCTCGAGCAAGCTCTGGTACGCAAGCCTGAGCCCGTAGAGTGGGATGAAGCCGCTGAGGAGGCCGCTGCAGCGGCCGCGAAAGCTGCTGAAAGCACAGGCACCTCTGCGACTGCGCACTAAAGCTCAGAAAAATGAACGAAAGGCGGGGCGCGGCCCCGCCTTTTTTCGTTCAGAGCCCGATTACGGGCTCTGCCGGGCCCAATAGTTCCTCTTCGGCGACATAGGCCTGAAACTTTTCATCCGACAGGGACGATCGCACCGCAAGTGCAAAGATCACCACGGCGAACACCGCACATAGCAGGATGTCCCAGCCAAACGGAATTTGCTTTTGGGCTCCATCTCCGAACTGACCCATGTACGAGATTAGTCCCAGTCCCCCAAGATAAGGCAGCAGCCACAGCGCCTCGGTGGCGTCCATCTCGTCGAGCCGGTTGTGGAAGCGGATCAGAAGCAGCACCATTCCAACCAGCAGAGCGATACCCAGCCTCCAGACGGTATCCCAACCGCTCCAATAGACGATGAGCGTGGAAATCGCGAATGCGGTAGCGCCCACAAGTTTGACGGCGGGAACACGGATAGATCGGGGGTGATCCGGTAGCAGTTCCCTGAGGCAGACCACCGCGATCGGCCCCACGGCGAACGACAGCACAATCGCAGCCCCGTTCAGAGCGATGACCGTCGTAAAGGGCACGGTCAGAAGAAAGACCATTCCGATCAGGAAGTTCAACGCCAACGCCCACAGCGGCACGCCGAACCTCGACAGGAGTTGCAGGCGTTTCGGCAGGAACCCATTCTGCGAAAGCGCCAACGCAATCCTGGCATTCGAACCGGTTGCAACCAAACCATTGCCAAAGGGCCCGATGACCGAGCCGATGTTCAACAGGCTCAGAAACCACAAAATGCCGACAGACATAATGATACCGTCAAGCGGTCCTTGTCCTCCGAAATCAAGGCTAGCCCAGCCTCTGCTGATCATCGTCGGGTCAAGCGCACCGATGAACGCGATCTGCAGGCCGACATAGATCAGCGCGCACAGTGCAATCGACAGAACCAGAGCCGCCGGGATTGCGAATTTCGGATTGCGCACTTCGCCCGCCATATCAACCACATGCCGGAATCCGATAAAGGAAAAGATCACGCCTCCGGTCGACACGGCTGCCATGATCCCCTTGAGCCCGTAGGGTGCAAATCCGTCAGGCGTTGTCAGGTTCTGCGCGTCAAAACGGGTGAGGATCAACAAGATAGACAGAAAAACCGGGATTGCGATTTTGGCCCAGGTCAGCACCGCGTTCACCTGAGCAAAGAACTTCACTCCTAAGGCGTTCACGGCCACGAACAGTAACATGAACAACAAAGCCACCGAAATGCCAGCGCCCGTCAGGTCACCGGTATCTGCGGCGTGTAGCCAAGGTGCATAGGGGGCGAGGTATTTCAACATCGCCTCAACCTCGATCGGTGCGGTGGTGTTGTAGCCGATCCAGGCGGTCCATCCCATCGCCATCGACACGATATTGCCGTGCGAAAACTGCGGCACACGCGCGATACCGCCGGGGATCGGCAGCATGGCCGAGATCTCGGCAAAGGTAATCGCCAGAATGAACATGGCCACGGCACCGATGATCCAAGACAGGATCGCCGCTGGCCCGGCGTGCTGCACCGCCAGTAGCGGACCGAACAGCCAGCCGGACCCGATGATGCCGCCGACCGAGATGAAGGTCAGGCCGACAAGGCCGATTTCCCGTTTCAGATCCGCCATGTCATATCCCGTCCGTCCGCAAGATCAGCATAATCAGTCAAGCAGATTTCTGGCAAGCGTTGAGAAACAGACGAAAATCCCCGGGCTTCTATGGGGTGGCCCTAAGCTATGCAGCCCGAACGCTGAGCGCGGACGTTAATGGTGGAAAAACGGACAAAGTTCAGGCACGTTGAATTCCTGCGCCACGGAGGGAGAAATCGGAGTGCCCCAGTATAACGATCTGTTTGAGCTTTCCGTTGAAGATATGGATCTGATCGAAAAGGCAATGCGCCAGGCTATCGCGTCGAAATCGGGTGAACCGGCTCAAGAGTCCGTCGAGGACAAAGCCGCACGCGAAGATTTCCTGCACAAGATGCATGATCTCTTGGGTCGACTTCATGACCAGAAGATATTCTATCGACCCAGAGCAGGCGTTTATGTCAGCGGTTAATCGACGGCGGGCTGGCTGAAGCCTGCCAGAAAAGCACTCGGCGAACACGTCATAACGCACTGAACTAAAGGAGGAGTGGTGGGTGATAAGAGATTTGAACTCCTGACATCTTCGATGTGAACGAAGCGCTCTACCACTGAGCTAATCACCCATAGCCGGGGCTCATACATCGGCTTTGCGCCGTTCGCAAGGCGAAAGCTTGCATTCTGCCGGTGGCGGTCAGCGTTTGCCTGATCGGTGTGGGCAGGTGGAAAACTCGACGCTTTACGAAAAAATCGGTATCGGACAAAAAACTTGAAAACGCCGCTTGACGCTGCCCGACCGGGGCCATAATACACCCCAACGTTCAGCAATGAACGGGCAGTGGGCGGTTGTAGCTCAGTTGGTTAGAGTACCGGCCTGTCACGCCGGGGGTCGCGGGTTCGAGCCCCGTCAACCGCGCCATCGCTGCCAGCCTTTGATCCGGGCAAACGGATCGCACAGAGACCCTAAATGCGCGGTTGTAGCTCAGTTGGTTAGAGTACCGGCCTGTCACGCCGGGGGTCGCGGGTTCGAGCCCCGTCAACCGCGCCATTTTCCCGCTCAGATTGGATATGAAGACATTGGTCGGACGCGTTTTCTGACGACAGCCGGATCCCGTCGTGATCTATTGCCCGAAACGCAGTCGGAGGGCCCCGCGTGACCAGTCTGAACCGTGTGATCATGGCCCGACGCAGCCGCCAGTGGATCCGCGATCTTAATCCGTCTGCGCTGGATGTGGTTGAGATTTCTGGCACATGGGGCAATCAGTTCGGGTTTCGCAGCTACCAGCAGGTCGGGCTCAACCAGCATGATATCTGCAGCGGACCGTTGCTGGACGAACAGAGAAGGGTCCGGCAATTCGATCTGGTGCTTGCCAATCAGGTTTGGGAACATCTCGACCGTCCGTTCGAGGCGACCTTGAACGTGCAAGAGATGCTGCGCCCGGGTGGTTATTTCTGGCTGGCGGTGCCGTTCTTTATCCCGTTCCACGCGGCCCCACATGATTGTTCGCGCTGGTCTGCCCGCGGCTCAGGAACCTGCTGACCGAATGCGGATTCCATCCGGCGTATATCCGGGCGGAACAGTGGGGCAACCGGCAGGCGGCGCTGCGGAACCTCGAACCGGACTGGCCTCCGGTCTATGATCCCCAAACCGACGATCTGGACAATGATCCGGCATTTCCGATTTGCGCGTGGGCATTGGCACGTAAATCGGTGGGTTAGGGCGGGCGCCGTCGAAAATCAGCTCGTTCATACTTTGTTCTCATTTTTTGGTTGGAGACTCAGCGCCGCTCGCCTATGTCTAGGGGACGTGTGTGTTGGGGGCCAGAATGGCTGAGCTGAAGAATATCGAGGTGCGCGGCGCGCGCGAGCATAACCTCAAGAGTATCGATGTCGACATCCCGCGGGATCAGCTGGTGGTGATCACCGGCCTGTCCGGTTCGGGCAAGTCCTCGCTGGCGTTTGACACGATCTATGCCGAGGGGCAGCGGCGCTATGTCGAGAGCCTGTCGGCCTATGCGCGGCAGTTCCTGGACATGATGGAAAAGCCGGATGTCGACCATATCAGCGGTCTGAGCCCGGCAATCTCGATTGAGCAGAAGACGACCTCGAAGAACCCGCGTTCGACCGTGGGCACCGTGACCGAGATCTACGACTATCTGCGTCTGCTGTTCGCACGCGCTGGAACGCCTTTTAGCCCAGCAACCGGCCTGCCGATTGAGGCGCAGCAGGTGCAGGACATGGTTGACCGGATCATGACCATGGACGAGGGGACGCGCGGTTACCTGTTGGCCCCTATCGTGCGGGACCGGAAGGGGGAGTATAAGAAAGAATTTCTGGAGCTGCGCAAGCAAGGCTTTCAGCGCGTCAAGGTAGATGGCGAATTCTACGAGCTGGACGAGCCGCCGACGCTGGACAAGAAGTTCCGTCATGACATCGACGTGGTTGTCGACCGCCTGGTCGTCCGTGAAGGGATGGAGACGCGGCTGGCCGACAGTCTGCGCACCGCTCTGGATCTGGCCGACGGCATCGCCATTCTTGAGACCGCGCCAAAGGAAGGCGACCCGGAACGGATCACCTTCAGCGAGAATTTTGCCTGTCCAGTCAGTGGCTTCACCATCCCCGAGATCGAACCGCGCCTGTTCTCGTTCAACGCGCCCTTTGGGGCCTGTCCGGACTGCGACGGGTTGGGGGTTGAGCTGTTCTTTGACGAAAGGCTGGTGGTGCCCGACCAGACGCTGAAACTGTATGACGGCGCGCTTGCCCCTTGGCGCAAGGGGAAGTCGCCATATTTCCTGCAGACCATCGAAGCCATCGCGCGCCATTATGAATTCGACAAGAACACGCCGTGGAAGGACCTGCCCAAGAAGGTGCAGCAGGTGTTTCTGCGCGGCTCGGGCGACGAGGAAATCCAGTTCCGCTATGACGAGGGGGGCCGTGTCTATCAGGTTACCCGCAGTTTCGAAGGCGTAATCCCTAATATGGAGCGCCGCTATCGCGAGACTGACAGCGCCTGGATTCGGGAAGAGTTCGAGCGCTATCAGAACAATCGCCCCTGCGGCACCTGCACCGGCTACCGTCTGCGTGCCGAAGCCTTGGCCGTCAAGATCGCCGGACTGCATGTGGGGCAGGTGGTGCAGATGTCGATCCGCGAAGCGCTGGCTTGGGTCGAGGATGCGCCGAACCATCTGAGCGTGCAGAAGAACGAGATTGCGCGGGCCATTCTCAAGGAAATCCGTGAGCGGCTTGGATTCTTGAATAATGTGGGTTTGGAGTACCTTACGCTGTCACGTTCAAGTGGCACTCTGTCAGGTGGTGAAAGCCAGCGCATTCGGCTTGCCAGCCAGATCGGTTCTGGCCTGACAGGAGTGCTTTACGTGTTGGACGAGCCGTCGATTGGCTTGCACCAGCGTGACAATGACCGTCTGCTGGGCACGCTCAAGAACCTGCGCGACCAAGGTAACACCGTAATCGTCGTCGAACATGATGAAGAGGCGATCCGCGAGGCGGACTATGTCTTCGATATCGGCCCCGGCGCGGGCGTACATGGCGGACAGGTGGTAAGTCACGGCACACCGGATCAGATCGCGGGGGATGCGGCCTCGATCACGGGTCAATATTTGTCGGGCACAAGCGAGATTGCGGTGCCGGCCGAGCGGCGTAAGGGGAAAAAGCAGAAGGTGACGGTGGTCAAGGCGACCGGCAACAACCTCAGGAACGTGACGGCCGAATTTCCGCTGGGCAAGTTCGTTTGCGTCACGGGCGTGTCGGGCGGCGGTAAATCCACGCTGACGATCGAGACGTTGTTCAAGACGGCCTCGATGCGCCTGAACGGCGCGCGGCAGACGCCTGCGCCTTGTGAAACGATCAAGGGGCTCGAACATCTGGATAAGGTGATCGACATCGATCAGCGTCCTATCGGGCGGACTCCGCGTTCGAATCCAGCGACTTACACAGGTGCCTTCACCCCGATCCGCGACTGGTTCGCCGGTCTGCCCGAGGCCAAGGCGCGCGGGTACAAGCCGGGCCGGTTCAGCTTTAACGTCAAGGGCGGGCGGTGCGAGGCCTGTCAGGGCGACGGTGTCATCAAGATCGAGATGCACTTCCTGTCCGATGTCTATGTGACTTGTGAAACCTGCAAGGGCGCGCGTTACAACCGCGAGACGTTGGAGATCAAGTTCAAGGGCAAGTCCATTGCGGATGTACTTGATATGACAGTGGAAGATGCGCAGGAGTTCTTCAAGGCCGTCCCCTCGATCCGCGATAAGATGGATGCGCTGGCCCGCGTTGGGTTGGGCTATATCAAGGTTGGCCAGCAGGCGACCACGCTGTCCGGCGGCGAGGCGCAACGGGTCAAGCTGTCAAAGGAGCTGAGCAAGCGATCTACGGGACGGACGCTCTATATCCTTGACGAGCCGACGACGGGGCTGCATTTCGAAGACGTGCGTAAGCTTTTGGAAGTGCTGCATGAACTGGTGGATCAGGGCAATACGGTCGTGGTGATCGAACACAATCTGGATGTGGTCAAGACCGCCGACTGGATCATCGACATCGGCCCCGAAGGCGGCGATGGCGGCGGTCAGATCGTTGCAGCAGGTACGCCCGAGGACGTGGCCACGTGCGAGCGCAGCCATACCGGGCAATACCTTAAACCGATGCTGGATGGTCAAAAGGTAGCTGCAGAGTGATGCTCGCACGGAGAAGTGCGCTCACTGCCGGCCTTGCTGTTTTTGGAACCTGTTTGCATGCAGGTCCGTGCTCGTTGTCGCGGAGCCACTGCGACTGCAGTGCCTTGTTTTCCGTCATCGAAACAGATGATCCCAAGTTTGATCTGAGACTGCGAGAGATTGCGAAAACCCTCCGGGAGGGTGCCTATCCGGGGAACGGCATGCAACCGGTCGACGCTTACATAGATCATTTAATTACGCAATGGCGAGACACCAAAGCTGATCACGATGGTTCGATCAAGCTGGCCAAAGCACTCGCACGGTGTGAGCATTATTTGTAGGGCGACGTTAAGCCGCCCGCTATGTTGATCACGCCGTAGGGGTCTGATCTACTCTCGCCCACGCTTTTCGAAACGAGGCAGCATCGCGGAGAAGTCGCGGCCCAGCCCGTCCTCGCCTTCGACGAACTGCTCATAGAGCGCGGTGGCGATCTGCCCCATCGGGGTGTCCGCATCGGCGCTTTCGGCGGCCTGCTGGCTGAGGCGCAGGTCTTTCAGCATCAACTCGGCAGCGAAACCGGGCTCATAGCCGTTATCAGCAGGGCTTTGCGGTCCGACCCCAGGAGCCGGGCAGTAAGCGTTCATCGTCCAGCTATAGCCTGAGGATGTGCTGACGACGTCAAACATCTTTTGCCGGTCCAGACCCAGCTTGTCGGCCAGCGCAAACGCTTCGCAGGTGGCAATCATGGTGACGCCGAGAATCATGTTGTTGCAGATCTTGGCGGCCTGACCGGCGCCCGCTTCGCCGCAATGTACGGCCTTCTGACCCATAATGTCGAACAGAGGCACGGCCTTGGCGAACGCGGCTTCGGATCCGCCTGCCATGAAGGTCAGCGTGCCCGCCGCAGCCCCGCCGATACCGCCTGAGACGGGTGCATCGACCGTCAGAAGTCCGGCGTCCAGCGCTTGCTGGGCCACGGTGCGGGCGCTGTCGACGTCAACCGTCGAGCAGTCGATGAACACGGCGCCGGACTGCATGGCCGGAATGACCTCGTCCGCCACCGCGCGCAGGATCTGGCCGTTGGGCAGCATCGTGATGACGGCATACGCGTTGGCCACGGCCTCGGTGGCGGCAGAGGCCATTGCAACACCTTCGACCGCGATATCGGCGCGGTCGAAGCCGATGACATCATGCCCTGCCTTGACCAGATTGGCAGCCATCGGGGCACCCATGTTGCCCAGTCCAATGAATCCGATTTTCATCCCTTACTCCTCTGCAAAACTCAACGCATCCGCCCCAAGCGGTTGCAGCATTTTTGAAACGGCGGTCGCAGGCACGTCCATGTTGGCAAATTGCCATTTCGGATTGCGATCCTTGTCGATGATCAGGGCGCGGATGCCTTCCAGAAAGTCCCCATGCTCCATCGCGCGATAGGTAAAGCGATATTCCATATCAAGCGCCGTGCGCAGGGTCAGGTTTGGCCCGCGCAGGCGGTGCAGCATTTCAATCGTGCAGGCCATCGAGATCGGCGCATTCCGCTGCAGTCCGTCGAGAATTTTCGTCGAAAATTCTTGGTCTCGGTTGCGTAGGTTGTTCAGGATGGCAGTCAGTGTCTCACCGGCAAACAGCGCGTCGATCTGCGGTTGCAGATCGGGTAGATCGCCTTTCGGCGGCGTTTCGGCGTGATCCGCGACTACGTCTGCGCGCCCCGAGGCCTCGAGCAGTTCAACGAGTTCGGGCCAACGTTCCTGTGGAATGAAATGATCGGCAAAGCCCGCGTAGATCGCGTCTGCTGGGCCCATGCGATGGCCGGTTGTGCCCAGGTATTCCCCCAAGCGCCCGGGGGCCTGCGCCAGCATCAATGATCCACCCACATCCGGGATGAGGCCGATCGAGCATTCGGGCATCGAGATTTTCGAGCTTTCGCCAACGACCCGATGACTGCCATGGCATCCTATGCCCACACCACCGCCCATGGTGAAACCCTGCAGCAAGCTGATCACAGGTTTGGGGTATTCGAAGATCAAAGCGTTCAGGCGGTATTCGTCCCGCCAGAATGTCCGGCCATAGTCGAAATCGCCACTGGTGCCGGTGGCGTATAACTCTGCTATGTCGCCGCCGGCACAGAAGGCCTTGTCACCTTGGCCGTCAAAAATGATCAGATCAACCGCATCATCCTCGCGCCAGTTGCGCAGGGCGGTATCGATGGCCATGCACATCTCATAGCTCAGCGCATTCAGGGCTTTGGGACGGGTCAGGGTGATGCGCCCGGCGCGCCCGGCGGTTCGGATGTCGATGTCAGCCATTCAGCCCTCAGCGGTTTGTGAGCATTTGGCGCGCGACGATGACGCGCATGATCTCGTTGGTGCCTTCGAGAATTTGATGCACCCGCAGATCGCGCACGAGCTTTTCGATGCCGTAATCGGCCAGGTAGCCGTAGCCGCCGTGCAATTGCAGGCACTGGTCGACCACTTTTGATCCCGTCTCGGTCACGAATTTCTTGGCCATGGCGCAGAATTTGGTGGCATCGGGCGCGCCCTGATCGAGCTTCCATGCCGCCTGACGCAGGAAGGTGCGTGCGGCCTGCAATTCGATCTCCATATCCGCGAGGCGGAACTGCAAGGCCTGAAACTGGTCGATGGACTGACCAAAAGCCTTGCGCTCGGACATATACTGCAACGTCATATCCAGCCCGTTCTGCGCCGCCCCCAGAGAGCACGAGGCGATGTTCAGACGCCCGCCGTCCAGCCCCATCATCGCGTATTTGAAGCCGTCGCCCTCGGTGCCGACCAGATTGCCAGCGGGGATTTTGCAATCGTCGAACTGAACCTGTGCGGTAGGCTGGCTTTTCCAACCCATCTTCTGTTCCAGAGCGCCGAAGCTGAGGCCGGGGGTGCCGTCTTCGACATAGACTGTCGAAATCCCCCGGGGGCCTGCCTCGCCAGTGCGGACCATGCAGACATAGGCATCCGAATAGCCGCCGCCCGAAATGAAAGCTTTGGAGCCGTTCAGGGTATAGCCTTCGTTGGTCCGCTCGGCCCGGGTTTTCAGCGCGGCGGCGTCCGAGCCCGAGCCGGGTTCCGTCAGGCAATAGCTGAGGACGGTCTGGAGGCTGAGGATATCCGGCATGATCCGCGATTTCAGATCATCGCTGGCGAAACTGTCCAGCATCTTGGCGCACATATTGTGGATCGACAGGAAGGCCGCGACCGAGGGGCAGGCCATCGACAGGGCCTCGAACACAAGTGTTGCGTCCAGCCGGCTCAGGCCTGACCCGCCGCTGTCTTCCGAGACGTAGAGGCCGCCAAAACCAAGCTCTCCGATCTTGGGCCAAAGGTCTTTGGGGATGGTGCCGTCGGCTTCCCACTGGCGTGCAAAGGGGGCGACGTGATCCTGGCCAAAAGCGTAGGTCATGTCGAAGATGGCTGTCTGTTCCTCGGTCAGCGCGAAATCCATGGTGTCTGGCCCCTGTTTCTGTAGAATTGAACGGTCGTTTCTTTATGCCCCAATCCTTACAGAAATTTTGCAGCAACGGCAAACGCTGTGCCGCCATTTGGGGGATTTCGGCGGCTGCGGTATGATGACGGTATTTTACCAGCAGATATTACGGAGCATCCCAATGGCGACACATAAACTGGCCGTAGTTGCGATTCACGGAATGGGCAGCCAATACAAGCCGCAGGGCCAACCTGCGTCGACAACACCGACCTTTTCCAAGGGGCTGAAGCAAAGGGTGGCGCGCCGCGTTGGCGCGGATATGAGCGACGTTATCTGGCACGAGGTTGTCTGGGCGCAGGTGCTGCAGGGGCGGCAGAAGGACTATCTGAAGAAGATCAACCGCAGTTTGGGCTATGACAAGCTGCGCGAGTTCGTGGTGTGCAATCTGTCGGATGCCGCATCCTACCGGCCCACGCCGGACGACAATGACAAGATTTACGATGCCATTCATCAAAAGGTCGAAAACGTCATGGGCGTCGTCAGGCATCAGGTCGGGCCGGATGGCCCGGTTCTGATCCTCGCGCATTCGTTGGGTGGGCACATCATGTCGAACTATATCTATGACATGCAGCGGCATCTGCGACAGGGCGGCACACCGGTGCATCAGACTAATGTCGAGAACATGAAGACCGTCGCAGGCATCGTCACCTTTGGCTGCAACATCCCGATTTTCCTGTTCGCCTATCCTGAGAATGAGATCTTCCCCATCATGGCGCCGAACCGGGAATTACCGCCTGCGCTGCGCTTTCGGACCTGGTGGTACAACTACTATGACCGCCATGATGTTCTGGGGTTCCCGCTGGGCAAAAGCGCCCCGAGCTATGCGCAACTGGAGCAGGATCGGGCGCTTCGGGACAAGCCCATCAATGCGGGCAAGATCTTTACCTCGTGGAACCCGTTATCCCACAACGGCTATTGGAAAGACCGCGACCTATACGAACCGGTCGCCGACAAGATCAAAGAGATTCTCGCCGCTGTCTGACCGCTATAGATCGGCGTGGAATTCTTCGATCAGGTGTTTGACAACCGCCATGCCCGGGTTTTCGCCACGCGCGGTCGCCTCGGCATGGGCACGGCGCTGGCGCGTGGCCGAGGTACCGGTTTCGGCAATCTGGCGCAGATGGGCCAGTTCGGCCATGGTTCCCAGCGCCTCGGTGTCCTCGGCCAACATCCCCATAAGCTCTCCGATCAGTTCGGGCATTGGTTTGATCGAGCGGTCGCCGAAATCAATCAGACCTTCGCCCACGCCATATCGCAGCGCCCGCCAGCGGTTCTCGCCGATCAGGAACTTGTCGTATTGCCGCCAGCGCAGGTTGCGGTCTTTCAGGCGGCACAACATTCGGGTCAGCGCCTGCACCAGTGCGGCCAGCGACAGCGCATGTTCCAGCCGGGGCTGCACATCCATGATCCGTGTCTCGAGCGTGGGAAAGCGGTGCGACGGGCGCAGGTCCCACCAGATTTTCGAGGTATCCTCGATCACGCCCAGTTCGACCAGCACCCCGGTCGTACGTTCATATTCGCCCCAACTGCTGAAGACCGGAGGTAGGCCGGTACGGGGCAGGTTATCGAATACCGTCAGACGATAGGACGACAGGCCCGTATCCTCGCCGTTCCAGTAGGGGGAGGAGGTCGACAGTGCCAGAAGATGCGGCAGAAAATACGCCAGCTGCGGCATCAGATCAGAGCGCAGGGCGGGCTCCTCAACCCCGACATGCACGTGCATTCCGCATATCAGCATCCGGCGGGCGACGCCGCCCAATGCGTGGTGCAGCGCGTCATACCGTTCTTTCCGAGTATGATGCTGATCCTTCCAGTTGGCGAACGGGTGGCACGAGACCGCGATGGGCGTCAGGTTATAGTCGGCCGCCCGTTTCGACACGCCGGACCGTAGGCGTTTCAGGTCTTCGCGCGCGGACTGGATACTGGTATGCGGGCGGGTCCCGACCTCGATCTGGCATTGCAGGAATTCCGGGCTGACCTGACCCTCGAAATCGGCCTGACAGGCGGCGATCAGCGCGTCGGGCGCGTGCGCAGGTTGAAGGCTGTCGCGGTCAACCAGCAGGTACTCTTCTTCAATTCCCAGTGTGAATTCCTGCTGCATGGTACGCCTCGCCGTTCAATTCATATCAGTGAATACGGAAATTTCCTTTTTGCCAAGGGTTTGACGTTGCGGTTCTTGCGGAGACGGCACAAGCGAAGGTAAGGAACGGGCAAACCGGAATGTGGAGCCCGCCCGTGAAACCCAGAAAATTCCCTCAGATCAACGCCGCTCTTGATGAGCTGGGTGTGAAACTGGTCGACAAGGCTATCGAGCAGGACGAGCGCGCGCGGCTTGAAGCCTTTGAGCGGGCAGGGGGCCTGACCCGGCCTGCCTATGCCTTGTCTCCGGGGATGGAGGGGTTCGACATCGCGCCTTTGGTTGCCGAGTATGAGCAGCATCGGGTGGCGCTTGAGGCGCTGAAGGACCCGGCGCGCAATCAGACCGGCTATTGCGCGGGCAACGGCTATTACGACAGCCCGGATGCGGATGCCTTGTACCTGATGGTCCGCAGATTTCAGCCCAAACGCGTGGTCGAGGTCGGCTGCGGGAACTCGACCCGTGTCACGCGGCAGGCGATCATTGATGGCGGGCTGCAGACCCAGATCACCGCGATCGACCCATACCCCCGAGCCGATATCGCTCATGTGGTCGACCACTTCGAACAGAAACGACTGGAAGAGGTCGACCCCGCCCTCTTTGAGCAGCTTGAGGCGGGCGATGTCCTTTTCATCGATTCCAGCCACGTCGTGCGCATGAGCAATGACGTGGCCCATCTGTTCTGCCGGATCATTCCTGCGTTGAAACCGGGCGTGGTGATCCATGTCCACGATGTTTTTCTGCCCTATGAATACCCCAAGCGGTTCTTTTATGACTGCCCGGGCTGGGGTGAGCAGTACATGCTGCACGCATTGCTGCAATCTGGTTTTTATTCAATGCTTTGGCCGGGATATTACCTGCAGCAGGACCGCCCGGATGCGGTCGCTGCCTTGCCGTTTCTGCAAGACGGGCGGGCGCAGAGCATCTGGGTGCAGCTCAAAGAAAATTGATCCCGATGTGATCCGGTTTGCGCATGGCTCCGTACCCCTTTCCATAACAAGCTGGAGAGGAGTTAACAGCCATGTTCCGCCGCACATTCATGGGCGCTGCCGCCGCACTTGCCCTTGCACTTCCCGTCAAGGCGCAGGCCGCCGATATTGTCGATACCGCCGTCTCTGCCGGGTCGTTCAACACTCTGGTCGCCGCTGTGCAGGCCGCAGGTTTGGTCGATACGCTGAAGGGCGACGGCCCGTTCACAGTATTTGCCCCCACGGATGAGGCCTTCGCCGCTCTGCCCGAGGGCACGGTGGAAACGCTGCTGCTGCCCGAAAACAAGGATCAGCTCGTCTCGATCCTGACTTATCACGTGGTTCCCGCCAAGGTTATGTCCGGTGACATCGCGGGCAAACGGGCGAAGGTTCTGACCGTGCAAGGCGATCGCCTGAGCGTTAACGCCAAGAACGGGGTCAAAGTGAATGACGCCAAGGTCGTGCAGGCCGATATCGAGGCCAGCAACGGTGTGATCCACGTGGTCGATACCGTCATTCTTCCTGAATAACCCCGCGCACCCCCTCAGAAATGCAAAGCCCCGGTCCAACTGGCCGGGGCTTTTGTGTTTCCAAGGATTGGCGGATCAAAGCAGACGCACCTGCGTGCCGACCTGAACCAGCGGATAGAGCTCTTCGACATGCTGGTTATACAGACCGATACAACCCGACGAGCTCTGCCGCCCGATCTTGCGGGTGTCGTGGGTGCCGTGCACCAGATAGGCAGGCCAGCCCAGATACATCGCTCGGGTGCCCAGCGGGTTACCCGGGTCTCCGCCCTCCATCCGTACCGGCAGTGTGGGGTCACGTTCGCGCATGGACGCGGTTGGTGTCCAGCTGGGGTTTTCGGCCTTGCGGACGACTTTGGTATAGCCGCGCTTGGTTAGTTCTTCGCTCATCGGCACGGAACTGGGGAACAGCTTATAGGTGCCGTCTGGACCCCAATAATGCACCGCGCGGCTGGTGATATCGGCCAACAGGGCGCCGGCACCCAGCTCATCAAAGTGGTCCTGCCAGTTCTGCTGCGAGAACGAGGACACGTTGCGACGCACCGGCAACTGGGTGCTGATCGCCTCTTCATCCTGAGGGAAAGCATCGATGCTTTGCGCGCGCACCAAGGCGGGCGTCGCGATCAGGGATGCCGCCCCGATCAGGGCGCGGCGGCGGGTCATACGGTTCTGGGACAAGGGTGCCTCCGGGGTATCAACTGCTCGGTCGTCCGAATTGTCGGTAAAATATTGGTGATTGTTCGAATTTTCCAGAGGGGCCGTGCTGAATTTCTTGTGAGGTGCGTTTTGGCGCCAGTTCTGCCCCAGACAGAAAAACCCGGCCGCGTCGGGCCGGGCTTCGATTCTGCCGTGTGAGGCTGATCAGTCCATCGCTTTGAAGTTGAACTCGCCACCTTCCTTGATGCCCGAGGGCCAGCGCGAGGTGACGGTTTTGGTGCGTGTATAGAACTTGAAGCTGTCCGGGCCGTGCTGGTTCAGGTCACCGAACATGGATTTCTTCCAGCCACCAAAGGTGTGATAGGCCAGCGGCACCGGGATAGGCACGTTGATGCCGACCATGCCGATGTTCACCCGGCTGGCAAAGTCGCGTGCCGTATCACCGTCACGGGTGAAGATGGCAGTACCGTTGCCGTACTCATGATCCATCGCCAGCTTCAGAGCCTCTTCGTACGATCCGGCGCGAACGGTGGACAGAACCGGGCCAAAGATCTCCTGCTTGTAGATATCCATATCCGGGGTGACATGGTCGAACAGATGCGGGCCGACGAAAAAGCCGTCTTGATAGCCCTGCAGGCTGAAGTCACGGTTGTCGACAACCAGCTTCGCGCCCTGTTCCACGCCCGAGTTGATCAGGCCCAGAATGCGTTCCTTGGCAGCTCCGGTCACGACCGGGCCCATGTCCACATCATCGCCAGCGGTATAGGGGCCAACTTTCAGCTTTTCGACGCGCGGGATCAACTTTTCGATCAGAGCATCAGCGGTTTCCTCGCCCACAGGGACGGCGACCGAGATCGCCATGCAGCGTTCGCCCGCCGCACCGAAACCGGCACCGACCAGAGCGTCAGCGGCCTGATCCATATCGGCGTCGGGCATGACGATCATGTGGTTTTTGGCACCGCCAAAGCACTGGGCACGTTTGCCGTTCGCGGTCGCGCGGGCATAGATATATTGCGCAATCGGGGTCGAGCCGACAAAGCTGACGCCCTGAATGATCTCGCTGTCCAGCAGGGTATCCACGGCCTCTTTGTCGCCGTTGACGACCTGAAAGACGCCCTTGGGCAGACCGGCCTCAATGAACAACTCGGCCAACATCAGCGGGACCGAGGGGTCACGCTCGGACGGTTTCAGCACCACCGCATTGCCGCAGGCCAGCGCCGGGCCAACATGCCAAAGCGGCATCATGGCCGGAAAGTTGAACGGCATGATCGAGGCGACAACACCCAGCGGCTGACGCATCGAATACATATCGATGCCGGGGCCCGCGCTATCGGTGAATTCACCCTTCAGCATCTGGGGCGCGCCGATGCAATACTCGATCACCTCAAGCCCGCGCTGCAGATCGCCCTTGGCGTCGGGCAGGGTCTTGCCGTGTTCGCGGCTGAGCGCTTCGGCCAGCTTATCCATGTCGCGGTTCATCAGGCCAACCATCGCCATCATCACCCGCGCGCGCTTCTGCGGGTTGGTGGCCCCCCATGCGACCTGAGCCGCAGCGGCGTCTTCGATGGCGGCGGTGGTCTCGGCGGCGCTGGCCATCGGGCATTTATACTGTGCCTCGCCGGTGGCCGGGTTGAACACATCGTCGAAACGGCCCGATGTGCCGGCGACGTTTTCACCGTTGATGAAATGGGTCAGGTCGTTCATGGCAAACTCCTCCGAATTGCGTTGCGCGCAGAATAGGCTTGCGAAAATCCCCTGAACAGAGGCAATGTTTCAAATCTGTTTTGCAAAAATGCAAAGGCTGAAGAATGGCACCAAACTGGGATGACCTGCGCATCTTCCTTGCTGTCGCGCGTGAGGAAAGCCTGTCGGCAGCGGGTCGGGTTCTGATGATTGACCCGGCTACGGTCGGGCGTCGGATCGCGCGGCTTGAGGCTGCGCTGGATGCTGCCCTGTTCACGAAATCGCAGCAGGGATATGTGCTGACCACGGCAGGCCAACGGTTGATGGAGCACGGGCTGCAGGCCGAAGAGGCCATGCGCGCGGCGGCAGGGGTCATGTCCGGCTCGGCCAAATCGTTGAGTGGTCAGATCAGGATCGGCGCGCCGGATGGCTGTGCCAACTACCTGCTGCCGCAGGTTTGCGCGCAGATCAGCGATGCGAACCCGGATCTCGATATACAAATCTTGGCCCTGCCACGCATCATCAACCTGTCCCGGCGCGAGGCCGATATGGCGATCACCGTCAGTGCGCCGACAGCGGGGCAGTTGTTGGTTCAGAAAATTACCGACTATCGCCTGCATCTTGTGGCCAGTCAAAAATACCTGAACGATCACCCACCGATCCGGACCATCGGTGATCTGAACGCTCATCGCATGATCGGTTATATCCCCGATATGATCTTTGACCGAGAGCTGGATTACCTCAACGATATCGGGGTTGACCGTGTCGCGCTTGCATCAAACTCGGTGTCGGTGCAGTTGCGTCAGGTCTCGCTGGGCTCGGGTGTCTGCGTGGCACATGATTTCACACTGCCGTTTCACCCCGGCCTGCGGAAAATCGTGACGGATCAGGTCAGTCTGACGCGCGGGTTCTATCTGGTGCGGCATCAGGGGGATCAGCGCAACGAGCGGTTGAACCGCTTTGCCGAGGCCCTGACGCGCGGCATGCGGGACGAAGTGGCGCGGCTTGAGCACGAAGCTTCACCTTGACACATTCAGGCATTCCGGCAACGCTTTGGAAAACAGTACGTTATTCCGGAGGTTTTTGCTTATGCTTGTTCAGGCCATTCTTAAATCCAAGGCCAATGACGGGGTGGTGACGGTGGAACCATCGGCAACCGTCTCTCAGGCGGCCGAGATTCTGGCCAGTAAACGGATCGGTACTGTGATCATCTCGGAAGATGGCGGCCAAACGGCGGCCGGGATTTTGTCCGAGCGCGACATCGTGCGCGAGCTTGCCTCAAGCGGCAGCGGTTGTCTGGAAAAGCCCGTCAGCGCTTATATGACCAAGGACCTTGTGACGGCCACGCAGCAGGACACGGTCGAGGCGATCCTGTCCCGCATGACCGAAGGCCGCTTTCGCCACATGCCGGTCGTGGAAGAGGGCAAGCTGATCGGGATTGTGACGCTGGGGGATGCGGTGAAGGCGCAACTGGCGGAACTGGCGATGGAAAAAGACGCGCTGGAAGGCATGATTATGGGGCATTGAGGGCCGGGGCCATGCCTGACCCTTGCGCCTGCAGCAAAGATGTGTTTGCTAGCGCAGAAATATTGTTGCGCAGGAGGCCCTGATGCGGGTTGGATTATATCCGGGAACCTTCGATCCCATCACCTTGGGTCATATCGACATCATCCGTCGGGCCTCGGCCCTTGTGGACAAGCTGGTGATCGGAGTTGCGATCAATCGGGATAAAGGGCCTCTGTTCTCGCTAGAGGAACGCGTCGCGATGATCGAGGCAGAATGCGCTCATCTGACCGAACAGACAGGCACCGAGATCGTCGCACATCCGTTTGAAAACCTGTTGATCGATTGCGCCCGGGATGTCGGGGCGCAGATCATTGTAAGAGGCCTTCGGGCGGTTGCGGATTTCGAGTATGAATTTCAGATGGTCGGGATGAACCGTGCGTTGGACGACTCGATCGAGACGGTATTCCTGATGGCCGAGGCCCGGCATCAGGCGATCGCTTCGAAACTGGTGAAAGAAATCGCCCGGCTGAACGGGGACGTATCGAAATTCGTCACGCCCCGTGTGAATGCCGCCCTGCGTGAACGCTTAGGATAGCGCGCCCATCGCTGCGGCCGTATCCAGCATCCGGTTTGAGAAACCCCATTCGTTATCGTACCACGCAAGCACGCGGACCAGCGTGCCGTCGGTCACCTTTGTTTCGACTAACGAAACAGTCGAGCTGTGGGAATCGTGATTGAAGTCGATTGAGATCAACGGGCGCTGTTCTGCGGCCAGAACACCCGGGATCTTCGCGGCAGCTTCGGTGAATAGTGCATTCACCTCTTCTTCGGTCGTTGGGCGCGAAACCTCGGCCACCAGATCGACGACCGAGACATTGGGGGTGGGAACCCGGATAGCTTGTCCGGTCAATTTACCAGCCAGCTGCGGCAAGACGAGGCCTACAGCCGACGCTGCGCCCGTGGTGGTCGGGATCATCGACAGGGCCGCCGCGCGCGACAAATAGGGGTTCTTGCCCGCCGTGTCATGCACCGGTTGGCTGGCCGTGTAGGCGTGAACCGTTGTCATATTGCCGTGTTTGATGCCCAGACCAGCATCCAACGCGGCAGCAACCGGGGCCAGACAGTTTGTTGTGCAGGACGCGTTCGAGACAACAGTGTCCTCGGCGGTCAGTTCATGATCGTTCACACCGAACACAACGGTTCTGACGGCGTCATCCCCCCGGGCGGGGGCCGAAATCAGAACCTTCTTTGATCCGTTCTTAAGGTGGCGTGCTGCCGCTTCACGCGTGCGGAAGACGCCGGTACATTCGAGAACAACATCAACATCGGACCAGTTCAACGCTTCGGGATCGCGCTCGCTGCTCAGGCGGATGGGGCCCCGACCGATGTCCAGACCCGCATCGCTTAGGGTGACGGGATGGGGGTAACGGCCATGGACGCTGTCGAACTCGAACAAATGCGCGTTGATCTTGGGGTCAGAGAGATCGTTGATCGCCACGATTTCCACATCCGTGCGGTCCGATTCGATAACTGCACGCAACACGCCGCGCCCGATCCGTCCAAATCCGTTGATTGCCAGCTTGAGTGTCATGGTGCGCTCCGTCAAAAATGCGGTCGAGAATTGGTTAGCGCTAACAATGACAGATTGCGGGGAAAGTCAAGCAAAACCTCGGTCAGCGCCAGAAGGCGAGCCAGTCGAGAAGATCATAGAGCTTTTTCCCGAGGAACAGCAGGTGTTCGGCGCCATACAAGGCCACGTCCAGCATCAGTGCACCAAGAATGAGAACACCAAGCCAGATGGCGATTTGATTGGTCATGGGGTGCGCCCTAAACAAAAATGCCCGCCCAGATAACCTGAGCGGGCATAAGGGTACAAGCGATGTGCAAAGGGTCAGTTAAGGCGGCCCATCGCAACGGCCACATCGGCCATGCGCACCGAGAAGCCCCATTCATTGTCATACCACGCCAGCACGCGCACCATGCGGTTGTCGACCACACGGGTCTGATCCGGCGCGAAGATCGAGCTTTCCTCGGTGTGGTTGAAATCGGTCGAGACCAGCGGCGCGGGCTCAAAGCCCAGAACGCGCTGCATCGGGCCTTTGGCGGCTTCTTCAACGATGGCGTTGACCTCTTCGACGGTCACATCGCGCGAGGCGCGGAATGACAGGTCCACGGCCGAGACGTTCGGGGTCGGCACGCGGATGGCTGAACCGTCCAGGCGACCTTTGAGATTAGGCAGAACCTCACCCAGCGCCGCCGCGGCACCGGTCGAGGTCGGGATCATCGACATGGCTGCTGCGCGCGCGCGGTAGAGGTCGGAATGGCGGCGGTCCAGCGTCGGCTGGTCGCCGGTATAGGCGTGGATCGTGGTCATGATGCCATGCTCGATGCCGACACCTTCGTCCAGAACCTTGGCAAGCGGAGCAAGGCAGTTGGTGGTGCAGGACCCGTTCGAGACCATCTTGTCTTCGGTGGTCAGGCTGTTGTGGTTCACGCCAAACACGATGGTCTTGTCGACGT
The DNA here is from genome assembly GCF_056536725.1 of Ruegeria sp. CJ3. NCBI lineage: Bacteria > Pseudomonadati > Pseudomonadota > Alphaproteobacteria > Rhodobacterales > Roseobacteraceae > Ruegeria > Ruegeria sp. CJ3. The sequence continues at coordinate 437,941 of NZ_JBQFQE010000001.1, forward strand.
TCTTGCCGGGCGCCGACAACAGCACCTTCTGCGCGCCGCGATCCAGGTGAGTCTTGGCTTTCAGCCCGTCGTTGAATTTGCCGGTGCATTCCAGAACGACGTCGCAGCCGTCCCAGTCCAGTTCATTCATGTCGTAGGTCGAGAACATCTCCATCGGGCCGCGGCCCAGATCCATGGTCTTGCCTTCGATCGAGATGTCGCGCGGGAACCGCCCGTGAATGCTGTCATATTTCAGCAGATGCGCCGAGGTTTCCAGCGGGCCGGTCGCGTTGACCTTGATCACTTCGATGTCGTTGCGGGCCGAGGCCGCGATGTGCGACAGGGTGCAGCGGCCAATGCGGCCAAAACCATTGATACCGACCTTGATGGTCATATGACGTCTCCAAATCCGCTTGCGTTGCAGGCCATATAGCCGCGAAAACGGAATCTCAAAAGGGCAAAAATAGCATATTTTTAAGGTGTTAGCGCAAACCTGAGCCGATTGCGCTAACGCTTGCGCTAAGGGTTGGATCAGGTAGTGTCGGCAGCAGCAGTGAAACAAGAGGATGCGCAATGAGTGGTCTGTTGGCCCTGTTGGACGATGTGGCAGGCATAGCGAAGGTCGCGGCGGCCTCGGTCGATGATGTGATGGCGGCGGCGGGCAAGGCTGGGGCCAAGACGGCGGGTGTGATCATCGATGACGCGGCGGTGACGCCGAAATATGTGCAAGGCTTTGCCCCTGCGCGTGAATTGCCGATCATCTGGCGCATTGCGCGTGGGTCGATTTTCAACAAGATCATTCTATTGCTGCCGGTGGCCTTGCTGCTGGCCAATTTTGCACCGTGGCTGATCACGCCGCTGCTGATGCTGGGCGGGTCTTATTTGTGTTTTGAGGGGGCCGAGAAGATCTTTCACGTCCTTTTCCCGCACGGAAGCAAGGTGATTGATGCGGATATGAAAAACCGCGATCCGGGCCATCTGGAAGAACAGAAGGTAAAGGGGGCGATCAAGACCGATTTCATTCTGTCGGCAGAAATCATGACCATCGCGCTGGCAGCGATCGAAGCTCCGAATGTCTGGATGCAAGCTGCCACGCTGGGTGTGGTTGGAATCGGGGTGACGGTGGCGGTTTATGGCTCGGTCGCGCTGATCGTGAAGATGGATGATGTAGGTCTGTTCCTAGCCCAGAATGCTCCGACGCCGATTGGTCGCGGGACGGGTAGGGGGTTAGTCAAAGCCATGCCTGTCGTGATGAAAGTGCTGTCGATCGTCGGCACAGCCGCGATGCTGTGGGTCGGCGGCTCAATCATGATCCACGGGATGGAGGTCTTGGGCTTCGGCTGGCTGGGCCACCATATTCATGACTGGGCCCACGCTCTGGGACATTCAGTTTCAGCGTCATGGACCGGTGTTGTCGAATGGGCATCAAAAGCGACGATGGACGGAGTCTTTGGCTTGGCATGGGGCATGGTTTTGATCCCTGTGGCGACAAGACTGATCGCCCCAGCACTTGCACAGTTTAGAGGCAAGACATCAGCGCATTGAGGGTTGGAAATCGGACGTTATGAGTGACGATTTGTCAATTTATAGGACAGTTTCAAAGCGTTTCAGGATTGAGTTGCGCGGGCGGTTGTACAACGCCCTGACTGGTCAATCGGGGAAATACGTGCCTCTGTACGGCACGCATTTGAGGCAGGTTTTGCACGCCATACTTGGCCAAACACCCGACGGCATCCACCCCAGCGGCGAATACGAACTGCGGCTGGACTATGCGAAGCGGGCTCACGCAGCCTTCAAAAATCAAACTGATGTATGGCAGTAGACCTGCGTAAAACAGTTGCCATTGAGGCCACGGGCCATGACATAGCGTTTCAAGGCGCGGTTCAGAAATTGTTGGAATTGCCTTTGACGACAACGCCCGAGCCGTCCACTTCGCCGTCCTTGAACAGGGTTACGGCGGCCCCGTCGATTTTCAGGTTCCAGCAGTTCTTCGGGTCTGCGCCATACTGAAAGCACATGCCATTGTCGGTTGCCTCCCAGCTACCGGTATAGCCGTCGCCTTTGATGGTACCGTCCGGGGCATAGTATTCAGTGAAGGCACCCGACAGCATTCCGCCCTGATAGGTGTGATCGCTCATGGCTTGCAGGATCTCGTCTTTAGTTGCGAAACCTCCGGCTGCGGCGGATGAGGCTGTTGCGATTGCTACAATGGCTGCGGCGCCGAGTCTCATGTCTCAATTCCTTTCGTCTGGCTGGTGCGACCGCAGGTAAGGCGAATTGAGATCGAGGATAGGGCGGGTGCCATCACGGTCACTCACCTGTTTGTGACAGTCTGGCCGGACAAAAAAGGCGACCTGGAAGGCCGCCTTTTGTTTGGATTTCGCAGGTCTTAGCCCAGCAGCTCTTTGACCTTGGCAACTGTGGCCTCGGCGGTGATGCCGAAATGCTTGTACAGCTCGCCGGCAGGGGCCGATGCGCCAAAGCTCGACATGCCGATGAAACCCGCCTTGGCTTCGCGGCCACGTTCGCCCAGCAGCCAGCGATCCCAGCCTCCGGCGCGGACGGCGGCCTCGATACCGACGCGGACAGCGCCACCCGGCAGGACGCGCTTGCGATAAGCCTCGTCCTGTTGTGCGAAGAGTTCCATGCAGGGCATGGAGACAACGCGGGTGCCGATTCCGTCAGCCTCAAGCATCGCTTTGGCCTCCATCGCCAGCGACACCTCGGATCCGGTGGCGATCAGGATAGCCTGACGCTTGCCCTCGGCCTCGGCCAGAACATAAGCGCCTTGGGCTGACAGGTTCTTGGTCTTGTGATCTTTGCGCACGGTCGGCACGCCCTGACGGGTCAGCGACAGGACCGAGGGGCTGTCTTTGAAGGTCAGCGCCAATTCCCATGCCTCGGCGGTTTCAACCGCATCGGCGGGGCGGAACACATAGGTGTTGGGCGTCGCGCGCGAGATTGCCAGATGTTCGACCGGCTGGTGCGTCGGGCCGTCTTCGCCCAGGCCGATCGAGTCGTGGGTCATCACGAAAACCGACGGGATTTTCATCAGCGCCGCCAGACGCATGGACGGGCGGGCATAGTCGGTGAAGGCCATGAACGTGCCGCCATAAGGGCGGATGCCGCCGTGCAGCGCCATGCCGTTCATCGCAGCGGCCATGCCGTGTTCACGGATCCCGTAGTGGATATAGCGGCCCTTGCGGTTCTCCGGCAGGAACACGCCCATATCGGCGGATTTAGTGTTGTTCGAGCCGGTCAGGTCAGCCGAACCGCCCACGGTTTCGGTCATGATCGGGTTCACGACGTTCAGAACCTTTTCAGACGAGGCGCGGGTGGCCAGCTTGGGCTGATCCTCGGACATCTGTTTCTTGAACGCGCGGATCGCACCCGCTAGCTTTTTCGGGGCCTCAAACGCGTACGCGCGGTTAAACTCGGCCTGTTTGCGCTCGGATATCTGCGCGAAACGCTCCTCCCACGCGGCGCGCTCGGCTGCACCGCGGGCACCGATGGCTTCCCACGCGGATTTCACGTCGGCGGGGATTTCGAACGCGTCATGAGGCCAGCCATAGCCGTCTTTGGCAGCTTTCAACTGATCCTGATCGGTCAGCGCGCCGTGACCTTTCGAAGTATCCTGCGCGGCGTGACCCAGTGCGATGTGGCTTTCGCAGGCGATCATGGTGGGTTTATGCGATTTCTTCGCCTGCGTGATCGCAGCGTCGATAGCTTTAGGATCGTGACCATCGATCTCAATCACATGCCAGCCCGAGGCGGCAAACCGGCGAACCTGATCGGTGCGGTCGGCAATATCGACAGTACCGTCGATGGTAATGTTGTTGTTATCCCAGAAGACCACCAGCTTGCTCAGCTCATGACGACCGGCCAGCGTGATCGCCTCTTGGCTGACGCCCTCCATCAGACAGCCGTCGCCCGCGATGACGTAGGTATAGTGGTCCACGACCTTCTTGCCGTAATGCGCGCGCTGGATTTCCTCGGCCATGGCGAAGCCTACAGCGTTCGAGATGCCCTGACCCAAGGGGCCTGTGGTTGTCTCGATCCCGTCGACCAGGAAGTTCTCGGGGTGGCCCGCGGTTTTCGCGCCCAACTGGCGGAAGTTCTTGATCTCGTCCAGGGTCACATCCGCATGACCGGTGAGGTACAGCAGCGAATAGATCAGCATCGAGCCATGGCCCGCCGATAGGATGAAACGGTCGCGATCCGGCCAGTTGGGGGCCGAGGCGTCAAATTTCAGGTGCTTTTCGAACAACACGGTCGCAACGTCGGCCATGCCCATGGGCATTCCGGAATGGCCGGAATTGGCGGCGGCGACAGCGTCGAGGGTCAGGGTACGGATGGCCGCAGCCTTGTCCCAGTGTTCGGGGTTGGCGGTGCGCAGCGCAGTCAGGTCCACGGGCGTTATTCCTTTGGGTTACGGGCAGATGAGGCGCTGAATACCATCCGCTTGTCAAAGTGCAAGCAGAACCGGGCCTTGCGCTTGTTTCGCGCTTGAACTGTGGTGCGCAAGTAGTTGAAACCAAACAGTGGGTATTTTCTGTCACATTCCGTTAGACTGTAGATCAGAGCGGCCAGCCTTGATTCGGGCCGGGCGCGACAGAACGAACCTTGGTAAAGAGGTGACAGGGGCATGAGCCAGATCGAAGATTTACAACGCCGTATCATTGCCGCGATGGAGCGGATCGGCAGCGGTGTCGAGGCATTGCAGGATGCAGCACCCGCAGGCGGGGGGGACGCGGCCCTGCGCGCGGCACTTGAGGATGAGCGGGTCGCCAATGCACAGCTGGAAGAACGGCTGAAAACGCTGGTCGAACGCCACGCGCAAGAGGTCGACACGCTGCGGGCCCAACCTGCGGCCAACGCCGAAGCAGATGCGCTGCGCGAGCAGTTGGCCGAGGCTGTATCGCAGCTTGCGACGGTCGAGGCGGCGCGGGCCGAATTGGCAGATGCCAAGGCGGCGCTTGAGAACAGCGATGAGGTTGCAGCGCTGAAAGCTGAAATCGAGACGTTGCGATCCTATCGGGGGGCCGCAGAAGAGGCGGAATCGCTGCGGATCGAGGTCGAACAACTAACCCCCATCGCCGACCGGGTCGAGGAGACAGAAGCCGAACTGGCGCAATTGCGAGCGGAACTCGCTGATAGTGAGCGTGTGGCCGAGTTGAGTTCCGAGCTTGAAATGCTGCGCGCCGAACGGGCCAGCCACGGGGCGGCCATGTCGCGGCTGGACGATGATCTACAACGCCTGCGCGGAGCTAACGAACAGCTGCGCAGCACGGTCGACGAATTGCGCACTGCTGCCGAAAAAGGCGTTGCAGATGCAGACATGCTGAACCGCGCCACCGCCGCCGAACTGGAGGCCACCCGGGCCGCGCGCGCCTCGGATGCGGCTGAAGCTCATGCGGTGCTGGCCCGTCTTGAACCCTTGTTGACCCATGCCAATCTGGCCGAAGGAGAGGTGGAATAATGCCCGAAGTGACTATTCATATCGGCGGTCGTGGCTTTGAAGTCTCTTGTCAGGACGGCGAAGAGGGTTTCTTGCAGGCAGCCGCTCGGTTGCTGGATGACGAAGCCCAGGTTCTGTCGGACCAGATCGGACGGATGCCGGAATCGCGGATGCTGCTGATGGCCGGGCTGATGCTGGCCGACAAGGCCGCCGCGCACGAAGACCGGGTGAAAATGGCCGAGGCCCGTCTGGCCGAAGCTGAAACCGAGCTCAAACGCCTGAGCAACGCACCCCGACCCGAACCTGAGCGGATTGAGGTTGCGGTGGTGCCGCCGTCGGTGACAGATACGCTGGCGGAAATGGCCGCGCGGGCCGAAGCGCTGGCCGCAGCCATCGAAGAAAAGTCGGCCTGATGCAGGGGGCTTATACCTCGCTCTGCGCGGCTGCCCTGTCGCTATGGGCCGTTGCAGCTGAAGCGCAGATCGATATCTTGTCGGTGACCTTCAACTGCGAGAACGCGACGCAGATACCGGTGTCATATTTCAACGCGACCGATGGGACGGGGGCAGCCGCAATGCTGGTCGACGGCCAACTGATCGCGATGCAACAAGTCCAGAGCGGGTCAGGCATCCGCTATGAGTCCGTTGGGACGACGGGCACCTACACGCTGCGCTCAAAAGGCTGGGAGGCTACGATCAGCCACCAAGCCAATGGTGACACAGCCCCTGAACGCGTGCTGTTCAGGGACTGCGTTAGCCGATAAATCAGGCGTTCGCTTCGCGGATTTTGTCAGCGGCGTCTTTGTTGTAGCCGACGCCGTTTTCGTCAAACAGCGTGTCCAACTCGCCCGACAAGGTCATCTCGGTTATGATGTCGCAACCACCGACGAACTCGCCTTTGACAAAAAGCTGCGGCACGGTCGGCCAGTCAGAATAGTCCTTGATGCCCTGACGAACCGCTTCATCGGCCAGAACGTTCACGTCGGCATAGTCGACGCCCATATAGTTCAGCACACCGGCCACGCGGGACGAAAACCCGCATTGCGGCATCTCTTTGGTGCCCTTCATATACAGCACCACGTCGTTGGCTTTGACGGTTTCGTCGATCTGGGTCTTAACGTCGGTCATTTCGCGTTTCCTTGTCATCAGCGCTTAGTTGCGCCCATTCATCCGTTCTAATCGCTCGTTGTCAGCCTGCACCTTGTTCACAAGGTCGACATTTGTCGCTTCCATGCCAAGTGGAGGCTTACCATCGGTTTTGGGAACGCGCCAACGTACCAAGGACGACAGCAGATCCCAAAACGAAGCCTTCATTCCGGCACTTTGGTGGTCAGTGCCAGCGCGTGTAACTCTCCATCTGGACCGTCCATCTTTCCTTTCAAGGCCGCGTAAACGGCGCGCTGCTGCTGGACCCGGTTTTTGCCGCGAAAGCTTTCGTCCACGACCATGGCGGACATATGCACGCCGTCGCTGCCGCCGACCTGGATCTCTGCATCGGGGAAGGCTTCGCGCAGCAGGTGTTCGATTTCGTGGGCGCTCATAGGCATGTGGGGTTCTCCTGAAGATCTTTGGAAAGATTTAGAGCGATGCGCAGGGGGGCGCAAGGTGGGACGGTGGCAAATGCCCGAAACCCCGCACCCCGAAGCGGGAGCAGGGTTTTGGCATTCGAAACGACAGGCAGGGAGGTGCTTAGGCGACGGCCTCGGCAAAGCTGCTGCGGAACGTGTCGGTCAATTCGGCCAGCGGGGCCTCGGAATTGCCGATTTTCACACAGTCGCCCGTGAAACGACCGACTGAGATCAGTGGAACACCGGCCTGACCTGCGGCGATCATCAGTGCCTCGGCTTGATCAAAGTTGCAAGCGACCAGATAGCGGGCCTGATCTTCACCGAACAGGATTTCGGTCGAGGCATCGTCAAGGCAAACGCCGACGCCTGCGGCTTCGGCCAGTTCGAACGCAGCGAGTGCAAGGCCACCGTCGCCCAGGTCGGTACAGGCCTTGATCATCTCGCGGTTGGCGCGGATGAAATTGCCGTTTCGATTCTCGGCATCCAGATCAACATGGGGGGCGTCGCCGTCTTCGCGGTTGAACACCTCGGCCAGAAGGGCAGATTGACCCAGATGGCCCGTGGTTTCGCCGATGACCAGCGCAACATGGCCTTCGCGGACCTCGTTGCCGATGATCTCATCCGAGTGCGACAGCAGGCCAACCGCGCCGATGGTCGGCGTCGGCAAGATCGCCTGACCGTCGGTTTCATTGTAAAGCGAGACGTTGCCCGAAACGATGGGCATGTCCAACGCGTCGACGGCTGCACCGATACCCTGGATGGCCCCGACGAACTGGCCCATTATCTCAGGCTTTTCGGGGTTGCCGAAGTTCAGGTTGTCGGTGGTGGCCAGTGGCGTGGCCCCAACGGCGGTCAGGTTGCGATAGGCCTCGGCCACCGCTTGCTTGCCGCCTTCGACCGGGTTGGCGCGGACATAGCGCGGGGTCACATCGCTGGTGAAGGCCAGTACCTTGTCGGTACCGTGGACGCGCACCATACCGGCTCCCAGACCCGGTGTGCGAGTGCTGTCGGCCATGACCATGGTGTCGTATTGCTCGTAGACCCACTGCTTGCCCGCATAGTTCGGAGATGCGAGCAGGGCGCGCAGGCCGTCGATTGGGTCTATCTGAGGCACATCTTCCAGCGCCTCGGCTTCCGGTGTCGGTTCCCACGGGCGGTCATATTCCGGTGCGGTTGACGAAAGTTTGGACAGGACCAGATCGGCTTTGACCTCACCATTGTGCATGATCAAGAAACGGTCTTCGGCGATTGTCTCGCCCACGATGGCGAAATCGAGGTCCCATTTTTCAAACACAGCGCGCGCCTCGGCCTCAAGCTCGGGTTTCAGGACCATCAGCATGCGTTCCTGAGATTCTGACAGCATCATTTCATAGGCCGTCATGTTCTCTTCGCGCTGAGGCACGTTTTCGAGGTCCAGACGAACACCCAGACCACCCTTGTCGCCCATTTCGACGGCGGAGCAGGTCAGACCTGCTGCGCCCATGTCTTGAATTGAGATCACGGCCCCGGTCTGCATCAGCTCCAGCGTCGCCTCCATCAGGCGCTTTTCGGTGAAGGGGTCACCGACCTGAACAGTGGGACGCTTTTCCTCAATGGTGTCGTCGAACTCGGCCGAGGCCATGGTCGCACCGCCCACACCGTCGCGGCCGGTTTTGGCACCCAGATAGACGACTGGCATACCGACGCCAGACGCGGCGGAATAGAAAATCTTGTCACTGTCGGCCAGACCTGCAGCAAAGGCATTCACAAGGCAGTTGCCGTTATAGGCGGGGTGAAAACGCACTTCGCCACCGACACAAGGAACGCCGAAACAGTTGCCGTAACCGCCGATGCCCTCGACCACGCCGTTGACCAGTTGCCGCGTTTTGTGGTGGCCGGGCTCACCAAACGACAGCGCGTTCATCGAGGCGATGGGACGCGCGCCCATGGTGAAGACGTCGCGCAGAATGCCGCCCACACCGGTCGCCGCGCCCTGATAGGGTTCGATGTACGAGGGGTGGTTGTGGCTTTCCATCTTGAAGACCACCGCCTGACCGTCGCCGATATCGACCACACCCGCATTCTCACCCGGGCCGCAAATCACTTGCGGGCCAGAGGTGGGCAGGGTGCGCAGCCATTTCTTCGAGGATTTGTATGAGCAATGCTCGTTCCACATGGCCGAGAAGATGCCCAGCTCGGTAAAGGTGGGTTCACGCCCGATGATCTCAAGGATCATGTCGTATTCTTCGGGCTTGAGCCCGTGTGCGGCGATCAGATCGGGTGTGATGGCAGGCTCTTGCATCGTCTGTCCTTGTTCAAGGGTGGCCGAGATTGCGCGCCTTTTAGGGCAAGGGGGCGTCCGTGGGAAGGGTCAAGTCAGCGCAGGCTTAAACAGCTAAAGAAAAAACGGGCCCGGCGAGAGTACCGGGCCCGTAAATCATTTTGCAGATCAAATGATCAGGCCGGGGCTTCCCCTTTGTTGATCGAGTCTGCCGCGGCCGCTCCGACAGCTGCTTTCTGTTCTTCTGTCAGGTTCTCGGCTTCTTCCAATCCGGGGATGGCGACTCGCACCTCGCGGCGGGCAAAGTCGATGCCGTTGGCGTTGAACTCGGCCTTCACGCGGTTGAAGATTTCCTTTCGCAAGGTGAATTGCTTGCCAGGCTTGGCCATAAACTTGCCGCGGATGATCATGCCGACATCGTCAAAGTCGAACACACCCTGAGACTTGAAGGGCTGCAGGAACCCGTCCTTGTGCACCTCGTCTGCCATCATCTCGGCACCGATCTTTTTGAAGATCTTCTTGACCTTGTTGGGGTCGGTGTCGAACGGCACGGTGAACTTCAGCTTCATGATCACCCAGTCGCGGCTGAAATTGGTCAGCTTCTGAATCTCACCATAGGGAATGGTGTGTACCGGGCCGCGATGATGGCGCAGTTGCATAGAACGGATCGAGATCTTCTCGACCGTGCCCATGGTGCCGCCCACATCGACATATTCGCCCACACGGAAGGCGTCGTCGATCAGGAAGAAGACGCCGCCAACGATATCCGCCACCAGTTTCTGCGCACCAAAGCCGATGGCCAGACCCAGAACACCGGCACCTGCCAGCAGGGGCGTGATGTTGATGCCCAAAGCGCCAAGTGCCAGCAGACCGAAGATGACCGCGATGGTGATCTGAGCGGTGATCCGCAGCAGCGGCAGAACCGTCGCCAGACGTGAACCGCCCGCGCCACCGCCTTCGCCGCCTGCTTCCTCGTCCAAGGCTTCGGCTGCGGTCTGTTCCTTGGCCAGACGGCGGTTGATCCACAGTGAGACGACCTCGTTCATGATATAGCCGATAGCGATGATCAGCAGGAACTCGATCACTGCGCCGCCGACTTCGGCGCTAACACCGGCCGAGGCGATGTTGCGTAGGTCAAGTTGCCAGGCATTGGCGATCATAAATACGACAAACAGACCTGCGATGACGCGACCGATGCGGATATAGCTGCGCTTGGCCGAGCGATAAGCGCGTTCGGCCAGCGGCCCTTCGCCCGACATCGGCGGTTGCAGATGGCGCACCAGCCCCCGGATCAGGGTATCAAGCGCAGGCGCGATCAGCAGCCAGAACATTGTTGTGAAATGCGCGCCAGTTCCCAGGGCACGCATGACCGCCGGATCACGTTGCGCCACCAGGAATTCAACCAACAACCACGTCGCAACAGAAACGCCAATGGCAAAATAGGGATAATAGCGGGACACCTCTTTGTCGAAATTGGTGTGATCGGGGTCGGTGCCCAGCATCATCTGAGACAGGCCCTCGCGCGCAGTCCAGGCTATGACGCCGATATAGACGTGGATTGAGGCGTTCAGCCAGAAGGCTATACGGGTGTCGTTGGGCGTAATTCCGTTGAGCGCGTTGAACCGCAGGACAAACATCGTGAACCCGATCAGGATTAGCAAACCGATCAGGTTGCGGTGCAGGTACTTGGCCCAGTGGTCATCGATATTAACCAGACGGTATTTCGGCTTTTGCGGCGCAAGTACAAAGCGAGACGCTGCAGCGCCCAGCCGTGGAATCCAGATCAGGAAGAATACAAAAGGTGCCGCGTAAGTCATTTGCTCGGGCGTCAGCAGACCACGCCCCACAGCTCGGACCAGGACATAGAACACGATCAAACCGGCAATTTCGCGGCAGAAGCGGCGGAAGAGATAGCGGATGGCTCCCCTCAGGTCAGCCTCGTCACCAACCTCAGTTGCTTCGTGCCAGCGGCGGGTCAGGAAAATGAACAGTTTTTCTGCGGCAAGGCCCACGAGAAGTACTGAAAGAACCAAACCAAAAAGCGTATACACGCCGGTGGTGCCAAGTTTTTCCGAGAAATTGCTGAATGCCGTGATCTGCGCGGTGACGATATTGGGAAGCGTCGTCAGAACATGGGTCCAGGACGAAACCATCTCGGCCCAGATTTCGCCGATTTCAGTCAGCGGGTCCTCGACCCCTTCCTTGGCTGCGGCCTGTTCTTCCGCCACGGCGTCAAGGCGCTCCAACAGGATCGCGCGGACCTGATCGTCGGACATGCGGGCGACAAGGTCATCGACCTGTTCGGGCGTCAGGTCTTCGGGGATGCTGACGGCTGCAGTGCCTGCATCCTGCGCATGGAGTGGGGCCGCCAGAATAAGAGCGGTGACCAGCGCCAGCAAAAGGCGGAGTGGTTGGAACATGGATTTGCCCTCGGAAACGAAGTTTGTATCATTTTTTCGGGATCATATGCCGATGCGCGCATTTTTCCCAGAGCTTTCGACGGGTTAACGCAACCGCAGGGCCAAAAAAAAGGCCGAGCACTAAGCTCGGCCATAGTCCAACAGGGAGGTATGAAGATGATGAGCGTTTCAGCATCACCGCCTTCGAGTGCTCATTTAGGGATCGGTTTGTGAACGATCAAGGTTTATTAGGGGGCGCTGGCGTCATGTCCGCTATGCCACCCGTGCATAGCTAGAGCTTGCCCAGCTGCCGCAGCTGCTTGCGATGGGCGATGATCTCATCCTGAACAAAGTCACGGAAAGCCGCTATCCGTTTGGAATGACGCAATTCTTCGGGATAGGCGAGGTAAACCGGGACATCCGCGCTTTCGATATCTGACAGAACAGGCACCAGATCCGGAAAGTCCTCGGTCACGTAGTCGGGCAGAACGCCGATGCCGAGATCGTGAAGTACGCCCTGTAAAACGCCGAAATAATTGTTCACCGTCATCAGCGAGCCGGGATTATACGTCATCAGATGGCGGACCATCGACGCACTGGCGCCAACCTGGGGGGCCGAAGGCGTCTGGCAGATCAGCCTGTGTTTCGAGATGTCCTCCAGCTTGGACGGAACCCCGCCATGACTATCGAGATAACTGCGGGTCGCATAGAGCAGCATCTGCACCGTCATCAACCGCTTGCGCACCAGATCCGCCTGGCTGGGCTCTTTCATGCGGATGGCGACGTCGGCTTCGCGCATGGGCAGGTCCAAAACCCGCTCCTCGAGCATAAGATCGATGTTGAGGTCTGGATATCGCTCATAGAGTTTCGGCAGGCGCGGAGCCAGCCAGAGTGTGCCGAAGCCAAAGGTTGTAGTTACACGCAGGACGCCAAAGACCTCATCCTCGCTGTCGCGGATGCGGGCCGCGGCGGCGTCCAGACGTTTGGACATGGCCGAGGTGGCGTCGAACAGCAACTCTCCCTGCTCGGTGAGAATCAGCCCCCGGGCGTGGCGGTGAAACAGCGTCGCATCCAGTGATTCTTCGAGCGCACGTATCTGTCGGCTCACGGCAGATTGAGACAGGTTCAGCTTATCCCCAGCATGTGTGAGGCTGCCCGCATCTGCGACCGCGTGAAATATTCTGAGCTTGTCCCAATCCATCGTCGCAACTTTCGTTATCCTTCGGCTGACCTATATGAAACACGTAACAAATTCCACATTCAAACGAGGAAATCGTTACGGGAGAAAAAGAAATCTGCTATACAGGTCAGCAATCATGACCTAAAATGCACCTCAATACAGCACACTAATCCGACGATGGGAGACGTCCGATGAGTCAGCCAAAAATATCACTGAATGACCGGTTCGATCTGTCCAAAAGTCCCGTTCTGCTGAACGGCACGCAGGCGCTGGTGCGCCTGATGATGATTCAGAAGGCGCGCGATACTGCGGCGGGTCTGAACACGGCGGGTCTGGTGACAGGATATCGCGGTTCGCCGCTGGGGGCGGTCGATCTGCAGATGTCGCGGGCTGAAAAGCAACTGACCGAGAGCGATGTCACTTTTCAGTACGGTCTGAATGAAGATTTGGCTGCGACCGCGCTGTGGGGCAGTCAGCAGGCCGGGCTGCGCGGCGATGGCAAGTTCGACGGCGTGTTTGGCCTGTGGTACGGCAAGGGCCCGGGTGTGGATCGCTCGGGCGACGTGATGCGCCACGCCAACATGGCAGGAACGGCGCAGCATGGCGGTGTGTTGATGGCTTTGGGCGATGATCATACCGGCGAAAGCTCGACCGTACTGCACCAGTCCGAGTGGTCTCTGGTCGATATGTATATGCCGGTGGTCAGCCCGGCGGGTGTGCAGGAAATTCTCGACTACGGCATCTACGGCTTCGCGCTGAGCCGATTTGCGGGTGTCTGGGTCGGGTTGAAGACGATGAAGGACACGATCGAGGTCACATCCGTCGTGGATGGTCGCCCGGACCGGATGCAACTGGTGATGCCTCAGTTCGACATGCCCGAAGGCGGGTTGAACATCCGTCTGGGGGACACGCCGCACCTGCAGGAAGCGCGTGTTATCGACCATAAACGTTTTGCCGCCGAGGTTTTCTCGCACGCCAACAAGCTGGACAAGCGGGTCTGGGGCAAGCCCGGTGCAAAGATCGGCATCGCGGCGGCGGGCAAGAACTGGCTGGACCTGACGCACGCCATGTCGCTGCTGAATATCGACGCTGACGAGGCCGAGCGGCTGGGCATCACGACCTACAAGATCGGTCAGACATTTCCTTTGGATATGAAAGGCTTCCACGACTGGGCTGAAGGGCTGGACCTGATCATCATCGTCGAGGAAAAGCGCAAGCTGATAGAGGTGCAGGTCAAAGAGGCGATCTTTGACGACCGTCGCGGTCGCCGTGTCTATGGCTGGTACAAGGGCGGCGCGGGCACGCTGCACCGCGAGGAGCTGTTCCCGACCCGTGGCGCGCTGGACCCGATCATGATTGCGGAAAAGCTGGGCGAGATCATGATCGAAGAGGGTCGTGAGACCGATGGCATCCGCGCCGGTCTGACCAAGCTGTCTGATGCGCGCCGGGCTGACAACGCGCAGGAAATCGCGGCGCGCCTGCCGTATTTCTGCTCGGGCTGCCCGCATAACAGCTCGACCCGTTTGCCTGATGGCAGCCGGGCCTATGCCGGGATCGGCTGTCACTACATGGTTCAGTGGATGGACCGCGAGACCACAGGCTTCACCCAGATGGGCGGCGAAGGCGTGAACTGGGTCGGCGAAGCTCCGTTTTCGACCACCGAGCATGTGTTCCAGAACCTCGGCGACGGGACGTATAACCACTCGGGCGCGCAGGCGATCCGCGCGGCGCTGGCGGCGGGGACGAATATCACCTTCAAGATACTGTTTAATGATGCGGTCGCCATGACCGGCGGGCAGGACAACGAAGGCGGTCTGACGGCGGAACGCATCGTCGACGAGGTCAAGGCGATGGGCGTCAAGGACGTGGCCGTCGTCTATGACGAAAAGGAAGATGTGAACTTCAAGGCTCTGCCGTCTGGCGTGGAAACTCACGAACGCGCCGAGCTGATGCGCGTGCAAGAGAAGTTTCGCGAGATCAAGGGCGTATCGGTCATCGTTTACGTCCAGACTTGTGCTGCGGAAAAGCGTCGGCGGCGCAAGCGGGGGCTGTTCCCGGACCCCGACAAGCGGGTGTTCATCAATACGGATGTCTGCGAGGGCTGCGGCGATTGCGGGGTGCAGTCGAACTGCGTCTCAATCGTGCCAAAAGAGACTGAACTGGGCCGCAAACGCGCCATCGACCAGTCAAGCTGCAACAAGGATTATTCCTGTGTGAACGGGTTCTGCCCGTCCTTCATCACGCTTGAGGGCGCGAAGCTGCGCAAAGAGGCTACCACCGATATCGAACTGCCCGACCTGCCGGACCCTGACCTGCCGCAGATCAACGGTACGCATAACGTGGTCATCACCGGCGTCGGCGGCACCGGCGTTGTCACCATCGGTGCGATTCTGGCACAGGCGGCGCAGATCGACGGCAAGGGCGCCGGTATGATGGAGATGGCAGGGCTGGCCCAGAAGGGCGGCGCGGTCCACATCCATTGCCGCCTGGCCAACCGACCCGAGGACATCAGCGCGATCCGGGTCGCCACGGGCGAAGCTCATGCCCTGATCGGCGGTGATCTGGTTGTGTCGGCGGGGGCGAAGACCCTGGGGCTGACGCAGGGCGGTCAGACCGGGGCGGTGGTTAACAGCCACGAGATCATCACCGGTGATTTCACCCGCGATACCGATTTCCAGATTCCCAGCGATCAGCTTGAACTGGCGCTGCGGGCGCGGCTTAAGGAGGGTGTCGATCTGTTCGATGCCTCTGATCTGGCACGCGCGGTGATGGGAGATTCGATCTATTCCAACATGATGGTCTTTGGGGCTGCGTGGCAACGCGGGCTGGTACCGGTCAGCCATGAGGCTCTGATGCAGGCCATCGAACTGAACGGCACCGCGATTGAGCGCAACAAGCGCGCCTTTGCCATCGGTCGGTGGGCGGTGCTGTATCCGCGCGAGGTCGACAAGATCCTTGCCCCCGGCGTCACCGAGATGCCCCGGACGCCGGAACAGACCATCGACTTCCGCGCCAACCACCTGACCGCTTATCAAAGCAAGCGGCTGGCCAAGCGTTATCTGAAACTGGTCGAACCCATCGAGGATCCGGCGGTCAAGGAGGCGGTGGCGAAAGGCTATCATAAGCTGTTGTCCTACAAGGATGAATATGAGGTCGCGCGGCTGCTGTTGGACAGCCGCGACAAGGTCTCGGCCGAGTTTGACGGCGATTTCAAGATGACCTTCTACCTTGCGCCACCGGTTCTGGGCACGAAGGGCGCGAATGGCCGTCCGACCAAGAAGGCATTTGGCGAATGGTTTCTGGGACCATTGAAGCTGATGGCAAAGCTCAAGGTTCTGCGGGGCACCCCCCTGGATGTGTTCGGCTACACGGCAGAGCGCAAGATGGAGCGCGGGCTGATCCGTCAGTATGAGAAGGACATGAAAGAGGTTCTGCCCCAGCTGACGGCGGACACTCGCGATGCGATTGCGGCCCTTGCGGCGCTGCCTTTGGACATTCGGGGCTTTGGTCCGGTTCTGGTGGCCAACGAGGCCAAGGCTGCGAAACGGCGCGAGGAACTGCTGGCCGTCATCCGCGACGGCGGACCGGAGTTGCGCGCTGCGGCAGAGTGAAGCTTCACAAGCCTGTCACGCAAACTTTGCAAAATGGGTCCCCGGCCTTATTTAGACGGCAGCCAACCGGAGGAACCGATGCCCTCGCGCCATCATGTCGCCCGTGACATCTCGTACGCCCATTCCGCGGAAACGCGGGGCGGGCGGATGGTGATCAAGCTGATGGAGAACACGACGGGCCGCCTGCGCCTGATCCGCCGCGCGGACGGCTACGAGCAGGAGGTGGCGCAGGGGCGCGATTTCTGGTCCGTCATGGTGGAACGCTATGGGCTGTCGCTGGAGGTCGTTGGTGGCGCGCTGTCGAACATCCCCGCCGATGGGCCGCTGATCCTGATTGCGAACCACCCGTATGGCATTCTGGACGGGCTGATGATGGGCCATATCCTGTCGCAGACGCGCGGTGATTTTCGCATTTTGGCAAATCACGTGTTTCGCAAGGCCGAAGACCTGAATCGGATCGTTCTGCCGATCTCGTTCGACGGCACGAGGGAGGCCATGAAGCTGAACCTCGAAACCCGCAAGACGGCGCTGAACTATCTTGGCGATGGCGGTGCGATCGGGATTTTCCCGGGCGGGACGGTTAGTACCGCAGTCAAACCTTTTGCACACCCGATGGACCCCGGCTGGCGCGGGTTCACCGCGCGGATGGTGGCGAAATCGAACGCGACCGTGGTGCCGGTTTTCTTTGACGGGCATACCTCGCGCCTGTTTCAGATCGCCAGCCATTTGCACAACACTCTGCGGATGGGCTTGCTGATCAAAGAGTTCAAAAAGCGCGTCGATACGCCGGTAAAAGTGGTCATTGGCGATCCCATCGGGCGCGACATTCTGGACCCGTTGGGCAAGGATACGCGCAAGATGATGGATTTCCTGCGCAAAGCGACGTATGAGCTGTCCCCGAAGCCACTGAAGTCTTATGACTATGGCTATGAATTTGAGGAACGGCATCGCGCCTGAAGGGTCAAATGGCAGTAGGTATCTTTGATTCGGGATTGGGCGGCCTGACCGTCCTGAACGCCGCGCAAAAACGTTTGCCGGATGTGGATTTTCTGTATTACGCGGACAATGCACACGCGCCTTATGGGGTGCGTGACCCGGACGACATCTATGATCTGACCTGTCAGGCGGTCGGCGATCTGTGGTCGCGGGGCTGCAACCTGGTGATTCTGGCCTGCAACACCGCCAGCGCTGCCGCCCTGCGCCGGATGCAGGAGGCGGGCGTACCCAGCGGCAAGCGCGTGCTGGGCGTTTTCGTACCTCTGATCGAGGCGCTGACCGAGCGGCAATGGGGCGACAACTCTCCTCCGCGCGAGGTTGAGGTTCAGCACGTGGCGCTGTTCGCTACGCCCGCTACCGTCTCAAGCCGTGCGTTCCAGCGGGAACTGGCCTTCCGCGCCATCGGAGTCGATGTTGAGGCGCAGGCCTGTGGTGGCGTGGTTGATGCCATCGAGGACGGCGACATGATTCTGGCCGAGGCGCTGGTGCGCAGCCATGTCGACGCGCTTCGGCGCAAGATGCCGGAGCCTCAGGCTGCGATTCTGGGCTGCACTCATTACCCTTTGATGGCCGAGGCATTCCAGACGGCTCTGGGCTCGGATGTAAAGGTTTACAGCCAGGGTGATCTGGTGGCCGCCAGTCTTGCGGATTATCTGGATCGTCACCCCAATATGCTGGGCGAAGGTGAGGGCGGGTTCCTGACCACCGGCAAGCCCGGCGTTGTCAGCGATCGCGCGACCCAGTTCTTGCGACGAAAAATCGCCTTTGAGGCCGCCTGACCTAGGTCAAGGACGGCACCTTTCCAATTCCTTACTTCGTTGACCGTCGCATTGGCGGTTGACCCATGTGACATATGAACGAAAGAGGTCTGACATGACCCATAAGATCGCAATTCTGGGTGCTTCTGGTTATACCGGCGCTGAACTGGTGCGGTTAATTGCCGGGCATCCGAATATGGAAATTGTCGCTCTGGCCGCCGAGCGGAAGGCCGGGCAAACCATGGCGCAGGTGTTTCCGCATCTGCGTCACATGGATCTGCCCGTTCTGTGTAAGATATCCGAGATCGACTTTTCTCAGATCGACCTGTGTTTTTGCGCCTTGCCGCATAAGACTAGTCAGGAGGTCATCCGGGAGTTGCCGAAATCCCTGAAGATCGTGGATCTGTCGGCAGATTTCCGGCTGCGTGACGGTGCCGCGTATGAGAAGTGGTATGGCAATCCGCATGCCGCGCTGACCCATCAGCAAGAGGCGGTGTATGGCCTGACCGAATTCTACCGTGACGACATCCGTGCCGCGCGGCTGGTCGCGGGGACCGGGTGCAATGCGGCGACCGGGCAATATGTGCTACGGCCGCTGATCGCGGCGGGTGCGATTGATCTGGATGACATCATTCTGGACCTGAAATGCGCAGTCTCGGGTGCGGGGCGGGCTTTGAAGGAAAATCTGCTGCACGCCGAACTGAGTGAGGGGACCAACGCCTATGCCGTTGGTGGCACCCACCGGCATCTGGGCGAGTTCGATCAGGAATTCTCGGAACTTGCGGGCCGCACCGTGCATGTTCAGTTCACGCCGCATCTGATCCCCGCCAACCGGGGGATTCTGGCGACGTCCTATGTGAAAGGCGACCCGCAGAGCGTTTATGAAACGCTGTGCAGTGCCTATGAGGCCGAGCCTTTCATTGAGATGTTGCCGTTTGGCGAAACACCCTCGACCCATCATGTGCGCGGCTCGAACTTCTGCCATATCGGTGTGACCGGGGATCGGATTGAACGTCGGGCCATTGTGGCGGCGGCACTGGATAATCTGACGAAGGGCAGCAGCGGGCAGGCCTTGCAGAACGCTAACCTGATGTTAGGTGAAGATGAAACCACGGGGCTGATGATGGCCCCTCTGTTCCCATGAGGACGCTATGAAAACGCTCAAGAAACGACGTCGCGTTCAGGTCATTCTGTTGGCTGCCGTGGCTTTGGTTCTGGCCACAGGGCTGATCGGTTATGCAATGCGCGACGGTATCAACTTCTTCCGGTCGCCCAGTCAGGTGATCGCCGAGCCGCCCAAACCAACCGAAGTCTTTCGGATCGGCGGGCTGGTCGAAGAGGGCTCGATCATCCGAGGTCAGGGCGAGACGGTGCATTTCGTCGTGACCGACGGGGGTGAGAGTGTGCCGGTGGCGTTCACTGGTGTGCTGCCTGATCTGTTCTCGGAAAACCAGGGCATGGTCGGGACCGGAAGTTATGTGAACGGTGTCTTTGAAGCCACTGAAATTCTTGCGAAACACGACGAAACTTACATGCCGAAAGAGGTGGTGGACGCGTTGAAGGAGCAGGGTGTTTACCAGGAGGCTGGCGATAGTTGAATGCAGCTTTGCTGCATGCCTCCGGCGGAAGTATTTTTGAACAGAAGAAGAGCGGCGTTGCGCGTGGAAGGCGGGCAGCGCCCTTTGCTTTGGCGGGGTGTTAATGTCTTTGTCTGACCGTTTGTGCCATCTGAGCAAGGGATGGTGTGATGCAGACGGTTCGGCAGATTGCGGAAGGGATCGTAGCGCGGGAGGGTGGGTTTGTGGACGACCCGGACGATCCAGGCGGGGCGACGAAATATGGGGTGACGATCCACACCATGCGGCGGTTGGGGCTGGATCTGGACCGTGATGGTACCGTGACGCGCAAGGATGTGCGGGCGCTGAGCCGGGTGCAGGCGATTGAGATATTTCTGGAGCATTATTTTGAAAAGCCGCGCATCGCGTTTTTGCCCGAAGCGCTGCGGGCGTCGGTTTTCGATATGTATGTGAATGCGGGTGCGCAGGCTGTGTGCATTCTGCAGGCCCTGCTGTGTCAGATGGGGTATGATTTGGTCGTTGATGGCGTGATTGGTCCGCGGACCGCCCGATCCAGTCGGGATGCAGCCGAGCCCGAGCCGGGTGCATTGCGGGACGCATATGGCGTCGCGCGGCGGAACTACTATTTTCGATTGGCAGACCGCAGACCGAGCTTACGGAAATATGCTCGCACCCGAGGCGGCGGCAAGGGGGGCTGGATCCGGCGCGCCGAGGAATTCTTGTCGCCCGTCTATCACCTTGATGATCCAGAGTTTCAGAAGAGGGTTTCGCAATGGGATTGATTTCGGGAATTCTTGGTCTGTTGTTTGGGGGTGGTCGAAATGTGGTGCGCGAGACGACCGAAGTTTTTCGCGAAAATGCCGAGAGCGGGGCAGAGCGGGCCCTGACCCTGCGCGCTGCTGCAATGGCACAGTTCGGGGCCGAGTTTCAGGGCCCGGAGCAAGGTGTCTTTGACCGGTTCATGGACGGGCTGAACCGACTGCCGCGTCCGGCTTTGGCGCTGGGTACGTTGGGGTTGTTTGTTGCGGCCATGGTCGATCCGGTCTGGTTTGCAGAACGGATGCAGGGTGTGGCGCTTGTGCCCGAGCCGCTGTGGTGGCTTCTGGGCGTGATTGTCTCATTCTATTTTGGCGCACGCCATCAGGCCAAGGCACAGGATTTTCAACGGGAGATCAGGGGAACCTTGCGCCATGTGCCTGAGGTTCTGGCCAATCTCGAAACGCTGGACGTGATGGACCGTAAAAGCCCCGACATGGCTGAGACGGATCAAAACCCGGCACTGGATCGGTGGAAACAGCTGCGCGCCGGTTGAGGCGCGACACTATGTGCGAAGATCCTTGACGAATGTTAATGGCACATGCCCGGCTGCCGCAGTATAAGCGGCCCATGATTACAGAGCTTGGCCATTTCGCACTGATCCTAGCCTTTCTGGTTGCCATCGTTCAGACGGTGGTGCCGCTTGTGGGGGCTGCAAAACGATGGACCGGGTGGATGGGTTTTGCCGAACCCGCCGCCATCACGCAGTTTCTGCTGACGGCGTTTTCATTCGGCGCGCTGGTCTGGGCGTTCATGGCGTCCGACTTCTCGTTGCGGATCGTGGTTGAGAACAGCCATTCGGCCAAGCCGATGTTGTATAAGATCAGTGGGACGTGGGGGAACCACGAAGGCTCGATGCTGCTGTGGGTCTTGATCGTGACCATCTTTGGTGCGATGGCGGCGATGTTCGGGGCCGGTCTTCCGCCCACGCTGAAAGCCCGCGTGCTGTCGGTGCAGGCCGCCATCGCGGTCGCGTTTTTCGCCTTTATCCTGTTCACGTCCAACCCGTTTGACCGGTTGCCGGTGCCTCCGTTCGACGGGCGTGACCTCAACCCGCTCCTGCAGGACCCCGGCTTGGCTTTCCATCCGCCGTTCCTGTATCTGGGCTATGTGGGCCTGAGCATGGCGTTCAGCTTTGCCGTTGCGGCCCTGATCGAGGGTCGTGTGGATGCCGCGTGGGGGCGCTGGGTCCGGCCCTGGACGCTGGCGGCGTGGATATTCCTGACCATCGGCATCGCTCTGGGTTCCTGGTGGGCCTATTATGAGCTGGGCTGGGGCGGGTTCTGGTTCTGGGACCCGGTTGAGAATGCCAGCTTCATGCCATGGCTGCTGGCCGCTGCGCTATTGCATTCGGCCATTGTGGTTGAAAAGCGGGAAGCCCTGAAAAGCTGGACCATCCTGTTGGCCATCATCGCCTTCGGGTTCTCGCTGATTGGGACCTTCATTGTGCGCTCGGGCCTGCTCACCTCGGTCCATGCCTTTGCCAATGATCCTGAACGCGGGGTCTTTATCCTGTTCATTCTGGTGATCTTCATCGGGGGTGCTTTGACCCTGTTTGCCGCGCGCGCGCAGGCGATGGAGGCAAAGGGTGTCTTTGGCATGGTCAGCCGTGAAAGTGCGCTGGTTCTGAACAATATTCTGCTGGCGGTCAGTTGCTTTGTGGTGTTCTTCGGTACGCTCTGGCCGATGGTGGCCGAGATGGCCTTTGATCGAAAGCTCTCGGTCGGGGCGCCGTTCTTTAACGCTGCCTTTACGCCCTTCATGGTGGTGTTGGGGATCGTGCTACCGCTGGGATCAATGTTGCCATGGAAACGAGGCAGACTGGGCAAGGTCGCATGGTCGCTGCGTTATGCCTTTGTTTTGGCTGTGGCGCTGGCGATACTGGTCTGGGTTCTGCAGACGGGGCGCAGCGCGCTGGGGCCGATTGGTCTGTTCCTGGGGGCATGGATTACCTTTGGTGCAGTTATCGACCTTTGGAGTCGTACGGGCCGAAAGGGAAATCTGTCGCGGTTGTTCCGGTTGCCGGGTGCCGATTGGGGTAAGGCTGTGGCTCATACCGGGTTGGGCGTCACGATGTTCGCCATCGCTGGCCTGACCGCGTGGGAGGTCGAGGATATCCGCGTGGCACAGCCGGGCCAGCCGTTTGAAGTAGGGCAGTTCACGCTGACCTTGCAGGATGTGCGGCGTGTTCAGGGGCCGAACTATTTCTCGACAACCGCAGATGTCGCGGTTGAAAAGAACGGGCGACAGATCACCACGCTGCACCCCGAGAAACGCGATTACCCGGTGGCGCGGATGCCCACGACCGAGGCGGCGATTGACTACCGCTTGCTGCGAGATCTTTACGTGGTGATCGGAGATCAGCAGGCTGACGGTGGTTGGGTGATGCGCACCTATATCAAACCTCTGGCCAACTGGATCTGGGGCGGCTGTATCCTGATGTCGCTGGGTGGCCTGCTCAGCCTGTCGGACCGCCGGTTCCGGGTGGCAGCAGGCGCACGTAAGACACCGGCTGGCGGGGTGCCTGCAGAATGAAACGCCTTGTTATTATCCTGATGTTGCTGGCAAGCCCGCTGATGGCGGTGCAGCCTGACGAGGTGCTGGACGACCCGGCGCTGGAAGCGCGCGCGCGAGAGATCAGCACCGGCCTGCGCTGTCTGGTCTGCCGCAACGAGAGCATTGATGAAAGCAACGCTGAACTTGCGCGCGATCTGCGGATATTGCTGCGCGAACGGCTGGTGGCCGGGGATTCCGACAGGGAAGCGGTCGAATTCATCGTTGACCGCTATGGCGAATACGTCCTGCTGAAACCCACCACGACCGGAGCGAACCTGATGTTGTGGCTGGCTGGCCCGATCATGTTGCTGATCGCGGCTGCAATGGGCTGGAACTTCCTGCGCAAGCGGTCGCAACCGCACCCGGCAGGGCATACCGACACACTCAGCGATGAAGAACAGGAGCGCCTGCGCCGAATTCTGGAAGACTGACGCGCGGTTCTTCTTTTCCTTCCCTCACAATTGCGTCAGGGTTCTGCGAAACGCGGCACTGGTGAGGTTTTTCAATGGAATACGAAGCGGTCCAACTTGAGATTGCGGATGGTCTGGCGGTTCTGATGCTAAACCGACCCGACAAGATGAACGCGCTGACCACGCAGATGCGGGCCGAGGTTACCTATGCCATGAAAGACGCCGCCCGGCAGGCCCGGGCGATTGTGCTGACCGGTGCGGGGCCTGCATTCTGCTCGGGTCAGGATCTGGGGGATGCGTCGAGTACGGGGTCCATCGATCTAGAACGTGCGCTGCGGGATGAATATGAACCGATGCTCGAGGCGGTCTATGACTGCCCGGTTCCGACCATCGCGGCCGTCAACGGACCAGCAGCAGGGGCAGGGGCGAATCTGGCGCTCTGCGCGGATGTGGTGATTGCAACCGAAAGCGCCTACTTCCTGCAGGCCTTCGCGCGGATCGGGCTTTTGCCCGATGCCGGGGGGACATGGTTCATGCCGCGCCAGATGGGATTTGCCAAGGCGATGGGCGCGGCGCTGTTTGCCGACAAGATCAGTGCGCGGCAGGCTGATGAATGGGGTCTGATCTGGGAAGCGGTTGCGGATGATCAGTTCGACGCGCATTGGCGCAAACGCGCGGCATATCTGGCCAATGGCCCAACCGCTGGCTTCCGTGCCATCAAACAGGCCATTCGGGGGACGTATGACCGGACCTTGCCGCAACAACTGGTGGCCGAAGCACACTTGCAGGGGGAATGCGGCCGCACACACGATTTTGCCGAAGGCGTCGTGGCCTTTCTGGAAAAGCGCCCCGCGAAGTTCGAGGGGCGCTGATCGTCACCTCAAGCCCGGCGACGACGGCGCGTGCGCCGCTCGGGCACGGCCTCGTCTCCGGTGCCGTCCGAGGCCGAAGAGAAGGGGCCAAGCGCCAGCGTGATCTCATCCAGTGTCGGGCGGTTGCCCCGGGCTCGTGTGTCCAGCGCCTTGCGCATCTCGCGCAGATGCGCTGGCATCGTGCCGCAGCAGCCGCCGATGATGGTCGCACCCGCATCGCGGGCCATGGCGGCATACTGCCCCATCAGTTCGGGTGTGCCGTCATAATGGATATGACCATCAACATATTTCGGGATACCGGCATTGCCCTTGGAAATCAGCGGGCGTTCGGTGCCTTGCGCAGCGAACCCCAGAACCGTGCGCAGGATATCCGAGGCCCCGGTTCCGCAATTGGCCCCGAAGGCAACGGGCGGGTTCGGCAGAGTTTCCACGATCATCGCCAGATCAGCTGAGGTCACACCCATCATGGTGCGCCCGGCGGTGTCAAAGCTCATGGTGCCACACCAGGGCATATCGGCCAACGCAAAGGCCTCGGCCGCGGCGCGGAATTCCTCGGGTGCGCTGATGGTTTCAAGCCACAGCACATCGGCACCGCCCGCTTTCAAGGCGTCGGCCTGTTCGTGGAACATCTCGACGGCTTCGGAATGCGACAGGCTGCCGACCGGCTCCATGATCTCACCGGTCGGACCAACCGAACCGGCCACGACGACCGTGCGGCCCGCTTTGTCAGCGACCTCACGACCCAACTCGGCCCCGATGCGGTTCAACTCGGCCACGCGATTCTGTGCGTCATGCAGTTTCAGCCGCGCGGCGGTGCCGCCGAAGGTGTTGGTCAGAAACAGATCGCTGCCGGCCTCGACCGAGCCCTGATACAATGCGCGAATCTTGTCCGGCGCATCGAAATTCCACAATTCGGGCGCATCCCCCGATTGCAGGCCCATGTTGAACAGGTTGGTCCCGGTCGCGCCATCCGCAAGGATGACATCGACGGTTTCCAGAAGCTTGCTGAGCGCATTTGTCATTGGGGTATTCCAAAATAAGGGCCGAAGCCCGAAAAAATATGAGACGCCCCGTGTCTCATGACCGGGACGTCAAATCAAACTCATAAAACTCATGAAGATCATGAGGCTGACCGTTGGGCCGTTATTCTTCGGCCTCTGCCATGACCTGCTCTTTGGCTTCGGTCAGCAATTCTGTCATTTTTTCGCGGATCTTGGCCTCGTCGGCCAGGTCGCCAAGATAGCTTTTGACCGCCTCGACCACATCGTCCTCGCTGACATTCTGCAGATCGGTATGGATCAGTTGCTTGCCGTATCGCCGCGCCTGTTCCACGGTTTCGCCTTTCAGCGCCGAGGCCCAGACGGCCATGAAACGGTTGCGGCGCATACGTGCGATGAACTGCATCTTTTCGTCATGGGCAAATTTGCTTTCAAACGCGGCTTCACGTTCGTCAAATGTGGTCATCGGTCACAGACCCCTTGGATAGTCATTCTTTTCCTGATGGTATGACCATAGCACGCGCCGGGTGCAAGGTATTTGCGCTGCGCCTGCGGCTTGGGGTCGCTGAACTTGCGGGAAGGCGGGGCTTGCACTATGAGGGCGCCAACGTGAAGGGACTCATTCCCTTTCGCCAGTCTGGAAGGGTCGCTCATGGCGCGTCGCAAGAAGATTTACGAAGGTAAGGCCAAGATTCTGTATGAAGGCCCTGAGCCGGGCACCATCGTGCAGTATTTCAAGGATGACGCCACCGCGTTCAACGCCGAGAAGAAAGACGTGATCGACGGCAAGGGCGTGCTCAACAACCGCCTGAGCGAGTTCTTCATGAACGGCCTGACCCAGATCGGCGTCCCGAACCACTTCATCCGCCGCCTGAACATGCGCGAGCAACTGGTCCGCAACTGCGAGATCGTGCCGCTGGAAGTGATCGTGCGCAACTATGCCGCCGGGTCGATGTCGAAACGTCTGGGCATTGCCGAAGGCACGCAACTGCCGCGCCCGATCGTCGAATACTGCTACAAGGACGACGCTCTGGGTGACCCGCTGGTGACTGAGGAACACATCGCGGCCTTTGGCTGGGCCAGCCAGCAGGACATGGACGATATCCTCAGCCTTGCGCTGCGCGTCAATGATTTCATGAGCGGCGTGATGCTGGCTGTCGGCATCCGTCTGGTCGATTTCAAGATCGAGATCGGCCGTGTTTTCGACGGCGACTATCAGCGCCTGATCGTGGCCGACGAAATCAGCCCCGACAGCTGCCGCCTGTGGGATATCGAAACTGGCCAGAAGCTGGACAAGGACGTGTTCCGCCGCGATCTGGGCAGTCTGACCGACGCCTATTCCGAGGTCGCCCGCCGGCTTGGCGTTCTGCCCAAAAGCAATGTGACCAAGCCGACGCTGATCAACTGACCTTGCCGCTGCCCGGCGGGGTTGTCCGACACGCGCAAGCGGGGTATCCCGCGCGCAACGAAACGGGCCGCAGGCGGTCCATGACTGGAGTTTTCGACCATGAAGGCACGTGTGCATGTGATGCTCAAGAACGGGGTTCTGGATCCGCAGGGCGAGGCGGTGCGTCACGCGTTGGGTGCGATGGGGTTCGATCAGGTTGAAGGCGTGCGCCAGGGCAAGGTGATTGATCTGGAACTGGCCGACGGCGCGACCGAGGCCGACGTGACCGCGATGTGTGAAAAGCTGCTGGCAAACACTGTCATCGAACGCTACGAGATCGAACTGGTCTGAGTTTGATGCGGGCTGCACGTCTGATCACCTATCGTCAGCCACTTGAGGTGGCGACCATTCCCGATCCGGAACCGGCAGAGGACGGCGTCGTCGTCCGGGTTCTGGCGTGCGGAGTATGCCGATCAGACTGGCACGCATGGTCCGGTTCGGACCCGGACGTGGTTCTGCCCATGACACCCGGCCATGAATATTGCGGCGAAGTGGTAGCCGTTGGCAGCCGCGTCAGACGCTGGCGGGTCGGAGACCGGGTGATCGCTCCGTTTATTCTGGCCTGCGGTCATTGCCCGGATTGCGCGCAGGGGCATCAGACCATCTGCGCCGATCAGGTGGTGCCGGGCTTCACCTGCGACGGTGCCTTTGCCGAGTTCATTGCAGTTGCCCATGCGGATGCGAACCTGACCGCTCTGCCCGATACTCTGGCCCCGGAAATCGCCGCGGCTTTGGGATGCCGGGTGACGACGGCGTGGCAGGCTCTGGTCGGGCGGGCGCAGGTGCAGGGCGGAGAATGGCTGGCGGTGTTCGGCGGCGGCGGTGTCGGCATCTCGACCTTGCTGCTGGGCAAGGCTCTTGGTGCGCGGGTTGTTGTCGTGGATATTGCCGATGACAAGCTGGCCTATGCCAAAAGCCTTGGGGCAGACGCGGTGGTCAACGCGGCCACCTGCGATGCGCCTCAGGCCGTCCGCGACCTGACCGGCGGCGGCGCGCATGTGGCGATCGAGGCGCTGGGGATCGAGGTCACGACGGTCTCGGCGATGAAATCGCTGCGCAAGCTGGGCCGTATGGTCCAGATCGGGATGCCTGCGGGAGATCACACCACCATGTCGCTGCCGATGGATGCGCTATATTCCGGACAGCTTTCCGTATTCGGCACGCGCGGGATGCCAAGCTGGCGCTATCCGTCGCTGCTATCGCTGATTGCGGGTGGCGGTGTCGATCTGAGCCCGCTTGTGACGCGAAAAATCACACTGAACCAGGCAAGCGCCGAGCTTGCCGCCTTTGACAATCCAACGCCTCCGGGTGTTGCCGTTATCACCGACTTTAGCTCGTAGGAGGGTCCGCCATGCGCGCAGCCGTCATCGTATTCCCCGGGTCCAACTGTGACCGTGATCTTGCCGTTGCATTTGAACAGGCCGGGTTCTCGGTCGATATGGTCTGGCACAAGGATGTCGCGCTGCCGGATGGTGTCGACATCGTCGGCGTGCCGGGCGGGTTTTCTTATGGCGATTACCTGCGCTGCGGTGCGATTGCCGCGCAGTCGCCGATCTGCAAGGCGCTATCCGCCCATACCGAGCGCGGCGGCTATGCCGTCGGGATCTGCAACGGTTTTCAGGTCCTGACCGAGACGGGAATCCTACCGGGCGCGCTGCTGCGTAATGCGGGGCTGAAATATATCTGCCGCACCGTGGGCCTGAAGGTGGAAACAAGCGACAGCGCTTTTACCGAAGGCTACAATGCCGGGGACGTGATCGACATCCCGATCGCCCATCACGACGGCAATTACTTCGCCGATGACGAGACGCTCGCCGCGCTCAAGGATCAGGACCGGATCGCCTTCACCTATGCCGACAATCCCAACGGTTCGCGCGATGATGTTGCAGGCATTTTATCACACAACCGTCGCGTGTTAGGTATGATGCCGCATCCCGAACGGGCGGCGGATTCAGGCCATGGGGGCACCGATGGGACGGCGCTCTTCCGCGCATTGGCCGGGGTGCTGGCGCCAGCGTGACTTGAGGTCATCGGGCGGGACGCGTAGCGTCTGCGCATGAGTTCCGAAAACCAGACACACAGCGGCGGGTTCCTCAGCCGATTTCGTGGCGCACCCATGGACTGGCGCTTGCGGCTGGCCGTGTTTGCGCTGCTGCTGGCCGCTGTTGCGACGGTCTGGGTTACAAACAGCCTGCTGACCAGCCGGTTCACCGAATCCACCCGCAATCGGGCCGAACTGCGTCTGGCGCTGTATTCGGGCAACTTACTGAGCGAGCTGCGCCGAAATTCGATCGTGCCGCAATTGCTGGCCCGCGATCCCACGCTCATCTCGGCGCTGCAATCCAGCGACTATACGCTGTCGACCCAGCGTCTGATTTCCTTTGTCGAGGAAATCGGCGCCGCTTCGCTTGTGCTGCTGGACGGTGATGGGCTGACGGTCGCTGCAACGAACCGCAACCGGCTGGGCGAGGGGCATCGCAGCTCGCCGTATTTTATCGACGCGATGCGGTCCAACGCCACGATATTCTCGGTTATTCCCCGCGA
This sequence comes from Ruegeria sp. CJ3, assembly GCF_056536725.1. Taxonomy (NCBI): domain Bacteria; kingdom Pseudomonadati; phylum Pseudomonadota; class Alphaproteobacteria; order Rhodobacterales; family Roseobacteraceae; genus Ruegeria; species Ruegeria sp. CJ3. Next base: position 467,369 of record NZ_JBQFQE010000001.1, read on the forward strand.
GGCAGGCGGATACAGTTTTACCTATTCGCGGCGGATCGAGGCCAATTCCGAAATCCTCGGCGTCATCGTCGTCGAGGTTGATCTACAGAAATTCGAGCGTGCTTGGGCAGGTATATCCGACGCGGTAATGGTGACGGACAGCACCGGTACAATCATCCTGTCGACCGAGCCGCGCTGGCGCGGGCTGGACGAAGATGGCGCGGTTCTGCGCCAGCCGCCACAGGGCGCGATTCAGCGCGCCATCCGGGCGACCACCGACTGGAACGCGCTGCCGCCTGACGCCTATCTGCAGGGCGAGGCTGTGATGCGGATGGAGACGCGCATTCCATTCCGGGGATGGCAGATGACATCGTTCACGACCTATTCGTCGATCCGCGAACGGGTGAACGGTGTTTTGGCGCTGGAAATCATGGGATTCGCGATTCTTCTGGCGCTGGCCTTCTATGCACTCAGCCGCAGGGCGACGTCGCGTATGACCCTGTTCCAGCGCGAGTCGGCAGAGCTCCGCGCATTGAACTCAAGGCTGCAGCGGGAAATTGCTGAGCGGGAACGGGTCGAAAAGACGCTGGAAGTTGCCGAGCAAACCCTTGCCCAAAGCTCGAAGCTGGCTGCGCTGGGTGAGATGTCTGCAGCGGTCAGCCATGAGCTGAACCAGCCGCTGGCCGCGATGAAAACCTATCTGGCGGGCGCGCGCCTGCTGCTGCGTCGGAACCGGCCCGAAGAGGCGCTGGCCAGCTTTGGCCGCATCGACGGGCTGATCGAGCGCATGGGGGCGATCACCCGCCAGCTGAAATCCTATGCGCGCAAGGGCGCGGATGCGTTTTCGCCTGTAAATCTGGGCGAGGCGCTGGCGTCGAGCCTGTCGATGATGGAGCCGCAGTTGCGGCAACGTCATGTAAAGATTACTCAGATTTTGCCCGAAGAACCTGTTATAGTGATGGGAGATCGGATGCGAATTGAACAGGTTATGGTCAATCTCTTGCGCAACGCACTGGATGCTACCAAATCTGTCGATGAGCCGGATGTAGAGATTATCCTGGCGGCGGGTGAGACCGCGATCCTGACCGTGCGCGACAACGGACACGGGATCGAGAATATCGAAAACCTGTTTGAACCGTTCTACACGACCAAACGTCCGGGCGATGGGGTTGGTCTGGGGCTTGCCATCTCGTCCGGGATCGTGAACGACCATGGCGGACGGCTGACTGCGCGCAACGGCCAACAGGGCGGCGCGGTGTTTGAGATGCAATTGCCCATATTGGGCAGCGACGGCCTTGAGGCCGCGGAATAAAGGGAATGACTATGGCACAGGCCATGAAAATCGCCATCGTGGATGATGAACAGGACATGCGCCAGTCGATCAGCCAATGGCTCGCCCTGTCGGGATATGACACCGAGACCTTCGCCAGCGCCGAGGACGCGCTGAAGGTGCTGGGGCCGGATTATCCGGGGATCGTGATCTCGGACATCAAGATGCCGGGTATGGATGGTATTCAGCTTCTGAAAAAGCTGATGGGCGCAGACAGCACTCTGCCTGTCATTATGATCACTGGCCACGGCGATGTGCCTATGGCGGTTGAGGCGATGCGGGTCGGGGCGTTTGATTTCCTTGAGAAGCCGTTCAACCCCGACCGTATGTCCGAGCTTGCAAAGCGCGCCAGCAACGCGCGGCGTTTGACGCTGGACAACCGTGCTTTGCGCCGTGAATTGTCCGGCGGCACCCAGATCATGAACAAGCTGATCGGGGCCAGCCCGGTCATGGAGCGTCTGCGCGAGGACATTCTGGATCTGGGGCAGGCGGATGGTCATGTCCTGATCGATGGTGAAACAGGCACAGGCAAGACTCTGGTGGCGCATGCCTTGCACGCCGTTGGCAGCCGGGCCGGGAAGAAGTTTGTTCTGGTCTCTTGCGCGGCCCTGGAAGAGGACGCGCTGTCGAAGCGCCTGTTCGGCCCGATGTTGCCCGAGGACACGCAACTGCCCGCCATTGAAGAGGCCCGGGGCGGTACACTGGTGCTGGAAGATGTCGAAGCCCTGAGCGATACGTTACAGGCCCGTCTGCTGAGCGTGATGAATGAACAGGGGACGCCGGCCGAGACACGGATCGTTGCAATCTCGAACCTGCAGGAGGCGGGCAAGACGTCCGAGGACGTACTGCGCCCCGATCTGTTCTACCGGCTGGCGGCGTTACGGATCACAATGCCTCCGCTGCGCCAGCGGGGTGAGGACATCCTGACTTTGTTCACCCGCCTGAGCGAGCAGTTTGCCGAGGAGTACGGCTGTGATGCGCCGCAGGTCAGTGCGCAAGAGGCGGCGCAGTTGTTGCAGGCCCCGTGGCCGGGGAATGTACGGCAGTTGATCAACATTGCAGAACGCGCGGTGCTGCAGTCTCGGCGCGGGTCGGGTACGATTGCTTCGCTGTTGATGTCGGATCACGAGGAAATGCAGCCGGTGATGACCACCGAGGGCAAGCCCCTGAAAGAATATGTCGAGGCGTTCGAGCGGATGCTGATCGACAATACGATGCGTCGCCACAAGGGCTCGATCGCATCGGTGATGGATGAGCTATGCCTGCCGCGCCGGACGTTGAATGAGAAGATGGCCAAGTACGGGCTGCAGCGTTCCGATTACCTTTAGGGGAGGGGGCCAGCCCCCTCTTGAGCCTGCGGCTCAATTCACCCCCGGGATATTTATGGCCAGATGAAGGGATCCGGTGTGATCTGAGGGCTGTGCGATGCAGTTTGCCCATTGTCTTTTCCACAGGACTGCCTTTATTGTGCCCCAACGGGCTGGGCTTTTGCGCCTGAACGTCCCGTTTATTGAGTTTCGCTGCCGGATGATCGTTGAGGAACGTTCCCATGACGTCAGGCAGACCGATTATGCCCCTTCGGGGCAATAGAGCGCCTGAGCCCGGTCAACGGGCAAAAGGAATAAGTGGGCGGGTAGCGACGCAGATCGCACCCGTCGGAGAAGAACCGCGATGACGCGCGCGCAACGATTGAACATACGGGCAGGGGGCGCTAGCGCCGGACCTTGCCGCGCGCCGTCTGAAATCGCCCTGACAAGACACCACCCCAAAAGCGCCCGTCCCCCCGGACCGGGCAGGACAACGCGTTTGGCGCGGTGCATCAAGGACACATGGCTAAGAAAATGCTTATCGATGCCACCCACGCGGAGGAAACCCGCGTCGTGGTGGTCGACGGAAACAAGGTTGAGGAATTTGACTTTGAATCCGAAAACAAACGCCAACTTGCTGGCAACATCTATCTTGCAAAAGTAACACGGGTCGAGCCGTCACTGCAGGCGGCCTTTGTGGATTATGGCGGGAACCGGCACGGGTTTCTGGCATTTTCCGAAATTCACCCCGACTATTATCAGATCCCGGTCGCCGACCGTGAGGCGCTGATGGAGGAAGAGCGCGCCTATGCCGAGGCGATGAAGGCGCGCGATGAGGCCGAGGAAGCAAAGCCCAAGAAGCGCCGGTCGCGGTCGAGGTCGAAGGCCGCCGATGTCAAGTCCGACGACCCGGTTGAGACGCTGGAGGTCTCGTCGGAACCGACCGGCATGGAGACCATCGATCTGGATGAGAGCGATGAAGCGGACGTGGAGGTGCCCGAGGGGACCTCTCCGATCGAAGGCGTTGCCGAGACGCCAGTGGAAGAACCCGAAGAGGGTGATGCGCCCGTTGCAGAAACGCCTGCTGAGGAAATAGTTTCCGAAGAGGCGGCGCCGGAAGCAGAGGCCTCGGATGATGAGGCCGCTGAAACACCGGACGCTGAGGCGGAAGAAGCGTCCGATGACGCTGAGGCCGAGCCTGCGGACGATGCGCAAGAGTCCGATGATGACAACGCCAAGGACAAGGGCGCCGATGCGGCGGCAAAGGATGCCTCGATCGAGTCCGTGGCGGATGAGGATGACAGCGAGGATATTCGCCCTCCGCGCAAACCGCGCCCGCGTCGGTACAAGATTCAGGAAGTCATCAAGGTGCGTCAGGTCCTGCTGGTGCAGGTCGTTAAGGAAGAGCGCGGCAACAAGGGTGCGGCGCTGACCACCTATCTGTCGCTGGCGGGTCGTTACTGCGTGCTGATGCCAAATACCGCGCGTGGTGGTGGGATCAGCCGCAAGATCACCAATGCGGCCGACCGTAAGAAATTGAAGGATATCGCTTCGGAGATCGATGTGCCGACGGGTGCTGGCCTGATTGTGCGCACCGCCGGAGCAAAGCGGACGAAATCTGAGATCAAGCGCGACTATGAATATCTGCAGCGCATGTGGGAGCAGATTCGCGAACTGACTCTGCAATCCATCGCGCCCGCGAAGATTTACGAAGAAGGCGACCTGATCAAACGGTCGATCCGCGATCTCTATAACCGCGATATCGACGAGGTTCTGGTCGAAGGCGAGGGCGGTTATCGTATCGCCAAGGACTTCATGAAGATGATCATGCCGTCCCACGCCAAGAACGTGAAACGGTACGAGGACGCGTTGCCTCTGTTCGCGCGGTATCAGGTCGAAAGTTATTTGGGCGGGATGTTCAACCCGACCGTTCAGCTGAAATCTGGTGGCTACATCGTGATCGGTGTGACCGAGGCGCTGGTGGCAATTGATGTGAACTCGGGTCGGGCGACCAAGGAAGGCTCGATTGAGGAAACGGCGCTGAAGACCAATCTGGAGGCCGCTGAAGAGGTAGCGCGCCAGTTGCGTTTGCGGGACCTCGCCGGTCTGATCGTTATCGATTTCATCGACATGGACGAGCGCAAGAACAACACTGCGGTTGAGAAGCGCCTGAAGGACAAGCTGAAAACTGATCGTGCCCGTATTCAGGTTGGTCGGATTTCCGGTTTTGGTCTGCTTGAGATGAGCCGTCAGCGTCTGCGTCCCGGCATGATCGAAGCCACGACGCAGCCATGCCCGGCCTGTCATGGCACCGGCCTGATCCGCTCGGACGACAACATGGCGTTGTCGATCCTGCGTCAGATCGAAGAGGAAGGCACCCGCCGCCGCTCGCGCGAGGTTCTGGTGCGTTGCCCGGTCAGTATTGCCAACTTCCTGATGAACCAGAAGCGCGAACACATCGCGCAGATCGAGGCGCGCTATGGCCTATCGGTACGGATCGAAGGTGATGTACATCTGGTCAGCCCCGATTTCTCGATGGAGAAATTCAAGACCGCCAGCCGCGTTGTGCCCGAGGCAACCGCGCCGGTGGTGTCCGTGGATGCTTCGTTGATGGATATGGTCGATGCCTCGGAAGAGGAAGAGACCACCGAGGAGACTCCGGTTCAGACGGACGAGGACGCCAAGCCCAAGCGCAAGCGGCGTCGGCGTCGGCGGAAGAAAAATGCCGGAGGTGCCGAGGCCGAGGATGGGTCCGAGGCAGCTGGTGATGCAGAGGTGACTGAAGACAAAGCCGCCGAAGCCGAGACCGTTGAGGAGAAGACTGCGGAACCAGAGGCCGCCGAGGCGGCTGAAAAGGCGGAAAAGCCCAAGAAACGCCGGGCGCCGCGTCGCCGTAAGAAAGTTGTCGAGGCCGAAGCCGAGGCTTCGGAAGAGGCTCAACCTGCCACCGAGGAAGCTGCAGCGGAGTCAGAGTCGGTTCAGGCAGAGCCTGCGGAAACTGTGGCTGAACAGGACGAACCGGTTGTTGCGGAGCCTGAGGCAGAGCCTGCCCCAGAAGTCGAAGCAGAGGCCGAGGCAGAAACTGCGCCGGAACCCGAGGTGGAACCGGAAGCTGCCGCAGGAGGTGCAGCCGAACCTGAGGTCACTCAGGACACAACGCCCGAACCGGTTCTCGAAACGGTTACGGAAGAGCCCGAGCCCGCGCCAGCCAAGCCTAAACGGCGCGGTTGGTGGTCGCTGGGTCAGTAATCAAAGGGGCGGGCCACTAGGTCCGCCCTTTCTCATCCGGCCTTTCGGATCAGATAGATCTGATGCCCGTCCGCTGTATCCTGCGAGACCAGGGTATGTCCGGCCTCGGTGCAGAAATGCGGCACGTCTATGATGGCTGCCGGGTCGTCGGCGAGCACGCGCAGCAGCCCTCCGGCGGGCAGGGATTTCAGCCGCTTTCGGGCTTTCAGGACGGGTAACGGGCATAGAAGGCCCAAAGCGTCCAAGGTTTCGGTCTCATCAGTCATGGGGTTGAGATATTTCCAACTTGTAACACTGTCCAGCATTCAACCACGAGGATGTGACCGAATGGCCCCGTGACGTGGGCGATATGATACCATATGTGCTGACGTATGTTCGGAATAGATATCATCGACGCAGGGCTTCTGCCCGCCATGTTCATCGCCATGCTGGGCGGGCTGATCAGTTTTCTGTCACCTTGCGTGCTGCCAATTGTGCCGCCCTATCTTGCTTATATGAGCGGCGTTTCGATCAATGAGATGAAGGACGAGGCCCGGGCGCGGCGCAAGGCGACGCTGTCGGCACTGTTCTTCGTGCTGGGACTTTCAACGGTGTTCCTGCTGCTGGGTTTTACCGCCTCGGCGTTCGGGGCATTTGTTCTTCAGAATCAGGTACTTTTCGCCAAGCTTTCAGGTGCGGTCGTCATCGTATTCGGTCTGCATTTCCTGAACGTCTTTCGCATTCCGCTGTTGGATCGTGAAGCGCGTGTCGAAACTGGCGATTCCGGGGGCTCGGTTTTTGGGGCCTATATTCTGGGCCTTGCATTCGCCTTTGGCTGGACGCCGTGTATCGGCCCCCAACTGGGTGCAATCCTGTCGCTGGCCGCGTCCGAGGCCTCGGTCGCGCGCGGTACCCTGCTGCTGGGTGTATACGCGGCGGGTCTGGGCATTCCCTTCCTGCTGGCGGCGATGTTCCTGAACCGTTCGATGGCGGTGATGAACCGGATCAAGCCGCATATGGCGACGATCGAAAAGGTGATGGGCGGGCTGCTGTTGTTCGTTGGCATCATGCTGATCACTGGGCTGTTCACCGAATTCAGCTGGTGGCTGTTGGAAACTTTCCCGGTTCTGGCGACGTTCGGTTAACCCTCTGGCGGTAAACGTGGATGTGGCGATGGCGGGTCTTACGCTGGTCGCCGCTCTGCGCTAGTCTGCGGGGCAGAGGGCCGGGTATATGAGCAGTCGAAAATCCCATCCACAGGTGCGCAGGCGCCGGGTGTTCTACATCCCCGGCTATGACCCGATTCACCCCCGCCGGTATCGTGAACTTTACCGCAAGGAAGGCCGCGCGCAGGCCGAGATATCCGGCTATGACATCTCAATCAGCGGCCGAGCCGGGCAGGCGCTGTATGGCTGGCATGTGCGGTCTCGACAGGACGGCACGCTGGTTGAGGCTGAGGTCAATGTGCTCGTCTGGTCCGATATCGTGCGAGAGAGCATGGCGCGCTCGATCCCTGCGACCTATCTGCAACTGGCCCGCACGGCGTGGATATACATTGCGACCGGAACGCTCTCGCGTCTGATGCGGCTGCGCAAGGGGCCGGTGATTGCGGCGCTTTACCCGGTGGGCATGCTGCTGCTGCAACTGGTTGCGGCGCTGGGTGTGGTCTGGGGGGTGTCCGCTTTGCTGTCTCCGCTTGTCGGAGGGTGGGGCCTGCTGCCCGCGCTTGGGGTAGCCTACGCGCTACTTCATTGGTTTCGAAAGCTCGATAACCGGTTGTTTGCCTATTATCTGATGCACGATTATGCGCATTCCGCTCGCCTGTCGGGGGCTTATGCACCCGAGATGACAGAGCGTCTGCACCAATTCTCTGATCTGATTTCTGAGGCGCTTGAAAGCGATGTGGATGAGGTTCTGGTGGTCGGCCACAGCTCGGGCGCGCATTTGGGGGTGTCGGTTCTGTCAAACCTGTTGCGGCAGCGAGAGGTCCCACAGGCTGGCCCCGAACTGTCGTTCCTGACATTGGGGCAGGTCGTTCCCATGGTCTCATTCCTGCCGCGTGCCGATGGGCTGCGTGATGATCTTAGATACCTGTCTGTTCATCCCGATCTGACATGGGTCGATGTGTCGGCCCCGGGCGACGGCTGTGCCTTCGCGCTGTGCGATCCGGTTGCTGTCAGCGGTGTTGCCACGGCGGACAAGCGCAACCCGCTGGTGCTGTCCGCCGCCTTTACGCAAACCCTCTCGGCCGAACGCTGGGCGCACCTACGCTGGCGCTTCTTTCGTCTGCACTTTCAGTATCTCTGCGCCTTCGACCGGGTCCGGGATTATGACTATTTCCGCATCACCGCTGGCCCCCAAACCCTGGCGCAGCGTTTTGAGGCGCGCGCGCCGTCGCGGTCACGGATCGAACAGCCGGTCTCAAAATACCGGTCGGTGCGGCCATGAGACCACCAAAGCCACAGGCGCGCCGAGACAAGGTATCGCTTTGGCGATACCTGCGCCTGTTCCGGCAGGACCTTCTATCGGCGCAGCCACAGCGCCTGTACCGCGCGTGGATGGCCGAATTCCGAACGCCGTTCTTTCGGTCGTACATGATCAATCAGCCCGATCTGATCCGCACTGTGCTGAAGGAGCGGCCCGACACCTTCCCCAAATCCAACCGCATCAGCGAGGGCCTGCGCCCGTTGCTGGGGCAGTCGGTCTTTCTGACCAATGGTGAGACCTGGAAGCGTCAGCGGCGCATCATCGATCCGGCGTTCGCGGGCGGGCGGCTGAAAGACAGCTTTCCCGCGATGGCCAACGCGGCGCGGGCCTGCGTCGACCGGCTGCGCGCGCAGTCCGGGCAGGTAGTGGAATGCGAAGAGATCACAAGCCACGTGGCCGCTGATGTGATCTTTCGCACGCTGTTCTCGGTGCCAATAGGCCATGAGGTCGCCGCGCAGGTGTTCGACAAGTTTCGCGCCTATCAACGCGCGCAGCCCTTACTGAACCTTGCGGCCTTCATCCCCATGCCGCGCTGGATACCGCGCGTTCATGCCCGCCGGACGCGCCAGACTGCCCGGCAGATCCGCGACCTGATCGGTCGCCTGACGGCCGAACGGGCCGAAGCGATTGCCGCGGGGACCGCTCCGAACGATCTGGCGACCAAGATCATGACGACGCGTGATCCCCAGACCGGCGCGTGTTTCGATGCCGACGAGATGATCGATCAGGTCGCCATCTTCTTTCTCGCTGGACACGAAACCAGCGCCTCGGCCTTGGCGTGGACGCTGTATCTGATGGCGCTTTATCCCGACTGGCAGGACAGGGTCGCGGCGGAAGCGCAGGCTTTGGACGAGGTAGAGTTCTCGGTGATGTCGCGCCTTAAAATCAGCCGGGATGTGTTTCGTGAGGCGCTGCGGCTCTATCCGCCGGTGCCGATGATGGTACGGGAAACGACCTGCCCGGAACAGTTCCGCAACCGCGATATTCCAAAAGGGTCGCAGATCGTCATCAGCCCATGGCACCTGCATCGGCAAGAGCGTCTGTGGGACGATCCGGATGATTTCGACCCGAGCCGCTGGGCGACGGAAAACGGCCGGACCTGCCAGCGCGAAGCGTATATTCCCTTCTCGGCAGGCCCGCGCGTTTGCACCGGCGCAGGCTTCGCCATGATCGAGGGGCCGTTGATCCTGTCGATGCTGCTGCGGCGCTATCGTTTCGAAACAATCGAAGGCAAAACGCCCGTACCGGTGGCCCATCTGACCGTCCGTTCAAAGGACGGCATCTGGTTGCGGCTGGTTGAGCGCTAACAAACTACCATCGTTCTGCGGCTTGCTGTATGCGGTGAAGAAAGCTGGAATCATATTGAACGGGAAAGAGTTATGTCCAAGGCAGAACAGCGCGCGCAGATGTCCGACGGCGCAGGATTTATCGCAGCACTGGACCAAAGCGGCGGGTCGACGCCGAAGGCGCTGGCGCTCTACGGTGTTGAGGCATCGGACTATGGCTCGGACGCTGAGATGTTTGGCGAGATCCAGAAAATGCGCGCGCGCATCATTCTGGCGGATGATTTCACCAGCGAGAAAGTGATCGGCGCGATCCTGTTCGAACGGACGCTGGGCGAGGAAATCGACGGCAAGAAGGTTGCAGATTACCTCTGGTCGGCCAAGCGCATTGTGCCGTTCCTGAAGATCGACAAGGGTCTTGAGGATCAAGCCAACGGCGTTCAGATGATGAAACCGATCCCCGGTCTGGCCGAAACGCTGGCAAATGCGGATGGCGTTTTTGGCACTAAGGAACGCTCGGTCATTCATGAGGCCAACGCCGAAGGTATCTCCGCCGTCGTGGCACAGCAATTCGAAGTCGCGCGCGTGGTGACCGACGCAGGCATGGTCCCGATCGTCGAGCCCGAGGTCAACATCCACTCGGACAGCAAGGCCGAGGCCGAAGGTATTCTAAAGGCCGAGATCCTGAAAAACCTCGATCAACTGGCCGAGGGGCAGGAGGTCATGCTGAAACTGACGATTCCGAGTCAGGCGAATCTATATGACGAACTGGCTGACCACCCGCGCGTTCTGCGCGTTGTGGCCTTGTCGGGGGGATACTCGACTGAACAAGCCTGCGATCTGCTGAACCAGAACGGCAAGATGATTGCTTCATTCTCGCGCGCGCTGACCGAAGGTCTGTCCAAGCAGCAGTCGGATGCGGATTTCAATGCTGCGTTGGGCAGCAATATCGATAAGATTTACCGCGCCTCGATCTGATCCTCAGACAGGTTTGGTGAACGAGCGGCGCAACTGCGCCGCTTTTTCACGTCCGATACAACCCTCGGCGTGATCGTTGACCAAACCCATGGCCTGCATGAAGGCAAAGACCGTGGTGGGGCCGACGAATTTCCACCCCCGTTTCTTCAAATCCTTCGACATGGCGATGGATTCTGGCGAAGTTGACGTCGTTTGCGGGGGTGGAGGCGTTTCAGCCTCGTAGCGCCAGACATAAGCGGCCAGAGAGCCCTCGGCCGCAATCAACTCCTGCGCGCGGCGGGCGTTGTTGATCACCGCTTCGATCTTGCCGCGGTGCCGGATGATTCCTGTATCTTGTAACAGGCGTTCGACGTCCGCATCAGTAAACACAGCCATCTTATTGAAATCAAATCCACAAAAGGCGTTTCTAAAGTTCTCACGCTTGTTCAGGATCGTCCGCCAGCTGAGGCCGGACTGAAAGCTCTCAAGGCACAGCTTTTCGAACAATCGCTGATCGTCGGCGACTGGATAGCCCCATTCCTGGTCGTGATAGTCAAAGAACTCGGGCGCGGCCTGACACCAGGCGCAGCGCGGTCGACCGTCGGGTCCGATAACGGTTTTGCTCATGAGACGTACCCTTTTTGTTCCAGTTCAGGCTATACATACAAGGATACGGCTAGCAAGGATCAATCGCGGTCGCGGTACCAGTTCAGGATAAAGACCCGCATGGCCGAGGCAAGGCCGGTTTCCGGGTCGCGCGCGACATCAATTTCGGCAGCCAATACATTGATTGCCTGTCCTTTTTCTTCTGCAATATCGCGGAAGGCTCGCCAGAATTCGTCTTCCAGCGACACCGATGTGCGGTGCCCTTTGAGGGTCAGCGAGCGTTTGACTGGGCGGCCGCTCATTCGTCGACCTTATGACCGTCGAGATCGCGATTCTGCTTGTCATGCTGTAGTTTGACGACCTCTTTTTCGGCCTTGGACCGTCCGAATGCCACAGCGTTCTGGTCTGCGCGGGCCTTCTTGTCGGCCCGCGCTTTTTCTTTTCGATACCGGTTCAGATTGGCCGGCTTGCCCATCAGTCTTTCGGGCCAATCATCTGTTCGGGACGGACAACCGCATCAAAGGTATCCTCGTCCACAAAGCCCAGCGCGATGGCCTCTTCCTTGAGGGTGGTGCCGTTCTTGTGCGCGGTCTTGGCGACCGTGGTGGCGTTGTCATAGCCAATGGTCGGGGCCAGCGCGGTGACCAGCATCAGCGATTCCTTCATCAGCTTGTCGATGCGCGGCTCGTTGGCCTTGATGCCCAGCAGCATCCGCTCGGTAAAGCTGTCGGTGGCATCGCCCAGCAACTGGATCGACTGCAGCAGGTTGTAGGACATCATCGGGTTATAGACGTTCAGTTGGAAATGCCCCTGCGACCCGGCAAACTTGATCGCCGCATCGTTGCCCATCACATGAGCCGCCACCTGCGTCAGCGCCTCTGCCTGAGTTGGGTTGACCTTGCCGGGCATGATCGACGATCCGGGCTCATTTTCGGGCAGGATCAGTTCTCCCAGACCCGAGCGGGGGCCCGAGCCAAGGAACCGGATGTCATTGGCGATTTTGTAGCAGCTGCCCGCAACCGTGGCCAAAGCCCCAGACAGAAAGACCATGGCGTCGTGCGCGGCAAGTGCCTCGAACTTGTTCGGAGCGGTAATGAAGGGCAGGCCGGTGATATCGGCCATGTTCTTGGCAACCGCCTCGTCCCAGCCGTTATGGGTGTTGAGGCCGGTGCCCACGGCGGTCCCGCCTTGCGCCAGTTCGTAAATGCCGGGCATCGAGGCTTTGACACGTGCGATGCCCTGGCGGATCTGGTGAGCATATCCGCCGAATTCCTGTTCCAGCGTCAGCGGTGTCGCGTCCTGCGTATGGGTGCGGCCGATCTTGATGATGCCCGCGAACTCGTTGGCCTTGGTTTCAAGCGCTGCGGCGAATTTCTCAAGCCCCGGCAGCAGCACGTCGCGCACGCTCATGGCGGTGGCGATGTGCATGGCGGTGGGAAAGGTGTCGTTCGACGACTGGCCCATATTGCAGTGATCATTGGGGTGGACTGGATCTTTCGAGCCGATTTCGCCGCCCAGAATCTCGATCGCCCGGTTCGCGATGACCTCGTTCGAGTTCATATTCGACTGGGTGCCGGACCCGGTCTGCCACACGACCAGTGGGAAGTTGTCGTCAAACTTGCCGTCAATCACCTCACCCGCGGCCTGAATGATCGCGTCGGCGATCCGGGCGTCCAGCTTGCCGATGGCTTTGTTCTCCATCGCGCAGGCCTTTTTGATCACGCCCAGCGCGCGCACAATGGCGACGGGCTGCTTTTCCCAGCCGATGGGAAAATTCATGATCGAACGCTGGGTCTGTGCGCCCCAATACTTGTCGGCGGGGACCTCAAGCGGGCCAAAGCTGTCGGATTCGGTGCGGGTCTGAGACATCTGTCACTCCGTCTGGTATGCAGTCGTATGCCGTTTACCCGCAGCGAGGCTGTGGTGCAATCGGCCAGTTGGGCGCACCTTAAACTCCGCCGGTTCAAAGGTATAGACGAGGGGTCGCCACAAATAACCCGCGTTAGCGAAAACAGTGCCATTGTGCAGCGGCGGGCTAGAGTTAAGATGGACATGCAATCAGGACGGAGACAGTCATGCGCGTAGCTTTCTTTAGGCATCCCCTTCACATGGTCGCGCTGGCCGTGTGTCTCTGGGCCGGTGCGCTGGCGCAGCAGGCGCTGGCTTCGGGGATCGAACCCTTTGTCGGCGACTATACCGGCTCGGCCGAGGTGGTGGATGCCGACGGCACGGCAACGCCGCGGGATATGAGCGTTTCGATTCATGAAGCCCGGGGTGGGTTCAACGTGAGCTGGACCACGACGACCTACAAATCCGACGGTCGGGTCAAGGACGAGAAATACTCGGTCGATTTCCAGACGTCGGACCGGCCGCATGTGTATTCCGCTGCGATGCGACGCAACGTCTTCGGGCACGAGGTTCCGCTGGACCCGATGAAGGGCGAACCCTTTGTCTGGGGCCGAATTGACGGGGATACGCTGACCGTCTTTTCGTTGTTTATCGACGAAAATGGTGGTTATGAACTGCAGCAATTCGACAGAACACTGGCCGATGGCGGCCTGAACCTGTCATTCTCGCGCTTTCGCAATGGCGAGAAATCCCGGTCGGTCGATACATTCCTGAAAAAAGAATAGACCCCGCAACTGGCGGGGCCTGACACGCGTTACTTGCGGAAGCTGTCGAGTGAGACCACATCAGCGTCGTGATGGGGTTCCTCTTCTTCAGCATCTGTTTCCATCGGGGCCTCGGTCACGAGGTGATCTTCATCCTCGTCATCCTCGGGGCTTTCAAAGCGCAGGCCAAACTCGACCGATGGATCCACGAAGGTCTTGATCGCCAGATACGGGATATAGAGTGGTTCGGGCGCGTCGCCGAAATTCAACGTGATCGAGAAGCCGTCATTGCCGACCTCAAGGTTTTCGAACCAGTGTTGCATGACGATCGTCATCTCGTCGGGATAGCGCTGGCGCAGCCAGTCGGCCAGTTCGACGCCTTCGTATCGTGTATCGAATGTAATAAAGAAATGATGCGCACCGGGCAGGCCGGTTTCGGACACGCCGGTCAGGACGGTCTTGATCAGGCCACGCATGGCCGTGTGCATCAGGTTCCCGTAGTCGATGTCTTGCGACATGGTTGATCCTCGAAAGTGGTTGATCCAAGCATAGGGGATTCGGACGGAAACGAAAGGCCATGCAGGGCAGCATTGATCACAAAACCTGCAGCGCCAATCCGGTCAGTCCCATGATGACCAATGTGGCCCCTAAACCGGATTTCAGTCGAAAAATCAACAGGGCTGCGATCAGTGTCAGGACCAATGCCCGGATGTTGAGCGATGCCGGATCGGGCAGGGGTACCGAGACCGGACCCCAGGTCCATCCCGGCAGGTTGCCGAACAGAACGTTCAGGCCAAACCACACGGACAGGTTGAGAATCACTCCGACGACGGCTGCGGTGATGCCACGCATGGCTGCGCCAAGCCGGGGGCGCGCTGCGATCCGGTCCAGATGCGGCGCAGCCAGGAAGATCCACAGGAAGCAGGGTACGAAAGTGGCCCATAGCGCAACGGCCCCGGCGGCCAATGCAAGCGCCATGCCGCCTGCAATCTGGCCGCTCAGCATGGCGACAAATTGCGTCACCAATATCAGCGGCCCGGGCGTAGTCTCGGCCAGCCCCAGCGCGTCGATCATCTGGCCTGTGCTGATCCAGCCATACGTGTCGACCACGGTTTGCGTCATGTAGGCCAGCACCGCGTAGGCCCCGCCAAAGGTCACGACCGCAAGGCGGGCAAAGAACCAGCCCAGATCGCTGAGCAGGTCCTGACCGCTCAGGTCCAGCAGGACCAGCGGCCCCAGCCATAACGCCAGCCAGATTAGCGCTGTTCGTAACGGGTGCGCCAGTGTCGGCTCGACGCTGGATGTGGTCGGCGCGCTGCCTTTCGATGTGATATAGCCCCATAGGGCGGCGCACAGGATGATCAACGGAAAAGGTAAGTTGATCAGGAAGATACCCAGAAAGCCGAGCCCGGCTATGATCCGGTGCTCGGTATCCGTCAGCGCCTTGCGCGACAGGTTCCGCAGGGCCTGCAGGACGATGATGATCACCGTGGCCTTGATGCCCAGAAATGCGGCCTGCACCAGCGGCAGCGTGCCGTAAGCCGCATAAAGCGCGACCAAAACACCAATCACCAGCGCGCCGGGCAGGACGAACAACGTCCCGGCAATCAACCCTCCGGCCACGCCACGCAGCCGCCAGCCGGCATAGGTGGCAAGCTGCATCGCCTCGGGACCCGGCAGCAACATGCACAAGGACAGGGCGCGCAGATAGGTTTGTTCGTCCAGCCAGGATCGTCGCTCGACCAGTTCGCGATGCATTAGCGATATTTGCGCCGCAGGTCCGCCAAAAGAGAGCAGGCCGATCCGCCCGAAAACCCGGACAAGGTCGGGGAGTGAAGGGGTCATTGCCCGTGACCCGCAGGCCAGTTATGAGTTTCGTCAAACCCGTCGCGCGCCCAGCGGTAAAGCGCATCATAGAGGTGCAGCCCGGCCTCTACCTGTTGCTGATCGTCGCGATACTGGCGTGAAAGGCCGACGGAAAGCGCAAGCAGGCCAGCCGCTTCGGGCGCAAGGTCGTGCCGGTTGGTGTCTGCGGCGCGGATGACCGTCGCCATACGGTCCAGCGGGGGCGAGTGCAGATTGAACGCGTCCAACATCGCGTCAAAGCTGCAGTCGTCGCCATGATGACCCCAGTCGCCGCCTTCCGTGTCGAAGGCTACGGCACCGAAATGTTGGGCAACGCCCTGAACCTCGGACGGGGCCACGAACAGAAACCGGGCGCGGGTGTCTACGAACCTGCGGATCAGCCAGGGGCAAGCGATCCGGTCGATCTTGGGCCGGTGGCGCGTCACCCAGAGCGTGCCATCGCCAAGCAGCGCGGGCAGGGCCGAGACCGGCACGCATTGCGCCCCGGCCATGTCACGCCATGCTAACATCCCGCCCTCAAGATATTCCGCGCGATGCCCGTCGGCCTGCAGCCAGGACACAACCCCCTGACTGAGTTTCCGGCCTTTCTGGCAGATCACAACGCAGGGCGTGCACGCGGTCAGGGCTGCGATCCCGTCGATATCTGCATAGGGGTGCCGAATGGCTCCGGGGATCAGATATGGATCCTCGTCGAAATCCGGATCGGTTCGCACATCGATCAGAACTGGGGCCTGAGGTGTTCCGAGCAGCCTGGCAAGCTGTTTTGGTGTGATTGCATTGGGGGCAGCCATAGCATGTTTCCTTGTCGCTTCGGATACATGCGAACTTGGGCTGCCGCCTCACGGGGCGTTCGCAAGCCAGCCCCTTGCGGTTTTGCTAGCTCAGATCACCGGCAGGGGTCAAGCGTGCAGCCTGCGGCGTCAGGCCCAGTCGAGCCTTTGCCCGGTCATGCAAACCGGCAAGGTGTCCTGCGGAAACTGGCCCAGTTGCTCGAAGAACGAGATGAAATCGAACTGGTTATACGCCTCGACCATCTTATCGCCTTTGAAGCGCGCCATGACCTGACCGGTGACTTCCAGCGGTGCGCCGTTGTCAGCGCGGCAGGTTCGGACATGCAGGATGCCGGACACCCAGTCGCCGTTTTCGATGATCTTCGGCAAATCGACCGAGATCTCGCCCAACACGTGCCGGAAGGCCATGACGAGATCGCGGAAATCATCGGCTCCGACCTGCATTTCGGGGATTAGACCTTCGGCCAGTGTTTCAGGGGCAAAGAACTGATCAATCGCGTCCGTGTTACCCTTTTCCCAGACTTCCGAATACCAGGCTTTTAACCTGTCTGAGTTCGACATCTTCCCCTCCTGTAGTTCGGGGAAAAGATGGCGCAGAGAAGTGAATAAACTCTGAATCCCGGATGAGTTATGGGCACAAATGCAGACATAAGCGGGGAAATGCAGGTTTCTGTTGCCAGGTACCTGCGAACCCCGCCTTACGCGGCTAGGCGCAAGGGCTTAGATTTCGGTCTTGTTACTGCTTACGCAGCAACTGCAACCGGAGCACGATTGTCGTTTGCAATTGTACTATTTTCGCCGGTAACGGTGGCAGACAGCCGAGACAAAGCTAACCCCTTTAGACGTTCGTCGATCCTGTTTCGGCCCCAAAATCCCCAAACGAAGGATGGTTGGTGGAGCCGCCGGGTACCGCCCCCGGGTCCGATCCGCTTATTACGAGCGCGTTTATGTCCATAGTCCCGAAAGACACTCCATATATAGGTGAGGATTGGGGGGGATGCAAACGCAGATTGATTTATTGAAATGAATTAAATAACAGTTGCCTACGACGTTCTGTTGATGTTTGCCGCGATCAGCCATACGGCCAGAACCAACTCAATCCCCCCAAATGTAAGTGCTTTGACGAGCGGCGGGTGATCCAGTGCCACCGACACGAACCGACCCAGCGCCGCGCCTGCATAGACGACGCCCAGCATGGCATAGGCCATCGGGCTGTTCAGCCACAGAACCGCAGCGCCGGTCACGACGAACAATCCGCCGACCGAGGCGCGCATCTCGCTGAGGCCCATCGTGCTGTTGGTGGGCGCAAGGTCCAGCGCGTTTGCTGTCCACGCCGGGGCCAGAAATCCGAACAGGCCGAAGCCGATGGTCAGCAGGGCTGCGATGACATTCAGAAACGTAACCATTTCAGACCTTTCCAGTTTCAGACCGCATAGGCGGCATCGAAGAAATTACGTTCAAGTTCGACGGCCCGGTGGAACAGTCGCGTCACTTCGGCACGCGCTGTATCATCCAGTGCGACCCACGCTTGATCCAGTTGAGTGCGCAGATACTCTACCACGCCCTCGAACCCTTCGCCCGCATGTAGCGTGATCCATTCGGCAAACCAGAAAGGCAAACCTTCCTTTGGCGGGTTTTCCGGGGTGGCCCACGTCAGATAGACCCATTCAGCGACCACCAGCACGGCCAGCATGTTCTCGTAACGGCCCGAGGCGGCGGCCTCGGCCATCAGGTTCTGAAAGGCCTGGGTCGCCGGGGCGGGGTCCGAGATGGGCTCGGTGCCCAGCGCGTCCATAGCGCGCAGGAAATAGGTGTTCTCAGGCCCCGTAATGACCGCAAGGAACTGCGCGGCAGGGACACTGTCGGCCAGCGAGGGCGTATGGGCGATGGCACTAGCCAGCAGGCGGACAAAACCGTCGACGAACTGATAATCTTGCTGCAGATACCAACGCATCTTGTGGACGGGCAGGGTGCCATCGGCCAGTTCGCGGGTAAAGGCGTGGCGGGTCGCAGCTTGCCAGTCCTCTGTTCTGCCATCGCGCAGCAACTCGGTCGGTCGGGGGCTGTTCGGCATCGGGGTCTCCTTGATTTCCCGGATGCAGACAAAACCCGTTTCGGATCAAAGCGCAAGCACGGACCCGAGGTCGAACGGACCGTTCGTCATTTCATAAGGTTTCCAGGGGGCTCTGGCCCGATCGGCGGGCCTTGCCTAGTCGCGCTCAGCCGGGCCTGCGTCGCTGCTCGGCTACGTCCTGCGCCAGCTTGCGCGTGTAGCTTTCCAGCTTGACCAGTGCGGCATCCACGGTGGGGGCATCCCGCGCCTCCAAGGCGTCGGCGATGTTGCTGTGCAGGCCGATGATCTCTTCCCGTGAGCGGGCTGTGAAAGTGATCATGTTCATCAGCGGTTGCATCGCCTCGACCGCGCCTGCCAGTTGGTAGGACAATACCGGGTTGCCTGCCCCGTCGACCAGCGCCCGGTGAAACGCCACGTCCGAGGCGCAAAACGCCTCATCTGTCAGACCGGGCTGCGCCTGCCGGAAAATCTCGGCCCGCATGGTGGCCAGTTGATCTGCGGTGCGGCGCTGCGCCGAGAGCGCGGCACAGGCCCGCTCGAGCGCATAGCGCGCCTCGCACGCGGTATCGAAGCTGACGGCGTTCATCGACAGAAGTAGGGTCGAGGTCGTGATCTGCTGCGAATAGGCGTCTTCGTAGTTCAGCCGGTTCACGAATGCGCCGCCGGTCGCGCCGCGCTGCGTCCGGATCAGCGATTGCGCAGCAAGCCGTTTCAGCGCCTCGCGCACGGTCGGCCGCGAGACGTCGAATTGATCGGCCAACTCGGCCTCGGACGGCAGGCGTTCGTCGACGATCAGGCGGCCCGAGACAATCGCGTCCCGAATTGCCTGAGCGATTTGCGCCGACAGATCGGCAGGGTTCCTGGGATCGATTTTCATTTTGCAGCGGCCGTTTGTGACATTTTATTTGTCTGACAATTAAAAGTCTGACATTTGAAAAGCAAGGGAGTTGATTCGGGAGGGGCAAGTGAGTCGTTCACTTTTCCGCAACGCGTTCTGGTTGGGCTTCTACGTCACGATCCTTTGGGCGTGGTGGGTGATGTTCCGGATGAGCCGCGACATGGATCTGGACTGGATCGGCAGGCCAGGCCCAATGGGCCGGGCGATGGCCGCGATGGATCCCCGAATGGATATGTACATGCCGATGGCTGAATTTGGGCCATTGTTCTGGATGTGGGCGATCATGATGGCGGCGATGATGCTGCCGACGCTGATCCCGACCCTGCGCAGCTATGATGACCTGATCCACAGCGCCAATGGCACCCGCGCGGGGTGGCTGGGTGTACTGGCGGGCTACTTTCTGGTCTGGGTTGGATTCGCTGCCGTAATAACGGGCGTCCAGTTGGGCCTGCTGTTCGGCGGCGCGGTCGATATGCTGGGAATCGCCAAGTCACCATACCTGACCGGCACGTTGTTGATCGCTGTCGGCGCATTCCAGTTCAGTCGCACCAAAGAAGTTTGTCATGGTGTCTGTCACGCCCCGATGAGCTATTTCCTGGGCCATTGGAAGACCGGGTTCTCAGGCGGTCTGCGTATGGGGCTGGGGCTGGGTGCGTTCTGCGTCGGCTGTTGCTGGGGCTTCATGGCGCTGGGGTTTGTTGGCGGGGTCATGAACCTGTTGTGGATGGGTCTGGCGACCTTGTTCATGGTGTTGGAGAAGCTGCCGCAGATCGGGCACGCAGTCACGCGCCCGATGGGGTTCGCGCTGATTGCGGGCGGTTTTGGACTGCTGGCATATCACATTGCATACGGAGGATAAGCCGATGGCAAAAAACAGAAAACCGGATTCGGACAAGCTGCCGATCAGTCAACGGATTGACAGCCGGATGCCCAATCCCAAACGCCGCGAGATGAGCCCGACAGACTGGGCCATCAAGGGCGAACTGATCCTGAACTGCTCGTGCGATGTGTTCTGCCCCTGCGTCGTCTCGCTGGGTGCGCATCCTCCGACCGAAGGGCATTGCCACGCGTGGATGGGGGTAATCATCGACGAGGGGCATTACGAGGGTGAGGATTTGTCCGGCCTCAATGTCGGTCTGCTGGTCGATATCCCGGGACGGATGGGCGAGGGGCAATGGAAGGTTGCCGCCTATGTCGACGAACGCGCCAGCGGCAAAGCCTATAACGGCCTGTTGCAGATTTTCAGCGGGCAGGCGGGTGGCACGACCAGCCTGTTTACCATGCTGGTCAGCGAGATCATCGGGGCCGAGCGGGCTCCGGTGCAGATTGAGCGGGACGGCAACAAACGCCGCATCGTGATTGGCCGCAAAATACAAGGCGAGATCGAGATGCTGGCCGGCAAGGACCCCGAACATCCGGTGATGGTGTCTAACTCGAAATACTGGATGGGCCCTGACATCATCGTGGCGCGGGGGACCAAGTCGCGGGTGCGTGATTACGGGCGGGTCTGGGATTTTGGCGGCAAATCCGCCGAGATCTGCCCGATCGATTGGCACGGGCCCAAGTGATGATGACCGGCGCTGATGTGCGCGCCATTTCGCGCGACCACAGCGTCTTTTCCGATGGTCAGGGTCAGCGGCTGCATGAACCGTCCGGCGACCCTGTGTTTCTGCCTTGGGAGTTCTGAGATGGCAGTTATCACTCCAAATCGACGCGTCCGCAAAACGCCGTTCACCGCAGGTGTCGAGGCCGAAGGGGTCAAGGGCTACACCGTTTATAACCACACGCTGCTTCCGACCGTGTTCGAAAGCGTACAGGCAGACGCGGCGCATCTGAAACAGCATGTTCAGGTCTGGGATGTCTCATGCGAGCGGCAGGTCCGGATCAAGGGACCCGATGCGCTGCGATTGATGAAGATGCTTAGCCCTCGTGACATGGACCGGATGCAGGCGGATCAATGCTACTACGCTCCGATCGTGGACCACCGGGGCGGAATGCTGAACGACCCGGTGGCGATCAAGCTGGCTGACGATCACTATTGGTTGTCGGTGGCGGATGGTGATCTGTGGCAATTTGCTTTGGGTCTGGTGATTGCGCTGGGGCTTGATGTCGAGGTGACAGAGCCGGACATCTCTCCGCTGGCCGTCCAGGGACCCAAGGCCGAAGAACTGATGGCGCGAGTCTTCGGTGATGAGGTCCGTGACATCAAGTTTTTTAGATACAAGTGGTTACGCTTTGAAGATAAAGCGTTTCTGGTGGCACGCTCGGGCTGGTCCAAGCAAGGTGGATTCGAGATATACGTCGAAGGCCGGGACTACGGAATGCCGCTGTGGAATGCGCTTTTTGCCAATGGGCGCGATCTGCACGTCAGGGCCGGGTGCCCCAACGGTATCGAGCGGGTTGAAAGTGGCCTGCTGAGCTTTGGCTCGGACATGCGGCGCGAAAATACGCCTTATGAATGTGGGTTGGCGCGGTTCTGCAACTCGCCTCTGGATCATATCGGCAAGGCCGCATTGGCGGATCAGGCCCGGAACGGACCTCCGCGGATGATTCGACCGTTGGTGATCGAGGGCGAGATCGGCCCTTGCACCGAAGCCTGGCCGTTGGCTGCGCAGGGTCAGCAGATTGGCCAGATCACTTCGGCGGCATTCTCGCCCGAGTTTGGGGTGAATGTAGCCATTGGCATGGTCGACCGATCCCACTGGACCGCAGGAACGCGGGTCGAGGTGATCACCGAACACGGGATGCGGTGGGCAGAAGTGCAGGAGAAATTCTGGCGCTGAGCGCCTGATTGCATACAAGGGAGTAAGATGATGTTTAACGCACTTATTGTTGAAAAAGATGAAGAAAGCGGTTTGGCGAGTGCTGCCGTTCGACAGATTTCACAAGACGCTCTGCCGGATGGTGACGTAACGGTTGCAGTCGAGTATTCGACCGTGAATTACAAGGACGGCCTTTGCATGTCGCCCAAGGGGGGCGGGCTGGTTCGTACCTATCCCCATATCCCGGGGATCGACTACGCTGGGACGGTCGAACGGTCGTCGGACGACCGCTACAGCCCGGGGGACAAGGTCGTGCTGACGGGCTGGCGCGTGGGTGAGGCCCATTGGGGTGGGTATACGCAAAAGGCGAACGCGCGCGCGGATTGGCTTGTACCGCTGCCCGACGGGCTGACGACACGACAGGCGATGGCGGTGGGAACCGCCGGCTTTACCGCGATGCTGGCGGTCATGGCGCTTGAAGATCATGGGCTGCAACCGGGCCATGGCCCGGTCTTGGTGACCGGTGCGGCAGGCGGTGTCGGGTCCGTGGCGACCGCCATTCTGGCGCATCTTGGTTATGAGGTGGCGGCAGTCACGGGGCGTCCCGAAACGGCGGACTACCTCAAATCGCTGGGGGCCACGACGATTGTTCCGCGGGACGAATTGAACGAGACCACCAAGCGCCCGCTGGAAAGTGAAATGTGGTCCGGCTGTGTGGATGCAGTCGGTGGCGCGATGCTGGCCCGGGTTCTGGGGCAGATGAAATATGGCGCATCGGTCGCTGCCGTGGGGCTAGCTGGCGGTGCAGCGCTGCCCGCGACGGTGATTCCCTTCTTGCTGAGAGGAGTGAATCTGCTGGGCATCGACAGTGTGATGCAGCCCTATGACAACCGGGTTCGCGCCTGGCAGCGCATCGCCACGGACTTGCCGATGGACAAGCTTGAGGCGATGGTTCATCCGGCAACGCTGTCGGATTTACCCCAGCTAGGAGCCGATATTCTGCAGGGGCAGATCAAGGGTCGGGTCGTTGTCGACGTGAATGCCTGACGGCGCAACTAAAGCCAGATGCCGGTCGGACGCTTTGTCCGACCGCATTCTTCGTTGGCAATGAGGCCGGAATGCCGGAAACAGTTCTGGTCATTGCCACAATTCCTGACCATGATTGCTATACATCCTATTAGCGATGGCTTAAGACCCATCCCGACAACACCTGAAGACGGGGAGTGAGCAGCATGTCTGATGAATTTGACCTGGACACCGACGACCTGAAACGCCGCATGGATGGCGCGATGGCCAACCTCAAGACCGAATTTGCCTCGCTGCGGACCGGGCGTGCCTCGGCGTCGATGCTTGAGCCTGTGATGGTTGATGCCTATGGATCAATGACGCCAATCAATCAGGTCGGCACCGTGAACGTGCCCGAACCACGCATGGTCACTGTCAATGTCTGGGACAAGGGCCTGGTCGGCAAGGTCGAAAAGGCGATCCGCGAAAGTGGGCTGGGGATCAATCCTCAGCTGAACGGGACCATCATCATGCTTCCGATCCCCGAGCTGAACGAAGAACGCCGTCGCGAGCTAGGCAAGGTCGCCGGTCAGTACGCGGAAAGCGCCCGGGTCTCGATCCGCAACGTGCGGCGCGATGGCATGGACCAGATCAAGAAGGGCAAGGCCGATGGCCTGTCCGAAGATGACCAGAAACTGTGGGAATCCGAGGTTCAGGATCTGACTGATACGATGATCAAGGCTGTTGACGAGGCGCTTGAGACCAAACAAGCCGAGATCATGCAGGTCTGAGTGCCGCAGATGCCAAAGGATCCTCATAACCCGCCGCACTCGGGGCCGCGCCATGTCGCCATCATCATGGACGGCAATGGCCGCTGGGCCCAGGCGCGCGGGCGACCCCGGCTGTTCGGCCACCACGCCGGCGCCCGCCGCGTGCGCGAGGTGGTCGAGGCCTGTCCGGGGCTTGGGGTCAAGTATCTGACCGTCTTTGCGTTTTCGACCGAAAACTGGAAGCGTACTCAGGTCGAGGTGGCTGGGTTGATGAACCTGTTCCGGCGCTACATCATCAAAGAAACCAGGACGTTGAAGGATAACGGCATCCGCGTGCGGTTCATTGGTGATCGCGTACGCCTGGATGCAAAACTGACCGAGCTGATGGATACCCTTGAACGGGAAACGCAGGACAATGATCTGGTTCACCTGACCGTGGCGCTGAACTATGGCGGTCGGGATGAGGTGGCACGCGCGACCAAGCGGCTGGCGCGTGATGTGGCCGAGGGGCGTTTGCGGCCCGAAGATGTGGATGAAGAGACGCTGCCTAAGTATTTGGATACGCGGGTTCTTCCGGATCCGGATCTGGTCATCCGCACCAGTGGTGAGGCGCGGATCTCGAACTTCCTGCTCTGGCAGTCAGCCTATTCCGAATACGAATTCATCGATACCCTGTGGCCGGATTTCACTGCTGCCGAACTGGAGCGCCTGTGCCGCAGCTACGGCGCGCGCGAGCGGCGGTTCGGAGCGGTTCCGGCATGAGCGATGGCCGATGGTCAGACCTGACAGCCCGGGTTCTGTCTGCTGCGGTTCTGGTGATCGTCGGCGCGATTGAGGTCTGGCTGGGCGGGCTCTGGTTCGAAGCTTTCATTGCAGCGGCCTGCGGTCTGATGACTTGGGAACTTGTGCGCATGGTCGAGCCCGCGCGTCAGGGTGTTGCCGTTCAATTGGCGGTCCTGACAGGTTTTGCAGTCGTTCTAAGCTTTCATTTGCCGCCGCTTTACAAGCTGCCCTTCCTGCTGGCCCCGGCGCTGGTCGGGGCGGGGCAGATCAGCCGCGCGCGTGGTCATTATGTGCTGTTTGCCTTCTGGATCGCCGCGTCGGGGCTGGGGTTCATCTCGATCCGTGAAAACATGGGGTTTGGTTGGATGGTCTGGCTGATCCTCGTCGTCGTCGCCACCGATGTTGCGGGCTATTTCGTCGGCAAAACGCTGGGCGGCCCGAAATTCTGGCCCAAGGTCAGTCCCAAGAAAACATGGTCCGGCACGGCGGGCGGCTGGGTTGCTGCCGCTGTGGTCGGCGGCGTCTTTGCCATCCATGCGGGGTTCGGGCTTGCGTTTGTTCTGATCTCGGTTCTGGCGTCCATGGCCAGTCAGGCCGGCGACATTGTCGAAAGCGCCACAAAACGCAAGTTCGGCGTCAAGGACAGTTCGAACCTGATCCCCGGCCATGGCGGGTTTCTGGACCGCTTTGACGGCATGATGGGGGCTGCGGTTTTTGTCTTGATAGCAGGACTGATCTACGCGCCCGGAGGCATGTGATGCGGAAGGTCTCAATTTTCGGGGCGACGGGCTCGGTCGGGCAAAGCACGATCGACCTGATTGCGCGGCACCCCGAGGCCTATGACGTCGTTGCGCTGACCGGTGGGGGTAATATCGATCAGTTGGCCAAGGACGCAAAGCGTCTGGGTGCGGATATTGCCGTCACGGCGTTTGACGACCGGTTGGACGATTTGCGCGCGGCGCTTGCGGGCAGCGGCGTTCAGGCGGCAGCGGGGCAGACGGCCCTGATTGAAGTGGGCGCGCGCCCGGCGGACTGGGTGATGTCAGCGATTGTCGGAGCTGCGGGATTGGCCCCGGGGTTAGAGGCATTAAAACAGGGGGCTACGCTGGCGCTGGCCAACAAAGAGACGTTGGTCTGCGCAGGAGCGCTTGTATTGGAAACGGCGCAGACGCATGGCGCGCGTCTTCTGCCGGTCGACAGTGAGCATTCGGCGGTGTTTCAGGCGTTGGTGGGCGAGGATATGGCCACCGTCGAACGGATCATAATCACCGCCAGCGGTGGTGCTTTCCGCGATTGGCCGCTGGCCGATCTGGCCCGCGCGACGGTCGAGCAGGCGTCGAGCCACCCGAACTGGAACATGGGGCAGCGGATCACGATCGACAGCGCATCTATGTTCAATAAGGCACTGGAAGTCATAGAAACAAAAGAATATTTTGGCATCTCTCCGGCGCAGATCGAAGTACTGGTTCATCCCGAATCCATCGTTCACGCAGCGGTCGGGTTTCGGGACGGGGCATTGATGGCGCATCTGGGTGCACCGGATATGCGCCACGCGATCGGATACGCTTTGCACTGGCCCGAACGGCGCGATCTGCCCATCGAGCGGTTGGACCTTGCAAGACTCGGTCAACTGCGGTTCCAAACCCCGGACGAGGCGCGCTATCCCGCGCTGCGGCTCGCGCGCGAGGTTATGGGACGCGGCGGCCTGTCGGGGGCGATCTTCAATGCCGCCAAAGAGCGCGCCTTGGATCACTTCATTGAACGCCGGATCGGGTTTCTGGACATGGCCGATGCGGTGGCTGCGGTACTTGAACGGTTTGAGGCCTCGGACGGCCTTATTGATGCCCCTTTGACACTTGATAATGTGCAGCAAACGGACCATCTGACTCGGCAGTGGGTCGATGAAACCGTATTGCAACGAGCAGGATAAATACCTTTGGACTTACTCTCTCTGATTCCGCAATTCGGCAATCTTATCTATACGATAGTGGCCTTTGTTATAGCACTTTCCGCGATCGTCGCGGTGCATGAATACGGGCACTACATTGTCGGTCGCTGGTCCGGCATCCACGCTGAGGTCTTTTCCATCGGGTTCGGCCCCGTTCTCTGGAGCCGCATCGACAAGCGCGGCACCCGCTGGCAGATCGCCTTGTTGCCGTTCGGCGGCTATGTGAAGTTTCTGGGTGATGCCAACGCCGCGTCCGGCAAGGACGAAGACGCGATGGGCGAGATTGCCCAACAAAGCCCCGAAGAACTGCGCCGCACGATGCATGGGGCCCCTTTGTGGGCGCGCGCCGCGACTGTGGCGGCGGGGCCGATCTTTAACTTCATTATGTCTATTCTGGTGTTTGGTCTGGTCTTCTGGTCCCAAGGCGTCTCGCGCGAGCCGTTGACGGTTGGATCTTTACAGCCGCTGCCAGGTACGGTGCAGGGCCTGCAGGAGGGGGATGAGATCATCGCCATCGCCGGGCTACCGACCCCGGACTTCGATGACGAGAACACGTGGTCAGACTTCATCGACACGCTACCGGTCCAGCCCGAGTTGGACTATACCGTGATCCGCAACGACGAGACCGTTGACGTAGCCGGGCCGTGGCTATTCCCGCCGCTGATTCAGCAAGTTGCGCCGCGGAGTGCGGCGATGGACATCCAGCTCGAAAGTGGTGACGTGATCACCGCCGTTGACGGAGAGCCGATTTTTGCCTTCGAGCAGCTCAAAGAGCATGTCGAAGGATCGGACGGGCGCGCCTTGCTGTTGAATGTCTGGCGCAATGGGGCCGATCTGGAATTCGCGCTGGCGCCGCGCCGCACGGATGAACCGCAGCCCGATGGGGGCTTTGTCACCCATTGGCGCATCGGCATCGTGGGCGGCATGATGCTTGAGCCTAAAACGGTTCCTGCCGGGCTGTGGGACTCGCTGCAAGGCGGCATGGCGCAGACGTGGCGGATCGCCGAGGGGTCACTTTCGGGGCTTTGGCATATGGTCACGGGGGCGATCAGCACCTGCAACATCTCGGGGCCGATCGGAATCGCCGAGGTCTCGGGCGCGATGGCAAGCCAGGGGCCTCAAAGCTTCATCTTCTTCATTGCTGTCCTGTCCACCGCAGTCGGACTTTTGAACTTGTTCCCGATCCCGGCGTTGGATGGCGGGCATCTGGTATTTTATGCCTACGAGGCGGTGTCGGGCAAACCGCCCAGCGACAAGGCGCTGCGGGTGCTGATGGGGATCGGTGTGGCGCTGATCCTGTCGCTGATGCTGTTCTCGGTCAGCAATGATCTGTTCTGCTGATTAAGGCGGTCGCTGCACCGTTTCGACGCAAAATTGCCGCAATTCGAACCTATGCTCTTGGGTGCTTTCTTATGAATGGACCCGAGGGCGATGACCAAGGCGTTGCAGAAATCTTACCAGAGCTTCAGCTTCCTGTTTCTTCTGAACTGGGACGTCTTGCTGAGCTTTGGTGTGACCGCACTGGCGCTGGCTTTGGGGGGCTATTTCGTCGGTCTGTGATTCTCGGCGCGATGGTGTGACGACCTGCAACGGCCCACGGGCCGTTTTTTGCATTTTGCGCTTTTGACATGGTGCCGCAATCGGGCTACTCAGCAGCTAAAGTCTGAAAATTCTGGGTAGTGAAAAAAATGACTAACAACAGAGGCACGGGCACATTCTGCGGCTCTCGCGGGCGGCAAAGCAATATTTTGTGGCAGGCACTAACATTCTTTTTCTTCTTTGCTATGCCGGGTTTGCTGGTTTTGCCGCACCCCGCACAAGCGCAATCTTACACCATCAACAGCTTCGAAGTTGAGGGCAATCGACGCATCGAAACGTCGACCATCATCGCACGGACGGGAATCGAGCCTGGGCAGACGGTGAGTGCCGGACAATTGAACGATGCCTTTCAGCGTTTGCTTGACAGTGGTGTTTTTGAGACAGTCGAACTGACGCCGCGTGGCAGCACTCTGGTCATTGAGGTCGCTGAATACCCGACCATCAACCAGATCAGCGTCGAGGGGAATCGCCGGGTCAAGGACGATGTGCTGCTTGAGGCCATTTCCTCTCAGTCGCGCCGGGTCTTTACGCCTCAGATGGCCGAAGCGGATGCCGATCTGATTGCGCAGATCTATTCCGCGCAGGGCCGGGTGTCGGCGACTGTAATCCCACGCATCATCCGCCGCAGCGATAATCGCGTCGATCTGGTGTTTGAAGTTGCCGAAGGCACTACAATCGAGGTCGAGCGCGTCAGCTTTGTCGGGAACCGAGCTTACTCTGACCGCCGCCTGCGCCGGGTACTTGAAACCAAACAGGCGAACGTCCTGCGCACATTCCTGCGCGGTGACACGTTCATCGCCGACCGGATTGAATTCGATAAACAGGTGATCCGCGATTTCTACCTGTCGCGGGGCTATGTCGATTTCCGGGTCAACAGCACAAATGTGGAATTCACCCGCGAACGGGACGCGTTCTTTCTGGTGATGAACATCACCGAAGGCCAGCGGTTCGCGTTTGGCCAGATTTCGACGGTCAGCGAGATTCCGGGCGTGGAACCGGCGGCCTATCAGGCGGCGCTGAAGATCAAGCCGGGGGTGATCTACTCGCCCAGCCTCGTTGAAAACTCGATTGCCCGGATGGAACGTCTGGGGCTGAAGAACGGCGTCGACTTCCTGCGGGTCGAGCCACGCGTGACGCGCAATCCGCGCGATCTGACGCTGGATGTGCAGTTCGTCCTGACCCGCGGCCCGCGCATCTTTGTCGAACGGATCGACATCGAAGGCAACACCACCACTCTGGACCGTGTGATCCGGCGACAGTTCGACACGGTCGAAGGCGACCCGTTCAACCCGCGTGAAATTCGCCAAAGCGCCGAACGTATCCGTGCGCTCGGCTTCTTCTCGGTGGCGGATGTCGAGACGCGCGAAGGCTCTTCGCCCAGTCAGGTGATCGTGGATGTCGACGTGGAAGAGCAGCCTACCGGTTCGCTGAGCCTCGGCGGTAGCTTCTCGGCATCGGACGGTTTCGGGATTGCAATCGGCCTGAACGAATCGAACTTTTTGGGTCGGGGGCAAAATCTGGGTGTGACCCTGTCCACCGCTCAGGATTCCGAGCAATACTCGATTAACTTCACCGAACCCTATCTGTTGGGCCGCAAACTGCGCTTTGATCTGGGTCTGGGGCTGGCAACCACCAATTCCAGCTTTGCGAGCTTCGATACTGAGACGTTGTTCTTCAACCCGCAGATCAGCTATGCCATCGGCGAGTTGTCGTCTCTGCGCCTGCGCTATGGCTGGGATCGTAGCGAAATGACACAGCAGAGCAACGAAACCAACGGCGCTGTGATCGCATCGGAAATCGCGCAGGGCAAACGCACATCCAGCTCAATCGGCGTGTCATATGTCTATGACAGCCGCCTCGGTGGTCTGAACCCCAACGCGGGCGTTCTGTTCGAGGTGGGCGTGGACGCCGCTGGATTGGGGGGCGACAACGAGTTTATCAGCTCGACCGCGCGCGCCATTGCCCAGAAACGGGTGCTGAACGAGGAAGTGGTGCTGCGGGCTACTCTGGAACTGGGGGCCTTCAACTGGACTGGCGATGACTTCAGCCGGACCGTCGATCGCTTTGTTCTGGGCCCCAGCCAGTTCCGCGGGTTTGAACCCGCCGGTATAGGCCCGCGCGACTTGTCGAACGGGCAGGACGACGCCATTGGCGGCAACTATTACTGGGTTGCCCGGTTCGAGTCGGACTTCCCGCTGGGCCTGCCCGAAGAACTGGGCCTGCGAGGTGGCGTATTCTATGATGTCGGCAACCTCTACAACATCGACAATGTAGACACCGCAGGTGCAGATATTGTCGGGGCGGGCGGGTCGATCCGGCACGTGCTGGGTGTCTCGGTCCTGTGGACGACGCCATTCGGCCCGCTGCGGTTCAACTTCTCGAAGGCGTTGAAGAAAGAGGAATTCGACAACGAGCGGAACTTTGACCTGACCATTCAGGCCCGGTTCTGATCGCGAATGACCTTTCGTTTCGTGAAAATACTGCAGGGCCCCATTCGGGCCCTGTGTGTTTTGGGGCTGCTGACGGGGGTTCCGGTCGGGGCGCAGCAGCTTGGCGTGCCGCAATCCAGCGTTCTGACGATCTCGAGCGAGCGATTGTTTGCGGATTCCGCGTTTGGCCAAAGAATTTTCCGAGAGATTGAGGCGGAAGGCGCGCTGCTGGCGCAGGAAAACGAACGGATCGTGGCTGAACTGAGCCGCGAAGAGAAAGATTTGACTGAAAAGCGCGCGACTCTGTCGGCAGAAGAGTTTCGCCCTCTGGCCGAAGCGTTTGATGAAAAGGTACAATCGCATCGCGACGGGCAACGCGCTAAGCTGGACGCGTTGGCACGGCGCGGCGAAGAGGCGCGCGGCCAGTTTTTTGAACTGGCCCAACCCGTCCTCATTGATCTTCTGCGCGAGTCTCGCGCATCGGTGGTGATCGAACGGGCGACGGTTGTGCTCAGCTCGGATGCCTCCGACATTACTGATGCGGCGATTGCCCGGATTGATGCCGCGATTGGCGACGGTGCCGCGCTTCAAACGCAAAGCGACGACTAGGCCGGCTTGCCCTCGGGTACCTGTATTGCTAACCACGCTTGAAAGAGACATCCAGGACGGGACATCCAAACCATGACCACGGAAACCAAGAGCGCCGACATTCAGCTGATTCAGCGGATATTGCCGCACCGCTATCCGTTCCTGCTGGTCGACAAGGTGGTGGACATTCAGGGCTATCAATCGGCGGTCGGTATCAAGAACGTCACCATGAACGAGCCGCATTTTCAGGGCCATTTCCCGGGCACGCCAATTATGCCCGGCGTCACGATTGTCGAGGCGATGGCCCAGACTGCTGGTGTTATGCTGGGCGTCGGCATGGATGTTATCGACAGCGAGTTGCTGATCTATTTCATGAATATCGACAAGTGCAAATTCCGCCGTAAGGTCGTGCCCGGTGACGTGCTGGAAATGCACGTCGAAACGGTGCGCGGCAAGAAGGGCGGCAAGATCTTCAAGTTCAGCGGCCGCGCCACGGTCGAGGGCGAGGTGGCGGCCGAAGCCGAATTCTCGGCCTATGTCGATTGGGACATGGAAAAGACAACATGAGCGGTATCCATCCCAGCGCCATAATCGAAGACGGGGCCCAGATCGGGCAGGGCTGTGTCATTGGTCCGTTTTGTTATGTCGGGTCGCAGGTGCGGCTGGGTGATCGGGTCGAGCTGAAATCTCATGTGGTGGTTACCGGCGATACCAGCGTTGGCGAAGATACGGTCATCTTCAATTTCTCGGTGATCGGGGAAATTCCGCAAGATCTGAAATTCGGCGGAGAGAATACGCGCCTGGAAATCGGCAAACGCAACCGCATCCGCGAGCATGTTACGGTCAACACCGGCACCGAGGGCGGCGGCGGTGTGACGCGGATCGGCGACGATTGCCTGCTGATGGCCGGGGTTCATGTGGCCCATGATGTGCAGATCGGCAATCGCGTGATCATGGTCAACCATGCCGGCGCGGCGGGTCATTGCATTATCGAGGATGACGTCATCGTCGGCGGCATCTCGGGCCTGCATCAATGGGTCCGCGTGGGTCGCGGCGCAATCATCGGAGCGCTGACCATGGTGGCCAATGACGTCATTCCCTACGGCCTCGTGCAGGCCCCTCGGGGAGAGCTGGATGGGCTTAACCTTGTTGGCCTCAAGCGGCGGGGCGTGACGCGGGCGGATATCTCGGCCCTGCGCGCGGCCTTCCGCGAATTGTCCGAAGGTGAGGGCACCTTCATGGATCGCGCCAAGCGTCTGGGTGACGATGCCGAAAGCGAGTATGTGCGTCAGATCGTCGATTTCGTGACGGGTGAGACCGACCGCTCTTTCCTGACGCCGAGGAAGTAACCCATGCTGGCTCTGATCGCGGGGACAGGAGTGTTGCCGGACGCGGTGGTGAATTGCCTGCCCGAACGTCCGCTCATCTGCGCGATGGAAGGGTTCGAACCGGACACGCTGAACGCGGATGTGGTCTTTCCGCTGGAACATCTGGGCAGTTTCATCGCTGATCTCAAAGCGCGCGGCGTGACCGAGATTTGCATGGCCGGAGCCGTGCGTCGTCCGGTCGTGAACCCTGCGCGGATTGATGCCGCCACGATCCCTCTGGTCCCGATCCTGCAGCAGGCGATTGCCTCTGGCGATGACGGTGCATTAAGGGCCGTCATTGGCATCTTTGAAGAGGCCGGGCTGACCGTGCGGGCGGCGCACGAGATCGCGCCGGACCTGCTGCCTCCGCTTGGCTGTCTGACCGAGGCGCAGCCCTCTGAGGCCGATCTTGCGGATGCGGACCGCGCAGCGGGTATTCTGCGCGCAATGGGGGCGGCGGATATCGGTCAGGCCTGCGCGGTTCTGAAAGGTCAGGCGCTGGCCGTCGAGAGCATCTTTGGCACCGCCTGGATGCTACAGTCGCTGACGCAACGCCCGGATGCGGGCGGTGGCGTTCTGTTCAAGGGTCCCAAACCCGATCAGGACCGGCGCGCGGATATGCCTGCCATCGGGCCTGACACGGTATCCGGCGCTGTGGCCGCTGGGCTGTCGGGCATCGTGATCGAAAAGGGCGGCGTCATCGTACTTCAACGTGACCGCGTGATCGAGGAATGCAACCGTCTGGGCCTGTTCCTGTTGGTCCGTGAGCGCGCGGTTTGATGCGCGTCTTTCTGGTCGCCGGGGAACCTTCGGGCGACCGTTTAGGGGCGGCGTTGATGGAGGGCTTGCGTACGCTGGTCCCTGAAATTGAATTCGATGGCGTCGGCGGGCCCTTGATGCAGGCACAAGGGATGACCAGTCGTTTTCCCATGTCAGAGCTCAGCGTCATGGGGCTGGTCGAGGTTCTGCCGAAGTTCTTCCACCTCAAACGTCGTATCGCCGAGACCGCACAGGCGGTGCTTGAGACGCAACCGGATGTGTTGATCACAGTCGATAGCCCGGATTTCTCGCTGCGTGTCGCCAAGCTGGTCAAGGCCGACAGCGATATCCGCACCGTCCACTACGTCGCCCCCAGTGTCTGGGCGTGGCGACCGGGCCGGGCAGACAAGATGGCGAAGGTGATCGACCATGTCCTCGCCCTGTTGCCGTTCGAGCCACCCTATATGGAACGCGCCGGGATGGAGTGTGATTTCGTTGGCCACCCGGTTGTGAACGAACCGGTGGCCACCGAGCAGGACATTGCACAGTTTCGGGCAGATCATGATCTGGGTGACGCGCCGCTTGTACTTGCCTTACCCGGCTCCCGAAGGGGAGAGGTTGAGCGCCTCGCTCCGATCTTTGGTGCGGCGCTGCAGCGGTATCTGCAAGATCGCCCCGATGCGCGCGTGGTGGTTCCGGCGGTCGCGCATATGGTTGATGCCGTGACCCAGCAGGTCAGCGACTGGCCGGGTCGGCCGGTGGTGGTTGACCCGCGCAGCTTACCCTCGGATCAGGCGCAGGCCCAGAAACGGGCCGCTTTCGCGGCCGCCGAGATCGCGCTGGCGGCGTCGGGAACGGTGTCTCTGGAACTGGCTGCACAGGCGACGCCGATGGTGATCGCTTACAACCTGAACTGGCTGACGACGCTGATTGCGAAGCGGATGGTGAAACTGGACACGGTGACTCTGGTCAATCTCGTCTCGGAAACTCGCGCAGTCCCTGAATGCCTTCTGGACGATTGCGCGGCAGACAAGATTGCCGCCGCGCTACAACAAGTCGCCGCGACGCCAGGGGCACAGCAAGAGGCCATGCGCCTGACCATGGACCGGTTGGGTCGCGGGGGCGAGGCGCCAGGCCTGCGCGCGGCCAAGGCGGTTCTGCAGCGGATGGCGCGCTGATGCTGGATCATCTGGTCTTTGCCGCCTCGGCCTTCATGGCGCAGGTTCTGACCAATCTCGACAATCTTGCCGCGCTTGTGGCGCTGATGATGGTGTCAGGCCCGCGCCGGACCGTGGCCGGGTTCTTGCTGGCGCAGCTATTGGTGATCACCGCCGCGCTGTTGCTGGCAATCGGCGTGGATGATGTCATTCCACACTGGGCCGGGTATCTGGGGGCGATCCCGCTGGGCCTCGGCCTGTTTGGCGTCTTCCGCCAGTTCAAAGGGTCGCAAAACGACGAGGCCCCACGGCTGTCATCCGGCGCATCGACGCTCGTCACCATGATGCTGTTCATCAGTCTCTCGATGGACACCTTCGCTGTGCTTGCACCTTTGCTTGCGGATTCAGCCCCGAGCTATCGGATCGCAGGCGCGACCGGGGCCATCTTCGCCGCGCTGACGCTGACCATTCTGGGCCTCTTCGGTGGGCGCGCGCCGATCATGACCGGAGGGTTCGCGCGTCGGCTGGAAACCCTTGTGCCGTATGTGATGATCTGCGCGGGGCTTTACATCCTCAGCAACTCGTGGACCGACGCGATCTAATAGCCACGCCAGATCCAGCCTCCGCCAAAGATGCGACTGCCTTCATTGGCATAGAACACACAAGCCTGACCCGGCGATATCCC
The DNA here is from genome assembly GCF_056536725.1 of Ruegeria sp. CJ3. Classification (NCBI taxonomy): domain Bacteria; kingdom Pseudomonadati; phylum Pseudomonadota; class Alphaproteobacteria; order Rhodobacterales; family Roseobacteraceae; genus Ruegeria; species Ruegeria sp. CJ3. Next base: position 502,639 of record NZ_JBQFQE010000001.1, read on the forward strand.
TTCCTCGGGCGTCAGCAATTCAACCTCGGCCGTGGTGTCGGACAGAGGCCGGACGATCGCCTCGCGCGGGGGGCGGGTTGAGCGGACTTTCACTGACAGATGCCATTCGTCACGAGACGTGAACGGTTCATCCCCCAGCCAGTTAATCTCACGCACCGGAATGGTGCGGGTGGCCAGCAACTCTTTGGGGCCGACGACGACCTGTTTCTTGTCCACGTCCAGCTTGACCACATAAAGCGGCTCGCTGAGGCCGCCGATGCCAAGACCGCGGCGCTGACCGATGGTGTAGTGGATCACGCCGTCATGCTGTGCCAGCACGCGGCCATCGGCATGCACGATCTCGCCGGGTTCGGCAGCACCGGGGCGCAGCTTTTCGATCACGCTGGCATAGTTGCCATCAGGCACGAAACAGATGTCCTGACTGTCGGGCTTGTCCGCCACGGCCAGCCCATACTGCGCCGCCATCTCACGCGTGGCATCCTTTGAGGGCAGGTGGCCCAGAGGGAAACGCAGAAAGTCCAGCTGCTCGGGCGTGGTCGAGAACAGGAAGTAAGACTGATCGCGGTTGGCATCCTCCGCGCTGTGCAGTTCCGGGCCGTTCGCGCCCATCTTGCGCTGTATGTAGTGGCCGGTGGCCATGCAATCAGCTTCAAGGTCCTTGGCCGTTTCCAGCAGGTCCTTGAACTTTACCCGCTCATTGCAGCGGATGCACGGCACCGGGGTCGCGCCCGCCAGATAGCTGTCGGCGAACTCGTCGATTACCGCGTCCTTGAAGATGTTCTCATAATCCAGCACGTAGTGTGGAAACCCACGCTCCTCAGCCACACGCCGCGCATCGTGAATGTCGATCCCGGCACAGCACGCGCCCTTCTTGGCCAGTGCCGCCCCGTGGTCATATAGCTGCAGCGTCACCCCAACCACGTCATAGCCCTGATCCGCCAGATAAGCGGCCACGACCGAGCTGTCGACACCGCCCGACATGGCCACCACCACCCGCGTTTCCGAGGGCGGTTTGGCAAAGCCAAGCGAATTGATTTGGGTCTCGGCGGCGAGGGCCATGGCGATTCCAGTCCGGGTTAAGAAAGACCGGCAGAATATAGGAAAATTCTACACACTCTCAAGGGGCGGTTTCACGCCCTTTTAAGTAGGCTGGGTGCAGCTTTGTCGCAGCAAGAAAAGGTATGAGAGATGTATTTGCACAAAGTGGAAGGGCCAAGGTCTGTCACCTTGCCGGATGGAAGCGTTCTGACCCGCGCGGACCTGCCCCCCGCAGACACTCGACGCTGGGTGGCGTCGCGTAAGGTTATCGTCGTGCGAGGGGTGCTGTACGGGCTGATTTCGCTGTCGGATGCGAAAAAGCGATACGGGCTGAGCGATGAGGAATTCAATACCTGGGTGTCGGCGGTTGCCGAGCATGGAACAGACGCACTGAAGGTCACAGCGCTAAAAAAATATCGACAACCTAAAGGAGAAAGTGAATAAGTGAATCAACGGTAACGACAGGTTAACCATTTTTGGCCAGTCTCATTTCGAACCGAAGATATTTAACCGAATTGGAGCAGTTGAATGCGTATACTTCTTGTCGAGGATGATCCCACCACGTCCAAAAGCATCGAGCTGATGCTGACACATGCCAACCTGAATGTGTATGCGACGGACCTGGGTGAAGAAGGGATCGATCTGGCCAAGCTTTATGACTATGATCTGATCCTCCTGGACCTGAACCTGCCGGACATGAACGGACATGAGGTATTGCGGCAACTACGCATTTCACGGGTTGAGACACCTATCCTGATCCTTTCGGGTGCGGATGATACGGAAAGCAAAATCAAGGGCTTTGGTTTCGGTGCGGATGATTACCTGACCAAACCTTTCCATCGTGAAGAGCTCGTGGCGCGTATTCATGCGATCATCCGGCGTTCGAAAGGGCATTCGCAATCGGTGATCCATACAGGTCGCGTGGCAGTGAATCTGGATGCGAAAACGGTCGAGGTCGACGGTAAAACCGTGCATCTGACCGGCAAGGAGTACCAAATGCTGGAACTGCTGAGCCTGCGCAAGGGCACAACCCTGACCAAAGAGATGTTCCTGAACCATCTCTATGGCGGCATGGATGAACCGGAACTGAAGATCATCGACGTTTTCATCTGCAAGCTGCGTAAGAAGCTCAGCAATGCAACGGGCGGCGAAAACTATATCGAGACGGTCTGGGGGCGCGGATATGTCCTGCGCGATCCGCAATCAGGCCGGGCGGACGAAACCCGTATGGCAGTCAGCGCCTGATTTCATCAAATTCATGCCGTCGCTGGTCCGGGGCGGCAATCCTACTCACAGCTCAGCACAGCACTGGACCTGACCATGGCCTCGCCCTATCACTGGGGTCCAAGACGACGTGACAGGGCGGGGACATGAGCAAGACGATTGCGGTGGCTGATTTGACCGAAGATGAAGCACGGGCGGAACTTGCCCGTCTCGCCACAGCTTTGCTGCGTGCCAATGAGCTTTATCACGGCAAAGATGCACCCGAGATATCGGATGCGGACTACGATGCGCTCAAGCGTCGAAACGCCGAGATCGAAGCCCGCTTTCCGGACCTGAAACGCGCAGACAGTCCAACCGATCAGGTAGGCGCACGGCCCGCCGACGGGTTCGCCAAGGTAAGTCACGCCTTGCGCATGATGTCCTTGGGTAATGCGTTTGATGACGGGGATGTTGCGGATTTCGATCGTTCGATCCGCAAATATCTGGGGTTGAGTGATGACGCAGCCTTGGCCTATACGGCCGAGCCCAAGATCGATGGGCTGTCTCTGTCCTTGCGGTATGAGAATGGAGTACTGGTTCAGGCTGCGACCCGCGGCGACGGCGAGGTTGGCGAGAATGTCACCGCAAACGCCCGAACGGTCGCAGATATCCCGCATCGCATTGAGGGCGCGCCAGAAATTCTCGAAGTGCGAGGTGAGGTCTATATGTCTCATCAGGACTTCGACGCTCTGAACGTGCGGCAGATCGAGACGGGAGGCAAAACCTTCGCAAACCCGCGCAATGCGGCTGCAGGCTCGCTCAGGCAGCTTGATTCTGAGATTACCCGCGCCAGGCCTCTCCGGTTCTTTGCCTATGCTTGGGGCGAACTCTCGGCGACACTGGCGGATACGCAGATGGCGGCCATCCAGCGGTTGAAGGAATTCGGGTTTCAGGTCAACGATCTGACACGTCGCTGCGCGAGCACGGCGGAAATGCTGGACCATTATCGCCAGATCGAAGCGCAGCGCGCGACCCTAGGCTATGATATCGACGGCGTGGTCTACAAGGTCGATGACCTCGGCTTGCAGGCCCGTTTGGGCTTTCGCTCAACGACGCCTCGCTGGGCTATTGCGCATAAATTTCCGGCCGAACTCGCCTGGACGCGGCTAGAGGCTATCGACATTCAGGTCGGCCGGACCGGCGCGCTCAGCCCTGTGGCGCGGCTGCATCCGGTGACGGTTGGTGGTGTGGTGGTGTCGAACGCGACCTTGCACAATGAGGACTATATCGCCGGACGGGACGCCAAAGGCGGCGTGATCCGGGATGGCAAGGATATCCGCGTCGGCGATTGGGTTCAGGTCTATCGTGCGGGCGATGTGATCCCGAAGCTGTCGGATGTTGATCTGACGAAGCGGTTAGATGATACGAAACCCTATGATTTTCCGACGAAATGCCCCGAATGCGGCAGTGACGCGATCCGGGAAGAGGGCGATGCGGTGCGCCGTTGCACCGGTGGGCTGATCTGTCCGGCACAGGCGGTCGAGAAGCTCAAGCATTTTGTCTCGCGTAAGGCGTTCGACATCGAAGGTCTGGGCGCGAAGCAGATCGAGATGTTCTATGGCGACCCATCTCTGCCGATCAACACGCCTGCCGATATCTTCACGCTGCGGGATCGCGACGCGGGCAATCTGGCGCGGCTGAAGAACCGGGAGGGGTGGGGCGAGACCTCGGCCAGCAATCTGTTCGCGGCGATCGAAGATAAGCGCACCATTGCCTTTGCGCGGCTTCTGTTCGCTCTGGGGATCCGCCATGTCGGCGAGGTTGGCGCGCGTGATCTGGCGCTGTTCTATCGCGATTGGGATGCCATGGCTGCAGCGATTGATGCCGCGCGTCCCGCGGCCCTGGCGCAACGGGTTGCGGATGATGCCGAGGAGTCTGAACGGATTGCCGCCAGCACCGAACGGCGGCGGGCAAAGCTCAAGGAGGCGCGCGACGCCGCGGTTGCGCGGTTGGATGTGCCTTCGGCGGCGGCAAACGCTTGGGCGGATCTGATCGGTATCGACGGAATTGGGGCGACCCTGGGTCTATCCTTGTCCGATGCCTTCGCTAACGCTGACGAACGCGAAGCCTTCGAAGATCTGCGAAGCCACCTGACGATTGTCCCGCCCGAGGCACCTGCGTCGGAGAGTCCGGTGGCGGGGAAGACGGTCGTGTTCACCGGCACGTTGGAAAAGATGACCCGGGCCGAGGCCAAGGCCCGCGCCGAGGCATTGGGTGCGAAAGTTTCGGGTTCGGTTAGTCAGAAGACCGACTTGCTGGTTGCCGGGCCGGGGGCGGGGTCGAAGGCGAAAAAGGCTGCTGATCTGGGCATTGAGACGCTGGATGAAGACGGCTGGCTGCAGCTGATCGGGGATGCATGAGCGGCAGGCCGGAACAACTCTTTCCGCTGTTCGCGGGGCTCGAAACGCTGGACGGTGTTGGCCCCAAGACAGCGCAGTTGATGGGGCAGTTAGGGATTGAATCGCCCCGCGATGTGCTGTTTGCGCTGCCTTACGCGGTGATCGACCGTCGACGGCGGGACACGATACAGGGCGCGGACCTGCCCACCACGCTGACGGTCGAGGTGACGGTCGGCCCGCATCGCCCACCGCGCAACAAGGGCGGCGCGTATCGCATTCATGTCGAGGACGCGCAGGTCGACTTCCAGCTGGTGTTCTTCCATGCACGCGGGGATTACCTGAAGAAAATTCTGCCGCAGGGCGCGCGCCGCGTGGTGTCGGGCAAACTTGAGCTGTTCGACGGAATGGCGCAGATGGTGCATCCGGACCATATCGTGGCACCGGAAAATGCAGGAGAGTTACCCGAGTTCGAGCCGGTCTATCACCTGACCCAAGGCGTGACTCAAAAGACTGCCTACAAGGCTGCGCAAAGCGCACTGACCCGCGCACCCGCTTTGGCCGAGTGGTCCGATCCAGCGCAGGTTGCGCAGCAGGCATGGCCAGACTGGCAGACCGCGATTCAGGCCGCGCATCACCCCAGGGGCGCGGACGATGTCGCCCCGTTTGCGCCGGCGCGGGAGCGGCTGGCTTATGATGAACTTCTGGCGCACCAACTCACCCTGGCGATTGCGCGGCAACGAGAGCGCAAGACGCGCGGGATCGCCAGTGTCGGGACGGGCGCGCTGCAGTCGAAGGTGCTGGGCAACCTTCCATATCGTCCGACCGGGGCGCAGACGCGGGCGATTGAAGAAGTCTCGGCGGATATGGCGTCGGATATTCGCATGAACCGACTGCTTCAGGGCGATGTGGGCGCAGGGAAAACGCTGGTGGCATTCATGGCCCTTTTGATCGCGGTCGAGGCGGGTGGACAGGGTGTGATGATGGCCCCGACCGAGATATTGGCGCGGCAGCATCTGGAAGGTCTGCGCCCGCTGGCCGAGGAGGCAGGTGTTGTCCTCGAAATTCTGACGGGACGCGACAAAGGGGCCGAACGGAGCGCTAAGCTGGCAGCGCTGAAGCAGGGCGATATTCAGATCCTTGTCGGTACCCATGCCGTTTTCCAGAGCGATGTCGAATTCAACGCCCTGCGGCTTGCCATCGTGGATGAGCAGCATCGTTTTGGTGTCCGCCAGCGTATGGAATTGTCCGAGAAAGGCCAGCGGGCGGATGTGCTGGTGATGACCGCAACGCCGATTCCGCGCAGCCTTGCGCTGGCACAGTATGGTGACATGGATGTCTCGGTGCTGGACGAAAAACCTCCGGGCCGGAAGCCGATCAAGACGGCCATCGTCAGCACCCAGCGCATGGATGAGGTTGTGGCCCATCTGCGCGGCGCGATTGAGGCGGGCAAGCAATGCTATTGGGTGTGCCCGTTGGTTGACGAGTCCGAAGTGTCGGACCTGACTGCGGCTGAGGAACGGTTCAAACGGCTGCGTGCCTTGCTGGGCGATGATGTGGTGGGTTTGGTGCATGGACAGATGCCCCCCACCGAAAAAGATGCGGCGATGGCGGCGTTTCAGGCCGGGCAGACCAAGGTGCTGGTTGCGACAACTGTGATCGAGGTGGGCGTGAACGTGCCCAACGCGACGATCATGGTGATCGAGCGGGCCGAGTTCTTTGGGCTGGCCCAGTTGCACCAACTGCGGGGTCGGGTTGGGCGAGGCGAAGATGCCTCGACTTGTCTGCTTATGTATCAGCCGCCGCTCAGCGATGGAGGCCGCAAGCGACTTGAGGTTCTGCGCGAGACCGAGGACGGTTTTCGCATCGCCGAGACCGACCTGCAGATGCGCGGGGCCGGGGACCTGATCGGCACGGCGCAATCTGGATTGCCCCAATTCCGCATCGCCGATCTGGAACGGCAGGCCGGGTTGATGGCCGTCGCCCAATCGGACGCGCGGACATTGCTGAATGCAGATCCTGCGCTCACCTCAGATCGGGGCAGGGCAGCCCGTGTTCTTCTGTGGCTGATGAAGCAGGATCAGGCGATCCGTTTGATTTCAGTGGGTTAGACCGGAAGTCGCTAAAAGTTCGCAAATGTTCTTAAAAAGTTCTTTACCGACTCACGTAAATATGAGAACAAAAGGTCAACAAAAGATTAAACCCTGACCGGAGGTAAGACCATGCTGACCCAGATCAAGACCGCTTTCAGCCGTTCGCAAGCAACGATTTTGCAGGATGCTGTGGGTGCGGTTTCGTTGGTGGTCATGCTGGTGGTTGCCCTTCACCTGCCGACAGGATTTTAAGCTTTTCTGCCTGCGATCTCATGCCGATAAAGCCGCGCTTGTTTCCCCATCTTAGTCAAGGGTGACCTGCCTGTCCCAAACCCCTTGAAGGGGCCAGCCTCGGCCCCGCGCGGAAATCCGGACCCTACATGAGACACGCACAACCTGCCGCCGCCCTTTCCGCCCGGAAGGAGCGGCGGCTTTTTTTATAGTTGCCCGGTTTTGATAATTTCAAGCATCGCAGACAGCACCGAATTCACCGCGACTGAGGCTAGGATCATGCCCATGATACGACTAATGATCGCGGCGCCTGAATGGCCGATCAGACGAATGATGGGTTCGGCCAACAGCATCAGCACGAAGGCGATAGCGACAACAACCAGCATGACCAGCGCTGTTATGCCCTGATCCACCACGCTGTAACGGTTATTGTCTGTCAACACGACAATTGCCAGCATCGCCCCGGGCGAGGCCAGCGACGGCACCGCCAGCGGAAAAATCGCGGGGTTGGTTTTGTGCATCTTGTCGTGCAGATCGTCCTGCGCCTCGCGCTGTTCGATCTCTTGTTTGCTTTCGCCAAAGATCATGGTCAGCGCGAAAAGGAAAAGAATTATCCCGCCCGCGACCTGGAAAGAGTTGAGGCCGATGTCCAGTGCCTCGATCACCAGCTGTCCGCAGACGAGGAAGAACAGCAGAATGCCCGCGCTGACCAGCGCTGCCAGCAAGGCAGTACGGCGGCGGGCCGTGGCAGCGATACCGGCAGTGACGGCGATAAAAACGGGGATCGTACCGATCGGGTCGATGACAACCCAAAGCGTCACGAAATGTTCGAGCAACTTGTCCACGCCGGTCTCTCCCCCTGATTTCGGCAGAGATTACACGGCTTTGTGGAAAAACGCCACGCTCAGGCGCAGTTGGCCTGTTCGGCCTGCTCCATCGCCTCGGCCGTCGCCTCAAGCGCCAGCAGGATCGACGCGTGCCGGTTTTTGTACTCGCGCGCGGGCATCAGCACTTCAAGCCCGTCAAACGGTGCGTCCGGGGCGGGGCCGTCTTTCTTCAGCATCGTCGACAGTTGATCGCGGGCGGTTTCGACCTGCGCCCGGGTTGCACCAATAACAGCGCTGCCGACCACCGAGGCCGAGGCCTGGCCCAGTGCGCAGGCCTTCACATCCTGCCCGAACGCAGCGACCCGCCCGTCCTCGAGCCTGACATCGACGGTGACGGTCGATCCGCAGAGCGGCGCGCGTTTCTTGACGGTGGCGTCCGGCTTCTCCAGCCGGTCGAGATGGGGAATATCAGCGGCCAGCGCCAGAATGCGCCCCGAATAAAGCTTGATCAGGTCGGTTTCGCCGCTCATGGCTTTCCCTCTTGGACTGTTCCCCATACATAGTGGCCATGTTCCGGGATGCAAAAGGTTTTTGCCATGACACAGACAGTCTCGTTCGATCCGTCGACGCTGAAATTCAACGATGCGGGGCTGGTGCCGGCGATTGCACAGGATGAGGGCTCGGGCGAGGTTCTGATGATGGCGTGGATGAACGCCGAGGCCGTCGCGCGTACGCTGGAAACTGGTCGCGTGACCTATTGGTCCCGGTCGCGCCAGGCGTTCTGGGTCAAGGGCGAAAGTTCGGGTCATGTGCAGGAGCTGGTGGATTTCCGTGTCGACTGTGATCGGGATTGTCTGTTGGTGGTCGTGCGACAGACCGGGCCAGCGTGTCACACCAACCGGCGCAGCTGTTTCTATACGGCGGTGCGTGATGGGGCCGAGGTCGAGCTAATGTCGCCAATGGCGTGAATGCCGCCTGCGGCGCCATGCCTTCGGCGAGAGTATTTGTGAAAAGATGAAGCCCTGGGTCATAGACCAACCAGCATTCTGATGTCCTTTGCCGAAGCGCCCTGTTGGCGGTAGAGCGCGATGGCGCGGGCATCATCGCGTTTGGCCAGTCGTTTGCCGGTCTCGTCGCGGATCAGCGCATGGTGGTGATACGTCGGGGTGGGGAGGCCGAGCAATCCCTGAAGCAGAACGTGGATCTGAGTGGCGTCGAACAGGTCCTCGCCCCGGACGACGTGGGTGATGTTCTGATCGGCATCGTCGACAACCACCGAAAGGTGATAGGAACTGCCCATGTTCCGACGTGCAAGGATGATATCCCCGACAGAGTCGCGCAGGTTTTCAGGGCAGAGCTGGTGGGAGCCGGACTGGCCTGGGCCAGTCTCGTGAAACGCCCTCAGCGCAGTAGTGTCGATGGCCTTGAGCATATTCAGGCGCAGAACATCTTGCGGTCCCGCGTCAGAGAGCGGCCGTTGGCGGCAGGTTCCGGGGTAGATGCGACCGTCGGGGCCGAACTGCGGCACGCCTTCCTGCGGGGCTCCGGCGGCGGCTTCGATATCGGCCCGGTTGCATTTACATGGGTAGACCAGCCCCATCTGGGCCAGCTTGTCCAGCGCTTCGCGGTAATTGGGCAGCCTGGCGGATTGGCGCAGCACGGGTTGCGGCCATCTCAGGCCCAGCCAGCTGAGATCGTCGTAGATCTGGTCCTCCCATTTCGGGCGCGATCGGGACTGGTCGATATCCTCGATGCGCAGCAGGAACAGCCCGCCTGCAGCGCGGGTCATGTCATGGGCGAGCAGGGCGGAATAGGCATGTCCAAGGTGCAGCGGGCCAGTTGGGGATGGTGCAAATCGGGTTGTGAGGGTCACGTTTTTTCAACGACATAAACGTCGGAGTTCATGTTCATGCCAGGCAGATGCGGCCCATATTCGCGGAGCAGCAGTCTGGCGTGACCCATGTCCAGCCAGTCGTTGAGCCGTCCGGTATAGGCAGGATCGGCAAGCGTGTGGTCGTTGAAGGAAAACGCAAGGTAGCCGCCGCGCGGCAGGACTTTCATCAGCATGTCGAAGGTTTCCGGCGGTGCGGCACCAGCTCCGATGACGCCAATCGCAGCGATCGCGCTGTAGCTTTCAGGTTCGATGGGGTTGGGGTCGGTGATCTCAAAACTGATGAGAGTGCGATAGACCCCCTTGGCACGGGCTTCTTCCAGCATCTTGGGTGTAGGGTCCATGCCGTCAATCACCTGAAACCCTGCTTGATGCAGGGCCAGACCCGACAGCTCGGTGCCGCAACCATAGTCCAGAATGGGCTCCTGCTCGTTCAAGACAAACGACCTGAGCGCGGCCGCAACGCGGCCCGGGGTGACGTATCCGTGCTCGGCAACCTCTGCCTCGTATGAGGCGGCCCATTTCTGATAGTGATCGCGGGTTTCCTGCGGCGTGTTCAGATCGTAGGTGTTTTTAAGAAACTTGTCGCTCATGGAGCCATGTTAGGCAGAGGTGTGGGGCGGCGTCCAGTCAGCAATGCGTCAGCCAGTCCGACCACGCAGCCTTGGCGCGGTCGGTATAGGCTTTATAACGATCCTTGCGGCCCCGACGACCGCCCTTGAGGCCGTCAACGGGGCGAAACAGGCCGAAATTTACGTTCATCGGCTGAAAGGTCTTTGCCTCGGCCCCGCCGGTGATGTGGTGAATCAGCGCGCCCATGGCGCTGTCCTGCGGAACATCGGGCAGGGTGCGACCGAGGATCTCGGCGGCAGCCAGGCGGCCTGCGAGCAACCCCATCGCGGCGCTTTCCACATAGCCCTCAACGCCGGTGATCTGACCGGCAAAACGGGTATTGGGTCGGGACTTCAGTCGCATTTGCGCATCCAGCAGGGTCGGAGAATTGATGAACGTGTTGCGATGAATGCCGCCAAGTCGTGCAAAGCTGGCATTCTCCAATCCCGGAATCATACGGAAAACATCGGTTTGCGCGCCGTATTTCATCTTGGTCTGAAAGCCCACGATGTTGAACAACGTGCCCAGAGCGTTGTCGCGGCGCAACTGGACCACCGCATGAGGTTTTACGTCCGGCTGATGCGGGTTGGTTAGACCCACAGGCTTCATCGGGCCATGGCGCAAGGTTTCGCGGCCACGCTCGGCCATAACCTCGATCGGCAGGCAGCCGTCGAAATACCCGGCGGTCTCGCCCTTGTGGAACTCGGTCTTGTCAGCGGCCAACAGGGCGTCGATGAATGCCTCATACTGATCGCGGTCCATGGGGCAGTTCAGGTAGGCGGTGCGTTCTTCCTCGGTCTCGCCCTTGTCATAGCGGGACTGCATCCAAGCTTGGCTCATGTCGATGCTGTCGGCATAGACGATCGGGGCAATGGCGTCGAAGAAGGCCAGCGCCTCAGCCCCGGTTTCCGCTCGGATGGCGTCGCCCAACGCGGCCGAAGTCAGGGGGCCGGTGGCGAAAATCCAGTGGCCAGCGGTGGGCAGAGTTGTAACCTCTTCCCCGGTGACCGAAACACGTGGATGGGCGTGCAGCCTAGCCGTCACCGTTTCCGCAAACGGATCACGGTCTACCGCCAGCGCCCCTCCAGCGGGCAGACGATGCGCATCGGCCGTGGTCATGATCAGCCCGCCCGCCGCGCGCATTTCCCAATGCAGCAGGCCCACCGCGTTCTGCTCATCATCGTCCGAGCGGAACGAGTTCGAGCACACCATCTCGGCCAGATTGCCGGTTTGATGCGCAAACGTCCCGACCTGAGGGCGCATTTCGTGGATCACCACGTCCACACCCATCTCTGCCGCCTGCCATGCGGCCTCGGACCCGGCCATGCCGCCGCCCACGATATGCAATGTCTCTGTCATGGGCTGCCACATAGGGCACAGCGACGCCCTGCGCAATGCACAGTATCATATGCGGATATTCAGGGGAGTCTTGGGGTCGCCGCTGCGGGAATGTCAACGCCGGTGAGAGAAACCAGCTTGGAGGGACCTTCCGCCCACGGCGACCCAAAAGTGTATCCAGGCCTTAGCCTTGACCCAGCATTGCCACAGTGTTGCCCTTTTGAAAAGTGCAAAAATGCGAACAGTAGGCAAAAATGCATAAAATAATCGCGTTACTGCTGCCAATTGGGCGGACGTTTCTCGATAAATGCGGTTATGCCTTCTTCGGTATCACGATGCATCATATTCTGTGCCATTGCGTCGGCGGCATAGGCATAAGCCTGTTCGGTGGACATCGGAAGCTGTTGATAGAAGGCCTCTTTCCCGATCTTCACCGCCGCCCCCAGCTTGGCCGCCAGCTTCTCGGCCAAGGCGTCTGTTTCCCGATCCAACTGATCCGCGGGCACAACGCGGTTGATCAGGCCCAGCTCGGCCGCGCGGTCGGCGCTTATGAAGTCACCTGTCGTGAGCATCTCAAACGCTTGTTTGCGCGGGATGTTTCGGCTGAGCGCCACCATGGGGGTTGAACAGAACAGACCGATATTCACGCCGTTCACGCCAAACCGGGTGCCCTCGGCGGCCACAGCCAGATCGCAGGTGGCAACCAACTGACAGCCCGCGGCGGTGGCAATTCCGTGGGCTTGTGCGATCACCGGCTGGGGCAGGGATTGAATAGACATCATCATTCTGGCGCAGCGGTCGAACAGGTCTTGAAAATAGCCCAAACCACCATCCTCAGATTGCCGCCCTTGCGTCATCTGCTTCAGATCGTGCCCGGCGCAAAACGCCTTGCCCGCGCCGGACAGGATAACAACCCGAATCGACCGATCCTCGCGCAGCGCATCCAGTTCGGTCTGCAAAGCCGCCAGCATCTCGTCGCTGAGCGCATTCAGGCGCTCGGGGGCGTTCATGGTTAGCCGCGCGATGGCGCCTGTGTCGTTACGTTCCAGAATTGCCATCTTGCCCTCCTGCTGGCTGTTGGGCCAACTCTAGGGGCGCAGGGCAAAGAGGGGAAGCATGTCATTAGCACTCAACAAAGATGAGCTGACGGATTATCTGGCGCAGGTGTTTCCGCAGGTTCACGAAGATTTCGTGATTGAGGGTCTTTCAGACACCGGTATTACAATGCGATTGCGGGTCGCGGATCGGCATCTGCGGCCCGGCGGAACGGTCTCGGGGCCGTCCATGTTCGGGCTGGCCGATGTGTGCGTCTATGCGATGGTTCTGGCCCGCAAGGGGCGGCAATCGCTTGCAGTCACCACAAGCAGCTCGATGGACTTTCTGCGCAAACCCGAGGGCGACAGGGATATGATTGCGGAATGCAGGTTGCTGAAGCTGGGTCGGAGTCTGGCGGTAGGCGATGTGCTGATGTATTCGGAAGGCTCGGACAAGCCCGTCGCACGGGCCAGCCTTACCTATTCCATACCTCCCGAAGGGTCGGCCGCGGCATCATTTGGATAAAAAAGGCCGGGGACAAGCCCCGGCCAGGAAGAGGTCCCGTGAAGCGGGACTGGGGATAACCTAGTTCATCCAGAAATAGCGGCTGGTTTCGGTGTCCGCCTGATGGCGCGTCAGGCCAACATCCCGCAGCAGCCGGTCATCCAGCTTGCCCAGGTTGACGCGGCTGCGGCGGCGGCGCTCCCATTGTGTGATCACGGCCGCAAACCGCACGGCCAGCGCGGCGATCAGCGGCAGCCGGGGGCTGTCGTTCAGCAGCATAAGGGCGGGGGTGTGCATTGCGCGTGTCATCGTGGGTATCCTTTCAAATTGTATTGACACAAAGTAATAATGCTCGGTATATTGAGTTGATACATTTATCATTGTGTCGAAATCAAAGGAAGAATTGTAATGGATACAATTTGGCCGGAGTCCTTACCCAAAGCGAAGGGGCCGAAATACACTCTGGTTGCTGACACAATCCGAAAAGCGATAGAAAACAAAACGCTGGAGGTCGGGGTGAAGCTGCCTCCGGTGCGGGAACTTGCGTATCGGTTACAGATTACGCCCGGAACCGTCGCGCGGGCCTATACGATTCTGACGGATGAAGGCTTGCTACAAGCCGAGGTAGGGCGTGGTACATTCGTCGCGCCGCCCCGGTCACCGCTACTGGATGATGTCTGGTCGCGACAATTGCATCTGCGGGACGACAAATACGACACCAATGTCAGCCTGTTCAGCCCACGCCTGCCGGATGTGGGGCAGGTCGCGCTGATCCGCGAATGTCTGAAGCAGATCGCACAGGGCGATCCGCGGATGTTTATGAACTATCCGACCCGCGACGCCTATCAACCCGTTCGACAGGTTGTGGTGGACTGGCTGTCCGACCTGCCTCTGGGCGCGGTCACGGCAGACGACGTCGTGCTGACCCATGGCGGACAGAGCGGGCTGTGTGTCGTGTTTCAAACCATCCTCAGCGGCGTCAAACCTGTGGTTCTGGTCGAGGACCTGTCCTATGCCGGCTTCCGCCGGGCCGGAGAGTTGATGCGGGCCGACGTTGTGGGCGTTAAGATGGACAAATGGGGGATCAGTGCCGAGGCGTTGGATCACATCTTGCGGCAGACGCAGGCGCAAGCCATCTGCGTCTCGCCCGAGGTGCAGAATCCCACCGGAGGGCATACGCCGCTAGAGCGCCGCAAGGAAGTGGTCGAGGTCGCGCGAAGATACGATCTGCAGATTATCGAGGATGATTGTTATCGCATGGGCGACGCCCGCGCCCCCAGCTATCGCGCGCTGGCGCCCGAGAGGGGCTGGCACGTGTCCTCGATCTCGAAAACGCTGACGCCTGCATTGCGCGTGGGCTTTGCCATCGCCCCGAAAGAGCGCAGCGTCGATCTGCGCCGGTCTGCCGAATATGGCTACTTCGGGCTGGCGCAGCCGCTGGCGGAGTTGACCCGGCTAATGCTGAGCCACCCGTCGGCTCGGCAACTGGCCTCGGACGTGCGCGCAAAGATGAGCGAATATGTCCGCGTGGCTGTGAACGCTCTGGGCGGGTTCGAACTGAACTGGGACGCCGAGATCCCCTTTCTTTGGCTCAGCCTGCCATCGGGCTGGCGCGCCGCCGCCTTTAGCCGCGCGGCTGAGCGGGAGGGGATTCAACTGCGCTCGGCCGACGAGTTCGCCCTGCGCGACGGTCGCGCACCGAACGCGGTGCGCATTGCTGTGAACGGGCATATCTCGCTGTCGCAGTTCGAGGATGCGATGTTACGGTTGCGCGGGTTGCTGGACAATCCGCCGGAACAGATTTCGGTCTGAGAGGAGTTCCCGATGCATATTCCCGAATTGCGCGGCGATGGGTTTGTGATCGTGCCCATGGCCGAGGCCGATTTTGAGCCGCTTTACGCGGCCGCCAGCGATCCTTTGATCTGGGCCGGGCACCCAGCGAAGACGCGACATGAAAGGGCGGTCTTTGGTCCGTATTTTGAGTTCCTGTTAGGGGCCGGGGGTGCCGTCACCATCCGCGAAACAGGCGGTCGGGTGGTTGGATGTTCAAGGTTTTATGAACCGCCCGAGACGCCCGGCGGGATCGCGATCGGCTACAGTTTCCTTGTTCGGGACCACTGGGGCGGGGCCAGCAACAAGGCCGTGAAGACCTTGATGCTGAACCATGCGTTTCAGGACCGGGATGAGGTCTGGTTTCACATCGACCCGTCGAATATCCGCTCGCAGAAGGCCACCGCGAAGCTGGGCGCCCACCATGTTGACACCCGACCGCGCGATCTGGGGAATGGCGATGCGATGTGGATGCGGTGGGTTTTGCCGAAAACAGAGTGGGAAAAGATTGGGGTAAAATAATACCTATTTTATAACCAATTGTTATTGCGGATATAAATGTATATTTGCGTGCTTGACCTGCGCGTGCGCACCTCATAAAACCCGTCCATCGAATTCGGGCCGCTCCGTAAGGGGGCGGTCTTTCACATCAAACAGGACTATCCTGCCATGAAAACCTTTTCTGCAACACCTGCAGACATCGACAAGAAATGGATCCTGATCGACGCTGAGGGCGTTGTTCTGGGCCGTCTTGCCTCGATCGTCGCCATGCGTCTGCGTGGCAAGCACAAAGCGTCGTTCACCCCGAACATGGACATGGGCGACAATGTCATCGTGATCAACGCTGACAAAATCCAGATGACCGGCAAGAAGCGCGAAGAGAACTACTACTGGCACACAGGCCACCCGGGCGGCATCAAGTCGCGCACCAAACAGCAGATCCTGGAAGGCGCACACCCCGAGCGCGTTGTCGTTCAGGCCGTCAAGCGCATGCTGCCGGGCAACCGTCTTGCGCGCAAGCAGATGACCAACCTGCGCGTTTACGCCGGTGACGAGCATCCCCATGAGGCGCAAGCGCCCGAAGTTCTGGACGTGAAGTCCATGAACAAGAAAAACACCCGGAGCTAATGACCGATGGCTGATCAGATCAATACTCTCGAAGAGCTGAGCGCCGTCGCAGGCGTTGAAACCGTGGCCGAAGAAGTCATCGTACGTGAACCCGTACGTGACGAACTGGGCCGTTCCTACGCCACCGGCAAGCGTAAAGACGCCGTTGCCCGCGTTTGGATCAAGCCGGGTTCCGGCAAGGTCACCGTGAACGGCAAGGATCAGGACACCTATTTCGCACGTCCCGTTCTGCAGCTAATCCTGCGCCAGCCGTTTCAGGTTGCTGGTGTGGAAGGCGAGTTCGACGTTGTTGCGACCGTCAAAGGCGGTGGCCTGACCGGTCAGGCCGGTGCGGTCAAGCACGGCATCTCAAAAGCGCTGCAGCTGTACGATCCGAATCTGCGTGGCGCGCTTAAAGCCGCTGGCTTCCTGACCCGTGACAGCCGCGTTGTGGAACGTAAGAAATACGGTAAGCGCAAAGCGCGTCGTTCGTTCCAGTTCTCGAAGCGTTAATCGCTACGGACAACCGAATTGGAAAGGGCTCGCATCTGCGAGCCCTTTTTCTTTGGCCTATTCTTCGTAGACCAGTTTCCAAGCACCGTTGTCGACCACGCTGACGAACACGGTATCCGCGCCTTGATGGTCGTCCGGTCCATAGGTGATGTGGTTGCCGACCAACTCATCCATGTAATCCAGCGACTCCATCGCGGCGATGAAACTGTCATGGGTCAGGTCGGGGCCTGCGGCCTCAAGCGCTTTGACCATCATCTCGGCAGCGGAATAGCCCAGCATCGAGAAACCGACCGGGTCTTCGCCTGTGGCTTCTTTGTATTCCGCAATGAACGCTGCCGGGGCCGGCTCTTCGGCGCGGGCCCACAGGTCCAGCCAAGACGCGGCTGCGTAAAAGCCGTCGGTGACGCCGCCGGGCACCTGCGCGACGACCGTCAGGAAGCTGGCCGAAGTGCCGAGGAATTTCATATCCTCCAGCCCCATTTTCTTGGCCGTGCCAACCACCGTGATCGCCTGACGCACGCCCAAAGCCATGGTCACAATATCACAACCTTCTTCCTTGAGCTTGCTCAGGGAGCCCACGAAGTCGGTCTCATCGGGCTTATGGGTCGTCTCGGTGCCAAAAGAAATGCCGGCCTCTTCGGCTCCGGCTTTGCTGCCTTCCAAAATCTCCTCACCGAAATCGGTGGGCAGATACATGGTACAGACGGTTTGCGAGCCAAATTCACCGTTCAGATATTTCACCCCGATACGTGCCTGATCGTAATAGGTCGAGAATGAGGTAAACTTGTTCTTCACCGGCTCTTGCAGCATTTGCCGCGCGGCGGTCAGAGGGGCAACATTCGGAATCCCCTTCGGGTCGAGCAGCTTGAACCCGGCAAGGTTCATCGGCGTGCCCAGGGATTGCATCATGGCAAACACCTTGTCGCGGTTCAGCAGCTTGTTATAGCCCTGCATCGCGCGCGGCATCTGATAGCCGTTGTCCTCGACGACAAAGCGGATTTGCCGACCGTGCACGCCGCCCTCGGCGTTGACGCGGTCGAAAACCACGTTCGCACCCTTGGTAGCCGGAACACCCACGGCGGCGAAAATACCGCTGAGGTCGTTGACCGAGCCGATGACAATCTCATCATCGCTCACGCCCTGGGTTTGTGCCCAGCCGATTGTGGCGGATGCCGTCACGGCCGTCACTGCGGCAAGACCTCTAATCAATTGTTTCATAATTCTCCTCCCTTTTGGGTCGCCCCTTAGCTAAGTGTACATATCCTCGATCAGATGTGCGTGTTTCTTTTCCACCGGACCGCGCTTGAGCTTCATAGTCGCGGTCAGTTCTTCATCTTCGGCGGTCAGCAATACATCGATCAGGCGGAAATCCTTGATTTGCTCAACCCGCGCGAACTCTTTGTTCACGCTGTTAATTTCCGCGCCGATCAGGTCGGTCACTTCCGGTGCGGCGCAGAGGGATGCGAAGTTCGAGAAGGGAATCTTGCGTTCCTGCGCGAATTTCTCGACGTTTTCCTGATCGATCATCACCAGCGCAGTCAGATACTTGCGGCGATCCCCGATGATCACCGCGTCCGAGATATATTGACTGAATTTCAGCCCGCTTTCGATTTCCGCAGGCGTGATGTTCTTGCCGCCTGCGGTGATGATGATGTCTTTCAGGCGGCCCGTGATGGTGACGAAGCCATCTTCGTCAATATGTCCCATATCCCCGGTGCGCAGCCAGCCGTCGCAGGTGAAGCTTTCCGCCGTTTTGGCATTGTTGCGCCAATAGCCCTGAAAGACGTTCAGACCTTTGACCTGAATCTCGCCGTCCTCCGAGATGCGAATGTCATTGCCCGGCACGGGTTTTCCAATTGTCCCGACCTTGTTGGCCTCAAGCGTGTTCAGCGCAGCAATCCCGGCGGTTTCGGTCATGCCAAACCCTTCGACGATGGGCACACCGATCGCCCAATACCACCGTAGCAAGTCTGGTGAGATCGGGGCCGCCCCCGAGCCGCCGCGCCGCATCCGGTCCAACCCCAGCATGCGGCGTAGATTGCGCAGGACCAGCCGGTCCCACAGCCAGAACCGCAGCCTGACCAACGCAGGCACATGCTTGCCCGCAAGGATATAGTCGGCCCGTGCCATGCCCGCCTTCAGCGCCTGCGCAAAAGCGAAGCGTCCGGTCGGTGTCGCTTCTTTCGCCATATACATGACATGGGAATAAATCTTCTCCCACACGCGCGGGACGGCGGTGAAGGTGGCGGGTGAGACCTCTTGCAGGTTGGCAAATACGGTCTCGGGGCTCTCGGCGAAATTCACGGTGCTTTTCGTCGCCAGTGGGTAATAGATCGACACATCGCGTTCGAGGATATGACAGAGCGGCAGGAAGCATAACTGTTCGTCCGTCGCCAGCGAGGGTAGCGAATGCGCGCCGCTTTCGATGGCAGCCATGATGTTTTCATGGCTCAGCATCGCGCCTTTGGGGTTCCCGGTCGTGCCAGAGGTATAGACCAGCAGGGCGGTATCCTGCGGGGTGGCAACGGCAATCTCGGCCTCGAACACGCCGGGATCGTCGGCTTGCTGGCCCAGGGCATAGAGGTCCCCGATCATCATGCAGCGGGGGTGGTCGAGGTCGTGCAGCCCTTCGTCCTCAAGGATGATGACCCTGAGCAGATCGGGCATGTCGGCTTCGACCTCAAGGAACTTGTCCAGTTGTTCTTCATCTTCAACGATCAGGAAGCGGCTGTCGCTGTCATTAATGAGGTATTTCAACTGATTGGCCGAGTCCGTGGTATAAACGCCCGAGGCAATCCCCCCGACGCATTGGATGCCCATATCGAACCACGCCCATTCCTTGCGGTCCTCGGACAGGACCGAGACGACCTCGCCACGCTGCAAACCCAGCTTACGCAAGGCGAGCCCGATCCATTTGGCGTGCTGCCAGTAGTCGGCCCACGAGTAGGATTTCCAGATGCCGAAATCCTTTTCGCGATGCGCAGTGCGCGGCCCCAACGCGGCGCAGCGTTTCTGGAACAGCTCGCAAATCGTGGTGCAGCCATCGACGCGCAGGGGCCGCTGTCCGGGCGTTGCGTTAAACTGCACGCCGTTGATCGTGGTCTGAGGGGGCAGGGGCGTCGCGTCCATTCGGCTCACCTCCACGTCTTCTTACGTTTCCAGCGGCGGTTTTCCCGCGCGCCTTCTTCCTGAACGCCCAGATAGAAATTCTGGATGTCTTCAGATTGCAGCAGGGTTTCCGCCGCACCATCCATGACAATCCGCCCGATCTCCATCACATAGCCATGATGGGCGAGTTCCAGCGCCGCGTTTGCGTTCTGCTCAACCAGCATCATCGTCATGTTCTGTTCATCGTTGAGGCGTTTAAGGATACCGAAAATCTCCTGCACCAGCAGCGGGGACAGACCCAGCGAAGGCTCATCCAGCAGCATGATGCGTGGGTTGGCCATCAGGCCCCGCCCGATGGCCAGCATCTGTTGCTGCCCGCCGGATAGGGTTCCTGCTTCTTGCGCGCGGCGCTCTTTCAGCACCGGGAAGTAGGAAAACACGAGATCGCGATCATGGTCGATCTGGCCTTTGTCCGACAGGGTATAGGCCCCGAGGCTAAGGTTTTCATCAACGGTCAGCAGCGGAAACACCTCGCGCCCTTCCGGGACATGGACGATGCCTTTCTGCACGACCTTATGGGGTTCTGATCCCTGTATTTGCTGACCGTCGAAGGTTATCGACCCTTTCTCGGGGTCCATCACGCCCGAGACGGTCTTCATCAGCGTTGTCTTGCCCGCGCCATTTGCACCCAGAATTGAAACGATCTGCCCGGGATGCACGTCCAGCGACACGCCGCGAATGGCCATGATCGGG
The DNA here is from genome assembly GCF_056536725.1 of Ruegeria sp. CJ3. NCBI lineage: Bacteria > Pseudomonadati > Pseudomonadota > Alphaproteobacteria > Rhodobacterales > Roseobacteraceae > Ruegeria > Ruegeria sp. CJ3. Next base: position 523,118 of record NZ_JBQFQE010000001.1, read on the forward strand.
CCATAGAAGCTTTCGATATTGCGGATGGTGAGGATTGGCTGATTCATGAGGCTTTGCCCAGATATGCCTCGACCACCGCCGGGTGGGATTGCACCTCAGGCGGGGTTCCCAGCGCTAGCTTCGCGCCATCAGCCATCGCCAGCACCCGGTCGGAAACGCCCGATACAAGACCCATGTCATGTTCCACCATCAGCACGGTGATCCCCATCTGCCGCCGGATGTCGTCGATCCACCAGCGCATATCTGTGGTCTCTTCTACCGAGAGACCCGAGGCGGGTTCATCCAGCAACAGCAGTTTCGGATCAGTGGCCAGCGCGCGCGCAACTTCGACCACCTTGCGCACGCCATACGGCAGGCCCGAGATCAGCTTGTCGCGGAAGGCCTGCAGGTCGAGGAAATCGATGATCTCTTCAACCTTTTCACGGTTTTCGATCTCCTGCCTGCGGGCCGCAGGCGTGAACAGGATCTCCGAGATCAGGTTGGTTTTGCGATGCCGATGTCGCCCGACTAACAGGTTCTGCAGAACGGTCGCGTGTTCGAACAATTCGATATTCTGGAAGGTGCGCGCGACACCAAAGGCTGCCACGCCTGAGGGTTTGACCCGCAGCAGGTCATGCCCGTCGAACCGGATCGCCCCGGCGTAAGGATCGTAGAAGCGCGAGATCAGGTTAAAGACCGTCGATTTGCCCGCACCATTGGGCCCGACAATGGCGAACACCTCTCCCTGCTGCACATCGAATGACAGGTTATCCACCGCGGTCAGGCCACCGAATTTCAGGGTGACGTTTTCGAACTCCAGCAGGCTCATCTCAGACGCTCCGTCTTGAGATAGGATTTCTGCCGTTTGAACATATCCTTGCGGTAGAAGGGGAACAGCTCGAACCATGTTCGGATTTTCAACCAACGACCGTAAAGGCCCATCGGTTCGAACAGGATGAAGGCGATCAGGATCATGCCGAAGATGCCGAACTCCAGGCCCGGTATGGCGACGGTATTACCGCCAAAAAGGGCACCAGCGTATTCCTTTGAGATCGACAGGAACTGCGGCAGGAACCCGATCACGATGGCCCCCAGAAATGCGCCATGGATCGAGCCTAGCCCGCCAATCACGATCATCATCAGCAGCTGGATCGAGATCACGACGCTGAAAGTCTCGTTGTTAAACGCCCCTGAAAACATCCCCATCAGCGCGCCTGCCAACCCGGTGACCGCACAAGACAGAGCAAACGAGACCGTCTTGGTGCGCGCAATATCCACGCCCATTGCCTGCGCCGAAACTTCGGAATCGCGCACGGCGATAAAGCTGCGACCCAAGGGCGCGCGCAGCAGGTTGATGTAACCCAACGTCACGATGACAGCGACAGCCAGCACCAGCCAGAAGAACTCATCAGGGGTGGCCCAGCGATCGACCAAGTGACCGAAGATTTCGACCCCACCCAGATACTTGCCCGCGACGCCCCCCGTTATGGGCTCTGCCAGAACGATTATGTCATCCATCAGAACGGACAGAGCCAGAGTGAAGATCGCCAGATAGATGCCATGCAGGCGGAGGGCGGGGATCGCAACGGTGGCTCCGACGATGCCGGTCACGAGGCCTGCCAAAGGGAAGGCCAGCAGAAAGGGTACCCCAGCCTCGATCAGGATGACATTGGCATAGCACCCGACGGCCAGAAACGCGGCGTGGCCGAGGCTGGCCTGTCCGGTATGGCCAGTCAGGATCATCAGGCCCAGCCCTGCGATGGCCCAGATCAGAACATTGGTCAGTTCCCCAAGATAGAAGTCATCCAACCACCACGGCGCAGCTGCGACCACCGCCACAAGGATCAGGTAGAGGCTAAGCTGATAGCCGTCCTTCCAAGGGCGGATGTCCTGCATATAGTTGGTCTTGAACACAATCCGCATGGGCGTCAGACCTTCTTGACCCGCACCTGGCTAAACAGCCCGTGCGGTCGAAAGATCAGTACCGCCAGCAGCAACGCGTAAGGCGCGATCTGGCTGTATCCGGCGGCGATATAGCGGCTGGCGAAGGGTTCGATGACACCGACGATTAGCCCTCCGGCCAGTGCTCCCGGAAGGCTGCCGAACCCTCCGATCACGGCAGCGGCAAAGGCCTTGATGCCCAGTAAGCCTGTGGTCGGATCTACCGATCCTTTGGCGGCAAACAGTATCCCGGCGATCCCCGCGACAACGCCGGCCAACGCCCAGATGAAACCTTGCACGCGCTTGACCGGAATGCCCATGTAATAGGCCGCCAACTGGTTCTGCGACGCGCCCTGCATCGCAAGCCCCAGCTTGGTCTTGCTGAAAAATGCGTAAAGCCCCCAGGTCAGCAGGATGGTCACGACGATGACGGCGACATCCTCCATCCCCAGTACAAGGCCGCCAAACCGTACCTCTTTCCCGGCCAGAGGGTTCTGCAGCGTGTGCGGCTCATGCCCCCAGATCAGACCGGCAACAAAGCGGATGACAAAGCCCAAGGCGATGGTCAGGATAACCACGGCGGTCTGACTTTCACCAAACAGGCGGCGGATGATCAGCCGATCAACGAGATACCCAAGCCCCCCCATAATCCCAAGCGAGATCGGCAGCGCCAACCAGAAGGGCAGCCCCATATATTCGGTATTGGTCAGGCCGATGGTCACGAACGCGCCCAGCATCATGAAATCGCCCTGCGCGAAATTCACTGCCTCGGTCGCTTTGTAAATCAACACAAAGCCAAGGGCGATCAGGCCGTAGACACAGCCATTCGCCAGCCCGCTGATCAGCAGCTGTGCGTTATCCAATCTCACCCTCCCTCAGCCGGTTTTGTCCGGCGCTTGGTTCCACTATGGCGTGATGATCACCTTTCCGTCACTCTTTTTCAGCGCATCCGCGAGATTTGGCAGCACATCACGCAGAGGCAGCCGCGCCGAGACGTCCGTTTTCCAACGGCCATCGGCAAACCGGGCCTGAACTTCGCCGACAACGCGCATCTGGTCGGCAGGTGGTGTGTCCATCATCCAACGGGTCAGCCAAAAGCCTTCGATCCGCTTGCTCATGAAAATCAGCTGACCCATCTGCGTCAGCCGGGGTAACTCGGTGCTGAGCTTGCCGTAACACACCCAGCGCGCGCCATTGGGCATGGCGCAGAACACCTGCTCAGACAGTTGATCTGCTACAGCGTCCAGAAAGACACGCGGTTTCAGCGTTCCGCTGATTGCCGAGAATTGTGCCGCCACGTCCGGGTCACTCGTCACCAGAACCTCGGTCGCGCCCATCTGTTTGAGAGTATCAACGGTTTCCGCCCGCCGCACCAGCGCGATCGGTTTCAATCCCAGATCTCGCCCCAGGCTGCACATCAGCTTGCCCAACTGGCTGGTTGCCGCTGAGACGACAAAAGCCTCTCCGGAATCGCGCGCGATATCGACCATTGCCATTGCGGTCAGGGGGTTCACGATCTGCGCGGCCCCGTCTTCATCCGAGATGTCGGGGCGCAGCGGGATACACATCTGCGCCTGTGTCACCACGTATTCAGCCCAGGCTCCGGACCCTGCCGCCACGAATGCAACGCGCTGATCCTGCAAGGTTTCGGCACCATCGCCTGTTGCGACCACATCGCCGCAGCCTTCAAACCCCGCAGCCGCGCCCTTGACCCGGGGCTGGCCGTATTCGCCCTTGATAAAGTGAATATCCGACGGGTTGACCGACGATGTCCGCAACCGGATCAGAACCTGCCCGGGACCCGGCGCAGGTACCGGAACCTCGGCCTCGGCCAACCAATCCGAGGCATCGGTCAAAGTTGGTCCTGTCGCGGTTCCCGAATATCCCTCATGGGTCTGGACTATGGCAAACATGGTATCGGGCAGAGAGGTCATCGTGCCATCCTTTGTTATATGAACTGTGCTGAGGAAGTCTCTGACAAGGCGCTGGAATTCCAAAGCGCCCATGGCGTGAGGCAACCAAAAACTGACGACGGCGTCAATCGGACAGACCTCTAACGTGGCGGAACGGACCCCGTCAAAGCAATAGGGCCGACCAGTGAAAGTCAGCCCCGTGGTCTGTTTACTGCTGAGACAGCAACGTCCGCAGTTCCTGTATCTTGACCGCGACGGTCTCGGGTGCGGCTTTGATGTCATCGAGAATCTGAATGACCTGTGTTTTGACACCCTGCGCCAGCGCGCTGTCCTGCACTGACTGCACCATCGCGTCATAGTCAAAGTTCTGTGCGGTCAGCATCCCGTCTTGTACCCAGCCATTCAGCAATTCCTGCCCCTGTGCGGCAAGGGCTGCGACCTGATCTCCGGCCTCCGAGGCGGTGTCTGTGGCCTGATCAGCTACCGACGAGGCGGCCTCGCTGGCTTGATCTGTAAGCGAAGATGCCGCCTCCGACGCCTGCTCGGTCGCGGCATTTACGGCTTCGCTTGCCGCTTCCTGCGCGGCAGAGGCTGCCTCGCCCAGCGCGTCACTTGCGTCTTCCGCGGCGGCCTGCAGCTTTTCTGCCGGGGTGGGTTCAGGTTTGGTTGCGTAATAATAAGCGCCTCCGCCGATGGCGGCGATGGCAACGATAAGCAATAGACGTGACATGACTGTCTCCTTCAAATGATCTGTCGCCGAGATGGGATGAAAATAGCCCGCCGCAAAGGGGAAAACCCGTGAAATTTCAGCACAATCCGGGTTTGAGCCGCTGTACGCTGATGACGAGCGATTCAAGTGGCGGGTTCATGCCGCCACTGGGCTTTGGTTTCGGTTTTCAGACCGGGGGGCTTGAAAACGCCATTGCTCAGCACGGCTGATTGTGTGCCGCAGCCCGCGCAATCAGGTCAGCGTTTTTTCGCAACAACTGCAAATTCGGGATGCTGCGCCGAAAACGGCTGCCCACAAACATCCTGATAGCTATTCGCCGCCGCAAAGCCGCTCTCGGCCAGTTCGCTGGCCAGGCTGTCCGGGCTGAAATACTGCAGCCAGTTATAGACTGTTTCCTGCCTGCCGCTTTCGGTGAAGATCGAGTACTTGTCCAGCACGACGGCCTCTGCATCGTATTTGAATGTGTTCACGAAGCAGTAGTATTCTTCCTCGCACCAGAAGTGGTCGAGTTGGTTGCGTTCGTAAGAACTGACTTCTTCGCGGGCTTCGAAGGCCGCCATCGAATACACGTCCAACACCAGTGCACCGTCGTCACGAAGACATTCGTGCACTTTGGCCAAAAGCGTTCTCCGCTGAGGTCGACTGAGGGCGCAGAAATCACACATGATCAACGTGACAAGATCGAACCGTTCCGCAGGCGCGAACTCAAGGTAATTCGCCTGCACATAATTGATGCTCAGCCCGTCACGTTCGGCATGATCCCGTGCATGACGTAAAGAGCTGTGCGAAATATCTACTCCGGTCACTCGTGCACCCGTCGCGGCGAAGCGAGAAGTATAGAGCGCCGGCCCGCAACCGAAATCACAGACGGCCTTGCCTGCGTCCAACTGAAAGCGTTCGGCGAACCAATTGGCGGATCTGTCGATGAACTCATGGTTGCGGGATGCAAGATCCAGTGTTTCGTTCAGATGAAACGCCAACATATGCCGCGCGCGATAGGCATCAGCCCAAAGCGCATCAACAGTGTTATAGCCAAAAACCGCTGGCCTTTCGTTTGCCGTCTGAAGCTGCTGAAACATAAACCTAACCTCCTTCAAGGTGTTCTCGCGAAACAGGACAAGCCGCTTCGACGCGTTCATATGCTGGATAGAGTGGATCAAGTCTAGCAGACCGCCTAAAGATCGACACAGCGGCAAAGTGGCGGAGAGACAGGGATTCGAACCCTGGGTGGGCTTGCACCCACAACGGTTTTCGAGACCGCCCCGTTCGACCACTCCGGCACCTCTCCGCGGGGGTCTGGTGAGGGGGGGATTTAGTGGGGAACGCGCAGGGGTGCAAGCAGAAAATTCCTGAATTCGACGTTGCCGGGATTTTCCATTGCCAGTGCGCGGAAAACACCTAGGCTGATAGGTATGACCTATCATCTGCGCCGCTTCGCCCTTTGTCTTGTTCTGCCGCTAATCGCTCTTGCCCCGCCGTCCGAGGCCGCAAGCCGGGATCGGATCGAAGCCTTTCTGACCACGACCGGCTTCGATGTCGCGCTGGAGAGCATTGCGCTGGCTTCGGCTTCGGCACCCGGCATGCTGGGGATCGACGCGGACGGGTTCGGATCGGACTGGGCGCGTCTGACCGAAGAGGTGTTCGATACCGAAGAGATGCACGAAACGGCAGTTTCGATACTGGAACAGACCCTCAGCGACGAAGCGCTGACGCACGCGGTCGAGTTCTATGCCTCGGACCTTGGTCAAAGGCTGGTCGTTGCTGAAAACGCGGCGCATATGGACGAGGATGACGCGGCCAAGCAGCAGCAGGGGCAGGCGATTGTCTCCGAGCTGATCAAGGATGGCTCGGCGCGCGTTGAAAGCCTCAAGCGGATGAACCGTGCGGTGGATGCAAGCGACACCTCGCTGCGGGCTCTGCAGGAAATCCAGGTCCGGTTTCTGCTGGCCGCGAGCGCGTCAGGGGTTATCGAACTGCAAATGAACGGCGACGAGCTGCGCGAGATGATGCGGCGGAATGAAGGCGATATGCGCCGGTCGCTACAACTCTCGGCGCTGGCCGGGTCAGCTTTTACCTATCAGGACTTCTCTGACGAAGAGGTCACGGCCTATGCCGAAGCGCTGGAACAGCCGCTGATGCAGGAGGTCTACGAATTGCTGAATGCCATTCAGTACGAGATCATGGCCATGCGCTTTGAGGTTCTGGCCACGCGGATGGCCGAACTGCGCCCGGCGCAGGATATCTGATGCGTATGCTGGCCGCCGCGGCGGCGCTGCTGCTATGGGTCGGCCCGCTGGCGGCGGGCGAGCAGGTCGAGCGCCTGATGCGGGCCATGCAGGTGTCGGACTTCATGGGCATCCTCAGCGAAGAAGGGCTGGCACAGGCGCGCGGAATGAATGACACGCTGCTTGGTGGGGCAGGTGGTTTGTATTTTCAGGCGCAGGTCGAGGCCTTGTATGATCCCGAAACGATGCAGGCGCAGTTGTCCCGATCGGTTGAAAGCAACATGACCGAAGCTCAGTTGGAGCAGGCTGCAATCTTTTTCGAAAGCACATTGGGGCAGACGATTGTGTCGCTGGAAAACTCGGCCCGTCAGGCATTGTCGGACGAGGCGATAGAGGAAATCGCGCGCGCATCATACGCGCAGGCCGACCGGGAGACGCCGTTCTTTCGGCTGGTGGACGAATACGTTCAGGTCAATGATCTGATCGACAAGAACGTTGAGGGCTCGCTGAGTGCCGATTTCAACTTCTATCGCGGGCTTGCATCGGGGCAGGGCGAATTCGCGGACGAACAAGCGCTGCTTGAGGAACTGTTGTCGCAACGCGATGAGACACGGGCCGAGACGACAGAATGGATGTATTCCTTTCTGTTGATGGCTTATCAACCTCTGACGGACTCGCAGATGCGTGAGAACATCGCATTTTCGCGCACCGACGCGGGTCGGGCACTGAACAACGCGCTGTTCGAGGGGTTTGATGAGGTCATAGACGGCATTTCGTTCCAACTGGGCGCCGCCGTCGCGCAGGCGATGCGAGCCTCTGATCTCTGACCGCCGAATTGGGTTGACTTTACCCCCGAATGTTTGGATAAGCGCGCATCCCGGCCGGAATCTCCGCGCCGGGTCTCGTTATTATTGACCCATAGGACAGATGTCCGGGGGTCTTCACACAGCCCGAAAAGGGCGCGCAGTTCGAGGTGGCTTTCAAGTTTCTTGGGGCCAAAAACACCCGAAAGGGGACCACAGAACGCGGTTTGGAAAAGGAAAGACGCATGTTTGCGGTCCTCAAGACTGGCGGCAAGCAGTACAAGGTTCAGGCGGGCGACGTGCTCCGTGTTGAAAAACTGGCTGCCGACGCAGGTGAAAAAGTTCAATTCAACGATGTTCTGATGCTGGGCGGTGACGCTCCGGTTGTTGGTGCACCTTTCGTTGAAGGCGCAGGCGTTCAGGCCGAAGTGATCGAACAGATCAAAGGTGACAAGGTCATCAAATTCGTCAAGCGCCGTCGTAAGCACAGCTCGAAGCGTACCGTTGGCCACCGTCAGAAGCTGACTCTGGTCAAGATCACCGACATCCTGTCGTCGGGCGCTGACAAGTCGGGCATCAAAGCTGCAACCGGTTCCGCGTCGGCTGGCGAAGCTGCTCCGGCGGCGAAAAAGCCTGCTGCTAAGAAAACAGAAGCTAAAGCAGAAGCACCCGCCGCTGCTGCCGCTGACGATCTGACCAAGCTGAACGGTGTCGGCCCTGCCGCTGCCAAAAAGCTGAACGACGCAGGTATCGAAAGCTTTGCCGCTCTGGCCGCCTTGTCGGACGAGCAGATTGCTGCTATCGACACCATCAAAGTGAAACCCGAATGGGTTGAGCAAGCTAAAGAGCTGGCTCAGGGCTAAGGAGAGAGAGAATGGCACATAAAAAAGCTGGCGGTTCCTCCCGTAACGGTCGCGACTCAGCGGGTCGTCGCCTTGGCGTGAAGCTGTATGGTGGCCAGGCCGCCATTGCAGGCAACATCATCGTGCGTCAGCGCGGCACCAAGTTCTGGCCGGGCGAAGGCGTAGGCATGGGCAAAGATCACACCATCTTTGCAACCACCGATGGCGCCGTGAAGTTCCACAAGGGACTTAAAAACCGCACCTTTATTTCGGTCCTGCCAGTGGCGGAGGCCGCAGAGTAAGCCGAGACCCAGAAGGTTTAATAAAAAATTCATGGGGGACCGGCAGAAAATGCCGGTCCCTTTTTCGTTTTCAGGAGAGGTCTGATGACCGAGGTGATCACAACAGAACGGCTTGTTCTGCGCCGCCCGCAAATGCGGGATGCGGCGGCTGTGGTCGAGGTCATCAACGATCGCGAGGTATCGCGCTGGCTGACCCGCGCGCCGTTTCCCTACATGCGCAAGGATGCCGTTTCGTTCATTCAGCGTAACAAGCACAGCGCGGGCAACGCGTTTCTTGTGTTCCTAGATACCAGGCTGGCCGGCTGTGTCGGTGCCGAACGTGAGCTTGGCTATTGGCTGGGGCGCGACTTCTGGGGGATGGGAGTTGCGTCGGAGGCGGCGAAAGCTGTGATCTACCGTTACTTCCTGCGCCATAGCAGACGGCTGAAGAGCGGCTATTTCATCGAGAATCAAGCCTCCCGCCATGTTCTGAGAAAGCTGGGATTCGCAGAAGGAAACTTGGGAAACGTTCGGTGCCGGGCAACCGGCAAAACCCATTCGCTCAGAAGAATGTACCTGACGCGCAGGTGCTGGGAGGTCGGGCAATGACCGTCGCAACCACCAGCTTCCTGATATTTGCCGCCTCACAGGTCGGCACGCCGGGACCGGCCAACATGGTCCTGCTGGGCACCGGTGCGCGCTATGGCTTTCGGGCGGCGCTGCCCTTTGTGGCGGGCGTGGTGTTGGGCAAGCAACTGATCATCTGGCCCGTTGGGTTCGGGCTGATGCAGGTGGCCGAGCAGGTTCCGTTGGCGTTTGAGGTGCTGAAATACGCCTCGGCCGTGTATATATGCTGGTTGGCGTGGAAGATCGCCAATCTGCGTTTGTCGCGCGGCACGGTTGAAGGCGATGCGCCCGGGTTCTGGGCCGGTCTGATCGTTCACCCGCTGAACCCCAAGGCCTGGGCCATGATCATTGCCGGATTTACCGGCTTTGTCGCGGTTGGGACGTCGAGTTTTGAGGCGACGCTCACGATCGCTCTCTGTTTGTTGTTTTGCCAGATGGTGTTGCACCCGATCTGGACGTTTGCCGGGGACCGGATCGCCCATGCGGTTGAAGGTCGCCCTATTGAAAAATATCTGATGTGGACTTTGGCGGGTCTGACCGTCGCGTCCGTATTTTTCGTGTTGTTCGGAGGAGGAACGCACTTATGAAACTTGAGACGATAATCAATCAGCCGGTCATCGAAACCGAGCGGTTCGATCTGCGCCCCCTGCGCCGGTCGGATATGGGTCTCATCGAACATTATGCAGGCAATGAGCGCGTGGCGCGGATGACCACTCGGATTCCACACCCGTTGCCACCCGGCTCGATCGACGCGTTCGTGACCCGCTCGATGGCCGAAGACCGGGACGAGGATGTCTGGGCTATGGATGCCACAAAGGAAGGCGGGCCCGAATTGATTGGTCTGATCTCGCTGACCCGGCTGGATCGCAATCAGTCTGAGGTCGGCTATTGGGTGGCTCCGGTCTACTGGAATACCGGCATCGCGTCGCTTGCGGTTGAGACGCTGGTAAACGTAAACCCGCTTGAGAATGCGACCATGTTCGCAAGTGTCTTTCAGGACAACCCGGCCTCGGCCCGGGTGCTGACCCATTGCGGGTTTCAGTATCTTGGCGATGCCGAGACATATTCGGTGGCGCGCGATGCGAATGTGCCCACCTGGACCTATACAAAGAAACTCTGACTTGTGGCCGATGGGGCCTTTGCAGTAGGGGACAGACCATGAAATTTCTCGATCTTGCAAAGGTCTACATCCGGTCCGGGGCCGGAGGTGGCGGCTGCGTCAGCTTCCGACGCGAAAAATACATCGAATACGGCGGACCCGATGGCGGGGACGGCGGCAAAGGCGGGTCTGTCTGGGCCGAGGTCGTGGATGGGCTGAACACCCTGATCGACTTCCGCTATCAGCAGCATTTCTTCGCCAAGAACGGCCAACCCGGGCGTGGTCAGCAGCGCACCGGTAAGGATGGTGACGACATCATCCTGCGCGTCCCCGTGGGCACCGAGATACTGGACGAAGACGAAGAGACCGTCATCTGCGACCTGACCAAGGTTGGTCAGCGGGTCTTGCTGGCCAAAGGCGGCAACGGTGGCTTCGGCAACCTGCATTTCAAATCGGCCACCAATCAGGCCCCGCGTCGCGCCAATCCGGGGCAGGCGGGTATTGATCGGACCATCTGGCTGCGGCTGAAACTAATCGCCGATGTGGGCCTGTTGGGTATGCCCAACGCGGGCAAGTCGACCTTTCTGGCGGCCACGTCGAATGCAAGACCCAAGATCGCCGACTACCCGTTCACCACGCTGCACCCAAATCTGGGCGTCGTCGGCGTCGACAACGTGGAATTCGTCGTGGCCGACATTCCCGGCCTGATCGAAGGCGCGCACGAAGGGCGCGGCATCGGAGACCGGTTCCTCGGTCACGTTGAGCGCTGTGCGGTGTTGCTGCATCTGGTCGATGGTACCTCGGACACGGTGGCCGAAGACTATCGCACCATCATCCATGAACTCGAAGCCTACGGCGGAGAACTGGCGGAAAAGCCGCGCATCACCGTTCTGAACAAGGTCGATGCGCTGGATGATGATGAACGCGAACTGGCCAAAACCGAACTGGAGGAAGCCGTCGGCGGCCCCGTCATGACCATGTCCGGCGTTGCGCATCTGGGCGTGACCGAGGTGCTGCGCGCCTTGCGCGCGCAGATCGACGAAAACCGTCTGCGCCAAAAACCCACCGAGGAGGCCACGCCTTGGCAACCCTAACCCATGCCCGCCGTCTGGTGGTCAAGATCGGCTCGGCCTTGCTGGTCGACCGGGATACGGGTTTGCTCAGATCGGACTGGCTGAAATCTCTGGCGCAGGATGTGGCATGGTTGAAAGAACATGGAACGGATGTCGTTCTGGTCTCATCCGGGTCAATCGCCTTGGGCCGAGGTGTATTGGGCCTGCCGATGCAGAACCTGCCGCTGGAACAGTCTCAGGCAGCCGCGGCGGTCGGGCAAATCCGCCTGGCGCGCGCCTACGAAGAGGCGCTGACCCCGCATCAGATCAAGACCGCTCAGGTGTTGGTGACGCTGGAAGACAGCGCAGATCGGCGACGGTATCTGAACTCACGAGCGACGCTGGAAACCCTGCTAGGGCTGGGCGTTGTTCCGATTGTCAACGAAAACGATACAGTTGCCACGGATGAGATCCGATATGGAGACAATGACAGGCTGGCGGCTCAGATCGCGGTGACCATTGGGGCGGATCAATTGATCCTGTTGTCCGACGTGGATGGGTTCTATTCCGGCAACCCCAACGAGGACGCAACCGCCACCCGGTACGGAGTGATCGAACAGATCACACCCGAGATCGAGGCGATGGCAGGCGATGCCGGCTCGGGGCTGTCCAAGGGCGGGATGAAGACCAAACTATTGGCGGCGAAGATGGCGACGGCTGCGGGATGTGACATGGCGATCACCGAAGGGTCGCCTTTGAACCCGCTGAAAATGCTTGAAAACGGTGCGAATTGTACTTGGTTCACGGCAACACTTGATCCGCATGCGGCTCGCAAACGCTGGATCTCGGCAATGAAACCGCGTGGAGAAATTGTGATCGATGATGGCGCAGCGAAGGCGCTTTCCAATGGTAAAAGCCTGCTGCCTGCGGGGATAGTCGAGGTCACGGGTGATTTTGGCCGCGGCGATCCGGTGGCCATTCTGGACCCGCAAGCGCGACGGCTGGCGCAAGGCCTCAGCCGCTATACTGCGCAAGAGGCGGACGCGATCAAAGGGCGGAAATCGTCCGAGATCGAGGCGACACTGGGCTATCCGGGCCGCGCGGCCTTGATCCACCGGGACGATCTGGCGCTGTGAGGGCGCGACCTGATATACTGAGACCGAAAGGCGCATGAGATGAAGGATTTCGACAACATTCCCGCAATGATGGCCGACCTTGGTGAACGCGCCAAAGCAGCCTCGGCCGAGCTTGCCTTTGCCAGTGCCGAGCGCAAACACGCGGCGCTGATCGCTGCCGCCGACGCCGTCTGGAACAACCGTGCGGACATCATTGAGGCCAACAAAAAAGACCTTGAGTTCGGGCGTGGAAAGGGTCTGAGCCCCGCGATGATGGATCGCCTGATGTTGGATGAGGCGCGCGTTCAAGGTATGGTGGACGGGCTGCGCACCGTCGCCGATCAGGCCGATCCTGTGGGCGAGGTCATCACGGAATGGGATATGCCCTCGGGCCTCAATATCCAGCGTGTTTGCACGCCGCTGGGTGTGATCGGCGTGATCTATGAAAGCCGTCCCAACGTGACCGCGGATGCGGGCGCGCTGTGCCTGAAATCCGGCAACGCGGTGATCCTGCGTGGCGGGTCAGAGAGCTTTCACTCCTCAACCGCGATCCATGCCTGTCTGGTTGAGGGGCTGAAGGCCGCCAACCTGCCCGAGGACTCCATTCAACTGGTGCCGACCCGTGATCGCGAGGCGGTGCAGGAATTGCTGACGATGACTGAATTTGTCGACGTCATCGTCCCCCGTGGCGGCAAAGGTCTGGTGGGGCTGGTGCAGCGCGAAGCCCGCGTGCCGGTCTTCGCGCATCTGGAAGGCATCGTTCACATCTACGTCGACAAGGCCGCTGATCCCCAGAAAACGCTGGATGTGGTGCTGAACGCCAAGACCCGGCGCACCGGAATCTGTGGCGCGGCGGAATGCTTGCTGATCCATCAGGACGTTGCCGAAACCCTTGGCCGCGATCTGATCTCCTCGCTTCAGACCGCTGGTGTTGAAGTACATGCCGAGGGTGTACTGGCCCTCGACGGAACGACTGCAGCCACGGCCGAGGATTGGGGCAAAGAGTTTCTGGACAGCATCATTGCCGCCAAGCCAGTTGCCGATATCGACGCCGCGATTGCCCATATTCGCAAATATGGTTCCAACCACACCGATTGCATCATGACCGAAGATGCTGCTGCCGCCGCGCGGTTCTTTGAACGGCTGGACAGTGCGATCCTGATGCACAACGCCTCGACCCAGTTCGCCGATGGCGGCGAGTTCGGCATGGGCGCCGAGATCGGCATCGCCACCGGCAAGATGCATGCGCGCGGCCCGGTCGGGGCTGCTCAGTTGACCAGTTTCAAATATTTGGTGCGCGGCAACGGTACGACCCGCACCTAAAACCGCAGGGTAACGCGGGTTGCGGTGGTTTCTGCCGCGACCCTTCGCCCCATCGCTGTCGCCGTTTCAGGCAGCAGCGCAAACTGCACCTGCGCCGGGCTCAGTTTGTCGCTGAAACGCCCGGTCGCGACACCTTTCCACAGGTTGCTGTCGACATTCAGCCTGTCGGCCACGCCCGTCACGGTCCAGCCGCCGCCTTGTGTGCTGATCTCGACCTCACCACCCAAGGGCATCGCGCTTTCGCAGCACATCATCGCCAAAAAGGCCAGCTTGACCTGATTGCGCGGCACCGCCTCGGTCAGGTTCCAGTTGACCCGGACCCGACCCGCGCGCTCAACATCGCGCAAAAGCTCGCTGACCTCGGCCCGTCCCAAGGGCTGGTCGCTGGCCGAGCCAAAGGCCACACGAAAGAACCGTATGCGCGCACCCGCGCTGCCGACGCTGCCGGAGATCAACTCCATCTCGGGACCCTGCGCAGCGCCCACCATTTCCAGCAGTTCCAGCCCGTTGGTGATGGCCCCGATCGGGCTGATCAGATCGTGACAGATCCGCGACCCGATCAACTCGGCCAGGTTGACGTCTGTTGCACCCATGCGTACCTCCTGCTGCATCTGCCGCAGGACCCGGAGCCCCGATATGACAGATCTGAATGCCATTCTTGCACCGGGCATGTATGTCCGCCACCCCGATTTCCCCGATTGGGGCGTTGGACAGGTGCAGTCCAATATCGGCGGCAAGATCACCGTTAACTTCCGCGAGCAGGGGAAAGTGGTGATCGACGGGACACGCATAGCCCTGATGCCGGTCTTTGATCCGTGAAACTGGTTTAGGAATGGTTAACAACTGGGGCGAAATGCGCGCTTGTTGCCTTTCGCCGCGCAAACGCGCTATCAGCGCGCAACAGGAACAACGGACACAGTTCTGATGCCGAACGCAGGCCGCTCATTCACCGTAAAACTCGTCGAGACCGAGGCGGAATTGCACGCCGCTCAGCGGCTGCGGTACGATGTCTTCGTGCGTGAGCTGGGCGGTGGCGGCGCGATGGTGGACCACGAGGCCGGGCTCGAAAAAGACCGGTTTGATCCCTATTTCGACCATATGATCGCGCGCGATAACGCGACGGATGAGGTAATTGGCGTCTATCGGTTGCTGCCCGGCGATCGGGCGGCTGACGTGGGGCAGTTCTATTCCGAAGACGAATACGATCTGACCGTTCTGAAGCAAAGCGGTCGTAAGTTGCTGGAACTTGGCCGTTCCTGCGTGCACCCGAATTACCGTGGCGGCACCGCGATGTACCACCTGTGGAACGGGCTCGCGGCCTATGTGACCGAGCGCGAGATCGAGGTTCTATTTGGCGTCGCCAGTTTTCACGGAACCGACGTGCAGGCCTTGGCGCAGCCGCTGTCGATGCTGCATCACAACTATTTGGCCCCACCCGATCTGAGAGTACGTGCGCAGCCGGGTGTTTTTCAACCCATGGACCTGTTGGAACCGAACGCACTGGACCGGCGTGCGGCTATGGTGCAGGTGCCATCGCTGATCAAAGCCTACTTGCGGCTGGGTGGTTTCGTGGGCGAGGGGGCCTTTATAGATCATAACTTCAACACGACCGATGTGTGCCTGATCCTCGACACCACCCGCATGAACGAACGCCAGCGGCGTATCTATAGTGGGACGTAATCCCGTGGCCGACCCTTCGTGGCAAAGCGATGATACGCCCGATCCGATCACGCTGGGCCTGATCGGCTGGTTGCTGGTAGTGCTGCGCGGTGTGCCTCTGGCCATTCTAGTCTTTGGCGGGCTGATCATTCTGCTGACCATCCGCCTGATCGAGCGGCCTGTGTTCGGGGTGCAGCGCCCGGTCACGCCGTTCATCACTCAGTTCGTCTGCCGCAATGCGTTCCGAATCCTTGGGATCGGCTTTCGCACGTCGGGCGAGTTGATGCAGCAACGCGGGGCTGTCGTGGCCAACCATACCTCGTGGCTGGACATATTTGCGCTGAACGCGCGCAAGCGGGTGTATTTCGTCTCGAAAGCCGAAGTGGCGAAATGGCCGGGGATCGGGTGGCTGGCTCGGGCGACGGGGACTGTGTTTATCGAACGTAATCCCAAGAAGGCGCGCGAGCAGACGCGGATTTTCGAGACCCGCCTGAAAGCGGGACACAAGCTGCTGTTTTTCCCAGAAGGCACATCGACCGACGGCTTGCGCGTTTTGCCATTTAAAACAACACTTTTTGCTGCGTTCTTCACTGACGAGCTGCGTGAATTCATGTATGTTCAGCCGGTCTCGGCGGTTTTTCATGCGCCCAAAGGTCAACCGGATCGCTTTTACGGCTGGTGGGGTGATATGGAGTTCGGGCCGCATTTGCTAAAAACTCTTGGCGCGCGAAAACAGGGGTGGGTCGAGTTGATCTATCACGCCCCGGCCAAGGTCAGCGACTTTGCAAACCGCAAGGCGCTGGCGGCCCATTGCGAACAGGCGGTGCGCCACGCACATTCCTTGGCGCGGCTTGAAAAATAAGGGCGATTGGCCCTTGCACCGTCGTCAAACCTGCCGTATACGCGCGCCATTCAAACCCGCAGGCGGGGTTTGGGCTGTATAGGGGAGAAATCCTTATCTGGCCCGCCGGTTGGAGCATCCGCTTCTTTCACCCCCGCCGAGGCGTAAACCGGAAAAGGAAAGTATAGCATGGCTCTTCCCGAGTTCACCATGCGTCAGCTGTTGGAAGCTGGCGTTCACTTTGGTCACCAGACACAGCGTTGGAATCCCCGCATGGGCCCGTTCATCTACGGCTCGCGCAATGGTATCCACATCATGGACCTGACCCAGACCGTTCCGATGCTGGATCAGGCGCTGCAGGCCGTTCGTGACACCGTCGCAAAAGGTGGCCGCGTTCTGTTCGTTGGTACTAAGCGTCAGGCGGCACAGCCGATCGCAGAAGCGGCTGAAAAGTCGGCTCAGTACTTCATGAACCACCGCTGGCTGGGCGGTACGTTGACCAACTGGAAAACTGTTTCCCAGTCGATCAACCGTCTGAACCAGATCGACGAAGCGATGGAATCGGGCGCAGAAGGCCTGACCAAGAAAGAGCGTCTGGGCATGGAGCGTGACCAGACCAAACTGCAGGCATCGCTGGGCGGTATCCGCGAAATGGGTGGCGTTCCTGACCTGCTGTTCGTCATCGACGTCAAGAAAGAAGCGCTGGCTATCGCCGAAGCCAACAAACTGGGTATCCCGGTTGTGGCTGTTGTCGACACCAACTGCTCGCCCGATGGTGTAGATTACATCATCCCCGGCAACGACGACGCGGCCCGCGCAATTGCTCTGTACTGCGATCTGGCCGCACGCGCCGCTCTGGACGGCATGACCGCTCAGATGGGTGCTGCAGGCGTCGACCTGGGTGCTTTCGAAGAAGCGCCGGTTGAGGAAGTGGTTGCTGAGGACGCCCCCGCAGAAGAAGCCGCGCCGGAAGCCAAAGCCGAAGCGTAAGCTGCCCGTTACGTTAATGACATATGGGGCAGGGTAGACCTGCCCCTAATCCGTTTGAATTGAGGAGAGCCAAGAGATGGCAATCACAGCAGCAATGGTGAAAGAACTGCGCGACTCGACCGGCGCAGGCATGATGGACGCAAAAAAAGCGCTGACCGAAACCGGCGGCAACATGGACGAAGCCGTTGACTGGCTGCGGACCAAAGGTCTGGCCAAGGCGGCCAAGAAATCAGGCCGTACCGCGGCCGAAGGTCTGGTGGCCGTGCACGTCAACGGTGGCAACGGTGTTGCTGTTGAAGTGAACTCGGAAACCGACTTTGTTGCGAAGAACGCTGATTTTCAGGAGATGGTCGGCAAGATCGCCTATGCGGCAGAAGGCGTCGACAACGTCGAAGCGCTTCTGGCGGCGGATCTCGGCGGCAAAAACGTAGCCGATACCCTGACTGACAAGATAGCTACCATCGGCGAAAATATGTCGGTGCGCCGCATGGCCAAACTGTCCGGCGACACTGTTGTGTCCTACGTCCACAACGCCGCCACCAACGGCATGGGCAAGATCGGCGTTCTGGTCGCTCTGTCCGGTGGCGACGAAGCGATCGGCAAGCAGGTTGCAATGCACATCGCCGCTGTAAACCCGGCGGCCCTGTCCGAGGCGGACATGGACCCGGCAGTTGTCGAGAAAGAAAAGCAGGTCCAAATGGACATCGCTCGGGAATCCGGCAAGCCGGAGCAGGTAATCGAGAAGATGATCGAAGGCCGCATGAAGAAATTCGTCGCCGAATCGACCCTGCTGAACCAGCAGTTTGTTGTGAACCCCGACCTGACGGTCGAAGCCGCGGCCAAAGAAGCGGGCGCAACCATCACCGGTTTCATCCGCATGGAAGTTGGTGAAGGCATCGTGGTCGAAAAAGAAGACTTCGCAGCTGAAGTGGCAAAAGCCGCTCAGGGCTGATCCGACAGGCGATGGCCGTTGAAATCGAGAGACCCGGTTGCCGCAGGCAGCCGGGTTTTTTTATGCGACAACGCGTCTGTGCGCACTTGGTTCTAGATCATCTGGATTTGGGGGGGATTGAGGGGCCCCGCATGATGGGGATGGACAGGGCCCCTCAAAAATTCCAACAGATCGACGCGGACGAATAGGCGCCATTCAGTCAGAGCGATCAGAGAGCTTTGATATTGCAAAGGTCCGATCAAAACGTTCCCTGGCTAAAGCCACCACTCACGGAACTATATCAATGTGCAATTTCGTGAACAGATTCGGAAGTCATGATTTCCTTACCTTAGGTCAATCTGACGCGAACCGGCGTCAAATCGGCCTCAGACTTCCATGACGAACATCTGGTTCTGCAGCGCCGCTTTCAGGACGGCCTGTGCCGTGGTCTCGACCGACAGTGCCTCACGCGCCAGACGCAGGTGTTTTTCGACGGTGGCCGAGGTCAACCCCATCAGCACCGCAATGTCCTGCGTGGTCTTGCCGTCACCGACCCATTGCAGCGCTTCGCGCTGGCGCTTGGTCAGCGCGCGGTTCGGGGCGTTATAGGGCAGGGTCAGGATCTTCAGGTGCGCGATGTTGTTCATCAGCAGGATGTCGTCGCCGTGTTCTTGCCAGATCTCGTCCATCTCTTGCTGGCTGCGCTCCCGCGCGGCCAACGAAATCGCACCTTTCGAGCGCATCGAAACCGAATTGAAGCTGACCGTATAGCCGACGGTTATGCCGCGGGACTTGTTGAACTCAAAGACCTTGAGTTCTTCCGCCGTCATCACGCCGCTGGACATCATATCGCGGATCATGCTCCAACTGGCGGCCCCTTCATTGTTCAGCGCCCATTTCAGCATCGGCGCGTGGAAATAAAGGCCAGACCGAAGGAACCCGTCCAGATAATCGGTGCAGTGGTTCGTCAGGATGACGAAATCTTCGGGGTCACCCAGTGAGGTCGCCGTCCGGTATTGGGTATACCCGTACAACAACCGGTCAAAACCATACTGCGCCATCTGGCGGCAATGGGCATCCCAAAGCTCTTCAAGCGTCTTCGTATAGCTCAGAAAGTTGAGGTAATCCTTCAGGTTCATCCCGCACCCCTCTCTGCGAGATGCGCGGTGAGGGCATCCAGCGCCAGAACATATCCCTGGGCGCCAAACCCGCAAATCTGACCCAGAGCCACCGGCGCGATATACGAGGTGTGCCGGAACGGCTCGCGCGCGTGGATGTTGGACAGATGAACCTCGACCACCGGAACTTGGGCCGATGAGATCGCGTCCATCAGTGCAACCGAACTGTGGGTATAGGCACCGGCGTTCAGGACGATACCATCCTGCGTGCCGCGTGCGGCGTGAATGGCGTCGATCAGCGCGCCTTCGTGGTTCGACTGAACGTGCTTAACGGCCAGCCCCAGCGTCTGCCCGTGTGAGACGCACAGGTCCTCGATCATCTGCAATGTCGTATGGCCATAGACCTCGGGCTGCCGGGTGCCCAGCAGGTTAAGGTTCGGGCCATTCAGAACCAGAATATTGTGCATCTTCAAACTGTCCCCAATTCCTTATTTTCATAAACCTGAATTTCAGGGGCGTCCAGCAGCCTTCACCCGCTTGGGTTGGGCCGTTGTCTGCCATATTGGCGTATCTTTGCCTGTTGCGATGTAACGCGGGTCACATATCCTCCATCGCGATCACAACTTTTCCGAGAACCGCGCGTTGTTCCAGCAAGTTGAGTGCCTCAGCTGCGCGGGCCAGAGGCAGCGTTTTGCTAATGCGGGGGGCGATTTGGCCGCTGCCATACATCTCGAACAGTTCGGCCATGTTTTCCGCGTGTCCCTTGGGATCCCGCAGCACGGACGCACCCCAGAACACTCCGACGATCTGACAGCCCTTGAGCAGCGTCAGGTTCAGCGGAATGCGGGGGATACCTGCAGGGAATCCAACGACCAGATACCGCCCACCCCAAGCCATTCCGCGCAGGGCCGGTTCGGCGTAACCCCCTCCAACCGCGTCATAAACCACATCGACACCGCCACCACCGGCCAGCGACTTGATCTCAGCCGACAGCGCCTTTTGTGCGTCACGGTCCGGATCGCGGGGATAGATCAGCGTTGCATCAGCTCCGAGGTTCTTGCAGAAGGCCGCCTTTTCCTCGGACGATACAGCCGCGATGACCCGACTTCCCATCGCCTTGGCCAGTTCGATCGCAGCAGACCCGACACCCCCGGCGGCGCCGAGCACCAGCAGCGTCTCACCGGGTTGTAACTGCGCACGGTTTTTTAAGGCGTGATACGAGGTGCCGTAAGTGAAAACGAAACAAGCCGCATGATCGTAGGGCATTGTTTCGGGAATCTTGACTACCGTTGCGGCCCTCAGCGCAGCATGCGTAGCAAACCCGCCATGCCCGGTCAGGGCCAGAACGCGGTCATTGACCGCGAAATCGGTGACACCATCGCCCACCGCGACAACCTCGCCCGCGACCTCGCCGCCCGGGGCGAAGGGGCGGGACGGTTTCATCTGATACAGGTCCCGGATCATCAGCGTATCGGGAAAATTGACCCCTGCGGCGCGGATGCGCACAACAATCTCACCGCGTTTCGGGGCCGGATCGGGCAGGGTTGTCAGTTCCAGAGTCTCGGGGCCACCCGGTCTGACGCTGAGTAATGCTCGCATATACCTGCCTTGCCCCTTGCTTCGGTTGCAGTGAAATCGTTGGATCACAGACAGGTGTTGTCAAGATGATGACCGGACCGCTGCCTCCACGGCAGCGCTGGTGCTCATGAAAGCAGCAAAGGAGACCGCATGACGCCCGAAGCCCTGTTCTCGCTAGATGGAAAAACAGCCCTCGTGACGGGCGGAGCGACCGGTATTGGCCGAATGGCCGCCGAGGCTTTGGTCCGTGCCGGGGCGCATGTTCTGATCGCATCACGAAAGGGCGACGCGTGCGAGGCCGTGGCGGCAGAATTGAACGCGCTGGACGCGCCGGGCTCGGCTGACGGCTTTGCCGGCGACCTCAGCAGCGAGGAAGGCATCGATGCACTGGTCGAGCAGGTGCGTCAACGGACGCAATCGCTTGAGATCCTGATGAATAACGCAGGCGTCACTTGGGGCGCGCCGCTGGGGCAGTTCCCCCATGCGGCGTGGGAGAAGGTGATGGGCGTCAACGTGGCAGGGATTTTCGACCTGACGCAAAAGCTGCTGCCGCTGCTGATGAAATCCGCCACCGATGACGATCCTGCGCGGGTGGTCAATGTGGGCTCGGTGATGGGTGAGGTGCCGATGGGTGACGGGGCGTATAGCTACGCCGCGTCGAAGGCTGCGGTGTTGCATCTGACCAAGATCATGGCCAAGGAACTGGCCGCGCATCGGGTCACGGTGAATGCGCTGGCCCCCGGTCCGTTCGTGTCGCGCATGACGGCCTTTGCCACCGAAGATGCAGACAAACGCGCGCGGGTGGGCAAGGCCGTCCCGCTGGGCCGTGTCGGGCGACCCGAGGATATTGCAGGCTGCCTTTTGTTCCTCTGCGGTCAGGGCGGAGGTTATGTGACCGGCGCGGTGTTGCCTGTGTCGGGCGGGATCAATGTACAAAGTGGCGGCAATATCTTTGGTGACGCTTTGTGAGCGGAGGTCGATGTGACGGACGGCGAAAACATACTGAGCGTCAAGGCGATAGACGCCTATCTTCGTGCGAATCTTGACGGCTATGAAGGCCCGATCGAGGCAACGAAGTTTGCCATGGGGCAGTCCAACCCGACCTATCTGCTCAGAACCCCCACGCAAAGCTATGTTCTGCGTCGCAAGCCGCCGGGCGTCCTGCTGAAATCCGCCCATGCCGTGGACCGCGAATTCCGCGTTCAGCGCGCTTTGGCGGGCAGCAAGGTGCCGGTGCCCGAAATGTACCTGCTGTGCGAGGATGACAGCGTGATCGGCTCGGCCTTCTACATTATGGAGCATCTGCAGGGTCGCTCTTTCGTTGATCCGTTGCTGGAGGGCGAGGATAACGCGACCCGCACTGGCATTCTGGATGAGATGAACCGGGTTCTGGCCGAACTGCATATGGTCGATATCGAGGCTGCTGGGCTGGCGGACTACGGGCCGCCCGGGAACTACTTCGAGCGCCAGATTGCCCGCTGGACCAAACAATACCGCGCGTCCGAGACCGATGGGATTGCCGACATGGACCGGCTGATCTTAGAACTGCAGCAACGGCTCCCTGAGGATGACGGTCAGCGCACGCTGGTGCATGGCGACTACCGCATCGACAATCTGATGTTTCAGCGTGACGGCACCGGATGTATCGGGGTGCTGGATTGGGAATTGTCGACCATCGGCCACCCATATGCTGATCTGGCTGCCGTGATCATGCAGTGGCAGTTGCCTCCGGGCCGGGAAGGGCGCGGCTTGGCCGGGGTTGACCGTACAGCACTCGGGTTGCCGTCGGATCGGACCTTTGTCGCCGACTATTGCGCCCGACGTGGCCTGACTGGGATCGATAATTTCGGCTTTTATCTGGCGTTTAATTTCTTCCGGATGGCCGGAATACTTCAGGGCGTCTACAAACGGGCGCTGGACGGCAATGCCTCCGATCCAGCGCGGGCGCGCGTCTTTGGGGCCTATGTCCCGGTTTTCGCACAGCACGGGTTGCAGGCGCTCGACGCTGGCCCGTAAAACCGCAGGATCGACCCGACCAGAACGGAGCCGTCACATGATGTTCGAGCCATCGTCTCTGAACCACATCCGCACATGGATGCAGCGCTATGTGGATCAACGAAAATATCCGGGCAGCGCTCTGCTGATCCAGCATCACGGGCAAGAGGTGTTTTTTCATGCCTGTGGTCATCGGAATATCGAAAAAGATTTGCCGTTTCAGCGCGATACTCTTGTCCGCATCTATTCGATGACCAAGCCGATTGCGTCGGTTGCGCTGATGATGCTGGTCGAGCGCGGGCAGTTTCATCTGGACGCGCCGGTCTCGGAGTTTTTGCCCGAGTTTCAGTCGATGCAAGCGCTGATCCCCGGCGCAACGCAGCTGGACCAGACCGAACCGGCACCAACCCCAAGCCTGCACCAGCTGCTGACGCACACCGGCGGACTCAGCTATCCGTTCAATCCCGGGCTGCTGCCGCAGGCGATGGACGAGCTGGACCTGATTTTCGCGCCCGATCAGGGGCCGTTGGCGGACCGGGTCCGGGTTCTGGCAGACCTGCCGCTGGCGTTTCAGCCGGGCAGCCGATGGGAATACTCGGTCGGGATCGACGTCATCGGCCGCGTGATCGAGGTCGCGTCGGGGCAGCCGCTGGACCAGTTCCTGACCGAGAATATCCTGCATCCTTTGAGCATGGACGAGACTGGGTTTTCGGTACCCAAAGGGGCAGGGGACCGGTTTGCCTCGCTCTATACCCCGCTTGAGGGTGACGCTATGGCATTGAATGCCGCCAAATCCGGCGGTGAGACCCTGCGCCTTGTCGACAGCGCGGGCAATTCTTCCTTCGAGACCGCCACAACCTTCTCTGGCGGCGGCGGTCTGATCAGCACCATTGACGATTACAGTCGATTTGCCGAAATGCTGCGGAACAAGGGGTCCGGTAATGGTGCCCGATTACTGGGGCCAAAAACCGTGGAACTCATGATGTCCAACCACTTACCAGGCGACATTGCATCCATGGGGCCGCAGAGTTTTGCCGAACAACCGATGGAGGGCACCGGCTTCGGCATTGGTGGCGCGGTGGTTCTGAACCCGGCGCGGGTCCGCAGCCCGGGGTCTGTGGGTGATTTTGGTTGGGGTGGCATGGCTTCAACCTATTTCTGGGTCGATCAGGTCAGTGATTTCTCGGCAGTGTTCTTCACCCAGCTGTCGCCGTCCAGCTCTTACCCCGCGCGCCCCGAGCTCAAAGCGCTGGTGATGGGGGCGCTGTCGAAATGAATGACCCAAAAGCCGGAGTGCCAGCTATGACCGACGCTGAACGGGTACTACTTGACCTGTTGGATATCGAACCGCTTGAGGTCGATCTGTTTCGCGGAACCGGCACGGGCGGCGAGACGCCGACCCGGATTTTCGGCGGTCACGTGATTGCGCAGGCCCTTGCGGCGGCGTACCGAACCGTCGCAGATCGCTTGTGCCACTCGCTGCACGCCTATTTCATCCGCCCCGGAGACCCCTCGATTCCCGTTATTTATCAAGTGGATCGCGCCCGGGATGGAGGGTCCTTCACGACCCGCCGTGTGGTTGCGATCCAACACGGGAAGCAAATCCTGAATCTGTCGGCCTCGTTTCACACGCAGGATGACGGCTGGGATCATCAGCATACGATGCCCGATGTTGAGCCGCCGGAACAGCACCCCTCGCGCGACGAGCTGCGGCAGCGATATCTGACCCGGGTGCCCGACAAGCTGAGAACGGAGCTGCTGCGCGAACGCCCCATTGAGGTGCGCGACGTTGCGCCCCTGGACCTGTTTGAGCCAGCCAGAGCGGATGACAGGAACCATATCTGGTTCCGAATGGGGGCCGCCGCGCAGGCTGATGCGATAACTCAGCATCTGCTGTTGGCCTATGCCTCGGATATGAGCCTTCTGGGATCCGGGATGCGCCCGCATGGGCTAAGCTGGTTTACCGGCGAGATCGATGGTGCCAGTCTGGATCACGCGATCTGGTTTCACGGACCGGTGCAGTTCCAGAACTGGCACCTTTATTCGATGGAGGCGCCGTGGACAGGGCAGGGGCGCAGTTTCAATCGCGGCTCGATCTACGCGCAGGACGGCGCTCTGGTTGCGTCTGTGGCGCAGGAAGGCTTGTTGCGGCGACGAAAACCGCGTTAGGTGTCTTGGATAAATCTCTGATTTAGTTTCTGCATTCCGTCGATCCAGCGGTCATAATCCGTTGATTTCAAACGCATGTAGTCCAGTACCTGAGGGTGTGGTAGGATCAGAAAATGTTCCTTGGCCAGCGCCTCGACACAGGCCTGTGCGACATCCTCGGGTTCAAGCATCCCGTCGATGGCGGCCACCGATTCCTCGTGCCCGCGCATCATCTCGGACCGCACGGCCTGTGGGCACAGAACCGAGACTTTGATGCCTTGACTGCCATATGTCAGCGCCAACCATTCAGCAAACCCGACAGCAGCGTGTTTGGTCACGCCATACGGGGCGGCACCGGGCTGATTGAGCAACCCAGCCGCCGAGGCCGTGATCAGAAAGTAGCCGCTACCGCGTGCCACCATGCGCGGCATCAGATGCCGGGCGGCCCAGACATGGGACATGACATTGATCCGCCAGATACGCTCCCATTCCTCGTCGACGACCTCAGGTCCGCCCAACGTCAAAATGCCTGCATTGGCACAGAACAGGTCGATGGGGCCGAACCGTTCTTCAACCGTCTCGATCAGTTGGCGGGTGTCGTCTTCACGCGAAACATCGCATTCCACCGCATGGCCGCTGATTTCCTGAGCGACCTGTTGGGCACCGTCGAAATCAATGTCCGCACAGATGACCAGCGCGCCTTCGTGCGCAAACCGTTCTGCAAGACCTTTACCAATGCCTTGGGCCGCGCCGGTGATGACAACGATCTTATCGCGCAGGTGCATGTCTTTGTCCTTTGGATGCGTATGGAGACGTAAGATGTTGAAAAACCAGCACGGGTTGGCTCCGCGCTGGTTTTCCAGATCATTATTTTAACATAATTATCATTATGCAATTAGTGGATGCCCTCAAAAGAACGCCTGTAACCCGGTCTGCGCCCGCCCCAGGATCAGCGCATGAACGTCATGAGTACCCTCATAAGTGTTGACCGTCTCAAGATTGATCATGTGCCGCACAACTTGGAACTCCAGCGAGATCCCGTTGCCACCGTGCATGTCGCGCGCCATCCGCGAGAGATCCAGCGCCTTGCCGCAGTTGTTGCGCTTGATGATTGAGATCATCTCGGGCGCGGCTTCGGCCTGATCCATCAGACGACCGACTCTCAGGCTGGCCTGCAGGCCCAGAGCGATCTCGGTTTGCATCTCGGCCAGCTTGCGCTGAAACAACTGCGTCTGAGCCAGCGGCCGATTGAACTGTTTGCGGTCCAGCCCATATTGACGCGCGGCATGCCAGCAGCATTCAGCCGCGCCCATCACACCCCAGCTGATGCCATAACGCGCGCGGTTAAGACAGCCGAACGGCCCCTTCAGACCCTGCACATGCGGCAGCAAGGCGTCCTCGCCGACCTCGACCCCGTCCATCACGATTTCACCAGTGATCGAGGTCCGCAGGCTCAGCTTGTTCTCGATCTTGGGCGCGCTCAGGCCCTTTGTACCTTTGTCCAGAACGAACCCGCGGATCTTGCCGTCATGCGCATCCGACTTGGCCCAGACAACGAAAACATCCGCGATCGGTGCGTTCGAGATCCACATTTTGCTGCCCGTCAGACGATATCCGCCGTCGATCTTTTCGGCCCGCGTTTTCATCGCCGCCGGGTCCGATCCGGCATCCGCCTCGGTCAGGCCGAAGCAGCCGATCCACTCGCCGCTGGCCAGTTTCGGCAGGTATTTGCGGCGCTGGTCTTCGCTGCCATAGGCATAGATCGGGTACATCACCAGCGAGCTTTGCACCGACATCATCGACCGGTATCCGGAATCCACCCGCTCGACCTCGCGCGCGACAAGGCCGTATGACACGTACCCTGCGCCGATCCCGCCGTATTCTTCGGGGATCGTCGTGCCTAACAAGCCCATCTGGCCCATTTCGCGGAAGATCTCGGGATCGGTTTCTTCGTTCTGAAAGGCCTGAGTTACGCGTGGCTGCAGCTTTTCCTGCGCATAGGCCCGGGCGCTGTCGGCGATCAGGCGTTCATCTTCTTCCAACTGGTCGTTCAGACGAAACGGGTCATCCCATGCAAATGCACCGAGCTCGGGGGCATCCTTGGCTCGGAGGACGGGTTTTGTATCGGGGGCGTTCATCAGGTGTCTCCGTCAGAGTGGGTTTTGCACATCATAGCCTGAGATATCCGCAAAAAACAGCGAGACATTTGCACGCTTGCATGACTAAAACGCATACATGAACAGTCGTAGCCCCGCCCTGCCCCCCATTTCCGCGCTCAGAGCTCTTGAGGCGCTGGATCGGTTGGGTTCGGCCTCGGCCGTGGCGGATGAGATGGTTCTGACGCAAAGCGCGGTGAGCCGGCAGTTGCAAACGCTCGAGGCTCATCTGGGCGCGGAGCTTGTCAGCCGGGATCGCAAGCGGCTGTCCTTGACCAAGGCCGGGCAGGATTATGTACGGGAAATCCGGCCAGCGCTGTCGCAGATCGCGCAGGCGGCGCTGAAGCTGCATGTCTCGCCCGTTGGTGGTACGCTGAACCTCGCCATCCTGCCGACGTTCGGAATGGGTTGGCTGGTGCCGCGGCTGCCCGATTTTGCGCGTGGACATCCCGATATCACGATCAACATGACGACACGCCTGAGGCCGTTCAACTTTGCGACGGAACCCTTTGATGCCGCATTGCATTTCGGCGAACCGGACTGGCCCGGTACCGATCGCCTGCTGCTGCGGGTCGAGCGGATGTTGCCGGTCTGCGCGCCTGATCTTCTGCCGCAGGGTGCCCCGGCGTCGCCGCAAGATCTGCTCAGGCTTCCGTTGCTGCACATTCAGACGCGCCCGCGCGCCTGGCAGGATTGGTTCCGGCAGATGGGCGTGGATCATCCGCACCCCCTGCCCGGCACGGTTCATGATCAGTTCACCACCATCAATCAGGCCGCGCTGCATGGGTTGGGCGTGGCGCTGCTGCCGAATTATCTGGTCGAACAAGACCTCGCCACTGGCAAGTTGGTAGCGGCCTTTCCTGATGCCGTCGAAACCCTTGGGGCCTATTATTTGGTCTGGCCGCGTGACAAGTCGCAGGATGCGTCACTGAGGCAGTTCCGGCACTGGCTGGCCTCGCAAGCGCAGGTAGAAGAGACCTTGCCCCGCTGAGATCAGCCCAAAGCGTATCCGGCCCCGCGGACGGTCCGCACTGGGTCAGCACCGCCATGTTGGGTCAACGCCTTGCGCAGGCGGCCGATATGAACATCGACGGTGCGAGTGTCGACATAGATGTCGCGGCCCCAGACGCGGTCCAGCAGTTGCTCGCGGCTCCAGACCCGGCCGGGCTTTTCCATGAACGTGCTGAGCAGCCGGAACTCGGTCGGGCCCAGTTTCAGGGGTTTATTATCGCGGCTGACTTTGTGGGTTTCGGAATCGAGGATGATGTCGTCGAATTCCAGCCGAATACCCACCGTCGCCGGACGGACCCGCCGCAGCTGAGTACGCACACGGGCCATCAGCTCAACAACCGAGTAGGGCTTGATCACATAGTCATCCGCACCGGTTTCGAGCCCACGCACCTTGTCGACCTCTTCTGATCGCGCAGACAGCATGATGATCGGAATCGCGCGCGTGTCGGGGCGGGTTTTCAGGCGACGGCAGACCTCTATCCCGCTGAGATTGGGCATCATCCAGTCCAGAACGATAATGTCGGGCCGGTCTTCTTCGACCAGCAACAACCCTTCGTCGCCATTGGCGGCCTTGATGACGCGAAAGCCCTCAGCCTCGAGGTTGTAGGACAGCACCTCGCGTTGGGCCAGTTCATCTTCGACCACCAGAACGGTCGGCTGATCGGCGGACATGGCGCGCAAGCTCCTAAATCGTTTGCGAGGTGTTGTCGGCTTTGGGCCGGGCCTCAGCGGGGCGCTCGCCCGTGACCAGATAGACCACCTGTTCGGCAATCGCCGTGACATGGTCGCCCATGCGTTCGATGTTCTTGGCGATGAAATGCAGGTGCATACAGGACGAGATGTTGCGCGGATCTTCGGCCATGAAGGTCAGGAACTCGCGGAACAGCCCGTTATACATCTGGTCCACCTCAAGGTCGCGCTCGATCACGTCGCTGGCCAGTTCGGCGTCGCGTTGAATATAGGCATCCAGCGCGTCGCGCAGCATCAGTTCAACCTCGCGCGCCATCCGGCGCAGGGCGGCAGCGCTGCCGTTGATTTCGCCCGCGTTGACCAGAACGGTGGTCCGCTTGGCGATGTTCTTGGAGTAATCGCCGATCCGTTCAAGGTTGGTCGCCACTTTCAGCACCGACAGCACCAGACGCAGGTCACCGGCGGTGGGTGCCCGCAACGCAATCAGGCGTGCAGTTTCCTCGTCGATCAGTTCCTCCAGCGCGTCGATGGCCTTGTCGCCCTGCCGGACTTCCTTGGCCAGTTCCTCGTCGCGGGTTTCCAGTGACCGGGCCGCGCCCATGATGGCGGCCTCGACCAGCCCGCCCATCTTCATGATATGGGCCTGAATGGCTTCGAGATCGCGGTCGAAGGCGGATGCAATATGTTGTTCGCTCATGGCAATAGTCCTGTGCTCAGCCGATACGACCGGTAATGTAACTTTCGGTTCGGGGGTCCTCGGGGTTGGTGAAGATCTGGCCGGTTTCTCCGAACTCGACCAGATTACCGAGATGGAAGAACGCGGTTTTCTGACTGACCCGCGCTGCCTGCTGCATCGAGTGCGTCACGATCACCACCGAATAGCGCCGGCGCAGCTCGTCGATCAGTTCCTCGACCTGCGCGGTAGCAATCGGGTCCAGCGCCGAGCACGGCTCATCCATCAGCAAGACCTCGGGCTGCGTCGCCACGGCACGGGCGATGCAAAGACGCTGCTGCTGACCGCCCGACAGACCGGTGCCGGGCGCGTCGAGCCGGTCCTTGACCTCATCCCAGATCGCACCTCGGCGCAGGGATTTCTCGACGATCTCATCCAGCTCGGCCTTGTTCTTGGCAAGGCCATGGATGCGCGGGCCGTAAGCCACGTTATCATAGATCGACTTGGGGAACGGGTTCGGCTTCTGGAATACCATGCCCACCTTGGCGCGCAACTGAACGGGGTCGACGCGTTTGTCATAGATATCCTCGCCATCCAGCAGGATATCTCCGGTCACCCGGCAGATATCGATCGTGTCGTTCATCCGGTTCAGGCAGCGCAGAAAGGTGGACTTGCCGCAGCCCGACGGGCCGATGAAGGCGGTGACGGTCTTGTCTTCGATCTCGACATCCACGTCCTTGATGGCGTGGGTGTCACCGTAGTGGACCTGTACGTTCTTCGCGGCGATCTTGATGTTTTTGGAGTCCACGGCTTTCCCCAATCGTGTCATATCGTTCATAGGTGCCCCCATTTACCAGCGGCGTTCAAAGCGGCGGCGTAGGATGACCGCGATGGTGTTCATTGTCACGAGGAAGATCAACAGGATGATGATCCCTCCCCATGCGCGTTCGTAAAAGGCCGGGTCGGCGCGTTTGGACCATTCATAGATCTGCGCGGGCATGGCCGAGTTGGGCGACAGGAACCCCGCAACGATCCCGTCCGGCGGGTTCGACGCAATAAAGCCCACCATCCCGATCAGCAGCAGCGGCGCGGTTTCCCCCAGCGCCTGCGCCAGACCGATGATCGTGCCGGTCAGGATACCGGGTGCGGCGAGCGGCAGAACATGGTGGAACACCGCCTGCATTTTCGAGGCCCCTACCCCAAGTGCGGCATCCCGGATCGACGGCGGAACCGCTTTCAGCGACGCGCGGGTCGAGATGATGATCGTCGGCAGCGTCATCAGCGTCAGCACCAGACCACCCACCAGAGGTGCCGACGTGGGCAGATGCATGTAGTTGATGAACACGGCGAGGCCCAGAATACCGAACACGATGGATGGCACGGCGGCCAGGTTCGAGATATTCACCTCGATGATGTCGGTCAGCCGGTTCTGCGGCGCGAATTCCTCGAGATAGATCGATGCGGCCACGCCAATCGGAAGCGCCAGCGCCAGAACCACCAGCATCATGAACAGCGAGCCC
Source organism: Ruegeria sp. CJ3 (assembly GCF_056536725.1). Classification (NCBI taxonomy): domain Bacteria; kingdom Pseudomonadati; phylum Pseudomonadota; class Alphaproteobacteria; order Rhodobacterales; family Roseobacteraceae; genus Ruegeria; species Ruegeria sp. CJ3. Next base: position 554,358 of record NZ_JBQFQE010000001.1, read on the forward strand.
AGCATGGATACACCTATCCCCGCAGCCTCGGGGCGTTGGTCAGAGGCGTCGGCGCCGAAGATGAAATCGGGATTAAAGGCTTTGTACAGCACACCCGCGTCGCGCAGTTGATCCACGACATCCAGTTGCGCAACCGAGATGCTTTTGTCATTTGCAATAGAGTCGCGCGTCACACGGCCTTTCATATAGCCATCGACGCGGCTGTTCGTCAGAAAGCGGAAGCTGACCGTCTTGCCGATCTCATCGGGATTGGCGATGACATAGTTCCGCAGATCAGCTTGCGCGGCCTTGGACAGGATTTTGCCCAGATCCTTGGGCTTCAGATCCGTCTGGATGCCCAGTTTCTGAACTTCGTTTTCCAGCGCTGACGCAATCAACGGCGCATAGCCGAAGGTTGAGACTTTCTTGATATCTTCGATATCGCGGTTGCCCTTCTTGTCCAGCTTGTCGGCTTTCAGTTCGACATCCAGCTCAACAAAGCTCTGCTGGAAGGCACCAGTTCCGGCGGTCACGATGTTGGTCACCAGAACGACAAGCATCACCAGACCGACGCCAATGGCTGCGATGCCGTACATCTTGAATCGGCTTTCGGCCGCGTTGCGTCGCTTGGTGCGTGCGTCCTGTTCGAACAGCGATCCGCCCTTGGGTTTTGCAGCGGGCGTTTGGGACAAATCGGTCATTCGTACTGCTCCCGGTATTTGCGTACGATATAGAGGGCGAAGATGTTCAGCCCCAGTGTGATCACGAACAGGGTCAGACCCAGCGCAAAGGCGACAAGCGTCTCGGGGCTGGCAAAGTCAGTGTCGCCGGTCAACTGGCTGACAATCCGGGTTGTGATCGTCGTCATCGCCTCGAACGGGTTACCCGAGAACTTGGCGATCGCTCCGGCGGCCATCACAACGATCATCGTCTCGCCGATGGCGCGGCTGGCAGCGAGCAGGATCGCGCCAACGATCCCGGGTAGCGCGGCGGGCAGAACCACCTGACGGACGGTTTCCGAATGCGTCGCCCCCAATCCCAGCGAGCCATCACGCATCGATTGTGGCACCGCGTTGATGATGTCATCGGACAGCGACGACACAAACGGAATCAGCATGATCCCCATTACCAACCCGGCGGTAAGAACTGCGTTGGAACTGGCCATCCAGCCTACTCCCAGCGTGCCGCCATCGCCGAACAACGAGACAAGCGCCGGGCCGACCGTCAGCAGGGCAAACAGACCATAAACGATCGTCGGGATACCGGCGAGGATTTCCAGCAGGGGTTTGGCGACCGAGCGGGTCGTGCCCGAGGCATATTCGGACAAGTAGATCGCTGCAAACAGGCCAATCGGCACCGCAACCAGCAGCGCGATCACCGAGATATACAACGTGCCCCACAGCAACGGCAGGATCGACAGCTCCGACCCACCGCGAAAGTTCGGGGCCCAGGTGCTGCCGAAGAAGAAATCTTTCCACGAATGCAGCTGGAAGAAGTTCAGTGTTTCAAAGAACATCGACAGGACGATGCCGATGGTGGTCAGAATGGCAATCGACGCGGCCAGCAGCAGCAGCGCCAGCACGCCCTGCTCGACCACATTGCGGGCGCGGAATTCCTTGTGCGTCCGCACATAGGCAAACGCAGCCCCGATCAGAGCCACCAGCAGCACTAGAATTTGCATGGTGACAGTCCCGGTTGCCGACATGCTGCGATATTTTTGCGCCGCCAGCAGGATGGGCTTTGTGATGTCCTGTGTCAGAACCTGACCGGCATCTTTCAACTGTTGGGTCAACGCTTCAATATCGGCCTCTGAATCGCGCGCCTGCGCCTCGGTTAGGACACCTGCAGCGACGGCACCGTCCAGCCCATCGGCCACGCGGCGTACCTCGCTCAGCACCAGCCCGCGATCCGATCCTTCGGCAATGGCCTGATCCGGGATCATCCCCGAGACCGTGTTGTTCACGATCATCGGTTGCGCCAACAGCCAGACGATCAGCACGGCAAGGGCGGGAACCAGCGCGGTCAGCGCAACGTTATAGCCGTAGTATGACGGCAGCGAGTGCAGATCGCGCGCATCCCCTCCGGCACTGGCCAGCGCCCGCGACCGTCCGGTGAAATAACCAATCGCTGCCAGGGCAAGCAGGATGAGCAGTAGCCAGGATAATGACATGAGGGCCCCATTTGGGATGGCGATGACAGAGTCAAAAGAACCGGGGCGCATAGAACGCCCCGGTTCGACGAGCAAGGGTGTTTAGGAGCCGCCGCCCAGAACGGTTTCGTTCGCAACAGCTTCCTGAACCTTGACCAGTTCAGGATCCGAGACCAGACCATATTCGGCCAGCGGGCCATCGGGGCCTGCGATCTCGTCCGCGACGAAGAACTCGGCATATTCTTTCAGGCCGGGGATCACGCCGATATGTGCTTTCTTGACGTAGAAGAACAGCGGGCGCGAAACCGGATATTCACCGGTCGCAATCGACTCGGTCGAAGGAACGACGTCTGACATGGTCGCAACCTGCAACTTGTCGGTGTTGTTCTCGTAGAAGGCCAGACCAAAGACGCCAATGCCGTCCTTGTTGCTGTCGATACGGGCCAGAGTTTCGGTGTAGTCGCCGTCGATATCGACCGATACGCCGTCGGTGCGCAGGGCGATACAGGCTTTCTCGGCCGCTTTCTTGTCGTCGCCGTTGGCGGCTTTGTAGACATCGAAATCGCCCAGATGCTCACACCCGGCCAGGATCACCTTGTCTTCGAACACTTCGCGGGTGCCGTGTTTGGTACCCGGGATGAAGGCCGCGATCGGTTGCGCCGGGAAAGCGGGGTTCACGTCGGCCCAGGTTTTGTTTGGGTTGTCGACCAGTTCACCGTCCACGACGATCTGGGCGGACAGGGCCTTGTACCAATCTTCCGGCGTGAACTCGAAAGAGTTACCGTTGATGTCGGAGGCGAACACGATGCCGTCATAACCGATCTGGACTTCGATGATGTCAGTCACACCGGCATCAGCACAGGCTTTGATCTCTTTTTCGCGGATCTTGCGCGACGCGTTGGCCACGTCGATGGTGTTTTCGCCAACGCCTTCACAGAAACGCTTGAGGCCAGCCGACGAGCCGCCCGATTCCACGACCGGTGTCGGGAAATCAAAGTTTTCACCGAAGGCTTCGGCCACAATCGAAGCATACGGCAGAACGGTCGAAGAACCAGCGACTTGCACCTGATCGCGCGCGGCGGCTGCGGTTGCGGATACGGCAGCGATTGCAAGCGCAGAGGCCGACAGTTTTACAAAGGACATCTCAGTCTCCTTGAGAGAATTTGCGTTGATCACCCCCATGGTGATCCTGGGCGCACCCCTATGAGTCGCGCGTAAGTCTTTTGTGACAGCCATGTAACAGTTTCATGACAACTAACGAATTTCTCAGAAACTCTTAACTTGACCCCGCGTCAGGCTGTGGGGTGGAGCGACATCGCGTTCAGCGCGGCAGGATCACGGTGAAGGTCGCGCCCTGCCCCAGCTCGCTTTCGACCCGCAAGCGGCCCCGATGGCGATTCACGATATGCTTGACGATGGCCAGCCCCAACCCGGTTCCGCCCAGCTCGCGCGAGCGGTGGCTATCCGCGCGATAGAACCGCTCGGTCAGTCTGGGCAGATGCTTGGCGTCGATGCCGGGCCCCTGGTCGACGATCCTGATCCGAACGGCGGGGCCTCGCATGGCTGCGTCCCGCTCGTGTAAGGCCACCACCACATCGACACGGCCACCGCTGCCGCCATATTTGATCGCGTTTTCGACAAGGTTGGTAAAGACCTGACGCAACTGATCGCTGTCACCGACCATCTCAACCGGATCGTCCTGCACGTCGAGCGCCAGTTCCACGTTGGCATCGTCGGCCAGCGGCCTGAGGGTGTTTAATGTCGACCGAAGCAGGCCGGTCAATTCGATGGGTTCCTTTGGTCTGACCCGTTCGTCGGTCTCGACACGGTTCAGCGACAGAAGATCGCCGACAAGCCGGTTCATCCGGTTGGCCTCGTCCGCCATGATCTGCAGAAACCGCTCGCGCGCGGCGGTGTCATCGCGGGCAGGGCCACGCAAGGTCTCGATGAATCCCATCAGCGCGGTCAGCGGCGTGCGCAATTCGTGACTGACATTGGCCACGAAATCGCGGCGCATCTGGCTTGCCTGCTCCAGATGGGTGACGTCTTGAAACACCGCCAACACCGCACCTGCGCTGCTCATGTACCGGCATTGGACCTCAAAGGTCGTATCCTGCGCGCCGTCATTGGACAGGTGCCGCGCCGTCCGAGCATCGCCCGTTTGCAAGCATTGTTCGATTGCCTCGATCACCTGCGGTTGCCGCAGGATGGTGGCGAAATGCCGACCTTCGATCATGGGGCCCAGCAGGGTTCGCGCTTCGGTATTCGCGGCGGTAATCCGTTCGGACTGATCCACCAGCAGTGCGGGCATCGGGATGGCTGCTACAAGCTCGGCGAAAGAGGTTTCGGTCATGCGATCTCAGACCGGACGCAGCTTTTCGCGGAACTTTCGCATATTGTCCTGATAATGCAGCGCGCTGAGGGTCAGGCGGTTGGCGGTATCCTCATCCACCTGCCGAACCACTTTGCCGGGCGATCCCATGACCAGCGAATTGTCGGGGATTTCCTTATTCTCGGTGATCAGCGCCCCTGCCCCGATCAGACAGTTCTTACCGATCTTGGCGCCGTTCAGAACAATCGCCCCCATCCCGATCAGAGAGTTGTCTCCGATCGTGCAGCCATGCAGCATCACCTTATGCCCGATGGTGCAATTGGCACCGATGGTCAGCGGATATCCGGCGTCGATATGCATCACGCAATTTTCCTGCACATTACTGCCCGCGCCCACGCGAATCTCTTCGTGATCGGCGCGGATCGTGCAGCCGAACCAGACCGAGGCCCCCTGCTCGACCACAACCTGTCCGATCAGGTTGGCATCCGGCGCGATCCATGTGTCTTCGTGGATTTGCGGCCGGTGTTCGCCCAAGGCGTAGATCGTCATGACTGCCCCTCGAATTCCGTCTGTAGAGTGCGGATGTGGTTTTGCAGACGCGGCTGCTGGATGCGGCGCATCCGCTCGGCAGCGACGATGGTTTTCAGCTTTTCCTCGGTCGCGTCCAGATCATCGTTGATCAGGACATAGTCATAATAGCCCCAGTGGCTGATCTCGTCCCAGCTTTTCAGCATCCGCTTGGCGATTACCTCTTCACTGTCCTGACCCCGGCTTTCCAGCCTGCGCCGCAGTTCGGGGATCGAGGGCGGCAGGATGAAGATCGACAGCGCGTGCTTGCCCAAATCCGAGTTCCGAATCTGCACCTCGCCCTGCCAGTCGACGTCGAACAGCACATCACGGCCCTTATTGATCGACTCGCGAACCGGCTCGGCGGGCGAGCCGTAGAAATTGCCGAAGACGTGGGCGTGTTCCAGCATCTGGCCGTCGGCCACTTGCTGTTTGAACGCGTCCTCGGACAGGAAATAATACTCCCGACCGTGCTCCTCGCCCGGGCGCGGCGCGCGGGTGGTGGCCGAGATCGAGAACTCCAGATCGCTGTCCCACTGCATCAAGCGGCGTGCCAGCGTGGATTTGCCCGCGCCTGATGGCGAGGACAGGATGACCAATAGACCCCGGCGATCTGCCATGTGTTTCCCCCGTTCCTATTCCACGTTCTGAACTTGTTCGCGCATCTGATCGATCACCGCCTTCAACTCAAGCCCAACAGCCGTCAGCTCTGCATTCTGTGATTTGGAACAGAGCGTATTGGCCTCGCGGTTGAACTCCTGCATCAGGAAATCCAGTTTGCGCCCCACCGGGCCATCCTGTTCCAGAAGCGTGCGCGCTGCAGTGACATGCGCGGCCAGCCGATCAATTTCTTCGGTGATGTCGGCCTTGACCGCGATCAGCGCCAGTTCCTGCGCGACGCGGTCCGCATCCACACCCTGCGCATTGTCTACGACGCGCGCCAGATTGTCCTTGAGCGATTGCGCCATCTCGGCCCGCCGCTGCTCGGCCAGATCAGCCGCTGTCTCGGTCAGTTGTGCAATCTGATCCAGTTGGCCGTCCAGAATCCCGGCCAGCGCCTGACCTTCGGCCTTTCGCATGTCAAGGAAAGCGGCCAGCAGACCGCCGAACTCGGACTTCAGTTGCGCGACCAATGGCCCGGGATCGTCATCTTCGCTGCCGGCCTCAAGCATACCCTTCAGGGCCAGCAGATCACTGGCTCTTGACCCGGCCAGTTCGATGCCTCGCTTACCCGCCATAGCCTCGGTCTGAGTAAGCGCATCCAGAGCGGCCTCCATCGCGGTTATGTTCAGCTTGATGTCAGCGGTGCTCTCATCCCGGCTCAGCCGCAGCGACAGCGTGACATTGCCTCGACTGACCTGTTTCGACAGATCGCCGCGCAACGCAGCCTCAAGCCCGGTCAGCCAGTCCGGCACGCGCAGCCGCATGTCCAGTCCCTTGCCGTTCACGCTGCGCAGTTCCCAGCTCCAGCTATGAGGGCCAAACGCCCCCTTGCCTGAGGCGAAACCGGTCATGGATCTGATCATGCCTGCCCTTTCCATCAAAACCGCTCGCCGCACCTAATGCCATTGGGCGGCGGGGGGCAAGACCTTGCTCATTGTCTGGAGAATTCTCAGAAGTTAACCATTCGTTAAAGAATTGCTCCAAAATTGTATTAACCCATGCCAATTTAACAGTCGGAAACGCTGGCGGATTTCAGATTTGCCCATTAGACGGCATTTTATGAAAATCGCGGCCGATTGACGGTAGGGTGATGATATGAAAAGTTTTTTCGGGACCGGCTCTGGCTCAGAATTTGGAAAGATCGTCGCAATGGACCGATTTGACAGCGGGCGCAGCCTGTCCCCTATCCGTCAGGCCGAAGCCTATTGGACCGCGCTTTTGACCGGCGACGACGTGCCCCTGCGGTCGCAGGTTGATCCGCGCGGTTTGGAAAATGTGCTGGAATATACCTTCATCCTTGAAAGCATCGCGCCCGGGCTGGCGCGGTTTCGGCTGGCCGGAAGCCATCTGAACAAGCTGGCGGGGATGGAAGTGCGCGGGATGCCCGTCACCGCCTTTTTCGAACCGGATGCGCGGGACGAGATCAAATCGCTGCTGGACCGGGTCCTGACGGCGCCCGCAGTGGCCGAACTTGGACTGACCTCGAAAGGTAAGCTGGGGCGTGCCAATCTGCAGGCCCGCATGATCCTGCTGCCGCTGAAAAGTGATCTTGGGGATGTCAGCCGGGTTCTGGGTGTGATGGTCAGTGATGGCACCATCGGTGCCACACCGCGCCGGTTTACGGTCGCCGACCAAAGGGTGCGCGAGGTGTCAGACCTGCAGGAACCGCCGAAGCCCGCCCGGCAAGAGGTCGCGGGGTTCGCCGAAAGCCCGAGCGGGTTCGACGGCCCGCCACCCCATCTGAGATTGGTGTCCTCACGCGACGACTAAAGAAAAACGGCGGGCCTTAGACCCGCCGTTTCCTTTGTTTTCCAGATGCGGAAAATCAGCTTGCGGCCCGCTTGTTCCGGTCGTTGCGCAGATTGGTGAGTTCTTCAGCAACAAGAAACGCCAGTTCCAACGCCTGCGATGCGTTCAGGCGCGGGTCACAGGCTGTGTGGTAGCGGTCTGACAGGTTCTCTTCCGTCACCGCCCGCACGCCGCCGGTGCATTCGGTCACGTCCAGACCGGTCATCTCGAAATGGACGCCGCCGGGGATGGTACCTTCAGCCTGATGCACGCCAAAGAAGTCGCGCACCTCTCGCAGCACGGATTCAAAGGGCCGGGTCTTGTAGCCGGTGGCCGACTTGATCGTGTTGCCATGCATCGGGTCGCAGACCCATGTCACTTTGGCCCCTTCTTCCTTGACCGCCTTGATCAGACGCGGCAGGTGCTCTGCCGCTTTGCCTGCTCCGAACCGTGCGATCAGGGTCATGCGGCCCTCTTCATTGTCGGGGTTCAGTTTGGACATAAGAACCTTGAGGTCCTCGGCGCTGGTGGTCGGGCCACATTTCATGCCGATCGGGTTCAGAACGCCGCGCGCGAATTCCACATGCGCACCGTCGGGTTGACGGGTCCGGTCGCCGATCCAGATCATGTGCCCGGAACCCGCCAGCCAGTTGCCCGAAGTCGAATCCAGCCGGGTCAGTGCCTCTTCGTATTCCAGCAGCAGGCTTTCGTGGCTGGTGTAGAACTCGACGGTCGAGAACTCATGGGTGGTGTCCGCGGTGATCCCGGCGGCCCCCATGAAATCAATCGTGTCCTGAATCCGGTCGGCGATTTCCGAGTATTTCCGGACATCCTGCCCGCCCGCAAAACCCAGCGTCCAGGAATGCACCTGGCTCATATCCGCGAAACCACCTGTCGAGAATGCGCGCAACAGGTTCAGCGTCGCGGCGGCCTGAGTATAGGCCTGCAGCATCTTGCTCGGGTTGGGAATGCGCGCCTCGGGCGTGAAGGCCAGTTCGTTGATGATATCGCCGCGATAGCTGGGCAGTTCCACGCCATCAATCACTTCGGTCGGAGCGCTGCGCGGTTTGGCGAATTGGCCCGCCATGCGGCCAACCTTGACCACGGGCACCTTGGCACCAAAGGTCAGAACCATCGCCATCTGCAACATCACCTTGAACGTGTCGCGGATCGCATCGGCGCTGAATTGTTCAAAGCTTTCGGCGCAATCGCCGCCCTGCAGCAGGAACGCCTCGCCACGACCGGCGGCCCCCAGATGCTGTTTGAGCCGGCGCGCTTCGCCCGCAAAAACCAGCGGGGGATACTGCGAAAGCTGCGCCTCGACTTTGGCCAGCGCGGCCGCGTCGGTATAGTCTGGCATCTGAACCCGGGGCTTGTTGCGCCAGTTCGTTTTTTGCCATTCGGTCATAGCTTGGATCTCCGCTGAGGTATTTCAGGTGGTCTCTATACAAAAAGCATTAATGAGAGACCATATCCCATTTGCGCCTCTTGACGCCGTAAACAAGCTTTGAGCATGGTGACCAGAATACCCGCCGCTGGGGAAATCCCGGCGTGCACCGAATCAAGGACACATCGCCATGCAAGAGCAACGCCAAGTTGTCACAGTGGAAAACGACACAGCCAAGCCGAATAACTTCGTCTTTGTCTTGCTGGACAAGTTCTCGCTGCTGTCTTTCGCCTCGGCGCTCGACAGCCTGCGCATCGCCAACCGCATGGCCAACCGCGACCTTTATACGTGGACGTTGGCCGGCGAAGGCGGGGAAATGGTTCATTGTTCGGCAGGAACCACGTTCAAGCTTGACGCGGATCTATCCGAGTTGCAGCGCGACGAAGTGATCATGATCTGCGGCGGTGTCGACGTTCAGGCCGCGACCACGAAACGAGTGTTGAACTGGCTGCGGCGTGAGGCCCGCAAAGGTCTTAAGATCGGCGGCCTGTGTACCGCAGCCTATACACTGGCTAAGGCAGGGCTGCTTGAAGGCAAGCGCGCTACGATCCACTGGGAAAACTCGGACAGTTTCGCCGAAGAATTCGATACGGTCGAACTGACGAAATCCGTGTTTCAGGTGGATGGGAATCGGATGACCACGGCCGGCGGCACCTCGTCCATCGACCTGATGCTCAAGCTGATTGCCGATGACTATGGCGAGGATCTGGCCAATGCGGTCGCAGATCAGATGATCTATTCCTCGATCCGCACCGATCAGGACACGCAACGCCTGTCGACGCCCACCCGCATCGGGGTCAGGCACCCCAAGCTGAGCCAGGTCATTCTGATGATGGAGAAAAACATCGAGGAACCGATCTCACCATCGGTTCTGGCCAAGGATGTGGGCATGTCGACCCGACAGTTGGAACGCCTGTTCCGCCGCTACCTCAGCCGTTCGCCAAAGCGGTATTACATGGAACTGCGCCTCCACAAGGCGCGCAACCTGCTGATGCAGACCGACATGAGTGTCATCAACGTGGCGCTGGCCTGCGGTTTTGCGTCGCCCAGCCATTTCTCGAAATGCTACCGGGCGCACTACAACACCACGCCCTATCGCGAGCGTGGTGCGCAAGGTGGGCGGTTGTCGGTCTAGCCGGGCGTCATCTTGTAAACCGCCCCCTGCCCGACCGAGATGAACCAGATCGACCCGTCCGGGGCCTCGACGATGTCGCGGACGCGTTCGGTCTCGGGGCCTTTGATCTGTTCTGCCTCGCGCAGCGGCGATCCGGCGAGCCGGGCGATGTAGTCGAATTTCAGAGAGCCGACGAAGACGTCGCCCTTCCACTGGGGCCACAGCTTGCCGGAATAGACCATCAGCCCCGAAGGCGCGATGGACGGGTCCCAGTAATGCGCAGGCTGCTCCATGCCGGGTTTCGAGGTCCCCTCGCCGATCTTCTGGCCGGAATAATGCGTGCCGTAGGAAATCACCGGCCAGCCATAGTTCGCGCCGGGCTTGATCAGATTGACCTCATCGCCGCCACGGGCCCCATGTTCCGACACCCAAAGCTGCCCCTGCAGGTCAAGCCCCGCGCCCTGCGGGTTGCGGTGGCCATAGGACCAGATTTCGGGCCGGATGGCCGCGTCGCCGATAAACGGGTTATCCCCGGGAACCGAGCCGTCCCGGTTGATCCGGATGACCGTTCCCATGTGATTCGAGCGGTCCTGAGCCGATGGCCGATCACCCCGATCGCCTATCGTGACAAACAGCGTTCCATCATCGGCCTCCACCACGCGCGAGCCAAAGTGCCGCCCGGTTGAACCACCCGGAACCGCTTCGAAGATCACTCGCAGATCGCTTAGGCGGTCGGCACCTTGGGCCAGACGCGCGACGGCGACGGCTGTTCCCGCACCGCCGCTTTGCGGTTTGGCGAAGGTCAGGAAAATCTCTCGGCTTTGCTGAAAATCCCGCGCGATCGTAACATCCAGCAATCCGCCCTGCCCGTTCGCCTGAACTTTGGGGGTGCCCTTGATCTTCTTGGCCCCGCTGTCATCGACAAGCAAAAGCGCGCCGTCACGTTCGGTCACGACAAAGCTGCCATCCGGCAATACTCCGACCGCCCACGGCGTATCCAAGCCGCTGACCATCTGGGTCACCCGCACCGGTCCGGAAGATGTCTGTAACACATCCGCCAGGGCCGTTGCGGACCAGAATGACACAATGAGAATCGCCAGTGTTCTGAGCATGTCCAACCTCCCACCCCGGGTCACGATGACCCGACAGGGGCCAACCCTATCAGAATAAATAGAATTGCTTCGTGCAAAAACACGTTTGCGTTAGGACTTTTCTTTTTCGAATAGCTTGCCTAGGGTCATGCCCAGAACGAAGACGTTCATAAAATAAACAGGGAGTAACCATATGAAAAAGCTGCTGACTGCTACTGCAGCCACCGCCTTGCTGGCGGGCACAGCAATGGCCGAAGATGTGAAGCTGGGCGTGCTGTTCGGCTTCACCGGCCCGATTGAATCACTGGCACCTGCGATGGGTTCGGGTGCCGAGATGGCGATGGCCGAGGTCACCGAATCCGGCAAGCTGCTGGATGGCGCGTCTGTCACCGGAACCCGCGCCGACACGGGCTGTATCGACAACGGTCTGGCCACCTCGAACGGTGAGCGCATGATCGCGGATGGCGTTGCCGGCATCGTCGGCGGAGATTGCTCGGGCGTCACCGGTGCGATCCTGCAGAACGTCGCGATCCCGAACGGCATGGTGATGATTTCACCGTCGGCCACCTCGCCCGGCCTGTCGACCATGGAAGACAACGGCCTGTTCTTCCGCACCGCCCCGTCGGATGCGCGCGAAGGTCAGGTAATGGCAGACATCCTGAACGATCGTGGCATCAGCTCGATTGCTCTGACCTACACCAACAACGACTACGGCAAGGGCCTGGCAGACGCGATCCAGTCCTCGTTTGAAGCAGCGGGCGGTGAAGTGACCATCGTCGCAGCGCACGAAGACGGGAAGGCTGACTATTCGGCTGAAGTCGGCGCATTGGCTTCGGCCGGTGGCGATATTCTGGTTGTCGCAGGCTATTTGGACCAAGGCGGTCTGGGCATCATCCAGTCGGCACTGGACAGCGGCGCGTTTGACACCTTCGGCCTGCCCGGCGGCATGATCGGTGACTCGCTGCCCAACAATGTGGGCCCCGATCTGAACGGCTCGTTCGGTCAGATCGCCGGTTCGGGTGGTGAAGGTGCCGAGAAGTATTTCGCCATGGCCGAAGCTGCCGGTTTCGACGGTTCGTCGCCCTACTCGCCGGAAAGCTATGACGCCGCTGCGCTGTTCATGCTGGCGATGCAGGCCGCAGGGTCGACCAGCCCGGCAGAGTATGGCGCCAAGATCATGGACGTCGCCAACGCTCCGGGTGAAAAGATCTATCCGGGCGAGCTGGCCAAAGGTCTGGAACTGCTCGCTGCAGGTCAGGACATCGACTATGTCGGCGCATCGGGTGTTGAGCTGATCGGCCCCGGCGAAAGCGCGGGTTCGTATCGTGAGATCGAGGTCACCGACGGCGAGAACAAGACCGTCAACTTCCGGTGATCCACGGCAAGACGTCATAAGAACAAACAGCCCGGGCCTTGTGTCCGGGCTGTTTCAATGAGAGAAGGCCGCACCCTTCATACAGGGATGGGACAACAACGCCGACAAACGGCGGCTAGGGGAAAAGATGATCGTCGTCGAAGACGTGCACAAGCATTTCGGCGGGTTTCATGCGGTGGACGGGGCATCGCTGGAAATCCAAAAGGGCTCGATCACCGGTCTGATCGGACCGAACGGGGCCGGAAAAACCACTCTGTTCAACGTGATTGCGGGCGTTCTGCCGCCGACCAGCGGCAAGGTTTTGATGGATGGTGAGGACATCACCGGCCTGCCCCCGCATGAGCTGTTTCACAAGGGCCTGCTGCGCACCTTCCAGATCGCGCATGAGTTCTCCTCGATGTCGTGTCGCGAGAACCTGATGATGGTGCCCGGCGCACAATCTGGTGAATCGCTGTGGAATACGTGGTTCGGACGCAAGCGTATCGCGGATGAGGAACGCGCGTTGAGGGCTAAGGCCGACGAGGTGCTGGAATTCCTGACCATCGAACATCTGGCCGATCACAAGGCCGGTCAGGTCTCGGGCGGGCAAAAGAAACTGCTGGAGCTAGGCCGCACGATGATGGTGGATGCCAAAATCGTGTTTCTGGACGAGGTCGGCGCGGGCGTAAACCGCACCCTGTTGATGACCATCGCGGACACCATCCTGCGCCTGAACAAGGAACGCGGCTATACTTTCGTGGTCATCGAGCATGACATGGATTTCATCGGCAAAATCTGCGACCCGGTCATCTGCATGGCCGAGGGTAAGGTGCTGGCTGAAGGCACTCTGGACGAGATCAAGGCCAATGAGCACGTGATCGAGGCCTATCTGGGCACCGGCCTCAAGAACAAAGACAAGCTGGAGGCCGACGCGTGAGCGACAATCCTTATCAGGACGACAAAGGCAACAAGGACGCCTCGATCACCAACACGGCCGGTATCGGCACTATGACCCCGGCCCGCCGCACCAGCGGCGAGACGCATTATGTCGGCGGGGGGCCCTTCCTGATCGGCGACACGATGACCGGCGGCTATGGCAAGGGGCCGGACATCCTGCACGATTGCACCATCGCCGTCGACAAGGGCGAGATCGCCGTCATCGTTGGCCCCAACGGCGCGGGTAAATCAACCGCGATGAAAGCCGTATTCGGAATGCTCGACGTCCGCTCAGGCGCGGTACGGCTGGATGGTGAGGATATCACCGCGCTCACCCCGCAGGATCGCGTGATGCGCGGGATGGGCTTTGTGCCGCAGACCTCGAACATCTTTACCTCGATGACGGTGGAAGAGAACCTTGAGATGGGTGCCTTTATCCGCCGCGATGATTTCTCGGATACGATGGAGCAGGTCTATGACCTCTTCCCCATCCTGCGCGACAAGCGCAACCAAGCCGCCGGAGAGCTATCAGGCGGTCAACGCCAACAGGTCGCCGTGGGCCGTGCGCTGATGACCCAACCGAAGGTGCTGATGCTGGACGAGCCGACCGCCGGTGTCTCGCCCATCGTGATGGATGAGCTGTTCGACCGGATCATCGAGGTTTCCCGCACCGGGTTGCCGATCCTGATGGTCGAACAGAACGCCCGTCAGGCTCTGGAGATCGCGGATAAGGGATATGTGCTGGTTCAGGGGCGCAACGCCTATACCGGCACGGGCAAGGAACTGCTGGCCGATCCCGAAGTGCGCAAGAGCTTCTTGGGGGGGTGAGGATGTTCAAGTTCGTATGGCTCTTTTTGACCGCGCTGTTCGCACCATCAGCTATATACGCAGTTACTGCGGCTGGACCTCAACCATACCACTGCTTTGTCTCGGCAGTTTGCGACGGTGAAGGTAATTGCTTGACCCCTTCAGGCGTTCCGACGAAATTTCTTGCTGTTCGAGTGCCCAGCTTTCACGGCGACTCATACCTTTTTGAAGGATATGGGGGAGACGCAACAAAGGCTTTGCTCTTTGACGACGTTAGTAAGGCGAAATCTCACATAGCAGCCATTAACGCCGACGCTGCAATTGATGCTGTTGCAATTCCTCGTAAGGACATTGCAGACGGTATCGGCTTTATCGTTCACGAAGTTTCCTTGCACACAAACACGCGTGAACTCTCCAGCAACGCCACATTAATTCGTTGCAGTTCACTATCCGACGGGTTGTATTAATGGACTTCCTCAACGCCCTAGTGGCGCTCTCCAACTTCGTCCTAGTTCCCGCAATCGCCTATGGAAGCCAGTTGGCGCTGGGCGCTCTGGGGGTGACGCTGATTTACGGCATCCTGCGGTTCTCGAACTTTGCCCATGGCGATACGATGGCCTTTGGCGCGATGATCGCCGTGCTGGTCACGTGGGGCCTGCAAGCGGCAGGGGTCAGTTTCGGGCCGCTGCCGACCGCTCTGCTGGCCCTGCCTTTTGCTATCTTGGGCTGTATCGTTCTGGTGCTGATCACCGACCGGCTGGTCTATAGGTTCTACCGGGAACAAAAGGCCAAACCGGTCATTCTGGTGATTGTGTCGATGGGTGTGATGTTCATCATGAACGGCCTCGTGCGGTTCATCATCGGGCCGGATGATCAACGGTTCTCGGACGGCGCGCGGTTCATCATTTCGGCGCGGGATTTCAAGGCGATGACCGGGCTGCGTGAGGGGCTGGCGATCAAGACCTCTCAGGGCATTACCGTGATTGTGGCCGTCGTTGCTGTGGTGCTGCTGTTCTGGTTCCTGAACAAAACGCGCACCGGCAAGTCGATGCGGGCCTATTCGGACAATGAGGATCTGGCGCTGCTGTCGGGCATCAATCCCGAGCGTGTGGTGATGATCACATGGATAATTGTCGCCGCGCTGGCTACGACCGCCGGCGTGCTCTATGGCCTCGACAAAAGCTTCAAACCCTTCGTCTATTTCCAGCTTCTACTACCGATCTTCGCCTCTGCTATCGTAGGCGGCCTTGGCAATCCGATTGGAGCCATTGCGGGCGGGTTCATCATCGCGTTTTCCGAGGTCACGATCACTTATGCTTGGAAAAAGGTGCTGATCTATCTGGCACCCGAAAGCCTTGAGCCATCTGGCTTGGTTCAGTTCTTGTCCACCGACTACAAATTCGCCGTCAGCTTTGTGATCCTGCTGATCGTGCTGCTGTTCAAGCCCACGGGCCTGTTCAAGGGGAAAGTGATATGAGCGAGCCCGTCAGAAATACGCTGCTTTTCGTCGTCGTCGGCGGGCTGATCTTGTTGACCGGTTTCACGCAAAGCTGGAATGCCGCGATCCTGATCCTGAACATGGGGCTGATCTCGGCTATCATGTCGATCGGGGTGAACCTGCAATGGGGCTTTGCGGGCCTGTTCAACGTCGGCGTCATGGGCTTTGTCGCGCTTGGCGGACTGGCGGTTGTTCTGGTCTCGACCCCGCCAACACCTGGAGCTTGGTCGGCGGGCGGCTATGGCGTCGTGCTGGCCCTGCTGCTGGGGGCTGCAACGGTTGTTGCGGCGGTGATGGTGGCGCAGAAGATGCCCAAAGGGCGCGTGCAGACCCTGGCGATCATCGGCATCCTCGTCGTCGGGTTCTTTGTCTACCGCGCGATCTTTGATCCCAGCATCGCGGCGATCGAGGAAATCGATCCCGCCATCGCAGGCAATATCGGCGGCCTGAACCTGCCCGTTCTGCTGGCATGGCCTGCCGGAGGTCTACTGGCCGCCGGGGCCGCGTGGCTGATCGGCAAAACCGCGTTGGGTTTGCGCTCGGATTATCTCGCGATTGCCACGCTGGGAATTGCAGAGATCATCATCGCCATCATGAAGAACGAAGACTGGCTGGCCCGCGGGGTCAAGAATGTCTACGGCATTCCGCGCCCCTCGCCCGTGGTCGGTTATGAAGTCGAATTGCAGCAAGACCCATCCTTCCTCGCCCGTGCGGAATGGTTCGGGATTGATCCGGTTACGGCCTCGACGCTGTCGGTCAAGCTGGGCTATTCGCTGCTGTTCCTGATCGTGCTGCTTCTGCTGCTGTGGATGGCGCAGATGGCACTGAAAAGCCCATGGGGCCGCATGATGCGCGCCATTCGCGACAATGAAGTCGCGGCCGAGGCGATGGGCAAGGATGTCACCCGCCGCCACTTGCAGATCTTCGTTCTGGGCTCGGCCATTTGCGGCATAGCAGGCGCGATGATGACCACGCTGGACGGGCAGCTGACGCCGGGCACTTACAACCCACTGCGCTTTACCTTCCTCGTCTGGGTGATGGTGATCGTCGGTGGATCGGGCAACAATTTCGGAGCCGTCCTGGGTGCGTTCCTGATCTGGTTCCTGTGGGTTCAGGTCGAACCAATTGGGTTGTGGATGATGAACCTGATCACGTCCGGGATGCCCGACGGCAGCGCGCTCAAGACACATCTGATCGACAGCGCGGCCCATATGCGGCTGTTTACCATGGGCCTGATTCTGCTGATTGTTCTCAGATTCAGCCCAAGGGGCCTGATCCCCGAGAAATAGGCTAAAACTCGGGAAAAATTCCCCTGCCGCGCCGTAAATCGGCGCGGTTTATTGTCGGTGGGTTCGGAACCGTCTAAACCCGGGTACCGCGATTCACCACATCGCAACCGTGCAGCTATACAAGACAGGCGTGGCGCGGCGTTTTATCGATCGGCCAGTTTATCAGGATGAGAGCATCGTAATCGCAATGAAGAAACCACTCAGATTTTTTGCAGTCGCAGTTCCGCTGATGGTCACGCTCAGCGCGTGTGTCCCGTCGCCCGAAGACCTTGAGACCACACCGGTCAAGGTCCAGACACCCAAGGGCGTGGTGACCTGTCAGCTTTACCGGCATGACCGTGTGACGTGGGATCGTGCAATCGACTTCCCGGCGACCAAGATGTCCGTGCCTGAGGCTGACAATTACTGCCGTCAGGAAGGCCAGCGCCGCCTGAAACGCTGATAGCTTTGGCACCCTTTGAAGGGTGCCGGCAATCCGTTTAGCGGTTGCGGAACAGGCCACCCAGAATGCCGCGCACGATGCGACGGCCGGTTGTGCCTTTAAGTTCTTTGATAACAGCCTCGCTCATCGCGGTGGCAAAGGTATCCTTCTTGCGTGTCACGTGGGACGATGAACGCCCGACGCGGCTGCCAGAATATCTACGGGCCGAGGCGTATTCGCGTTCCATCGGGCTTTGCTGTTCCAGCATGTCGTCCGATTCAGCCTCGGCTGCAGCCTGCGCGGCTGCGTTCGCCCGTGCCTGCAATATCTCGAATGCTGATTTCCGATCGACCCGCGTGCCGTATTTGGCCTGCATCGCCGAGGCATCCATCACCGATTTCCGCTGCGCATCCGTGATCGGTCCAAGCTGAGAGCCTGGAGGCCGGATCAACGTCCGCTCGACTATACCCGGCACCCCCTTCTTCTGCAGCATGGATGTAACCGCCTCGCCCACGCCGACCTCACGGATGGCGGTTTCGGTGTTGAAGGCGGGGTTTTCACGATAGGTCTCGGCAGCCATGCGCAGGTTTTTGCGGTCGCGTGCGGTAAAGGCCCGCAGGGCGTGTTGCACGCGATTGCCCAGCTGGCCGAGGATGTCTTCGGGAATATCCGCCGGGTTCTGGGTGATGAAGTAGACACCAACCCCTTTCGAGCGGATCAGCCGCGCCACCTGTTCGACCTTGTCCACCAGAACTTTGGGCGCGTCTTCGAACAGCAAATGCGCCTCGTCGAAGAAGAAAACCAGCTTGGGTTTTTCGGGATCGCCGACCTCGGGCAGTTCCTCGAACAGCTCGCTCAGCAGCCACAACAGGAAGGTTGCATAGAGGCGTGGCGCGCCCATCAGCTTGTCCGAGGCAAGGATGTTTACCATCCCCTGCCCGGCCTCATCGGTTCGCATCAGGTCCGACAGTTCCAACGCCGGTTCACCGAAAAGGTTCGTACCGCCCTGATTCTCGAGCACCAGCAAGCGCCGCTGAATCGCGCCGATCGAGGCGGTCGAAACATTGCCATAGCGCAGCGACAGCTGCGCGCGGTTCTCGCCGATCCACACCAGCAGGGCTTGCAGGTCCTTGAGGTCCAGCAGCGGCATCCCCTCTTCATCGGCCACCCGGAAGGCGATGTTCAGGATACCTTCCTGCGCCTCGCTGAGCTCCAGCAGACGCGACAGCAAGAGCGGCCCCATCTCGGTTACGGTGGTGCGCACGGGATGGCCCTGTTCGCCGAACAGGTCCCAGAAAGTCACCGGACACGCCGCGTATGAGAATGTATCGAACCCGATCCGGGTCGCTCGGTCCTGAAACGCCTGATGGAGTTTGTGATCGGCGCTGCCTGCCTTCGCAAGCCCGGACAGATCACCTTTGACATCGGACAGAAAGACCGGAACACCGGCCTGCGAAAACCCTTCGGCCAGTATCTGCAGGGTTACGGTTTTGCCCGTGCCGGTCGCGCCGGCGATCAGGCCATGGCGGTTTGCGTATTTCAGCGACAGCCCCTGCGGCTCGCCATAGTCTTCCCCGCCACCGCCGATGAATATCTTGTTGTCCATTGAAAACCCGTCCCAAATTCTACCGATCTGCTGCCAGCATACAAAGTTAACCTTTGCCTGCGAGACTAAATCTTGTCTCTTTTCGGTGCAGCCGGAAGGGGCAAACTTCCTCCCTGTTGACTGGCCGTGCCTTCGGGCACGGCTCTTTTTAGGATTATGGCGAAAATCCGGGTTCAATGGATCACTTTCTGCCGGTTAGGAGTTGACCCCCGGGTTCCCCTTTCGTAACGTCTGCGCATAACTAAGTCGGCCAGTCCGACGGGGAGAAAAAATTCACGAAGGGAGCCGCTCCACCGGCTCCCTTTGCTTATTGGGGGTGACCGTATTCTCTGCGCCAGTATTGGGCGGAATTTCGTTCAATTTCCCGCCTGATGACCGGTTTGACCCTGACACCGTCGATTTGCGATGATAGAGGGAACAAAAAGCTGGATCAGCAAGATGAGGCATTCATGATCAGGAAACTTGTCCCCCTCACCGTGGTGGCGGCCGCCGCCTTGTGCGGTGCCGTTTATGCGCAAGAGGCCGAACAGACCCCCGAGGCCGGAACCGGCCTGGATCTGGGCCAGGCAGGCCCGCGCGTTGGTGAACAGTACATCAAGGAAGAAACCGGTGACTGGAACATCTCGTGCATCAAATCCAACGGGGATGAAGATCCCTGCGCGATGGTTCAGATTCTAAACAACCAGCAGGGTGATCCAATTGCCGAGATTTCCATTGGCAAGCTGCCGGAAGGTGGCGCAGCCGTGGCCTGGGCGAATGTGGTGGTTCCGCTGGAAACGCTGCTGCAGGCGCAGCTTGCCGTTTCGGTCGATGGTGCGCCACGCAAACTGTATAACTATCACCACTGTGTTCCCGTCGGTTGTGTCGCCCAGCTGGGGCTGACGCAAGGGGATATCGATGCGATGAAGTCGGGCTCAAAGGCGGTTATGTCGATTGTGCCGGCACGTGTGCCCGACCAGATCCTGAACATGGAAATGTCGCTGAGCGGTTTCACCTCGGCGTTTGACGGGCTCAAGGTTTCCGTGAACTAAGATAGCTTACAATGAAGATCAAAGCCGCCGCGTCCGCCCGGCGGCTTTGTTGTTTTCAGACCCGTTTCAGCGCCAGCACCGCGTTCAGCCCGCCAAAGGCAAACGCGTTACTCAGCACCACGTCCACCTTGGCCTCACGCGCCGTGTTGGGCACAACGTCCAGCGCGCATTCGGGGTCGGGTTCTTCATAGCCGATGGTGGGCGCGATCACCCCGTCACGCAGGGCCATGATGCAGGCCAGCAACTCGACCGCGCCGGTGCCGCCAATCAGATGGCCGTGCATCGACTTGGTGGACGAGATCATAAGCTCATCCGCATGTGGGCCAAAGACATCCGCGACTGCGGCGCATTCTGTCTTGTCGTTGGCTGCCGTGCCGGTCCCGTGTGCGTTGATATAGCCCACATCGCTGGCGTTCAGCCGGGCGTCCTTCAAAGCGCCAGCCATCGCGCGAGACGCCCCCTGCTTGCTCGGCATCACGATATCTGCGGCATCCGACGACATCGCGAAGCCCACAACCTCGCACAGGATATCGGCACCGCGCGCGCGTGCGTGTTCGTATTCCTCGAAGACGAAGATACCGGCACCTTCACCCTGCACCATGCCATTGCGGTTGGCGCTGAATGGACGACAGGCGTCCTTCGACATGACCCGCAGCCCTTCCCACGCCTTGACGCCGCCGAAGCACAGCATGGATTCCGAACCACCGGTGACCATCGCAGGCGCGGCCCCGCTGCGTACCAGCTGGAACGCCTGCGCCATCGCGTGGTTGGAGGACGCGCAGGCGGTCGATACCGTAAAGCTGGGGCCTTTGAGGTTATGCTCCATCGAGACATGGCTGGCCGCCGCGTTGTTCATCAGCTTTGGCACGACAAACGGGTGTACGCGGTTTTTGCCGTCCTCATAGACCGAGCGATAATTGTCGTCCCAGGTCGACACGCCGCCGCCCGCTGTGCCCAGAACGACGCCCGAACGTGCAGCCGTATCGCCCGAAAACACGATACCCGACTGCTCGACGGCTTCTTTCGCTGCGGTCAGAGTGAATTGGGTAAACCGATCGTACAGTGTCATCTGCTGGCGATTAAACCGGCCCTCGGCCTCGAACCCGCGCACCTGACCGCCGATCTTGATCGACAGGCGGTCGACGTCCCGAAATTCAAGGTCAGAAATCCCGCAACGGCCTTCGCGCATTGCGTCCAGCGTATCGGGCACCGAGTGACCCAGCGAGTTGATGGTGCCCGCACCCGTAATGACAACGCGTTTCATAACCCGCCGTCAGACCTTTTCCGCCACAAGCTTTTCGATACCCGCGATGATCGCTGCGACATTGGTAATGTCGAAATCGCTCGCCGTTGGCTCGTTGGCATTGAAGGGTACGGTGATGTCGAATTCTTCTTCGATGGCAAATATGCTCTCGACCAGACCTAGGCTGTCGATGCCCAGATCTTCGAGCGTGCTGTCGGGCGTCACATCCGAAGGCTCCAGCACGGCCTGCTCGGCAATGATTGCAATGACGCGGTCGCTGATGCTCATGTCGATCCCCTGATTTTCGCGTTGGGGATGATTTAATCGCTCGGGGGCTGTTTGAAAACAGCCTTTTTCAACGCCTCGACGTCACGAGCTATGCGGGGTAGACGGCGTTGCGACTTATATATCTCGGTGTGGCTTTCCATCTTGATGCCGGGATAGCCCATGATCACCCGGCCAGCGGGTACATTCGACAAGATCTTGGTGCCACCGCCAGAAATGACGCCGTCACCGATGAAGATGTTGTCGACCACACCGGTCTGCCCGCCAAGGACGACATTGTTGCCAATTTCGACCGAGCCCGACACGCCGGTCAGCCCGCACAACAGGCAATCCTGCCCAACACGGGTGTTGTGGCCCACATGCACAAGGTTATCCAGTTTGGATCCGCTGCCGATCACGGTATTGCGGATGGTACCATTGTCGACGGTACAGTTCGACCCAACCTCAACGTCATCACCGATCTCAACCGCGCCCAACGAGTGGATGCGCAGCCAGCTTTGCGCCTTGGCATCTCCCTGATCACCCAGCGTTTTGCGGGCGTTTTCCGCACCCGAAATCTCGGGTGTGACATAGCTGAACCCGTCACCGCCGATACGAGCACCGGGCTGAGCGGTAAAGCGGTCTCCGATCTGGGCCCGCGCACCGATGCTGACCATTTCGCGCAGCAGAGCATTTTCGCCCAGCACCACGTCCATGCCGACCACGCAGTGCGCCCCAATCACCGAACGCGCGCCGATCCGGGCCCGTGCACCGATGACGGCCAGCGGGCCGATGGACACATCAGCGCCGATTTCGGCGGTCGGGTCAACGACTGCCGAGGGGTGAATCCCCGACTCAATCCCCTGCCCGCGGTCCAACATCGCGGTGATCCCGGCCATGGCCATCCGTGGACGCTGCACGAAGATCGCGGCCTCAAGCCCCAGCGCCCGCCAATCGGCCCCGTCCCACAGAACTGCAGCCCGCGCACCCCCGCCGGTCAGCGCTTCGGCGTATTTCGGAGACATCGCCATCGCCAGATCGGTCGGTCCGGCATCGCCCGGCTCGGCGGCGCGCAGGATGGTCAGGCCGGTTTGACCGGCGGCCTCGGCCCCGATGGCTTCGGCGATTTGCTCAACGGTGAATTGCATGTCGGGCTTCCTTGGTGGCAGGACTTGCCCCCGTGATTACCCCTGAACGTCCGGCAGGACCACCCCTGCCTTTTGCAACGCCTCCCAAATCTTGGCGTCACGGTTATAGACGTCGCGGCGGTACTGAACCTCGCCCTTCGGGCCAATATAGGCGGTGCGATAGATCAGATGCACCGGCACCTTCTTGTCCAGCTTCACGGTGGTCTCTTTGCCGGTGTTCAGCACGCGATGGAAAAACGCCTTTGGGTCTTCTTCCTGCTTGGCCAGCAGCGCATAGGCGAATTCGAACGGTTGCGCCAAGCGGATACAGCCGTGTGAGAACGCCCGAACCTCACGTGCGAACAGAGATTTCTGAGGTGTATCATGTAGATAGATGTTGTACTTATTCGGGAACATGAACTTCACCAAGCCCAGAGCGTTGCTCTGACTCGGCGGTTGGCGCATCGAAAATGGGAAGTTCCGCGCGGTGAACTGACTGAAATCCACGGCGCCGCGATTCACCTGACGTCCGCTGCGGTCGGTGATCTGGATATGACCAACCGCGTTCGGGTTGGACTGCAGCTGCGGCAGATATTCCTTGGTGATGATCGAGCGTGGAACATACCAGCTGGGATTGATCACCATATGCTCCATCTCGTCCGAGAATTCGGGGCTGCGGCGGTCATGTGTGTTCTTGCCGATCACGGCGCGCGTCTCAAAAGTGACCAGCCCGTCATCGACGATCTTGGCCGAGAAATCAGCCTGATTCACCAGAATGTGCCGCTCTCCCCGTTCTTCGGGCAGCCAGCGTTCGCGCTCAAGCGCAACAAGAACCGCCTTGAGGCGATGCGAGGCGGATCGATTGACCTCGGTAATCGTGCCTTTGCCTGCAACACCGTCGGGCTCCAGCCCATGAGCTGTCTGAAACGCTTGCACCGCTGCGATCAGCGCATCGTCATAGGTCGGGCTAGCGGTGGGTTTGAGATATCCCATAGCCACCAGCCGATTCCGCAGCTTGATGACAGTCGGGCCGGCGTCGCCACGTTCAAGTTTGGCCACCGGAACGGTCACGCCCCAGCCACCCTGAGCAATCAGGTCCTCCAGCACACGTTTTTGCTTCATCAATGCACGGTACTGGGATGTTTGCGGCATCAAGGCCTGGAAATAGCCCGCGCCCTCCGACGCCGTAAGACGCTCCAGATGTTCGCTGGCCGAGCGCCGCTCGACTTTCCGGACCAACCCGTCGTCAATCTGCGATGGTGTGACGGTGCCCGCCTGCAGATCACGGGCGTATTTGATGAAGACGCGGCTCATCTGGGCTTCGACCATACCCAGATCACGGGTTGTACGGGCCTCTTGCATCTGCGTCAGCAGCGCCTGCACGTCATACCGCGCGGCGGGCAAGCCGTGCAGGTCGGTTGTCGACAGCGCCCTGATCAACGCCGCGCGCCGGGCTTCATGCTCAGGAGACTCACCTACCCAAACCGGATCGAAGCCGCTGTCGCGGTAGAACTCCGCCAGCGCAGGGGTCGAGGCCGTCGTCTCGGCGACTGCCATCTGAAAAGCGGTGCCAGTCGTGTCCGCCTGAGCAAAAGAGGATGACGTCGCCAGAAGGGCAATCAGCAGAACGCGGGACCGGGAAACAAACGACATGATATGACCTTGGTTATTCAATAACTTGACGCGCACCGCTCGAACGCGTCTGTCGATAATGTTTGGCCACCTCGCAGTTGTCCATTCACAAATACATCACCAAAGCGCATCTTTCTGTCCGTGGTGCGTGTTTGCATCGGCGGCGGCCTAACTGCAGCAAATGCAAGCATACTTGCATCAGTTGCGCAAAAAACTGCCGAAAATTCCCCCTTGATATGGCTGCGACCAAAGAATTCTTGGCTGTTGATTCCGACTGTGCCATAAAACCCGCATCTGGGATGGGAAAAAATTAATACCGCGCGCGTAACATCGTGCGCAGGCAGGAACAGTACGGGACGAGACAGAAAATGACCAAGAGCAGTGCATCGGGCATGACCCGGCGTGCCCTATTGGGCGCATTCGCAGCAACGGCAGTCGTTGCGGCACCTACCTATTCCAAAGCAGCAGGGTTTCTTCGCGGAGGCGGTGATATTCGCCGCATTCGCATGTATTCAGGCCGCACGGGCGAGCGTATCGACATGGTTTATTGGGTCGATGGCAAATACATCAAAGATGCCGTCAAAGAAGTGAACTACTTCATGCGCGATTGGCGCAATGATCAGGTCAAAACCATGGACCTGCGCACCATCGACATCATGGCCGCCTCGCACAACATGCTGGATGTCAGCGAACCTTATATGCTGCTTTCGGGCTATCGCTCGCCCAAAACCAACGCGATGCTACGGTCCAGATCGCGCGGCGTCGCGAAGAATTCCCTGCATATGAAGGGTCAGGCTGCCGATCTGCGTCTGTCATCTCGCTCGGTCTCGCAGATGGCCAAGGCTGCCATGTCCTGTCGCGCTGGTGGTGTCGGGCAGTATTACCGGTCGAACTTCGTTCACATGGATTGCGGAGACATCCGCACCTGGCGCGGCTAAGTAATACCCTTTTCGTTCTGTTGAGTTTTTTGACCCCCTCAGGCCTCTGACGGGGGTTTTGTTTTGTCTCGATTGGATGTGTTCAGGTATGGGGAGATGGCGCACCTGAGAGGATTCGAACCTCTGGCCTCTGCCTTCGGAGGGCAGCGCTCTATCCAGCTGAGCTACAGGTGCGTTGGCTGTTAGCTACCCTCGTTCCGATCCAGGTGCAACTGCAAATCTGTGCACCGATCAGGCAAACAGATCATGCGCCAGTTCCAGCGCGTCAATCAGTGTGTCTACCTCATCCGTGGTGTTATAAAGCCCAAAGCTGGCGCGACAGGTGGCGGTGACGCCAAGATGGTCCATCAGCGGCCCGGCGCAATGGTGGCCGGCGCGCACGGCGACGCCCTTCTTGTCCAGAATGGTCGAGACGTCGTGCGCGTGCCCCGCCCCATCCAGCGTAAAGCTGAAGATCGCGGCCTTGTCAGCAGTTGTGCCCTGCACCTGCAGCCAGTTCAGCCCGGTCAGGCGCTGCATGGCATAGTCGCGCAGCCCGGCCTCATGCGCGGCGATGCACTCCATGCCCAGATCCATCATATAGTCCAGCGCAACGCCCATCCCGATGGTCTGGACGATTCCGGGGGTTCCGGCCTCGAACTTCATCGGCGGATCGTTATAGATCACCTCATCCTTCGAGACTTCTTTGATCATGTCGCCGCCGCCGATGAACGGGCGCATCTCGGCCATACGGTCGGATTTGATGTAGATCGCGCCCGACCCAGAAGGGCCATAAAGCTTGTGCCCCGTGATCGCGTAGAAATCACAGCCGATATCCGGCACATCGACGGGCATATGGACCGCACCTTGGCTGCCATCGACCAGCACCGGCACGCCTTTGGCGTGGGCCCCTTGCGTAATCGCCTTTACATCGACCACGGTGCCCAGCACGTTAGAGCAATGGGTGACCGCAACCAGCTTGGTCTTGGGACCGATCGCATCAATCACCGCCTGCGGGTCCAAATGGCCCGACGCGTCCACATCAACCCATTTCAGCACTACGCCCTGTCGTTCGCGCAGAAAATGCCAGGGTACGATATTGGCGTGATGCTCCATGACGCTCAGAACGATCTCGTCCCCGGCCTGCAGACATGGCATGGCCCAGCCATAGGCGACTAGATTGATCCCTTCGGTCGTGCCCGAATTCAGAACAATCTCATCCTCATCCGCGACGCCGAGAAACCGCGCAACAGTGCCACGGACGGATTCGTACTTTTCGGTCGCAAGGTTTGAAAGGTAATGCAAGCCTCTGTGAACATTTGAATATTCATGCGCATAGGCCTGCGTAATCGCATCAATGACCACCTGCGGCTTCTGTGCCGAGGCGCCATTGTCCAGATAGGTCAGCGGCTTACCGTTCACCTCTCGCGACAGTATCGGAAAGTCAGCGCGGATTTTCTGCACGTCATACATGGACAGAGATTCCCTATACAGGCCCGCTGGGGGTCAACCAAAGAACAAAGGGGATGGCCAGAACACCCGAGATGAGCATCACCAGAAACGACTTGCCGAGCGAGGCGAACCGGTGCGCCTCGTTCAGGAAATGCAGGGTGATATAGAGACTCAGGCCCAGCATCACGAGGCTGGCAGGCAGGAATAGGAACGGCGCGACTGACACGGCCAATAGCACGATCGCCTGCCCCGCGATCTGTAGAATTTGCAGCCAGACCACCAACGTCATGATCCCAAAAAGCGAAGCAGTTCCACCCAGCATCCGCCCGACAAACAGAAAGGTAACGACGCTGATCAGGATGGCACCGACCGAGACGAATAAGGTCCGAGATACCGGTTCGACCACTTGCTGGATGTCGGATGAAACCAGCGGCAAAACAAAGCCCGAGGCAGACTGCACGAGCGCATTCAGGATTACTGCCAGGAAAAAGGCCAGCCACAGCACATCCCCACCCAGCCGCATCGCCAGCAGACGACGCGCGGCCTCGGCCGGGTTTGACAGGGTCAGAACGACCATATTCATCAAGGTGGCAGAGCTCATTCAGACGCCCTTTGCGTTTGCCTCAGTCCCGAGAACCAGAACCAGACGAAAACCGCAACCCATAATAGCCCGACCAGCGTCTGCGCCCCCCCCGGGCCGATGAATCCGGCGACCAGACCGTTCAGTAACACCAGCGGGGCGGATGCCAGAAGCGCCCAGAACAACGCCAGCCGCGCGCCATAGCTTGTACCCCTGCCGCCAAACGCCCGCGCGGCGAGATGCGAGATCCAGGCCAGACCGTAAAACAGCAACGGCAGGATGAAGACCGAGCCCAGCAAGGCACCGCCCATCAGCATGTTCAGCTCGGACCCGTCCAGATGGGCTTGTCGTGCAAGGCTGGGCAGTTGCGCGATAAAGCCGATCACGCAGAACGCCATGACAAATGCCAAGGCGCGATCTTCGCGCGGCCCCATGTCCATCAGGCGGCGCACAACGCGCCCCGGTCCGCGATACGTGGCCACGATATCCGTTGTGACAGGCATCAGCGGCGGCGTGCCAGCCAATCTTGCAGACGGGACACGATGACCTCGGCCAGCGCCTCATCCTCGATTTCCTGCACCGCTTCGGCAAGGAAGGCGAGCGTCAGCATATCTGTCGCTTCACGGGTCGGAACCCCACGCGAGCGCAGGTAGAAAAGCGCCGTGTCGTCAATCGCACCCGAGGTCGAGCCATGCGAACAGGCCACATCATCGGCGTAGATTTCCAGTTCAGGCTTGGCCAGAAACTGGCTGTCCTCATCCAGCAGAAGCGACTGGCTGATCTGGTAACCATCTGTTTTCTGGGCACCTTCCTTGACAAGGATTTTGCCCTGAAACACACCGGTCGCGCCGTTACGCAGCACCTTCTTGAACACCTGACGGCTTTCGCAATTCACCGCGTCATGGGTGACAAAAACCGTATCGTCATGGTGGAATTCCCCATCACCAACACAGGCCCCAGCCACATGCGCCACCGCATCGTCGCCGGTCAGTTCAACCACCTGTTCATTGCGGGTCAAAACGCCATTCACAGTCAGGGTGAAGGATTTGTAAACCGACTCCTGCCCCATGCGAGTGAACATATGCGTGGCGGCTCGGCGCTGGTGATCGCGCCCCTGCGCGCGGATGTGATGCAGTGTACCGCCATCAGCGATATCGATCTCCATGCACTTGTTAAAGCGCGAAGCGGCGGGGCCATTTTCAAGGATCGTCACCTCGGCACCACTTTCCACCCGAACGATGTGGTGCAGGGTCGCGTCCGAGGTCTCGGACGCGTGGCGATAGATCAGGCTGATTGGCTTCGACGGCCTGCCCGTGACATGAATCGCCACCCCATCCGAGGCGAAAGCCGTATTCAACGCCGCCAGCGGACGCTGCACCGGGACCTGACCGCGGGCTTCAAGGACGCCATATAACTCTTTGGCCCAATGAATATCTTTGCAGCAGATATCTTCCAGCCGGTCGATCGAGACCCCTTCCATCGTCAGATCATCCGACTCCTCGGGGCTGAAAACCCCGTCGATGAACACGATCTTCAGACGATCAAATTCATGGAACATCATCGGTTCATCGGATTCGAACAAAGCCGCCGCCGGGGCCTCGGCAGAAATCAGTGTGTCCGGACGGGTGTATTTCCAATATTCGTCGCGACGACCGGGCAGACCCATCTCGCACACGCGGGCCAAAGCGGCCTCGCGCGCCTTACGGGTGCAACCGGCGTCAGGCATCGTCAGGGCGGCCAGCCGCTCCTCGGTCGCGGTTTGTTTTGCTTGGGGCAACGCCATCAGTTCACCTCGGCCAGAATGTCGGCATAGCCGTTATGTTCCACTTCCAGCGCCAGCTCGGGTCCGCCGGATTTGACGATCCGACCGTCCGCCATGATGTGAACCACGTCCGGTTTGATGTGGTCCAGCAGACGCTGATAGTGGGTGATCACCAGAAACCCGCGCCCCTCATCACGCAGAGCGTTCACACCTTCGGCCACCAGCTTCATCGCATCCACATCAAGACCCGAGTCAGTCTCGTCGAGGATGCACATCTTAGGCTCAAGCATTGCCATCTGCAGGATTTCATTGCGTTTTTTCTCGCCGCCCGAGAAGCCAACATTGACCGGACGCTTCAACATATCGGCGTCGATCTTCAAAGCCTTGGCTTTGGCGCGCACCTCTTTCAGGAAATCGGTGGCCGACAGCTCCTCTTGCCCGCGCGCCTTGCGCTGCGCGTTCACGGCGGTGCGCAGGAAGGTCATGTTGCCCACGCCGGGGATTTCCACCGGATACTGGAACGCAAGAAACACACCTGCGGCGGCGCGCTCTTCCGGCTCCATCTCTAGCAGGTCCTCACCATCCAGCGTGGCCGACCCGTCGGTCACCTCATAGCCATCACGCCCCGAAAGCACATAGCTGAGCGTCGACTTGCCCGAGCCATTCGGCCCCATGATCGCGTGCACCTTGCCGGCATCCACGGTCAGATCGACACCTTTGAGGATCTGCTTGTCTTCTTCCTCAAGCTTCACGTGCAGGTTCTTGATTTCCAGCATTTCTTTGTCCTTTTGCGTATCGCAACGGGCTCGTCGCCCCAGATAACCTTTATCCCAGCGCCATGCGGATCAGGCGTGCTGCAATCCAACCCAGGATTGCCCCACCACCTATTGCCCAGACTGGGTTGATGAATTCGAAATAGTTGATGTTGACATAAGCCACGCCGAGCAAACCACCCAGAACCGGCAGAGCGTACCCAAGCCAGGTCAGCACATCATCCTTGTGGATGCGGTTCCGGGGCCTGCGCGCCATCAACCGACCGAGCCCTCAAGCGAGATCGCCACAAGCTGCTGCGCTTCCATGGCGAACTCCATAGGCAGCGCCTGCAGCACATCCTTGCAGAACCCGTTGACCACCAGCGCTACGGCCTCTTCCTCATCCATGCCACGCTGGCGACAATAGAACAGCTGATCGTCGTCGACCTTGGAGGTTGTCGCCTCGTGTTCAACGCGGGATGAGTTATTCTTGACCTCGATATATGGCACCGTATGCGCACCGCATTTATCGCCAATCAGCAGGCTGTCGCACTGGGTATAATTCCGGCTGTCCTTCGCCTTGGGGTGCATCGATACCAGCCCCCGATATGTATTCTGCGCTTTGCCCGCGCTGATCCCCTTCGAGACGATCCGCGACTTGGTGTTCTTGCCCAGATGCACCATCTTCGTGCCGGTGTCGGCCTGCTGATAGTTGTTGGCGATCGCGATCGAGTAGAACTCGCCTTGGCTGTCATCTCCGCGCAGGATGCAGGACGGGTACTTCCACGTCACAGCCGAGCCGGTCTCGACCTGAGTCCACATCACCTTGGCTCGGTCTCCGCGGCAATCGGCGCGTTTGGTTACGAAATTATAGATGCCACCCTTGCCGTTCTCATCCCCGGGGAACCAGTTCTGAACGGTCGAGTATTTTACCTCGGCGTCTTCCTCGATGATGATCTCGACCACGGCGGCATGCAACTGCGCCGTATCTCGCTGAGGTGCGGTGCAGCCTTCGAGGTACGAGACATAAGATCCCTTGTCGGCAATGATCAGGGTGCGTTCGAACTGACCGGTGTTTTCCGCATTGATGCGGAAATAGGTGCTCAGTTCCATCGGGCAGCGGACGCCCGGCGGGACATAAACAAAGGACCCGTCCGAGAAGACCGCCGAGTTCAGCGTCGCATAGAAATTGTCCGACGGTGGTACCACGGTGCCCAGATACTTCTTCACCAACTCCGGGTGCTCTTTGATCGCCTCGGAGATCGAACAGAAGATCACGCCTGCCTTCTTTAGTTCTTCCTGAAAAGTGGTGCCAACCGAAACCGAGTCGAACACAGCGTCCACGGCAACCTTACGGCCCTCAGCGGGGGCGTCCTCGGCCCCCTCAACGCCTGCCAGAATCATCTGTTCTTTCAGAGGGATGCCCAGCTTTTCGTATGTCGCCAACAACTTGGGATCGACCTCATCCAGCGACTTGGGCTTTTCCTCCATCGATTTTGGACGGGCGTAATAGTACTGATCCTGAAAATCGATCTCGGGATAGCTGACCATCGCCCATTTGGGCTCTTCCATCTGGGTCCAGCGATCAAACGCGGCCAGACGCCATTCGGTCATCCATTCGGGTTCGTCATTCTTGCTTGAGATCAGCCGGACGATATCCGGGTTCACGCCCTTGGGCGCATATTCCATCTCGATCTCGGTTTCCCAGCCGTATTTATAAGTGCCAACCTCGCGCACCGCATCCACGGTTTCCTGATCGACACCTTCTTTTACCTGGGTCTGGTCCAAAGCGGCCATGTGACACCCTCCGTCAGATCACGCTGCACGTGCGCGATGCTTTTTCTCTTTTTCCAGCCACGTCTCAGCGAAACGCAGCACGTCTTCTTCCGTCGTCTCAGGCCCCAGCGACACGCGTATTGCGCTTGCGGCGACCGCCTCGTCAAAACCCATCGCGGTCATAACCCGGCTTGTCTTTACCTTGCCGCTGGAACAGGCAGAACCCGCGCTGATGGCAAAGCCGGACAAGTCCATTTGCATGACCTGCGTTTCGCCCTTCCAGCCGGGCGTCGCAAAACAAGCGGTGTTCGGGAGTCGCTCCTGACCTTTTCCGACAAAAATAGTAGCTTTAGAGGCAGCCTCAAGAGCGTTTTCTAGAATATTTCTAAGTTTGGTGACTTTTTCCCATACACCGTCAGCCAGATCACGCGCGGCCGCTTCCGCTGCGGCCCCGAACCCTGCGATCCCTACGATGTTTTCGGTACCGGACCGGCGCCCCATCTCTTGCCCGCCGCCGCTGGCCAAAGGCGTGATATCGACCCCTTGCCGGAGGATCAGTGCGCCAACGCCTTTCGGCCCGCCAATCTTGTGTGCTGACAGGATCGCCATGTCTGCACCGCTCCAAGCGAACGAGAACGGGATGCGCCCGACGGCCTGCGTGATGTCCAGCAACAGCCAATCTGCGCGGCGCGCGCCATAGGGCCATTGACCATCCACCTTCTGGGGAGGTCGGGTGACAATCCCGGTTTCCGAATTCGCCAGCCCCATCGCCAATGTATGGCCAGGGCCAAAGGGACGCGTGTCACAGTTGGACTGGTCTAAATATGACCAGAGCGCATCGTGGGCCGTGGGCTCGACAAACACGTCGCAGCCATCCGGGCGGTTTTGCAAAACCCGGGCAGCCTCGGTCGCGCCTGAGGTAAAGGTGACCTCCTGCGGGCGGCAGCCGACGGCTTCGGCCACTTGCGCCCTTGCGCGTTCGACCACGGCTTTGGCTGCACGTCCTTCAGCGTGGACCGAGGACGGGTTTCCAGCCACGTCCATCGCCGCCATCATTGCGGCGCGCGCCTCGGGCCGCAAAGGAGCTGTCGCGTTGTGATCCATATAAACACGCTTCATGGATGCATCTTTTTCCATATTGGAATCGTCTGAATGGCCAGCGCTTTCATCCGATTAATCGTCCACGACCGCAAACAGATTCGGCACCGCCGGACACGGGGCCAGATCATTTGTGATCACGTCGGACAGGCGCGTTTGATGCAGGAACACGTAGACATTCGCGCTGAGGCCTTCCCACAGCCGGTTGGTCAGAGATTGCGCACGGCTGCCGGACGAGCCACCGGATGCCCCTGCCCCCTTGTGCATCGCATCGACGGTTTCATCCACCGCGGCCAGCACTTCGACCACGCGGATATCGGACGCGGGGCGCGCCAGACGGTACCCACCACCCGGGCCGCGCACCGAACTGACCAGCTCGGCCCGTCGCAGTTTGACAAACAGCTGTTCGAGATAGGGCAGCGAGATATCCTGACGCTCGGAAATCTCGCCCAGCGTCACCAGCTTGTCGGTGGACTGCAGCGCGATATCCGCCAGCGCAACCATCGCGTAACGGCCCTTGGTCGACAGTTTCATATCATTCCCTCTCGGCAAGAACCGCGCGAAAACATTGACGTCGCTGCGGCCAGTGCGTATCTCCCACTGACAGCGTTTTTCGCGCCATAAATGCAATTAGAACCGTTCTAAAGTACCCGACGATTACCGTCAAGATAGTCCCGGGCCCGACACGGTAAAAAAACAGGACCAAAGCACACATGCCCGAGGTGATTTTTCCCGGACCCGAAGGCCGCCTGGAAGGCCGCTACCACCCGCAAAAGGAAAAAGACGCACCGATCGCCATCGTCCTGCACCCGCATCCACAGTTCGGCGGGACCATGAACAACAAGGTGGTCTATAATCTGCACTATGCCTTCTACAACATGGGCTTTACCGTGTTGCGCTTTAACTTTCGCGGCGTCGGCCGCAGCCAGGGCGAATACGATCAGGGCATTGGTGAACTGAGCGATGCGGCCTCGGCGCTGGATTACCTGCAGTCGATGAACAACAATTCCAAGCATTGCTGGGTCGCGGGCTTTTCGTTTGGCGCGTGGATCGGGATGCAGCTGCTGATGCGCCGCCCCGAGATCACCGGCTTCATCAGCGTATCACCGCCTGCGAATATGTACGATTTCTCGTTCCTGGCCCCCTGCCCGTCCTCCGGCCTGATCATCAACGGCTCGGCTGACCGGGTCGCGCCGCCTGCCGATACTGCCTCGCTGGTGGGTAAGCTGCACGAGCAGAAGGGGATCACCATCACCCATAACGAGGTTGATGGTGCGGATCACTTCTTTCAGGATCGCCACATGGATACGCTGATGGGCGACGTCACCGATTACGTCAAACGCCGCCTGACCGAGACCACACGCTGATGTCCGACACCATCACGACCCTTGCGGCCCGACTGGCCGAGGACACGATGAAGGTCATGGACGAAACCGGCGATGACCGTTTCTTTGTGGAGGTCGGCGAAGTGCTGGGTGCAGCCTCGCAATCGCTGGAAGAAGCCTTTTTGACCGAAATTCGTGTCCGGCTGGCCGAACGCAAGGCGCGCCAGTTCGTGGTCAAAAGGCTGTCAGAGCATCGGTCCAAGCTGAAGGCGATTGAAAAGCACTAAAAAAAGGAGCTCGAGAGCTCCTTTTAATAATCGTTCGGTGGGCGCTTAAACTGGAACCCCTATTGCACCTTCAACATTTTGGGCTGCATCAATGTCGACGGACCCCCCGTCTGCAAGCCACCCGAGCGCCACGATCAGTACCGAAACGATAATGACGGATTTAGCGAAAGTCGTCATTTTATCAAACTCATTAAAAACACACTAAAAACAACTATCAATTTAACACGTCATGGCCGCCTCGCGATAGTCGGGTTTACCTGACCTTCCGAAATCCCTTGCCCAAAGCTCATCCGGCGTGAATTCTCTTGCCCGAACTCTGGCATTTATGCTCAATCAACCTGCGATTTGCCCGAAAGTACCCCTCGTGCCCAAGACCTATCTGATCCTCTTGCTGGCGGTGGTGGCTGAAACCATCGGAACAACTGCGCTGCAAGCCAGCCAGCAGTTCACGCGCCTGTGGCCTTCCGTTTTGGTCGTACTTGGATACGGGTGCGCCTTCTATCTGATGGCGCTGACGCTGAAGGTCATGCCCGTGGGCATTGTCTACGCCATCTGGTCAGGCTTGGGCATTTTCCTGATCGCCCTGATCGGCTTTCTGGTGTTTGGCCAGCGTCTGGACTGGCCCGCGATACTGGGACTGACGCTGATACTGGCGGGAATCCTCATCATTCACCTGTTTTCCGAGACCGCGGGCCACTAGGGGCTGGCATATTTTGTCGCGCCGCGTTATGCGCCGGGCCAACTTCCTGTTCAAAGGCTGACCTCTCATGGACCTGCGCAACATCGCAATCATCGCTCACGTGGACCACGGCAAGACGACTCTGGTCGACGAGCTGCTCAAACAATCCGGGGCGTTCCGGGAAAATCAGGCCGTGGCCGAGCGCGCCATGGACAGCAACGACCTGGAGCGGGAGCGTGGCATCACCATCCTTGCCAAGGCCACCAGCGTTGAATGGAAAGGGACCCGGATCAATATCGTCGACACCCCCGGCCACGCAGATTTCGGAGGCGAGGTTGAACGGATTCTCAGCATGGTTGACGGCGTGGTCCTGCTGGTCGATGCAGCCGAAGGCCCGATGCCGCAGACCAAGTTCGTGACCTCGAAGGCGCTGGCACTGGGCCTGCGCCCCATTGTGGTGCTGAATAAAGTCGACAAACCCGACGCCGAGCCTGACCGCGCGCTGGACGAATGTTTCGACCTGTTCGCCAACCTGGGTGCCGATGATGACCAGTTGGATTTCCCGGCCATGTACGCCTCGGGCCGCTCGGGCTGGGCGGATATGGAACTGGACGGGCCCCGTCAGGACCTGACCGCCCTGTTCGACCTGATTGTCGACCACGTCCCCGCGCCCAAACAAGCAGAGCGCAAGGCCGAGCCGTTCCGGATGCTGGCCACCACGCTGGGCAGCGATCCGTTCATCGGGCGTATCCTGACCGGCCGCGTCGAAAGCGGCACGCTGAAAGCGGGCGACAGCCTCAAGGCGCTCAGCCGCGATGGCAGCCTTATCGAAAACTTTCGTGCGTCCAAGATCCTCGCCTTCCGCGGCCTCAGCCAGCAGCCCATCGATGTGGCCGAGGCGGGCGACATTGTCACCATCGCTGGCATGAGCAAGGCCACAGTGGCAGATTCACTGGTTGCCCCGCAGGTTGATGAAGCCCTGCCCGCGCAGCCCATCGACCCGCCGACCATCACGGTCACCTTTGGCATCAACGACTCGCCGCTGGCGGGCCGTGACGGCAAAAAGGTCCAATCCCGCGTGATCCGCGACCGCCTGATGAAAGAGGCCGAATCGAACGTCGCCATCCGCATCAGCGATACACCGGGTGGCGAAGCCTTCGAGGTCGCAGGTCGGGGCGAACTGCAGATGGGCGTTTTGATCGAGAACATGCGCCGCGAGGGGTTCGAGCTCAGCATCTCACGCCCGCAGGTTCTGTTCCGCGAGGAAGACGGCCAGCGTATGGAGCCCATCGAAGAAGTCACCATCGACGTGGATGATGAATTCTCGGGCGCGGTGATCGAAAAGGTCACCGGCGCGCGCAAGGGCGAGTTGGTCGAGATGCGCCCCGCAGGCGTGGGCAAGACCCGGATCATCGCCCATGTCCCCTCGCGCGGGTTGATCGGCTATCACGGAGAGTTCCTGACCGACACCCGCGGCACCGGCGTGCTGAACCGCGTGTTCCACGGCTGGGCGGCCCACAAGGGCGCGATCCCGGGGCGGCGCGCGGGTGTGTTGATCTCGATGGAAAAAGGTCAGGCCGTCGCTTATGCGCTTTGGAACCTGGAAGAACGCGGCCGCATGTTCGTGGGCCCGCAGACGGATGTCTATCAGGGCATGGTGATCGGTGAGCATTCGCGCGACAATGATCTTGAGGTGAACCCGCTCAAGGGTAAGAAACTGACAAACGTACGCGCCAGCGGGTCCGATGACGCGGTCCGCCTGACGCCGCATGTGCAGTTCTCGCTGGAAGAGGCGATCGCCTATATCGACGATGATGAGCTGGTCGAGGTGACACCGAACGTGATCCGCCTGCGCAAACGCTATCTCGACCCGCATGAGCGTAAACGGATGTCCAAATCGGCGTGATCGCGATGTAAACTGGTTCACAGATTGGAAACAATCGCGCAATCGTGGCATTTTTGCGTCAATGCAAGGTTAAGCTGAAAGAAGAAGGCCTGTCACAACGTCGGGCCTTCTTTCTGTTTTTTAAACGAAATCGCCTATAGGTAGAGTCAATTTCCGCCCGATCACCAAGTTCTCGGTTGAAAATACGGCGGGATGCGGATGTATTTGTGTTCAAAGTATGGCGTCAATTTTGTATACGACGGCATAGTTAATGAGTTCCAAGGAGTGGATGCGATGCGCATGAGATCTCAACTGTTATCTATTGTATTTGTTTCGGCAACGATGCCATTCGTCTCAGTCGGGGCGGCTCAGGCCTCCGAAATGTGCACGGTCAAAACGGCCAAACAATCCGTATCGTCCAAGGCGCTGTGTGCCTGCGATGTCGTGAGTTCGCGGATGGTACGTTACATTCAGCGGCGGGCGGATTTTGAAGCGATCCTCGAGCAGACATTGCTGGACTGCCCGGCATTCGCAGCCATCCTGACCGACCTTCCCACCGCCTCCATCGGCTTTGCCGAACAAAGATCAGGCGATGGTCCGGACGATGAGACGGCCGGTTCGAACGAGCCGCCAGATTCAGATACGCCTTCGGACCCCGATCCGAGCGACCCGGAGCCCAAAGATCCGGATCCCGATCCGAAAGGCCCACCGGCCGATGATGATGATGATGATGATGATCCGAAGAAGGATCCACCGGCCACCACAACAACACCACCGAAGAAGTGACTTGGCTGAGATAGCCCTCGAGCGACTGACTAAAAAAGGAAAGGGATGGGAGTACCACCCCATCCCATTCATGAATTGCACTAAGTCGCAGGCCCTCTAACTCCGTCCGTATACACCAACCCAGTTTCGTGGCTGCTTAGGATCCTGCATTCGCAGAAAAAGGTAACGCGTTGCGGTCCACGGCTTGATCCGGTTCGTCAAATTATCAAGAACCAGGTCGCCCTGGCTTGACCGGTACACCAAAACCGCATGAGCATTCCGGCGCGTGTCCAATACCGTGGCGATCAGCAGCTTGCGCGGATCAATCCCGGCCTTGATAAGGTCGCGCTTCTTCAGAAGGGCGAAATCCTCACAATCTCCGCCCAGCGACGTGGGCAGCGCCCAAAGCTCGCGGGTTTTGTACTGAGACTGATCTGTCACTTCCCGGGTCGATGCATTCACACGGCGGTTGATCTGTTTGACCAAGGTCAGTTCCTGGCTGCTGGACAGCGATGCCGATCCTTTTTGTGCGCAGGCCCACGAATACTGCCTGCACAACTGCCGCGCACCGGTCGGTGGGGGCGAGGCTGCTACGCCGTAGATAAACGCGCCATCCTTGGCCTCGGCCACGGTGCCAACCAATAGCGCGCCGCCGATCAGGGCAACGGCACCGCAAAGATTGCGGAGCTTTGCCGCATGTCGTCTGAAGGCATTTCCAGTGGTGCCAACGGTCATCATGCCTGTCCCTCGAGTCCTGTTCGATCCCAGCGATTGGCGTGGTTCAGAACCCTATCTGCCCGGCTTGAAATATCCGTTAACGCGGGTCTGCACGCAATCTTTGGTCAAGCTGAGGGGGAAAAGCGGCGGAAATTCGTCACTTTTCATGACCATTTCCGCGCCAGATCATGGCGTCGATGCCACAATCCCGGCGGATCGGAGCGTCAAAACCTGTGCAATATCTGGTTTAATGCTTTGTTATTGCTTCAAAATATAACAAATTTGGAAAAAGCCCGACTGCCATGCTGGCAATCGGGCAAAAGCAATGCCCAAGAGCTGGTTGACCTGTGCGAGCTCTGACGACCCGGCGATTCTCAGTCCATGATCTCGACCACAACCAGCTCGCGCTCGCTTGCACCCCGGGCGTGATCCAGCGCCTTCTGGTACTGCGCGGAGTGATAACAGTCGACAGCAGCTTCGACCGACGGGAACCGGGCCACCACATTGCGGGGGCGGTCTTTGCCCTCCAGCTGAACATAGCGGGCAGCACGGGCGATGAACTCGCCACCATGGGCTGCAATCGCCGGCCCCGCCAGTTCTGCATATTTTCCGTAGGCCTCGTCGTCGGTAACCGTGACATGCGCGATCCAGAGTGCAGGCATGTTATCCTCCCAAGACTTGTTCCGCGGCCTGAATGGCGGCATCGGCGTTTGATGCGTCCTTACCTCCACCCTGGGCCATGTCGGGGCGACCACCACCCCCCTTGCCGCCCAACTCGCCCACGGCAGCACGTACCAGATCGACCGCCGAGACCCTACCAACAAGGTCCTGCGTCACACCTGCGGCGACAGCGGCCTTGCCACCCGTATCCGCGATCAGCAGTACTGCGCCTGAACCCAGCCGACCTTTGTGTTCGTCGATCAGGGTCGGCAAGTCTTTGCCCGACACGCCGGTCAGCACCTGCGCGAGAAAGGCAACGCCGTTGACATCCTTGGCCTCGGCACCACCGCCCTGCCCTGCGCCACCGGCCATCGCCAGATCGCGGCGCAACTGCGCAACCTCGTTCTGCAGTGCCTTGCGTTCATCCAACAGCGACCGAACGCGCGCCACGACATCATCCGGCTGCGCCTTCAACTCCAGAGCGATTGCGCCCAAACGGTGATCCTGCGCGGACAGGTAGCTGAACGCTTCGTCCCCGGTCAGCGCTTCGATCCGCCTCACGCCCGCGCTGCTGGCACTGTCACCCAGCACGACGAAGGTGCCAATATCACCGGTCTGACGCACATGGGTACCGCCGCACAGCTCAATCGACCACGTCTCGCCATCCTGACCTTTGCCGGTGGGTGCCCTCCCCATGGATACCACGCGCACCTCGTCCCCGTATTTCTCGCCGAACAGTGCCTGAGCACCCAACGCACGCGCGTCGTCGGGCGTCATGATGCGGGTCTCGACGGACGAGTTCTGACGGATGAACTCATTCACCTCACGCTCGACTGTCCGAATCTCGTCCGGGGTGAGGGCCTTGGAATGGCTGAAGTCAAACCGCAGACGGTCTGCCGCATTGAGAGATCCGCGCTGTGCCACGTGATCGCCCAGCGTTTCGCGCAGCGCTTCGTGCAGCAGGTGGGTGGCCGAGTGGTTTGCCCGGATCGCCGTGCGGCGGGCGTGATCAACCTCAAGCTCGACCGCGTCGCCTTTCGAGATCGTGCCGTGATCGACAGTAACTTTATGGGCATAGACCTTGCCGTCGGCGAACTTCCGGGTGTCTTCGACACGGGCGACATCGTCGCGCTCGTCCAGACGACGGATTTCTCCGGTGTCACCGATCTGACCACCGGCCTCGCCATAGAACGGGGTCTGATTGGCAACAACCCAGCCGCTGCCACCCTGCTCGATCCGGTCGACCAAGGCTCCATCAACCACCAATGCAGCTACCTGACCCTCGGCCTTTTCGGTGTCATAACCCAGGAAATCGGTCGCGCCAGCGGTATCCAGAACATCGAACCAGACAACCTGATCCGCCGCCTCGCCCGAACCGGCCCAGGCGGCACGGGCCTTGGCCTTTTGTTCGGCCATGGCCGCGTCGAACCCGTCGGTGTCCACGGTCCGCCCCTTTTCACGCAGCGCATCCTGCGTAAGGTCCAGCGGGAAGCCGTAAGTGTCATACAGCTTGAACGCCGCAGCGCCGGACAAGGGATCGCCGTCGGCCAAACCCGCAACTTCGTCGTCCAGCAGTTTCAGGCCGCGATCCAGCGTCTGCTTGAACCGGGTTTCTTCCAGCAGCAGAGTCTCTTCGATCAGCGGTTGCGCCTGCCCCAGTTCGGAATACTGCGCGCCCATCAACTGCACGAGGGTCGGAACAAGCTGATGCATGACCGGGTCCTTTGCGCCCAGCAGATGCGCGTGCCGCATGGCGCGGCGCATAATCCGACGCAGCACATAACCGCGTCCGTCATTGCTGGGCATCACCCCATCGGCAATCAGGAACGAGGTCGACCGCAGGTGATCCGCAATCACGCGATGATGCACGTTCTTGTCACCATAGGGATCGACATTTGTCGCAGTCGCTGACGCCTCGATCAGTGTCTTGAACAGATCGGTGTCATAGTTGTCATGACTGCCCTGCAGCAGCGCGCCGATCCGTTCCAGCCCCATGCCGGTGTCAATCGACTGCATATCGAGTTCGACCATCGTGCCGTCTTCGAACTGCTCGTTCTGCATGAAAACGATGTTCCAGATTTCGATAAACCGGTCACCGTCTTCCTCGGCCGATCCCGGTGGGCCACCCCAGATGTGATCGCCATGGTCGTAGAAGATTTCGGTGCAAGGACCGCAGGGGCCGGTCGGACCCATCTGCCAGAAATTGTCATTGGTGGCGATGCGGATAATGCGATCTTCCGGAACGCCAACCTTCTTCCAGATTTCAAACGCTTCGTCGTCGGTATGGTAGACGGTCGTCAGCAAGCGGTTCTTGTCGATGCCGAATTCCTTGGTGATCAACTCCCACGCAAAAGGAATGGCGTCGGGTTTGAAGTAATCCCCGAACGAGAAATTCCCCAGCATTTCAAAGAAAGTATGATGGCGTGCGGTATAGCCGACATTGTCCAGATCGTTGTGCTTGCCGCCCGCGCGCACACATTTCTGCGCAGTTGTGGCGCGGCGGTAATCGCGCGTCTCAACGCCGGTAAACAGGTTTTTGAACTGCACCATGCCCGAGTTCACGAACATCAGCGTCGGGTCGTTGCGCGGCACCAGTGGACTGGATGCAACCACCTCGTGCCCCTGCTTGGCGAAATAGTTCAGAAAGGTCGATCGGATATCGTTCAGCGTGGGCATGTGGGCTCTCTCGGCGCGCTATCATTCTGGTTCGCAATGGTTTAGCCGCGCACCTGCGGACTGTCCACAGGCGACGCACCCGAAACGAAGCAAGGCCGCCCTGTTGGACAGCCTTGTTCCGAGTATTCTCAGCACTATCGGGATGCCGGGGGATTTCTGCTGTTCCCGTCAGCGTCTCTCAGGCTTCAAGGATATCGTCATCCTCCGCCATGTTCGGCGGCATCTCGAAATCCAACCCGTGCGCGGCGCGAATCTTGTCCTCGATCTCCAACGCGGCGCGGGTGTTGTCGCGCAGATATTGCTTGGCGTTCTCACGCCCCTGCCCGATCCGTTCGTCGCCATAGCTGAACCACGAGCCCGATTTCTCGACCACCCCAGCTTTGACGCCCAGATCCAGCAGTTCACCCATTTTGCTGATGCCTTCGCCATACATGATGTCGAATTCCACCTGCTTGAACGGCGGCGCGACCTTGTTCTTCACAACCTTCACACGGGTCTGGTTGCCGACCACCTCGTCGCGGTCCTTGATCGCGCCGATGCGACGGATATCCAGGCGGACCGAGCTGTAGAATTTCAGCGCGTTACCGCCGGTTGTCGTCTCCGGGCTGCCGAACATCACACCGATCTTCATCCGGATCTGGTTGATGAAAATCACCATACAGTTCGAGCGGTTGATCGAACCGGTCAGCTTCCGCATCGCCTGGCTCATCAGCCGGGCCTGTACGCCCACGCTGCTGTCGCCCATGTCGCCTTCCAGCTCTGATTTCGGCGTCAGGGCCGCCACCGAGTCGACCACGACCATGTTCACCGCACCCGACCGCACCAGCGTATCTGTAATCTCTAATGCCTGTTCGCCGGTGTCAGGCTGCGAGATCAGCAGTTCGTCCAGATCAACGCCCAGCTTGCGAGCATATTGCGGATCCAGCGCATGTTCCGCGTCAACGAACGCGCACACACCGCCGCGCTTTTGCTGTTCCGCAATGCAATGCAATGTCAGCGTGGTTTTACCCGAACTTTCAGGCCCGTAAATCTCAACGATACGCCCCATCGGCAATCCACCGATTCCCAGCGCAATATCCAAGCCCAGCGATCCGGTCGAACTGGCCTCGATATCCTGCTTGGAATCCTCGCCCAGCTTCATGATCGAGCCCTTGCCGAACTGCCGTTCAATCTGGGCCAAGGCGCTGTCGAGCGCCTTTTGCTTGTCTGCGTTTTTCTTGTCGCTCATTGTCAGAAGATCCGCCATTGTCCTGTCACTATCCCTTTTGTCACACCCTTTGACGGGCGGCAATCGCTGCTTTGTTCGCCTCTTGTTCCTTATGAGACCAAAAAGAGAACATTTCAACTAAAACTTATGAAACCCAATGTTCAGCAATTGTGTTAAAGAGTCGTTTACGACAATCTGCGACACGAAAAGCGTTGAAGAGAAAAGGGAAATGCTGGTTTTTTACAAAGAACGCCTCGCGCTTTTGTCCGTTCCCAAGACCGGTAGCACCGCCTATCAAACCGCGTTGCGCGGCCGCGCCGATATAGTCATCGCGGGTCCGACCGACCTGAAACACGCGAACCTGCGCCGGTATGATCGGTTCTTTCAAACCATGTTCCGCAAGGTGTTCGACGCCGAGATGGAGGTGATGGCCATCGTCCGCGAGCCCGTTGACTGGCTAGGCAGCTGGTACCGGTATCGCACGCGACCGGAGCGCGCGGACCACCCCCACTCTACACAGGGTCTGAGTTTTGACGAGTTCCTTACCGGCTATCTAGAGCAACCGCGCCCAGCCTTTGCCGAAGTGGGCTGCCAAAGCGATTTCCTGCAGCCGCGTCGCAACGGGACGACCGTGACCCATCTGTTCAAGTACGAAAACCAAGACACGATACTGGATTTCCTACAAAACCGGTTGAACCAGGAGATCGGCCTCGCGCGCGAGAACGTCTCTCCGATCCGTCCGATGGATCTTTCGGCGGACACAGAACGGCAGTTCCGCGCCGAATACTCGGCTGAATTCGCACTGCATCGATCAGCCCGGTGATCAGATTAGCCGAGTTGCTGGTAGACGGCCTCAGTAAGCTGCGTCAATGAAAACGGCTTGGGCAGGAAGGTCGCATGTTCAACCTCGGGGCCGGATTCGCCGAACGCGCCTTCGGTATAGCCCGACATGAACACGACCCTT
This sequence comes from Ruegeria sp. CJ3, assembly GCF_056536725.1. Taxonomy (NCBI): domain Bacteria; kingdom Pseudomonadati; phylum Pseudomonadota; class Alphaproteobacteria; order Rhodobacterales; family Roseobacteraceae; genus Ruegeria; species Ruegeria sp. CJ3. The sequence continues at coordinate 598,198 of NZ_JBQFQE010000001.1, forward strand.
ACATCGGGGCGGGTCTGCATTGCCTGACGGACCCAGGTCGGGCCGTCCATTCCCGGCATCACAACATCCGTCACGAAGACATCGACCGACAGATTCGGGTCTTCTAACAGGTCCAAAGCCGCTTCAGCCGACTCAGCCTCAAGTACCGTGTAGCCTTTCAGCCTCAAAGCCCGGGTTGCAAATGCGCGTACGGGGGCTTCATCCTCGACCAGCAGCACGACGCCTTCGCCCTGATAGGGCCCCCGCACTTCCGGGGCCTCGGGCGTATCGGGCTCGGGTGTCTCAGCAGCGGGGCTGACGGGCAGAAGGACCGTGAATTCCGTGCCCCGGTCCGGAACGCTGTCGACAAAGATGAAGCCCCCGGTTTGCTTGACGATGCCATAGGCCGTCGACAGGCCCAGCCCGGTACCCTCACCGGTGCGCTTGGTGGTATAAAACGGCTCGAATACCTTTTGCAGCTTGTCCGCCGGTATTCCGACCCCGCTGTCTATGACCTTGACGGTCACATATTCCCCGGGCGGCACGGTCGCCCGGTCACGCGACAAGGGCTGATCCAGCGCCAAAACCTCGGTTTCGATGCGAATCTCGCCACCGTCGGGCATCGCATCACGGGCGTTGACGACCAAGTTCATCAACACCTGTTCCAGCTGCCGTTTATCAGCACGAACCGGTTTCAGCACCGGATCATGGCTGAGGGTCAGCCGCACCTTTTCCCCGACAAGCCGGCTCAGCAGGTGGATCAGGTCCGAGATCGTGTCACGCAGGTCCAGCACCTCGGGCCGCAGCGTCTGTTTGCGGGAGAACGCCAGCAGCTGGCTGACGAGCGCTGCGGCACGGTTGGCATTCTGGTTGATCTGTACCAGATCGCCGTAATTCGGGTCATTCTGATCGTGGCGTAGCAGCAGCAGGTCGCAATGCCCCGAAATCGCGGTGAGCAAATTGTTAAAGTCATGAGCCACCCCGCCGGCCAGCTGCCCCACGGCCTGCATCTTCTGCCCCTGCACAAACTGCGCCTCAAGCGTTTTGAGCTCGGTCGCGTCGCTCAGCACCGCAATCAGCGCGACCTGACCGTTTCGACATATCCGCGACAGAGTGACCTGAACGAAGATTTCTTTGTCCCTGCGGGTCAGGCGCAGGAATTCTGATCGTGGTGCCTGATCCTGCTCGGCGGCTCGGGCCAGCCAGTCGCGGATCGGATAGCCAAGCCCCTGCATCATGCCTTCGATGTTGGTCTGTCCGGGTTCGACGTCACCCACCAACTCGATGGCCAGGCGGTTGGCTTCAAGGACATCTCCGCCCGGTGAAAGCTGCATGATCGGTACCGGTAAGTCTGCAAAGGACGTCGCATCGCTGCCGGACCCGGGATCGCTGACTGGTGTGAAAAGAAGATCACGAACAGCCCCGTTTTGCCTCAGACGTGAGACGGCCAACTGCGCCTCGCCACCACTTGTCACAGCCCGCACAACGGGGGCATCCACACCGTCGGGAAACAGAGGTGCAAGACTTGTTGGTTCCGCGCCGAAAAGCATCGTTGCAGCCTGGTTCGCGTTCAGGACCACATTGTTACGCCCAAGCGTTACAACAGGTATATCCGCATCTTCCCAAGGGTGCCGTGCGTCTGTGTCGAAGCGCCAGAAATAGCGATCAGAGCCGACCGCACGCACTGAAATCTGCATCACCCGCCCGCGGGCCACGATCTTGTCCCCGCCTCGCCCCTGCGCGCGCGCGCGGGCCTGAAGCCGTAGCAGAATAGCCTGAGGATTTGCTAGTAAAGAGCGCAAGTTACGGTCCAACCGCTCTCCGACAGCTGCGCGAAACATCAGGTTTGCCCGCGTGTTGGCCAGCAGAATCTTCCCGTCCGGGTCTGCGATGACACAAGCGGCATTATCGGTTTCCAGAGCCGCCAAGATGAACGCGTCGCTGCGCGCTTCGATCCGTCCGACGACCCAGAGACGGGCGGCAACCAGAATGCCGACTGCAAGAAACGATACCCCGACAGCCGTGGCACCAGCGCCCCATCGTGGCGGAAGAACGCCCAAAGCTGCCAATAGGCACAAGACCACAGCCGCTGACACGACCAAAAGGAGCCGGCCACGCCCCGCCTCCCACCGGGCGGCGTGAAAGGGGGAAGCTTCGGAAAAACCGGACATAGGGAGCTCGTATCAAGTCAATTTTGGCCAATATCGACCACGATTGGTTAACCGCTGCTTAATAAAACAGATGGCCTCCAACTACCTAGGGTGGTGTATTGATACTTATGTTCGCGTCAAGTGTGCCGTGTAGAAACCATCAGCACCGTGGGAAACCAGCCACGTCTTGCGCAGCACGGATTGCCACTCGGGGCGGTCGTGAAGAAAACTGTCCACGACCTGATCGTTTTCTGCCTGCAGCATCGAGCAGGTCGCATAGGCGAGCATCCCATCCGGGGTGACCAAAGGCGCAACGCTGCGAAGGATGCTGGCCTGAAGCTGCGTCAACTCGTCCAGCCGCGCAGGAGTCAGCACCCATTTCCCGGCGGGCGCGCGCCGCCAGGATCCGCTGCCGGAACAGGGCGCATCCGTAAGCACAACATCGAACGGAGCGCATCCGGCAACATCATCGGGTGACAGGATCGTAATGTCGGCCCCTGCCCTGCGCGCGCGCTCGGGTAGGTCCTGCATGCGTTTCGGATTGGCGTCATGCGCAAAGATGTCTGCCTTCTTTGCCCGCGCAGCCAATGCCAAAGCCTTACCACCGCCACCTGCGCAATAGTCCAGTATCCGCATGCCGGGGTGCAGGTCCAGCTTGGCGATGACGGCTTGGCTTGCAGCGTCTTGCAGCTCGACAATCCCGCTTTTGTAGGCGGCGCTTTGCGCGATCTTGCGCGCGCCATTCGTGACTTCCAATGCGGTGTCGCAGGCCGGATGGGGGTGGGCCTGAATCCCATCCTCTGCAAGCAGTCTAATGGCGTCTGGCACATCCGACCGCAGCAGGTTGACGCGCAGGTGTACCGGCGCACGTGCTTGCAAAGCGGTCGCTGCGGCCTCCGCCTCGTCCCCTAACGACGTATGGAAAGCGGGCCAGAGCCATTCGGGGATATCGAGCCGCTCGGCATCTGTCCCGAACGCCCGGCCCTGCTCGGTTTTGGCCACAGGTGCGGGCGCGTGACGCGTCCCGCTGAACAGGTGCGCCGGATCGCCACCCTCTGCGCGAATTGCACCGATCATAAGGCCGCGCCCTGTATCCAAGCCGCCAAGCGCCGCAAACGAGCGCTTGCACCGCAGCGCGCCGAACACATGGTCGCGGATTGCCGCGCGATCCTTCGAGCCCGCAAACCGGCTGCGCCGCGCCCAGCCGGTCAGCGCCTTTTCAACGGGCGCTCCGGCCAGGATGTCATCGAGTATCTCGATTGCCGCCTGAACACGTGCTGCGGGGATCATCGCGACCTCCGATCTTGGCCGATCACATTATGCGATAGTTCGGGCTTTCGCGGGTAATCTGCACGTCATGCACATGGCTTTCTTTCAGCCCCGCGCCAGTGATCTTGACGAAATTGCAGTTCCTGCGCATCTCATCCACCGTGGCGCAGCCGGTATACCCCATCGCCGCGCGCAGACCGCCGACCAGTTGATGCACCACTGCACTGGCCGAGCCCTTATAGGGCACCTGACCCTCGATCCCTTCGGGCACCAGCTTATCGTTGGCTGCGTCCTTCTGGAAGTACCGATCCGCCGAGCCCCGCGCCATCGCGCCCAGACTGCCCATGCCGCGATAGGACTTGAACGAGCGGCCTTGGTACAAAATGACCTCGCCCGGGCTTTCATCCGTGCCCGCGATCATCGAGCCGACCATGGCACAGGACGCGCCGGCGGCGATCGCTTTGGCAAAATCACCCGAGAACTTTATGCCGCCATCCGCGATGACCGGCACGTCACCTGCCGCCGCCGCGCAATCCATGATTGCGGTCAGCTGAGGCACACCGACCCCCGCGACCATCCGCGTCGTACAGATCGAGCCCGGCCCGATGCCCACTTTGATGGCATCCGCACCCGCATCGATCAGCGCCTTGGTTGCGTCGGCAGTAGCCACGTTCCCTGCAATGATCTGAACCTCATTCGACAGCGTCTTGACCCGACGCACTGCATCCAGAACCCCCTGCGAGTGGCCGTGCGCGGTATCCACGACGATAATATCAACCTGAGAGTCCACCAGTTGCTCGGACCGCTCGAACCCGGCGTCCCCCACCGAAGTTGCCGCAGCAACACGCAAACGGCCCAGACGGTCCTTACAGGCTGTGGGGTTCAGCACGGCCTGTTCGGTGTCTTTCAAGGTCAGCAAGCCGGTCAGCTTGCCATCAGCATCGACAACCAGAAGTTTTTCGATCCGGCGGGCTCGCATCAGGCTTTTGGCCTCCTCCAGATCCGCTGGTTCCTGCAGCATCGCCAGATTGTCCGAGGTCATCATCGCGTGGATCGGCGTATCGTCCGAGGTGGCAAAGCGCATATCCCGATTGGTCACGATACCCACGACCCGGCCGCTTTCATCAACGACCGGGAAACCGGTAAAGTTGTACCGCTCGACCAGCGCCTGCGCATCGGCCAGCGTCTGATCCGCACGCAGGGTCACGGGGTTATAAACGATACCGGATTCGAAGCGCTTAACCCGGCGTACCTCGCGGGCTTGTTCCTCGACCGAGAGATTCTTGTGGACCACACCGATGCCCCCGGCCTGTGCCATCGCTATCGCCATGCGCGCCTCGGTCACCGTGTCCATCGCTGAACTCAGCAGAGGGATGTTCATGGTGATCTCGCGCGTCACGCGTGTGGTCGTATCCGCGGTCGCCGGCAGCACAGAAGATGCGCCCGGAACAAGAAGAACGTCGTCGAAGGTGAGTGCCTCACGAATCTGCATCTGATAACCCCATGCAAAAGCCCGTTTGACGGTGACCCTATTACATGGATTTCCCCCAAGGGAAAGCCCCGTTCCATAGTTGTTTTCCTGTTCAGGGCCAAGCTGCACTCAAAAACGACGCAAGCTGTGCAAAACCTGCCGCTGAATGCCCTTTCCCTTTGCGCTCAAACTCATATCTTGCGCGGCATACGCGCGAATACAAAGGCAGGCCTTTCATGACCACCGACCCTCTTGTCGTCTTCACCCCCTCCGGCAAACGCGGGCACTTTCCCGTTGGCACGCCGATTCTGACCGCTGCCCGTCAGTTGGGCGTCGATCTGGATTCGGTCTGTGGCGGGCGTGGGATTTGCTCGAAATGCCAGATCACACCTAGCTACGGCGAGTTTCCCAAGCATGGCGTGACCGTATCCGAAGACGCGCTGAGCGAATGGAACGCGGTCGAGCAGCGTTATGACGACAAACGCGGGCTGAAACCGGGGCGGCGTCTGGGCTGCCAGGCCTCGGTTCAGGGCGATGTGGTGATCGACGTGCCGCCCGAAAGTCAGGTGCACCGGCAAGTCGTCCGCAAGGCCGCCGCTGCGCGTGCGATCACCATGGACCCGGCCACACGTCTGTATTTCGTGGTGGTGGAAGAACCCGACATGCACTCGCCCACCGGCGATCTGGAACGACTGGAACGCGCCCTACGCGAGCAGTGGAAGATCGAAGCCGTCACCGCCGATCTTTCGCTGATGTCCAAACTTCAGCCCGTTCTGCGCAAGGGCAAGTGGGAGGTCACTGTGGCCGTCCACAAAGGCCACAAGGACGAGGTCGCGCGGGTCGTGGAAATCTGGCCCGGATTGCATGAACAGGGGCTTTACGGGCTGGCCATCGACCTTGGCTCGACCACAATTGCAGCTCATTTGACCGATCTGGAAACCGGTGAGGTCAAGGCCTCGTCGGGCCTGATGAACCCCCAAATCCGCTTTGGCGAAGACCTGATGAGCCGTGTTTCCTATGCCATGATGAACCCTGGCGGTGACAAGGAAATGACCAAGGCCGTGCGCGAGGCGATCAATGATCTGACCACATCAATCGCTGATGAGGCCGGGATTGATGCTGCGCTGATCGTGGAGACGGTGTTCGTGTGCAACCCGGTCATGCATCACTTGCTGCTGGGTCTGGACCCGGTCGAACTGGGTCAGGCCCCCTTCGCGCTCGCCACCTCTGAAAGCATGTCCCTGCCCGCGCGTGAGATGGACCTGACCACCATGAACCCCCGCGCGCAGGTCTATATCCTGCCCTGTATCGCGGGGCATGTGGGCGCAGATTGCGCCGCCGTTGCGCTGTCCGAAGAACCCGGCAAATCCGAGGATCTCGTGCTGATCGTCGATGTGGGCACCAACGCCGAAATCCTTCTGGGCAACACCCAACGCGTTCTGGCCTGCTCCTCACCTACGGGCCCCGCCTTCGAGGGTGCTCAGATCAGCTCGGGCCAGCGTGCAGCACCCGGCGCGATTGAACGGATCGAGATTGATCCCGCCACCAAAGAACCCCGCTTCCGAATCATCGGGTCCGAGAAATGGTCCGATGAGGAAAGTTTTGATCAGGACATCGCCACCACCGGCATCACTGGCATATGTGGTTCAGGCATCATCGAAGCCGTGGCCGAGATGCGCATCGCCGGGTTGCTGGATGAAAGCGGGCTGATCGGATCGGCTGAACAAACCGGCACCCCACGCTGCGTACCCGAGGGACGCACCCACGCTTATCTGATCCACGATGCCAGCGCCGAAGGCGGCCCGCGCATCACCGTCACCCAAGGCGATATCCGCGCCATCCAACTGGCTAAATCCGCGCTCTATGCCGGTGCCCGCCTGCTGATGGATGAGATGGAGGTCGACCGCGTGGATCGCGTTGTGTTGGCAGGAGCTTTCGGAGCGCATATCTCGACCAAGCACGCGATGGTTCTGGGCATGATCCCCGACGCGCCGCTGGACAAGGTGTCCAGCGCAGGCAACGCCGCCGGCACCGGCGCACGGATCGCGCTGTGCAACATCGGTGCACGAGCCGAAATCGAACGCGTCGTGCGCGAAATCACCAAGGTCGAAACCGCCATCGAGCCCAAGTTTCAGGACCATTTCGTCGCCGCCAACGCGATCCCGCACAAGACTGATCCGTTTCCGGAACTGGCCTCGGTGGTCACCCTGCCCGCGCCGTCCTTCAACACCGGTGGTGGCGACGCCGAAAACACTGGCCGCCGCCGCCGCAGGAGGTCATAGTCGCCTCATCCACAGGAGGCGGACATGACAGAAAACGAAGAACAGGCGGAATTCTGGGGTAAGTCCGAGCAAGGCGCCAAGTGGCTGACTTTTGAAGATCAGCTCGATCACGCCTTTGCGCCTGTTCTCGATCTGGTTCTGAACCGGGCTGCGCTGTCGTGGGGCATGCGGGTTCTGGATATCGGTTGTGGCACCGGCGTCAGCGCGATGGCCGCCGCCCGCGCGGTTGGGGCCGAAGGGCACGTATTGGCCGCCGACATATCGCAGCCTTTTCTGGATCGCGCGGCCGAACGCGCCGAAAGGCATGGGATTCAGACCATCACTTTTCAGCAGGCGGATGCTCAGACCTACGCGTTTGAACCAGGTCGGATGGATGCCGCGATCTCTCGGTTCGGGGTCATGTTCTTTAGCGACTCGGTCGCAGCATTCCGAAACATCGCCTCGGCCCTGAAACCAGGTGGGCAAATGACCTTTGCCTCTTGGGGTCCGCTGGACGTCAACCCGTGGTTCAAGATACCCCATGTCGCCGCCGTTCAGCGGATGGGCCAACCGCCCCGAGTGGATCGCTATGCGCCCGGGCCTCTGGCATTCCACGATCTCGACCACGTCAAAGGCCTTATGACACAAGCCGGGCTGTCCGATGTGAGCGGCGAAGCGGTGACGGTAAACCTGACAGGTTTTGGCGGCGTCGAAAGCACGGCGAACCTTGTGACGCGCATTGGCCCAGCAGGTCGCGTCGTTGCGCATTTCGAGGGGGATGGAACCGATACGATGGCGATTCAAGAGGCAGTCGCGGCCGAGTTCCGGCAGTATCAATCGAGTTCGGATGTCCTTATCCCGGCGACGATCAACTTGTATCAGGCCAGACTCGCCGGATGATTGGAGCGGGTAGCGGGAATCGAACCCGCGCGTTCAGCTTGGGAAGCTGACAGGCTACCATTACATCATACCCGCCGCGATTGCGTGGATACCCCGCCCCGCTGCGGGGTTCAAGGCGATAGCGACACAGGGTCAGTCGGTTCTTGCCCGCAGCGAGGCGATCAGGTCCCGGTCGTCCTCAAGCACTTCGCCTGCGGCGTCCAGCGTCTTTCGGTCCAGATGCTGAGGGCTGAGATCGACCCCATCCGAAAACGCCCGAACGATCGCCGACATCGCGGCGATCCGGGCAAATTTCTTGTTATTGGCGGGAACGACATGCCAGGGTGCCACCTCGGTCGAGGTGCGGGCCAGCATCTCTTCGACCGCCAGTTCGGTCTCGGACCATTTCTCGCGGTTCCTGAAATCCTCATAGGTCAGTTTCCAGCGTTTCAGAGGGTTACGCAGCCGTTCTGCAAATCGCTCCATCTGCGTCTCTGGAGATATGTGGAAATAGAGCTTCACGATCCGGGTGCCGTCATCGACTAGCATCCGTTCGAAATCGTTGATCTCCTGATACGCGGCCTGCCAGCGTTCTTTGGGCGTGATCTGTTCAAGTCGTTCGACCAGCACGCGACCGTACCAGCTGCGATCAAAGGCGGATATGGCCCCGGCAGGCGGCAGCCGTTCCCAAAACCGCAATAGATAGTGCCGGTTCAGATAGTAATTGCGCGGCGCACCGATGGGCCAGACCTTGAAGCTACGCGGGTCAAGCGCTTGGCTGATACGCCGGATCGTGCCCCCCTTGCCCGCAGCGTCCCAGCCTTCGAAAACGATGACGCCCTTATGTCCGTGAAACAGATAGGCCTGCTGGATCCGCGCCAGCTTTGCCTGCAGGTCGATCAGCCGAACCAGATACTCTTTCTTGCCCAGTCGTTTGGACAGGTCCACGTCTGAGAGTTTCGGAGGGTGATGAGCCATAGGATACACCTGTTCGTCTTTGCGCGATGCCTGCAGTCTTTCGGGCTGAGGAGCAAAAAGCCTTGATCCTTGTCAAAACGAAAAAGGCCGGGCGTCGGGCCCGGCCTTTTGGTTCAGTTTTGTCAGGATCACGCGCGGCGGCGGCGGCCTCCGCCACGACGACCACCTGCAGTCCCGGCCTCTCCGGCCTCGGAGGGTGGTTTGTTGAACTTGATCCAGGCCCCGCCATGCGGGTCGTTGTTGGTCAGCAGGTTGGCGGCACGGATGGCCTCCATTTCCTTACCCGCGCGGGGCAGAGTCGAGCCCAGACCGAACAGCTGGCAGAAGGTTTCGTCATCCATATCGGCAGGCAGAACGATACCCTTGGCTTCGACCTCGGCCTTTTTCTCGGCCAGCTTCTTCGGGCCAACCGGCAGAGCGACCGGATTCATGATCGCCGAGGTCATGCCTGCGCCCATGGCCATCGGCAGGAACGCATTGTTGATGCCATGACGGTTGGGCAGACCGAACGAGATGTTGGACGCGCCACAGGTGGTGTTCACACCCAGTTCCTCGCGCAGGCGACGGACCAGAGCGAACACCTGATTGCCAGCGGTTGCCATCGCGCCGATGGGCATCACCAGTGGGTCAACCACGATGTCATGCGCGGGGATGCCGAAATCGGCTGCACGCTCAACGATCTTCTTGGCCACGTCGAAACGCACATCGGGATCTTCCGAAATACCGGTGTCGTCGTTCGAGATCGCAACGACTGGAACATTGTATTTCTTGACCAGCGGCAGAACCAGCTCCAGACGATCCTCTTCGCCGGTGACCGAGTTCAACAGCGGACGGCCTTCAGCCGCCTCAAGACCTGCCTCTAGCGCGCCAGGGACCGACGAGTCGATGCACAGCGGCACATCAACCAGACCCTGCACCAGCTCGACGATCTTGGTCATCAGCGGCGGTTCGGTCTCGTTCGGGTTGGGGTTCGAGTTGTAGACAACGCCCGCGTTGATATCCAGAACGGTTGCTCCGGCGGCGACCTGCGCGACGGCGTCTTTCTCGACGGTCGAGAAATCGCCCGCTTCCAGCTCGGCCGCGAGCTTTTTGCGGCCGGTGGGGTTGATCCGCTCACCGATCACGCAGAAGGGTTCATCAAAGCCCAGAACGGCGGTTTTTGTTTTTGATTCTACGACTGTACGGGTCATGTCCGTTCCTTAGGAGTTTACAGGCTTTGCCGAAGCGCCGCCGTTATTGATCGCCCAATTGGCGTTGGTCTTAATACCGCCAAGCGGGAAGAAATGCACGTTGGTGATGTTGAAGTCCGGATTGGCCGCCTTGTGGTTGGCCAGTTCGGTAATCACATCGGTCGGCTCATAGGGCAGCAACAGCTTGGAGACATCCATCGCACGTTTCTGCAGAACCTTCAGCGACGGGCCAACACCACACGCGATGGCGAACTTGATCAGCGTCTGCAGCTTGGCAGGGCCAGCGATACCGATATGGATCGGCAGGTCGATCCCGGCCTCTTTCAGGCTGTCGGCCCAGGCGATGATCGGCTTGGCGTCAAAGGCGAACTGCGTCGCCAGCGCCATTTCGGCATCTGTGGTTTCGCTGAATTTTTGCTTCCAGCGCAGCGCGTCATCGACATTCTTGGTCGAACCGTCCGGATCGATGTCTTTGTTGCCCTCGGGGTGGCCTGCAACGTGCAAACGCTTGAAGCCTGCCTTGTCGAACAGACCGGTCTCCAACAACTGCATCGAGCTGTGAAAATCACCATGAGGCTTTTCGACACCACCAGCCAGCAGAAGCGCCTGCTCAACGCCCGCCTCGCCCTGATACATCGAGATCCAGTTTTCCAGCGTGGCTGCATCCTTGATGATCCGCGCAGGGAAGTGCGGCATGACCGGATAGCCTTCGGCGGCGATGCGCTTGGCGGTCTTCACCATATCCTCGATGGGGGTGCCCTCGATATGCGCGATGTAGACGCGGGTGCCTTCGGGCAGCAGCGCGCGGAAATCCTCAACCTTTTCAGCTGTCCGAGGCATCACCTCGATCGAATAGCCTTGCAGGAAGGCTTCGACGGTGGGGTTCACCGGGCCGTTTTCGACCGCGTCACGTTTTTTGAAGTTCAGCAAAGCCATCGCGGCCTCCCATAAAGATTTCGGGCTCATGCCCAACCGTCATTCGCAATCAGCGCTTTCACGCGGTCCTGATCGTATTCCGTTTCCAGACGCACGGCCTCGGCCTCGGCGATCTCAGCGGCATCGCCTTCGACCACAAACGGGGCAGCCTTGCGCCACTCGGCCAGATAGGCATCGCTGTCCTTGGCGTTCACCTTCATGGCCGCCCGGTCGATGGCTTGTTCGAACCGTTCCTCCAGTTGCCGCTTCGCCCCGCGCCGACCCTTGCCGACAATGACTTGGGCGGGAATGTCGCGCCAGTATACGATGGTGACGTCAGGCATCGCCTATGATTCCTCCTAACCAGATGGACCGGTTCTAAACGCGTATGTGGGCACGGGTCGGTCGAATTTCGACACACGACGCATTCACAGCGACGTTTTTGCCCACGATGGGATACCGGGTTTGTACCTGACAATTTCGTGTGGCCGCCCATCAAAATACTCATGACTTTAATGAGCGTCTTGCGTGATCGAACCGCCCGACCTATGGTCGGGGTAACTCGAAAATCGGAGGGCGTGACGAATGGCGCCCAAGCGTCCCAAAGGTGCGGGCGCGTTCCCGAAAGCGGTCGAAAGCCCCGCGCCGGCAAGACCCGATCCGGATGCATTATATGCGGCACTGGATCTGGGGACCAATAGCTGCCGCATGTTGATCGCCCAGCCCAAGGGCAGTGGGTTCCATGTGGTAGACAGCTTTTCCAAATCGGTGCAATTGGGTGCCGGTCTGGAGCGAACTGGACGGCTGTCCCGGGCGTCGATGTCCCGTACCGTTCAAGCTCTGCGAATCTGTCAGCAAAAACTGAAACGCAACAAGGTCCGGCGCATGCGTCTGATCGCAACCGAGGCGTGCCGCCGCGCCAAGAACTCGCGCGATTTCATCCGGCAAGTGAAGCGCGAAACGGGTCTGACGTTGGAAATCATCCAGCCCGAGGAAGAGGCGCGTCTCGCCGTCATCTCTTGCGCGCCGCTTGTGTCGACCAAGACCGAACAGTTGCTGGTGGTCGATATCGGCGGCGGCTCGACCGAGCTGGTCTGGATCGACATCTCATCCGTGCCACGTCGGGACCGCCCTGCAGCCATCATGCGGCTGCACAACGGATTCCATACCGCCGACAGCCCGTTTCCTGCGGCAAAAGTAGTGGATTGGATCAGCGTTCCGCTTGGCGTTGCGACGCTGCGTGATCAGTTCAACGATGTTGAAGACGATGCTGCGCGGTTTGCGTTGATGAGCTGGTTTTTCGAAGAAAACCTGGCTGATTTCGCCCCCTACAAGGACGAGCAAACGCGTGAGGGGTTTCAGATCGTCGGCACCAGCGGAACCGTGACGACCGTGGCGGCCTCTCATCTGGGGCTGAAGCGCTATGACCGGACCAAGGTCGACGGGTTGCGCATGACCAGCGATCAGATCGACAAAGTGATCCGCGGCTATCTGGAACTCGGCCCTCAGGGTCGGCGCCGTGATCCGCGTATCGGGGATGACCGGCAGGCCCTGATCATGTCCGGCTCGGCCATTTTGCAGGCGCTTCTCAGATGCTGGCCCACTGACCGCCTTTCGGTCGCGGACCGGGGCCTGCGTGAGGGTCTACTCTATGCGCAAATGAGCGCGGACGGCGTATTGGAAGACGGACCGTTCTGACTGTCCCGTACGGCATGCCATTTTCGACCATAGCTATCGCCTATCGCACGTCCACGGCGGCAACCACGATCTGCGCGCTAGAGGCAGCCAGTTTCGATGTGTTCTGCCCCGGGTTCACCATTGCAAACAACGTGCCGCATTTCGCGCTTGCCATCGGCGGGGTCGCAATAGCTGTTCGCAACGATCAGGCCGACGACGCTCTGACTTTGCTTCACAGCTTTGCGCCATCCGATGCGAAATCAGAGACGCGTCTGGCAAAGGTCATGAATGGCGTCGGTTGGCTGGCCTTTGGTGTTTCGTCCCCATGGCCCGATCTGCTATTGAAAGACTTGCCGATATCATCTGCTTGATACCCAGAAAGCGAACCGATAGACGCCTCGCAGTCGTCAGGAGACCACTTTCATGACCAAGAAACCGAGCGGAAAAAACTCATCGGGTCGCGGGCAGCGCGACTTGAAGGTCAAGGTCAAGACCGCGCGTGGGCGCAAGCTCAGCTCGACCAGGTGGCTTGAGCGGCAGTTGAACGACCCCTATGTAAAACGCGCGAATGCCGAAGGGTATCGCGGCCGCGCGGCCTTTAAGATACTGGAGTTGGACGATAAGTTTCGGTTTCTGGTACCAGGCGCGCGCGTGGTTGATCTGGGCTGTGCTCCGGGTGGCTGGCTGCAAGTCGCAGTTCAGCGGGTTAACGCGCTGGGCGAGAAAAGCGGCAAACGGATCGGAACGGTTCTGGGCATCGACCTGCAAGAGGTCGAGCCGGTTGCAGGTTCCACCGCCCATGTGCTGGATTTCATGGAGGATGACGCCGACCAGAAGGTCAAGGATTGGCTGGGTGGCAAAGCCGATGTGGTGATGTCTGACATGGCCGCCGCCTCATCGGGTCACAAACAGACAGACCATTTACGCATCATGGCGCTGTGTGAAACGGCCGCTTATTTTGCCTTCGATGTTCTTGAGGAAGGTGGCACCTTTGTTGCCAAGGTTCTGGCAGGTGGGGCCGAAGGTGATCTGCAAAAGCTTCTGAAACAGAAGTTCAACAAGGTGGCCAACGTCAAACCCCCTGCATCCCGGTCGGACAGTTCCGAGAAATTCGTCGTCGCGACCGGCTTTCGGGGCTGAGCGTCAGTCGAGGTCGATCCGCCCCTGCGCCAACTGCTGTTCGCGCAGCGACGCTTTAGCAATGCCCTGCAGCAACAGCGCCTCTCCGTGGTTGAGATCGACCGGCTCGCGCGCGCGCAGTTCTTCGATGCGCTGGTCTAGCGTGGCTTTTCGGGCCGTGTTTAACGACGGTGCAGATGTTGCTGAACGCTCTGACATGGCGGACCCTTTGTTTGCTTATGCGCAAAAGGCCTATCGCGGGATTTGGACCGGAACGTGGCGCAAATCAGCCGGTTCGATGCCGGATAGCTGCCGTCATTGCGAACGTTCGGCGTTTTGCAGGTCTATCAGCGCCCCATTATATTCGGCCCCGAGGATCAGCATGGCCGAGCAGAGATACAGGAAAATCAACGCTGCCATGGCCCCCGCCAGTCCGGCATATGTGGCGCTATAGGTGGCGAACTGGGCGATATAGACCGAAAAACCCCATCCTCCGGCAGCCCACAGGGCCAGAGTCAGCACCACGCCAGGCAGGATCTGCAACAGGCTGTGCCGCCGCGTCGGCAGGATTAGATGTGCCAGCAGAACTGTCCCTGCCGGAACCGCCACGGTGAAGGTCCAACGCAGCCGGTCGACCGACAGCCAGTCTGCCACATCGACCGCCGTCTTTTCGGACACCAGACGGGTATAGACAGGCAGCACAAGCTCGAACGCGGCGATGGCCAGAATGACGGCCCCGCCCATGATGACCAGCGCAAAACACAGCAGCCGGGTTTTCCAGAACGGCCAGACGTCCTTATCGTGATAGGCCTGCGTCATGGCCTTGCGCACCGCGGCCACGCCGTTCGAGGCAAAATAGATGGCCAGCAAACCGCCCAGCGTGATCACACCGGACCCCGCGCCGGCCAAAACGGCGCGCAATTCGGATACGATCGGATCGGCGACATCCTTGGGCCAGGCACCGAAGATCAGCTCGATCAGTTCATCGGTGACATAGCCCTGCGACAGCGCCCCCGCCAGCGCCACGGTGAACAGGACAAAGGGAAACAGCGCCATCATCAGCGACATGGCGACGTGGCTGCTCATGACAAAGCCGTTCTTGTCATTGAACCGCCGCAGCGCAAGCCAAAGGCCTCGGATCATCTGGCCAGACGAGGGAATCGCAACGCGTGACATGGGTTTAGCCTAGCCTGCCTTGCCCTACCGCAGAACCGTCAATCGGACAAATGCCACCAATTCCGTGGTATAAGCGTCTGTGTGGATTGCATAAACCCGCAAGCCTGTGCAGGATCAAAGGGCAAGCCCATCCGGGCGATCCGTCCCAAGGGCCCGCGTATGAATCCAGATCAGCAAAACAGCGAACTCCGCCCCAGCCTACAACTTAGCGTGTTGCGGGATGTGGTGATCGTGGCGACTCTGGTGGTGCTGGGTCTTTATGCAGGGTCCACGTTTCTGGTGCCGCTGACCATGGCGTTGCTGGTAAACGTGCTGATCATCGCGCTCAGCGACCGGGTTATCGCCATAACTCGCGCGCCGATTTGGCTGGCGAATATCGCCGGGGTGACCGTCGTTCTGGCGGGGTTGTTCATGATCATGTATATTCTCGGCAGTCAGGCCACGCAATTTGCCCGCTCGATCAACACCTATGAAAGCCAGTTCGACGGCGCGGTGAACCGCATCACTGGGCTGGTCGGCAATGATGTGACGACCTTTATCCGCGACAATCTCGTCAGCATCGATATGTCCTATGTCGCACGGGTTCTGTTGGGCAGCGCAACCTCATTGTTGAATCAGTTCTTTCTGATCAGCCTCTACGTGGCGTTCCTGATGGCCGAACGTCTGGCCTTTCGCCGCAAAATCCAGCTTGCGGCGGGCAACCCGAAGCTGGGGGCCGATCTGGCCACAGTTCTGGATGCGATCTCGCACAGCCTGCAGCGCTATGTCGGCGTCAAGACATTCATCAGCCTGATCACGGCCTTGATCAGCTATTCGGTTTTCAAGGTCCTGGGGTTGGAATATGCTGAAACCTGGGCCGTACTGACCTTCGCGCTGAACTTCATCCCCTCGATCGGGTCGATCATCGCTGTGATTTTTCCGGCCATGATCGCTCTGGTCCAATTCGACAGTATCGGCCCGTTTTTGATCATCGTGCTGGGCTGCGGTACGCTTCAGTTCCTGATCGGGAACTTTCTGGACCCGGCGATGCTGGGACGTTCGCTGAATATGTCAACCTTTCTGGTCATCCTTGCGCTGACCTTCTGGACAACGGTCTGGGGCCTGATCGGCGCGTTCCTGAGCGTGCCGCTGACCGTCTGCATCCTGATCATCTTCAGCCATATTCCGGCCCTGCGCCCGGTTGCCATCCTGATGTCTTTGGATGGTCGGTTGGACGAGGACAACAGCTAAAGCCGTCTGATATGGCCAAGCCCGCCCTGCCCCTCTAGACTGAAAAAACCAGTCATGAACGGATGTTGACGCACCGATGTGGACATTGCTCGTTTCACTTTTTCTGTTTGCGCTCTATTGCGTTGCCATCGTCTTTGCCGTGCGGGCGGCGCAGACGGCCCGCACGCCTCAGGGCGCAGTCGGCTGGGTGGTGTTTCTGCTATCGGCCCCGATGTTCGGCGTGCCATCCTACCTGTTTCTGGGCCACCACCGCTTTCGCGGCTACCGCATCGCACGGCAGGAAAGCGAGCGTGTGGTCGAAGGGATCAAGACCTTCGCCGATTTCTCGAAACCCGACCCCGAGACGATGCGGATCAATCCCCGCCCGTTCGAGGCACTGGCACATCTGCCCGTCTCGCGCGGGAACGGCGCCGAACTGCTGATCGACGGAGAGGCCACGTTCAAGGCCATTTTCGAGGCCATCGACGCAGCCCGCAGCTACATATTGATCCAGTTCTACATCGTCCGCGACGACGCGCTTGGCCAGGACCTGCGGGACAGGCTGATCGCCGCAGTCGGACGCGGTGTGCATGTGCGGTTCATGACCGATGCCGTCGGTAGCTACGGCCTGCCGTCCAGCTACCTTGAAACCCTGCGCACAGCGGGGATCGACGTCGCCGACCCCCGACAGCAGCGCGGCCCGAATTTCCGCTTTCAGCTCAACTATCGGAACCATCGCAAAACGGTGATCATCGATGGCGAGACTGGGTTCATTGGCGGCCACAATATCGGGGTCGAATATCTGGGCCAAAGCCCCCGCTTCGGGCGTTGGCGCGATACGCATATCAGGATGGCCGGTCATGTGGTTCGGCAACTGCAACTGATTTTCACCGAGGACTGGCACTGGGCTCGGGGCGAGGATCTGATCGACAAGCTCGACTGGGCCGGCAGCGAATCTGAGCAGGACATGAATGCGCTGCTGGTGGCCACCGGCCCCGGGGATGAGACCGAAACCGGCGCGATGATGTTTTTCGCCGCCATCGCCGAGGCCCGGCATCGCCTATGGATCGCCTCGCCCTATTTTGTACCGGACATCGACATCATGACTGCCCTGCAACACGCCGCCCTGCGGGGGGTCGATGTGCGCATTCTGGTGCCCGATACGATTGACCATCGACTGCCTTGGCTGGCCGCATTCGCCTACTTCGACGAGATCCGCAGCTGCGGCGCGCGGGTGTTTCGCTACACCGATGGCTTCATGCACCAAAAGGCGTTCGTGGTGGACGACACGCTTGCCGCCGTCGGCACGACAAATCTGGACAACCGTTCATTCCGCCTGAATTTCGAGGCGATGGCCCTGTTTTTTGATCCTCGCGCAGCCGGGGCCGTCGCTGCGATGATGGAAACCGACTTCGAGGCCAGCTATGAACTGACTCGCAGCCTGCCCCAGCAGCCGATGCATATACGATTTGGTGCACCGCTGGCGCGGCTGTTCGCCCCGATCCTCTAGACCAGGAAGCGTTCCTGAAACACCCGCGTCATCAACGCCACCAGAAACGCCGTTGAAAGGCCGAAAGCCAGCAGGCCGGTGACCGAGGCGAACGCTCCGAAAATGCGCAACCCCTCACCCAACACGATGTCGCCGTATCCCAGCGTCGTGAATGTCACCAGCGAGAAATAAAGCGCCGAGTTCCAGTCGGGCAGCACGTCCCCCAGCACCCAAACGACGGCCCAGATCCAGACCTGCACCGTATGCGTCAGCACGATGAACAAGAGGGCCACGGTGATCGGGCCAGCTGTGGCGATGATGGTACTGCTGGTTGGCCATCTGGCGGTCAGCCGTCTGATGGCTAGAACGCACCAGGTCAGCATGGCGATCTCAAACAGGAAGCAGATGCCCAGATAAAGGCTTCCCCATAGAATCTGCTGCGACAGTGTCATGAAAACAGCCCTTTACTTCCATCCCTCATGCCGCGCCAGAATGGTCTGTTGCGCGGCGGTGGACAACCCCCAGAGGCGCGGGCCTGCGCTGCGGCGAATGGAACCGGACCGTGCAAGGCGCTGGACACCGCCGCGCTGCGCTGCACATTGTCTCGGAACCCCAAGAGACGGCGCATGTTGCTAACAGTTGATCATCTTCGGAAATCCTACCCTGGCGGGCGGCCCGTGCTGAACGACGTCTCGCTGACGCTCGCGCGGGGAGAGACGCTGGCGCTGACCGGCGAAAGCGGCAGTGGTAAAAGCACGCTGCTGCATCTGGTGGCTGCCCTGGACGGTTTCGACGGCGGCGAGATCACGCTTGATGGGCAGCCCCTTTCGCCCTTGGATGACGCCGGGCGCGCCGCGCTGCGCCGGACCAACTTGTCGCTTGTGTTTCAGCAGTTCAACCTGGTCCCCTCGCTGACCGTTGCGCAGAACCTGTCACTCCATGCCCGCCTTGCAGGGCGTGACGACCCCGATTGGACCGCAGAACTGACCCGACGGCTGGGCCTGGATGATCTGGTCGCGCGCTACCCCGAAAGCCTGTCGGGCGGGCAGCAACAGCGCGTCGCCATCGGGCGCGCTATGGCGACGCGGCCAAAACTTCTTCTGGCGGATGAGCCGACTGGCAATCTGGATGAAACCGCCAGCGCCGTCGTGCTGGACCTGATGCTGGGGCTGGTGGTTGACACCGGGGCCGCCTTGTTATTGGTCACGCATTCACAAGACATCGCCGCGCGGCTCGATCGGCGCGCCCATCTGTCCGGCGGCCGGATCACATGACCGGCCCGGCGATGCAGGCCCTGCTGTCGCATTGGCGCGCGCATCCGCTGCAACTGGCAACGCTGCTGACAGGCATCGCTCTTGCGACCTGCCTGTGGTCCGCCGTTCAGGCCATCAACGCCGAAGCCCGCGCCAGCTATGACCGGGCCAGCACGCAGCTCGCACTCGGGCAGTTTGATGAGCTGCACAAGCCCGGCGATTTCATCCCGGTCGAGCAATATGCCGCCCTCAGGCGAGCAGGCTGGCAGGTTGCCGCGATACTGGACGGGTCACTGCGCGTTGGGGACCGTCGGGTGCGTGTGATGGGGGTCGACATGCTGACCTACCCCGCCCTGCCCGCCGTGACCGAAGCCGAGGAGGGTGCCGCGCCGCCCGATCCCGCCCAAGTGCTCGGCGCGCCGGGGCGATTGCTGATGGCACCGCAACTTGCCCCGGTGTTCCGATCCGCAGACGGCTTTCCGCCGGTCATCGCCAGCACCGCCTTGCCGCCCGATCTGGTACTGACCGATATCGGTGTGGCCGAACGCCTGCTCAACCAGCCCGGCCAGATCTCGCGCCTCGTTGTCCTGCCCGATCAGCCCCGTGCACAATTGCCCCTGTCTGACGTCGCGCCCGGGCTGCAGCGCACCAGCCCGGCATCCCGGCTCGATGCTGCGCAACTGACGGACAGTTTTCACCTGAACCTTTCAGCCTTCGGACTGCTGTCTTTTGCCGTGGGCCTCTTTATCGTGAACGGCACGGTCGGGCTGGCCTTCGCGCAAAGGCGCGGCACGATCAGAACCCTGCGCGCACTGGGCCTACCGATGCGGCGGCTGGTGCGCGTCATTCTGGCCGAATTGCTTCTGCTGGCGCTGCTCGGCGGCGCGCTGGGGCTTGTCCTCGGCTTCTTCCTTGCCGGAGCGCTGCTGCCGGACGTCGCCGCGACGCTGCGCGGTCTTTATGGCGCGCCGGTCGATGGGCAGATGTCATTGCGGCTAGATTGGGTGATGGCAGGCCTCGCCATGGCGGCCGGAGGAACGCTGATCGCCAGCGCGCAAGCGCTGTGGCGGCTGTCACGGCTGCCCCTGCTGGCGGGTCCAGGCTTGCAGGCCTGGGGCGGCGGCAAGACCTCCGCACGGATCACCGGGATACTTGGATTGGTCTTGATTGTCGGTGGCGTAGCGGTGTTTCTGACAACCGGCGGCCTGCTCTCTGGTTTCACCCTGCTGGCCGGGCTGCTGACCGGCGCGGCATTGCTGTTGCCGTTGTTGCTGTCAACGGCACTGGATTTCTTCAGGCGAAAGGCGAGCTCTCCGATCAGTCAGTGGGTTTGGGCGGATATGCGAGGCCAGTTGCCGGGCCTGTCACTGGCGCTGATGGCGCTTTTGCTGGCGCTGGCCGCCAATATCGGCGTGGGAACCATGGTGTCCAGCTTTCGCCTGACCTTCACCGGCTGGCTCGATCAGCGCCTGACGTCGGAACTCTATGTAACCGCCGAAGATGAAACGCAGGCCGACGAGATCACCAAATGGCTGGCCCCGCAGGTCGAGGCCATCCTACCCATTCGCAGCATCGAACTGACTCACGACACCGGCCCGCTGTTCCTGTACGGCATCGTGGACGATGAAACCTATCGCCAGCACTGGCCCCTGATTGCCAGTACGCCGGACGTTTGGGACGGGGTTCAACAGGGCGATGTGGTTTTGATTAACGAGCAACTGGCCCGTCGGGCCGACCTCTGGCCTGGTGACACGCTTGCGCTGACTCCGGGACGCCGATTGCCCATCGCAGGTGTCTATTCGGACTACGGCAACCCCACAGGGCAAGCCATTGTCGCCATGCCGCTGTTCGCCGAAATCGCTCCAGGGGCCGAGGCGCGACGGTTCGGCATCCGCCTTGCCCCAGATCGCGCCGCCGATCTTGCGCAGTCCCTGCGGGACCAGTTCGGCCTGCGACCCGGCGCGGTCGTCCTGCAGACAGCGATGAAGGCGCAATCCCTCAGCGTCTTCGAGAAAACTTTCGTCGTCACCTCAGCACTGAACCTGCTGACGCTTGGGGTGGCGGGTTTTGCGATCCTGACCAGCTTGCTGACCCTCTGGACCCAACGCCTGCCGCAGGTCGCGCCGGTTTGGGCGCTGGGGCTGACGCGCGTGCAACTGGCCCGGCTCGAGCTTTTGCGCAGCGTTCTGCTGGCCGCCCTGACCGCCTGTCTGGCGCTTCCGCTCGGGCTGGTGCTGGCCTGGGTTCTGCTGAGTGTGATCAACGTGCAGGCCTTTGGCTGGCAATTGCCGATGCATCTATTTCCTGGCCAATGGGCCGTCCTGTTCCTGCTGACCCTGCTGGCCGCTACCGTGGCTGCTGCGCTGCCCGCATGGCGCTTGCTGCGCTTGCCGCCGGCGGCACTGCTGAGAGTGTTTGCCAATGAACGTTAGGGCCCTGATCCTATTTCTGCTGCTTCCGATCGCGGGTTGTGCGCAAGGCTATGCCGGTCTGGGCAGCACCGCCGACGGCTTTGACCGACCCAAGCGCGGATATACCTTCCAGTTCCCCAGGGATCATGGCCCGCACCCGACCTACCGAATAGAATGGTGGTACCTGACCGCCAACCTCAAGGGTTCGGACGGGCTGGACTATGGCGTACAATGGACCCTGTTCCGCTCCGCCCTTAAGCCCTCTGAAAGTGACGGATGGCAAAGCCCGCAGATCTGGATGGGTCACGCGGCGCTCACAACCCCCGATACCCATTTCTTCGCCGAGCGCCTCTCTCGTGGCGGCGTTGGTCAGGCAGGAGTTCGGGCACAGCCGTTTGAGGCTTGGATCGACGAATGGCACATGCAGGGCGACATCTCGGATACGCTGAGCCTGTCCGCCAACGGCACCGACTTCGGCTATTCGCTATCGCTGCAGGCGCAGGGTCCGTTGGTGTTTCACGGGGACAGCGGGTATTCTGTGAAATCCGCCGACGGGCAAGCCAGCTATTATTATTCGCAGCCCTTCTACACCGTCGATGGAACCCTGCACCTGCCGGAGGGTGACGTTGCTGTAACCGGCCGCGGCTGGTTGGACCGCGAGTGGTCCTCGCAACCACTGGCAGAGGATCAGAGCGGCTGGGATTGGTTCTCGCTCAGCTTCGACGGTGGTGACAAGCTGATGGCCTTTCGTCTGCGCGGCGATCGTGGAGATTTCACTGCCGCCACGTGGATCGGGTCCGATGGCCGGACCGAAGCTTTGCCCGATGGCTCTGTCATCCTGACCCCGCTCGAAACCGAGCATGTCGCGCAGCGGGACATCCCGGTCAAATGGCAAGTGAGATTGCCCCAGCGCGGCGTTGACGTAGTGATCAACGCTCTGACTCCAAAATCGTGGATGGGAACAAGCTTCGAATACTGGGAAGGCCCGGTCGCCATGGCGGGTAGCCACACGGGGCGCGGCTATCTGGAAATGACCGGGTATTGAGTCTCAGCCCCTATCTGACGACGTAGACCGACACTTCCGAGTGTCTGACGACTCTGGCGGCGTTTGGGCCGAGGAGGTAGTCTTTGAGGTCTGGTTT